>JAKSQO010000035.1 GCA_024404095.1 Clostridia bacterium | reverse complement strand
TATCTAAGGTTTTCTTTTAATTTTAACTTACAATAATAAATAGTTATTGTAAGTTGATTATAGCGTGTTTTAATAAAATATACAATACATTATCATGATACAAGGTACAAAACAATAAATTTATATAGTTTATACATAATAAATCTTTTAGATTCTTCTATGGAAGCAAACGCAGAAAATTATTATCACAAAAACATATATTTAAAGATAGAAAACACGCAAATTTTCTGAAGTATTATCCGTAGATAAACATGCTCAACTAATTATCGAAAACCAACCCTATTATGTATAATAATATTTTCGACAAAATGTAACAACTTATTATATAAAAAATATATTATCAAATATAATAATTTCAATCTGTATTTTCGGTTAATCAGAATTGACTACGCATTTGAAACAAAAGTCATATCTTAGGCGCATATTCACAATTTTACATATTTGGGTAGCAAAGAAGCCGACGAGGTTATCTCATCGGCTTCTTTGCGGCTATTTAATTTCATTTTGCTTCTCATTTACGTTTTTTGTCAGTTTTCCATTTTGCCATCGGATGATCTGCAACTCGGTTTATTGTTTCTTCATCATCAAAAAGAATTTCAGGATGATAATGTCCAGATTTGAATTTCTTTAGAAATTCAGCTTCTTTTTCAGTTATAAACAGATTATCCTGAAGAAATCTTTGTACTGTTTCCTTTGCGCTATCCAAGGTAAAAACATCGCGATCACGAATCACAGGCTTTAAATCAGTAGTGATTTTATGCGGTGTAATTGTATCAATGGCAGAATAATCAAGCTTCAGCGGCGGAGTTTCTGTTGCTATTGCGAGATAGAATACGACACACTTTCTGTATTGCTCTAATTCTTTTTCATCAAATAAGCCATAACGAATCATATAATTCATATCATATAAATCTCTTGCCGCAGCTCGCGTCAGAAGTGCAACCGTTTTTGAAGCATAAATCTCGGCGGGTGAAATGGTGTTTACCTCAAAAGTACCTTCCAGTATATCAGACTGCATTTTAATTCTCTGTGTAGGAAGAACATGAGAACGCAGAGAGTAGTTTATTTCTATTTTCAGGTTATCTTTCACACCTGCTGAATTGAAATAATCATACACAAAAGAATCAAGACTATGCGGCGATTTGGATTTCGCGCTCAAGATATATCCTTCAGCGGTCATAAATTTCTTAAGTATCTCTGTAATTTTCTGACGGGTATTCAACATTTCTTCACGTGAAAGATTCTGACAAAAATCCAAATCAATATCTACTGATAATCTCGGAAAATTGAAAAACAGAAGATTTATTGCAGTTCCACCCTTCAGAGCCAGATTGTCACGTAAAAGAGATGATTCGTCAAAAAATTTCAAAACATCTCTTAAGCGGCAAACCTTTTCAAACGTATCTCTTACTACACCGTATTTTTTTGATTTTGCTGATAACCAAGCCTTCTCATATTTCGGCATCTTCATCACCTCCGCCTAAGCTGTTTCTCCACAAATCCCGCGGTATTGTCAAATGCCAGCGGTTACTGAATTCCATACTTTCTTTGCTTATTCCTTTCATTAAATATCTGGAGCTGTTTCCCGATTTCATTTTACATGTTTTCAGGAAGTCTTCACTTATACCAAAATCCGATTTAAAATGCTCCATTATTAATCCGGCTTTTTGATAAAGAAAGCATTTGTCATATTCCTCAAGGTAAGCAAGCAATTTATTTTCATTTAACAACGGTATAGCCGATATGCAATGTATTAGCTCCTCAAAGCCCATATCATTTTCAAAATCGTTTATACTGTCAAGAACAGTACGCTCAATATCCGTAACTGTTTCACCCGAAGCATACTTTACCACCCCGCAGCTTACTGACGGCTGCAAACGAGTAAAATGAAAACCGTTAAAATCAAAGTCGTTAAACTTACGGTCTGAAGTTACAGTCATATTATATGATACCTGATTGGCATATCCGTAAAATTCAAAGGCAGAGTGATGCGATACAACAGAAGTATCCGTTATTTTTGAAGCAATTACAAACTTACCGGAAACCGGCTCTCTGTCAAGTAAACTCACAGCAGCATATAATCCGCGCTTTATTTTAGTTATATATCCTTTTTTCGTATATTGCTGCAATATTGATTTGGCAGTGGCCTCCAAACCTACAATATTAACTGCTTCTTCAAAACTGAAGCAGCCTAATTTCAGAAAGTCTTCATAATACTTCACATTATCACATCCTTTCGCATTGTTTATATTTTAACTGTCAAGTCTTTGATTGTCAATACTTTTAAGAAAGATATAAACAGAATTTTTTCACAAAACAAATTAAAGCAGGGAAAAATTTCCCTGCTTTTTTCAACAGATATTTTCAGCTTGATTATTACATACGTTCAAACCTTTGTTGAAACTCTGATTTCATTATTTGTAAACATGTCAATTATAATCCTTAATTCAATGTTGCATAATTCAAAATTAGCAAGACATATGTCTCCGCTTTTATTGCTTCTCAATACCGTAAGTACTTTGTCTTTGCGAGACAGTCTGACCTCATTTAATTATATGGAACTCTCTTAACTTACAATAATACTTAATTATTGTAAGTTAATTGAGCATAACTAATAATTATCTTTCGATTAGCAAAAGAGAGGTTGAAAATATGAATAGAGAAATTATTCTTCAGTCAAATCGATTAATCAGAAATAAACGCCCAGATTTAAATGAAGCTAAAGCCTGTACTGCTACCCCTGTAGGAGATATGCTTGAAATAGTTTTCACTAGCAAATGCTGCAGAAACGACAAGGCGGGCACATGTGTTATGTGCGACTACGGTTACAGCATTAAAAATTGGAGCGATGATGAGTATATTGAATCTTTTAGGGACATTTTAAGCTGGGATTTACAAAAATTTAAATCGATTCATTTGTGTGCAAACGGAAGCATAATGGACGAATATCAAATATCAACAAATTTATTTTCAAAAATTATAAACGAGTTAAAGAACTGTTCTGTGTCAGAGATTGGAATAGAAACCCATTTTAATACAGTTACAGAAGATAAATTATCATTGATACAACAAGTACTACCCAATAAAAATATTTACATAGAGATGGGACTTGAAACTGTTAATTCTCAATGCCTTTCTTCTTTAATTATGAAATCAATTGATCTTGATAAGTTGGATAACACGATAACCCTGATTAAAAAATTTGGTTTTGCCGTTGTACTGAATATTTTGTTGGGGATGCCTTTTATGAGTCCGGCTGAGCAACTAAAGGATGCCGAAAAAACAATGCTATGGGTATTAGAAAAAAATTGCCGAGCTGTTATTTTTCCTATCAACATAAAACCATTTACACTCTTGTATTATATGTATTCTTTAGAATTCTACCAACCAGTATCACATTGGCTTTTAATTATTTTATTAAAGAGTTTACCAGCTAATTACTTGAATAAAATTACGGTTGCCTATTATGGTAATAGAGACGAAAGCTATGCAAACATCGACCAACATACGGTTTTTCCTGTTTGTTGTCCCATATGCGAACAATCATTATTTGAATTTTATCATTCATTTAACCATGTGTACGACTGGAACTCTAGAGAAAAATTAATTAACAAACTAATACAACAAGTAAGTTGCGATTGTTTGTCTAAACAAATTAATGAACTTAAAAAACAAGATCATACAACTTTTTTAAAAAGGATTGAATCTTTTACTGATTATTTGGAAAAAGCAGTAATTAAGGGAGAACTGAATTAAAATGAAAAATTATGAAAAATTATTTTGGATTGGAGTTAGAGAATCCGAGATAAATAATACGGGAGATTTATTTGATGGTTCTATAACAATATATGGAACAAATAAAAACTCTAACCATTCTTTTGACAAGTTTACAGGGTGCAGGATAGATTGTAATGAAGATAACGATGACTGGATAGCATATATAAATGATACGGCAAGAGAAATAATCAATGAATATCCCGATTGTAAATTTTTGCTTTATTATCCTCCAGACTATCCTTTTCTAAGTTTTGAAGTTCAAGAACGAGTTGTTGGATTGAACAAAATGGAACTAGTTTTGTTGCTAGAAAATAAAATTAGAACGCGGTTATGGCTTCACGGTATAGTTAACCAATTACCTTTTTCTGTTATGGATGGTTCGAAAATCACATACACTTCTTTAACCCAAAAATATCCACGATATAATAATTTTGTGATTCAATCTGACTCTTCTTGTGCTGGAAATGGAACATGGCTATTTAATTTTTTCACAGAACCAACTGTTCGAAAAAGGCTTTCACAGACAAAAACCTACACAGTATCCCCATATATTGAAAACAACATTCCATTAAATATTCATTTGGTCATATACAAAAATGAAATATTGTATTTCCCTCCATCAATTCAATTAATCTCTCCAACTATTAATGGTTTCTTTTATAAGGGTGGAGATTTTATCGCATATGAACAAATTTCTGAGAAAATAAAAGAAAAAATAATTTTACAAGCAGAATCAATCGGAAAAAGATTACAGGAGTCAGGATATCGTGGCGTATGCGGAATAGATTTCATTGCAACCGAAGACGAGGTGTATTTCATGGAGATAAACTCACGTTTTCAGGCATCTACAATGGCGATAAACTATGCTCTACATAGTAATAATGATAGCCATTCCATCCAAGAACTTCACTACAACGCTTTTTTTCAACCTAAAAGCAATATAGATATTTCTGCATTAAAAGTAAATTTGAGTTTTTATACTTATTCATACACAAATACCCAGCTAAACAAACATAAATATTTGTATAAGATATTACCATTTTATAAAGAGATTGTAATGTGTATTGACGATGATATAGATTGGAAATCAAAGTTTGAAAACAAATCATATTTGTTTCAATTATGTTTTCCTTTTAACATTGTATCGGTTAGTCCAGAATATAAATGTTCAATGCACCCAAACGTTTCTATAGAAGAAGATTTTTTTGATACAGAACAATGGGAAAATGATTTAGAAAGATTTAAAATATCTCTTTTACATCATGGAGTTAGGATCAGTCCAGAGGCACAATTGTATGCAGAATTAAATGGCGGCTTAAACTATCATGAGTTTGAAGCTTTTGACCTTATTATAGAAGATATATACATTAATGTTCCAAATGGAACTAAACCGACCTTCCTTACACCATTTGAAATTGGATTGTCAGAAAATGAAGAATACACTCTAAAGTTTTATGACAAAATAATTTCAAATATTACGTTGCGAAAGAAAGATCCATTATCTCTAATGAAATCGACTAATGGGTTTATTTACGATGAAATTTCATATTTAGGGAACGATAGATTAAGAATATACTTTCGCAACAGCTGTTATTTTAAGCAAAAAAATATAGGATGTAAGTTTTGCGATGTTGAAAATAGCGAACGACAGTTTACTGTAGAAGATATCGCAGAGGTATTACATGCTTATGAAAACCATCCAAGCATCAATCATTATTTAGTTGGTGGAGGTTCTTATGAACCTTACAACAATTTTGAAAAAGTTATTGAAGTTGTCAAACTAATACGGCAACAATCACAAAAGCCAATTTATTTGATGTGTACTCCTCCACATAAAAAAATAATTTTAGATAAATTGTTTGAATCTGGTGTTACTGAAGTATCTTTCAATTTAGAAGTGTTTGATCGAATATTAGCTCGGAAATATATGCCTGGTAAAGGTGCATTGTCTCTTTAGACTTACAAATCAGCTTTTGAAAGAGCTGTTAAACTTTGGGGCAAAAATGGACATGTTCGAACAATTTTTATTGTTGGATTAGAACCAAAAGAATCTTTTCTTAAAGGTGTAGAGTTTGTTTGTCAACTTGGCGTTTCTCCTATTTTGTCATTGTTTAAACCTATTGCCGGTACTCCATTAGAAACATTTTTCACACCCTCGGATTCAGAAATATATGATATGTTGACAAAAGCAAAGGAAATATGTCAAAAATATAATGTACCACTTGGTCCAACTTGTCACTTTTGCGAGGATAATACCTTAAAAATCACCTCATAAACGGTAAATATTTTAGGATAGAACAAAGAAAAAAGTATGCTAAAAAACACTAAGCAACAACCAAACCAAACAAAAAGTTTACCAATCTTATATGTTAATATATTTTTGTAAACTGATGAAATACAATTCCAAACCAATATTTCTTGTAAGGCGTCTTCGTTATTTAACTTTATTAGGCTATTTCTGTAACTCTTCTTATAGAATAATAGCTTCAAAAAAGTGATAACAACTGGTAATTCATCATAATCCGATTTAGATGAAGGAATATTTACTTTAAGTTTTTTTGTTGAAAATTCAAATTCAATGTATGGATTCTCAATTACTTGATATTTACCTTTACCTAAATTAGACTTTGTTACCCTATTTAAAAACGTCCATCGTTTCCAATAAAAGTTAATTAAATCTTTTTGTAAAACATTTATATTGTTTTCAAAAAGTACATCTTGCTTGTTACACAAAATAGAAGAGATTGATACTATAGAACTTCCAATGGTTGAAAATACAGCACCAACTGAAATTGCATTTTCAATGGTTAATGCTGTTATTAGGTTGTCAAATGCAAAAAGAATTAAAAAGAAAGAAATAGCTATTATAAAGAAATATGCTATAACTTCAGCTGCTTTTTCACAAATTATTCTGCGATAATATACTGGACGTTTTTCTGTTAAAAGAAGTTTTCCGTTTACAACTTTATATGAGTATTGCATAATTCACCTTAATTTTTAAGTTAGTGTTGTTAAATTAGAATTTGATTTGTTAGCATTGTCAACATCAAAACAACCATATGGTTTAAACCCAAAATCATTTGCTTCAGGACAATTATCTAAAATGTATTCAACTATTTTAATTTCAATATCATTATTCAAACAATAGTCTGAAAGCTCGTTTATCTGCCGATATGTTTTTGGGAAATAACTTGACAATGCATTGATGTGTCCCAAATTGGCAAAACAACTATTATTTGAAATAAAACACTTGTTTTGAATAAGCAACTGGAACAAGTTCAAAATATTTATTTCTATTCCGGTTATTTCTAATGAAATTAATAAGGGGGAGTTCTCTGAAAGAATAGTTTCCACTTTATTTGGATTATCGATATCCATTTTTGATATTGAAAAAAGTTTACTAAGTATAACCCCTACTTTATCAGATTCTTTTACAAATAGATTAGTTCTAAACCTAATTATCAGTGATGGGGATTTTTTTGAATGAAAAAGAATTGATTTTATTTCACCGATATTTCGAATAAAGCTACGCAGTTCAGTTTTGGTGTTGCTACTAACTGAACCTAAAAGTTTTATCATATCATAAAATCTATTTAATGTTGTAAAATCGAACAAATTACTTTCGGCAATTAATTTACAGTAAAATTTTATCATTCTAAAATCATGGGTTGTTATTGCCGATTCTAATCCAGATCTTAAATAAATAATAGCATTGGAGAAATCCTTTTGTGCAATATAAAAGTTTGATAATGGAAAACAGAATTCTGAACGATTCATGCTTTTTTCTTTCCAATAGTCAACTAATAAAGGCAATGCATCATTGAGATATTTTTCTCGAGCAATAGTTTGCTTTTTTTCTGAAGATATTAACACAAGATCATTAGTTGACATAAGATATTGAAAAAATCCAAATATGTACGGTATTTGAGAAAAAGGGAAAATAGAATTGTTTATATGAGGGTTGTTCATATGTACATAATCCATATTGATATTCCGTAAGTTGCTGCTTTCAAATACACAGTTTTCAAATAATGCGTTTTCTAGCGTTGAACTTCTTATTACAACATTTCTAAACACGCAGTTTTCAAACAATGCTCCAGTAAATGTACAAGACTCAAAGAAAACACCATCAAATATTACATTAGTGAAATTACAATTATTAAAAGATGATACAATTTTTTCTTCTGTTCTTAAAGAACAATCTTCAAAATTGCAAAACTCAAAATCTGGTTGATACATTTTGCAGTTTAAAAAATCGCATTGTTTGAAAATCGCACCTGTTGCGGCAGCATAGTCAAAATTTACTCTATTCAATTTACATGAAATAACTACCATATTATTGAGGGCTTTGTGATTATAATCTGTGTCAAGAATAGTATCATACTCAATTGTCGAATTGAACTCATCATCACGATCATACCCAAGTTTTCGGAGTTTTTTCACAAGTTTATCAAAATCTTTTTCGCTCATATTTTCCTCACTTTGTTTATCGAAAGATAATTATTAGTTATGCTCAATTAACTTACAATAATTAAGTATTATTGTAAGTTTGTTGTAGATTTATTATAGTGTGTTTTGATAAAATATATAATATATTATTAAATACGAGGTGCAAAAAATGGATTTATATAAATTATCAAACCAATTTTTGGATATAATAAAATCAACCAAAAACTTATCAAGCAAAACCATCATCGCATATGATTCAGATTTAAAAGACATTTGTAAGTTTCTATCAAACAAGCAAATGCATAATGATATTGTTTTAGACTATATTAAGCATTTATTTGACGAGAGACACTTGCAAGAATCTACTATCACCCGCAAACTGATAGTTCTAAAAATGTTTTTTAGATTCCTCTATGAGACCGGATATATAGAATACAATTACTATCAAAACTATACTTTTAAAGTAAAAAAAGAACGTAAGCTTCCTAAAACTTTATCGGTCGACGAATCCGCACAACTTATTCAATATCTATCCAATAACATCAAAACCAAAACATCAACATTTTCATCATGGAAAGCATATCGTGATCTTGCATTGATCGACTTGCTTATCAGTTCCGGGATCAGAATTGAAGAGGCTTCTAATATATCAATCGAAGACATTATTTTTAGCGAACAAACTATATTGATTCACGGGAAAGGAAAGAAACAACGATTAATATATATTTCCTGCAATGATACTTGGAATAATCTTATGCTTTGGATAAAGGTTAGAAGCAATCAAACAAACAATACCGATAAAATATTTGTAAATCGTTTTGGCAATCAAATAAGCATACACGGTATTGAATATATATATAACTCAACCAAAAAGGCATGTGGTATAAATGAACACTCAACACCTCATTATCTCCGTCATACATTTGCCACAAATCTTCTTGCCAATGGTGCAGATCTTCGCTCTGTACAAGAAATACTCGGTCACAGCAGTGTAACAACCACAGAGATTTATACAGAAGTCACAATTAATCGAAAAAAACAAATTCTTCTAAAATACAATTATAGAAACAATATATAAATTTTATATAAATAACTTGCCATTTTAAATTGTTAATTAATTGTTTTCATTTACATATATCTTTTACAAACAGTACTCTTTATTAAATTAACAGTAAATTAAAATTTATTACCCAACTTCTACACCGTTGGTGTAGAAGTTAAATCTGTTCTTTTATAGTTACCTTGGTATTAGCTTCATTGCAACACTCTCTTAACCATATTAATCATAGCAGCGTCGCCATTTATCATCTTTTCTTTTAATTATTACAATTACCCTATTTTATATAATAGCTTTTCCGACAAAATGTAACAAAAAATATGACCTGTTCAATAAAAAATGTTATTACCAAGTATAATAGTTTTATATCAATCTGAACTTTTCAGTTAAGTAAAAATTCATTACTTTTCTATCATTATATAATGATATAACCCAACAGTGTGTTGGCTATCCCCTCTCATGCTTTAATACGTCGGCAGAGTTGAACACCTGCCGACATTCAATTTGGTGCGACGTATTCATTATTTTCATCAATCTGCTTAATAAGTTCGTCAAATTTGTCAGAGAACATATTATCAAGAATCCCTTTTCCTTGTCAAAAAACAATTCGTGGATTTTTCAAACTTGTCCCCTTTCCCATATCTGATTTTTCTTTCAATACTATGACAAATTCCTGCTCACAACCAAAATCATAAACCATTTTCATAATAGGGCAAATTTAAAGTTTCATTTTATTTAGCCTTATCGATATAAGATCGACATTATTATCTTTACAATCTCCATATAAATCTATTGTCTGCATCATATACATGAACCGTGATTTCTGCTATAACGCAAACAAGGCGTGTAAGCCAACCCTCGGTTCACACACCCTGTTATCACTTTGTTTTTATACTATTCTTTGGACTTTATACAAATCTTGAAAAACTACCATCCAATAAGCTTTTAATAGGAATAACAGTAATAAACATCATTTAATTAATGTTGAATCTAATAACATTACGTTATTATCCCACCCATTTATTCCTTCGCAAACAATTTTAATAAATTTTGCATTATTTATATCAACAGTATAGGTTTCAGCCTCACTTTTTCTGGTTATTTCATCAGAGGTAAATACAAGTAAATCATTAGCAAAAACTTTTATCACAGCAGAAGAATCCTGTCCCATCGTTTCATGAGGTGCAAGCCTAAATTGCAATTTTGAAAATTGACCATTTGTATAGTACTCGCCATAATTTCCGTTATCTAAAACAAGATAATCTAGACTAACTGTATAGATATTTCCTAACGAATCTTTCAATGTACCTTCGTTTGGGTTCCAATTATGCTGATTTACCGGTTCAAAAGCAAGTAAGCTTATTCTATTCGAATCAAAACTTTTATTTTTACTTACTAGCGCAGACGTTCCGTATTCTTTATAACGTGCCAGTTCAGAATTAAGGTCCTGATTCTTTTCTTCTAAAGTTTCTACCTGCGAACTTAAACTGTTTTTGTCATTTTCTATTTCATCATAAACATCTTGTGCATTATCTTTATTGATATCAACTTCCTTTCCATCAATATTTACAGTTATATTTTGAGATGGATTCATTTCAATAGAATAGATATTTTTCGTTGCTTCAAAAGTTCCGATTATGGCAGCCACTAATGTTATAACCCATCCTATCACTGTTGTAACTTTCTTATTCATGTATTCTCCTCCTTAATATATCTATATAATTAAATACATAAAAAGAAAAAATGTAACAGCAATCGACACATTAATTTGCATTTTGTTCTTTTTTAATTACAGCAAATATAGTTTATTTTTACTCTAAATAGCTAAAAAATCCGAGTCAATAATCAACCTGACAGCTTTTGGCATCTGGTTTTAGGCTATATTTTAATATGAGATATTAGAGAGTTGCTAAAGCATAATTTTATCAAGCTATCAGATAGCCAAAATCTCCGGCAGTTCAGTGAACTGCCGGAGATTACCAGTTGTCAATAATAGTGTCTGTTCTATTTAAGCTATTGCTATATATTATAATGATTGGATAACGACAAAACAATTATAATTCACTATTTAGAAAACGTCATTATTTTGTATAGCTCATTATCACTTTCTATTATGATCTGCTCATCTTTTGTTATTCTCATTGAACCGGTAAAGATCACATTATTATCTTCATAAAAGCTAACAAACAAATATCTACCTAATCCACGCTTCACATACATATGATATTCCACGCCTTGGTTATTATATATTTTATAATAACAATTGGCTCTATTGTACTCTAAAATTAAATCATTACCATTGTCATAGTATAGATGATAATTGTTATTTTCAATATCATTTAATTTATCATAAGTATTGTTGGACGAATAAATAAAATAAGTAAACATACTCATTGTTAATAAAACTATTATAAGAAACAAGAAAATCTTTAATTTTCTACTTTTTGAAAAGAATACCATAAAAATAGGAACTACCCCCATTCTTTGAAATATCTGATATATTTTTATATCTTTTAGCCGATGTTATTTTCGCATCATAACCATTAAAAACAACATATTCTTTGTTATTCTTATCATAAAACAAAAATATCACTGCCCGAAAGAGTAAATGTTTTTGTTGTTATGGTGTCATCTGTATAATACGCTACTAACATATTATCATAATCAACGGATTTTGACAATACGCCGTCGTTGTATTCATACGCATATTTTTCAACATTGTTGTACTTGATAGAAGTAATATTTTTATCGTTTTGCGTGGTGAAATAGCATGCATGTATGCTTTTGCTTCGTCAATAGTAATCGTAAAAGATGCAACCTGAATATAGTTTTCATAGTCTTCATCTTCATACTTTGTTGACTTATCATTTGTTCTTAAATATACTCCTTTCTCTGAATCAATTTGGAAACTCGGTATACCAAATAACAGGAGCTTTTAATTATAAATTTACCGAAGCATACTACTGATAAGGAACAAAATTTTAGTTAAGCAAAATTCAATAATCATTACATTCAGAGCATTTTATAATGAAATAACAAATCAGCGTATTAACCATTCCCCCCGTACTCAATTAATATGAAACATACGCACTAATTTACTGTTTCGGTTTTCACAGATTTCTTGATTGGAAATTAGCTCTTCAAAATATAAGGAAAACACTAAAACTATACGGTCTAAATTGTTCACAACTTGTTCATATCATTTTGACTTTTTGTTAATATTCATTGATTGAAATGCAAACTAATAACCGTATCGTAGCCCTAAAGTAATAAAAAATGGGCATCCGACGCTAAATCGGATGCCCAAATTCAATATTTTATGCTATTTTAGCCCGTTTTTCTGATTACTGTTCTGAGCTAAGTGCAGCCTGAGCAGCAGCAAGACGAGCGATGGGAACACGGAAGGGAGAGCAAGATACGTAGTTGAGGCCAATCTTGTGGCAGAACTCAACTGATACGGGGTCGCCGCCGTGCTCACCGCAGATACCGCAGTGCATCTCAGGACGAACCTTCTTACCCATCTCAACAGCCATTTCCATAAGCTTACCAACACCAGTCTGGTCAAGCTTTGCAAACGGATCGTTCTCATAGATCTTCTGATCGTAGTATGCGCCAAGGAACTTACCGGCGTCATCACGGCTGAAGCCGAATGTCATCTGAGTAAGGTCGTTAGTACCGAAGCAGAAGAACTCAGCTTCCTTAGCGATTTCGTCAGCTGTAAGAGCTGCACGAGGAATCTCGATCATTGTACCAACTTCATACTTAAGCTCAACGCCTGCAGCTGCGATTTCAGCATCAGCTGTTGCAACAACTACGTCCTTAACGAACTTGAGCTCCTTAACTTCACCAACGAGAGGAATCATGATTTCGGGAACGATGTTCCAGTCAGCATGTGCCTTCTTAACGTTGATAGCTGCACGGATAACTGCCTTTGTCTGCATCTTAGCGATTTCGGGATAAGTTACAGTAAGACGGCATCCACGATGACCCATCATCGGGTTAAACTCGTGAAGTGAGCTGATGAGAGCCTTGATGTCCTCAACTGACTTGCCCTGTGCTGCTGCAAGAGCTTCGATGTCAGCTTCCTCTGTGGGAACGAACTCGTGAAGCGGAGGATCAAGGAAACGGATTGTAACGGGGCAGCCTTCAAGAGCCTCATAGAGCTTCTCAAAGTCACCCTGCTGATAAGGCATAATCTTATCAAGAGCAGCTTCTCTCTCTTCTACTGTGTCAGCGCAGATCATTTCACGGAATGCTGCGATTCTGTCAGCCTCGAAGAACATATGCTCTGTACGGCAAAGACCGATACCTTCAGCACCGAGCTCTCTTGCCTTCTTAGCGTCAGCAGGAGTATCAGCGTTTGTACGAACCTTAAGAGTTCTGTACTTGTCAGCCCAAGCCATGATTCTGCCGAACTCGCCTGCGATTTCAGCGTCAACTGTCGGGATGATACCGTCATAGATGTTACCTGTTGAACCGTCGATTGAGATGTAGTCACCCTCAACGTATGTCTTGCCGGCAAGCTCGAACTTCTTGTTCTCTTCATCCATCTTGATATCGCCGCAGCCTGATACACAGCAAGTACCCATACCACGAGCAACAACAGCTGCGTGTGATGTCATACCGCCACGAACTGTGAGGATACCCTGAGATGCCTTCATACCTGTGATATCTTCGGGAGATGTCTCAAGACGTACAAGAACAACCTTTTCTCCTCTTGCGTTCCAAGCCTCTGCGTCCTCAGCTGTGAATACAACCTTACCGCAAGCAGCACCCGGAGATGCGCCAAGACCCTTACCTGCAGGAACAGCAGCCTTAAGTGCCTTTGCATCGAACTGAGGATGAAGGAGTGTGTCAAGGTTTCTGGGATCGATCATAGCAACAGCCTTCTTCTCGTCGATCATGCCCTCGTCAACGAGGTCACAAGCGATCTTGAGAGCAGCCTTAGCAGTTCTCTTACCGTTACGAGTCTGAAGCATGAAGAGCTGACCCTTCTCAACTGTGAACTCCATATCCTGCATATCACGATAGTGATCTTCAAGGATTGCGCAAACTTCTGTAAACTTCTTGAATGCTTCGGGGAACTTCTCAGCCATCTGAGCGATCGGCATCGGAGTTCTGACACCGGCAACAACGTCCTCACCCTGTGCATTTGTAAGGAACTCACCCATGAGGCCCTTCTCGCCTGTTGCAGGATCACGTGTGAAAGCAACGCCTGTACCGCAGTCGTCACCCATGTTACCGAATGCCATCATCTGTACGTTAACAGCTGTACCCCATGAATAAGGAATATCGTTGTCACGACGGTAAACGTTTGCACGGGGGTTGTCCCATGAACGGAAAACAGCCTCGATAGCGCCCTTGAGCTGTGCCTTGGGGTCTGTCGGGAAATCTGCACCGATCTTTGACTTGTACTCAGCCTTGAACTGACCAGCGAGTTCCTTAAGGTCCTCAGCTGTAAGCTCAACGTCCTGTGTAACACCCTTCTTAGCCTTCATCTCGTCGATGAGCTCTTCGAAGTACTTCTTACCAACTTCCATAACAACGTCGGAATACATCTGAATGAATCTTCTGTAGCAGTCCCAAGCCCAACGGGGATTGTTTGACTTCTCAGCCATAACTGCAACAACGTCCTCGTTAAGACCGAGGTTAAGGATTGTATCCATCATACCGGGCATTGATGCACGTGCGCCGGAACGAACTGAAACGAGGAGCGGATTCTCCTTATCACCGAACTTCTTGCCTGTGATCTCTTCCATCTTTACGATGTACTCATCAATCTCAGCCATGATGTCGTCGTTGATCTTTCTGCCGTCCTCATAATACTTTGTACATGCTTCTGTTGTGATTGTAAAGCCCTGGGGAACAGGAAGACCGATTGAGGTCATTTCTGCAAGGTTTGCACCTTTACCACCGAGGAGATTACGCATGTCTTTGTTACCTTCGCTGAAAAGGTAAACATACTTTGTTGCCATGTTTTATACCTCCAAAAATAAAGATTACATAGTTAATGTCGCCAAAAGGGCGCAATACACCCAATTACGCTGAAAATAATTATATCATAACGCATACTTCATTTCCATATCCTTTTATACTGAAATAGTATTCCCATAAAATGAAACTTTTGTCAAAAATGTTACAAAAAAATATCAAAATTACTATTGTATTTATCCCCGTTTTCTGCAATAATTATTATGAGTTAAAATTTATAATAATGGAGGTATAATTATGAGTTCAAATTGTGCACTTATTCTTGCGGCAGGCGAAGGCACCCGTATGAAAATGTCAAAGCCCAAGGTGCTCGCCGAGGTTCTCTTCAAGCCCATGATTGACTGGGTTCTTGACGCAGCAATCGGCGGCGGTGTGGATGACATCTGCGTTGTCACAGGATATAAGCACGAACTGCTTGAAGAACATCTCGGCGGAAAGTTCAGAACAGTCTTTCAGGAAGAACGTCTCGGAACAGGTCATGCCGTTATGCAGGCAAAGGACTTCATAAAAGAGCATATACACGACAATATCCTTATTCTTAACGGTGATAATCCGCTTATGGATGCCGAAACAATCAAGTCTGCTTACGAATATCATATTGCAAGCAAAAACGCAGTTACCGTTATTTCCGCAAAGCTTGACAATCCGTTCGGCTACGGCAGAATAGTACGCAACAAGGATAAATGTCTTAAAAAAATTGTTGAGGAAAACGATGCCGCTGCATCAGAAAAAATCATCAATGAAATCAACTCGGGCGCATACTGGTTCAATTGCTCCGTACTCCTTGATACGCTTGAAGGTATCGCCGCCAAGTTTGAAAAAAACGAAAAGCAGAAGGAATACTATCTGACAGATGCAATCGAGGTTATACTTGAGAAAAAGCTCAACGCAGTTGCGTTTGAGGCAGGTTCTCCCGATGTTGCCAAGGGTGCGAACAACAGACTTCAGCTTCAGGAGCTGAACGAAACCGCCCGAAAGAAGATTATGAGAAAGCATCTGCTCAACGGTGTATCAATCCCCTGCCCCGACGGAGTTATGATAAGTCCGGAGGCTGTTATCGGTGCTGAAACCGAGATTCTTCCCGGCACATCAATCAAGGGCAAAACCGTTATCGGTGCAAACTGTGTAATCGGTCCGAATTCTCACATTGAGGACAGCAAAATCGAGGATGACGTTACACTTACAAGTGTGTTCTGCTACTCCTCCGAGGTTAAGAAAGGCGCTTCGGTCGGACCGTTCGCAAGAATCCGTCCCGGCTGTATTATCGGTGCGGGTGTTAAGGCAGGCAACTTTGTTGAGTTCAAGAACGCAACAATCGGTGATAAGACCTGCGTGGCTCATCTGACATATGTCGGTGACGCTGATGTCGGAAGCGGAGTAAACTTTGGCTGCGGATGCGCAACCGCAAACTTCACAGGCAAGGATAAGCACAGAACAACTGTCGGCGATAATGCATTCATCGGCTGTGACACCTGTCTTGTTGCTCCTGTCAAGGTAGGCAACAATGCATATACCGCCGCAGGCTCAGTTGTTACCGAGGATGTTCCCGATAATGCGCTTGCAATCGCCCGTTCAAAGCAGTCAACCAAAAAGGAATGGGTTGTAAAGAAAAAACCGTACAGATGGCAGAAATAAGAGGTAAATCAAAATGAAAAACAAACTTATCAGAATTATATCAGCTGTTATGGCTGTCAGCGTGATTTTCGGCACATACGGCTGTAAAAAATCTGACAAATCAGGTGCTGATAACGGCTCGACAAACGAAAATATTGCAACATCCGTATTTGAATACACCTCAATTAACAAGAAGAATAAAGAGGTTAAGGCAAAAGGCGTTGTTGAATATGACAAGCGTGCGAATTACAACATTGTACGTTCCAAGGAAACTCTTAAGGAGGCAATTGAGGCTGACAAGGAAGAAGCCGAGAAAATCAAGAATCATATCGACAACTACAACATTGACGAGAAGCAGTATAATGAGATTATTGAAAAGGCTGAGGAATGGGTAAACTTTGAATACTCATATATTGTTGTTAATACAACTCCTACACGAATTGCATTTGACAGACTTTCACACAAAAATGTTGACGGCATTATACTTAATGATTACAGTAGTGTAGGTTCTGAAATCGGTATTGCGTCAGCTCAGAATCAGGAAATTGTACTTGAAGGTATGTATGACAAATCAAAGTATGCCGATGAAACAGCTGTTCTGAAGGCTCTTAAAAAGATGGATATCAACATTGAATATATCCCAATTAAGAGTATCGACGAAAATATCAGCGATTATGAAAATCCGCAGTTTAAAAAGCTTCCGGTTACAATAGCAGAATAAAACAATTTCGGGACGAGTTATCGTCCCGAAAATTTTGACACAGGAGTATAAAATGATTTTTAAAAAGAAAGAATTTGCATCTTCCTCGGGTTCACCCGAATTTCTGATTGTCGGTCTCGGCAACCCGGGTAAGGAATATGAATACACCCGACATAACGCAGGATTTTTGACAATTGACCGCTTATCGGTTGAGCAGAATATTGAAGTTAAAAAGCTCAAATACAAAGCACTTCTTGGTGATACGGTTATCGGCGGTCACCGCTGTCTGCTTGTTAAGCCGCAGACATTCATGAACAACAGCGGCGAAGCTGTTCGTGAGATAGCAAGCTTTTACAAAATCCCGCCCGAAAAAATTATCGTCATTTTTGACGACATATCCCTCCCCTGCGGAAAGCTCAGAATCCGCCGAAAGGGAACCGACGGCGGTCACAACGGAATCAAGAGTATTATCTATCACCTCAATTCCGACAACTTTCCGCGTATCAAGGTCGGTATCGGAGCAAAGCCTCATCCCGACTACAATCTTGCTAACTGGGTGCTGTCAACCTTCAGCAAGTCTGATATGGAAGAACTGATGAAAGCAATACAGAAAGCGGTCGATGTCCTGCCCGATATGCTTGACGGAAATATAGACAAGGCAATGAACAAAGCAAATTAGCAAAAAGAGAAGCTTCAATCCGAAGCTTCTCTTTTTGTTTATATCTGTTCAATTGTATTAAGCAATACTCCGCAGGATTCAACCTGTTCCGCATCAATAGCTGTTACCGAACCGTCATGGTTGACGTCGCCTGCTTCAAGCTCTGCCGCACTCGCATTAGTTGAATTAAGCATATTTGCCGCAATTGTTCCTATAAGAACTGCGTCGCAACCGTCAATTTTTTCGTCGGCATTGACGTCACCGTAAATAACAACAGCTAATTCATCAACAACCCTGCCCGCTGCATCAACAAGACGAATCTTACATCCTGTTGTAACTGTATTAGTGTTTCTTAACGGAGTGCCCTTTGCATTGACAACCCTGATAAGCGTTGTGGCATTGACAAACTTTGAAATAACTGTACTCACCTTATTGCTTCCGAGCTGTATGCCAGAGATAACACCCTTTGCACGCTGAACTCTGTAACCCGAATCAGACTTCGGAACAAGCTTGTTAATACTAAGCTTACCGTCACTCATAACATAGAAGCCATCCGCATCAGGTATATAACCTGTGAAGTAATCAATAACGTTTGTTCCCGTTACTGCAACCGCGCCGACAGTATATGATTTAAGCGCGATCAGCATATTGTTGATTGTAAATCCGGTCGAAGTCGGAATTCTGTCAAGATCTCTTACGAAAACATCTGTTGAGCTTTCTCCCAAGTAAATCAGACTATTGTCGAGGTATACTCGCTCACCCTCACCTATAAGCACATCGGTCTTCTGTGTCGCTCTGTAAACAGGGTCAGCCATACCTGTGATTTCGCCTGTATCTTCATCGCGAAGAGTTTCGATATAGTAATACTTATATGAGTTGATGTTTCTGACTACCTTGCCGACAGAATAAACCGCCTCAGCATTTTTGTCCGAATGGTTACCTGCGATAACGCCGCCATATGTATTCAGAATGCCCGAGCTTTTCACATAAACGCCGCCGCTGTAAAGACCGCTGTTGCCCGTTATTGTTCCGCCGTACATATGCATTGTACCCGAAACAGTAACGGTACCTGTTGTTGTATTTGAGCAGTTGCGGATGATTGCGTCATCATACATAAAGAACTGACCGTTTGTCTGAACATTAACCGCCGCCGCACCGACAACACCTGTTGTTGAAGCACCACCGTCAATTATCATCTGACCTGCGGTGGTTGTGCCTAACTTATAGTCGTTCTGTGCCTGCTGGTCGGGATTTACTATCACATCACCGAAACGGAGAACCGCACCCGGCTGAACGTCGAACATTACGCCGTGGAAAGAACCGTTTCGCATTGAAACACAGCTGTTGTCATCACATATAAGTGTAACATCACCGTGAACAGGAATTGTATCATTGATAACATTGTCTGCAATAACCGTGATAATGGCTGTATCGTCTTCACCGACAGCCGCAAAGGCATCATACAGAGAAACAAATTCAATTGAATATGCGCCGTTCTTACTGAGCATTGCAACATTCTGTGAAGCGAGATTTGTAATCTTTCCGCTTGCGAGAATGTGCCAGCCCGACTGAGTTACACCAAACTTATTATAATATGAAGTCATTGCCGAACCGTTGAGAACCTTTGTGCCCTCAGCATATGTCTGCGGAGTGATAACCGCCGCATGGCCGAGACAGGTAAGTCTGTCCGCAACGGTAACATATTTGCCTGTCGGCAGATAGATATCATTATCGGCAGGAAGCTGAACCGTTCCCTTAAGCATCAGATCACCGTCATTGTATATGCCGTTACCGTATGCCGCAAGTGACGGGTTAACAGGATTCTGTGCAACATTTGAAGTGAACTTACCACCCGTAACATGAGCCTCAGCTCCGCTTCCGATATAAAGCGCACCGCCCTGTGAATATGCACGGTTGCCTGTAAGTGTACCTCCGCTGATTTCAAGCGTACCGTAATTCTGAACAGCAAGCGCACCGCCGTATGTAGCCTGATTTTCTATCAGCTGAGCCTTGCCGGTAATATATGTTTCCGAGTAAACGCCGTAGCCTGCAATCGCACCGCCGTACTGAGCCGCAATATTTTCTGTAAACACACCGCCTGAAACATTTACCGTACCGTTGTTATTATATATTGCACTGCCCTGCGACGCTTCGCAGTATGCAAACTCACCGCCTGTTACGTTTACCGTACCGTTCTCATTATAAATCGCACCGCCGACGGTCTTTGAAATATCTCTTTCAAATCTACCGCCTGTAACAACTACTGTTCCGCCAACCGAATTAACAGCCGCACCTCTTACCGATGTTGTAGCCGTTCTGCAATTACGGATGCATACACCCGGTTCAAAGCGAAGTGTTGATCCGTTTGCGACAACAATCGCTGAGGTTGTACCTGCGATATCATTACCGTCAATGAAAAAATCTGTCGCATCATCATAGCCGTAAAGTGCTGAGCCGATTGTAACATCGTTTGTGATTCTTATCATCGCACCCGTGAGTGATGATGCTCTTGAAAGAACCGCACCGTTTTCGCCGAAGAAGCTTACGTGAGCTGAGATAGTGAGTGTTGAATCGAGCTCAAGGTCGCGAACAAGGAAAACTGTCGGGAGAAGAGATGAAACAGTATTTGCCGCATAATTGAAAGCATCATCAAGTGTTTCATAATATGTATCGGTTCTGCCGTCAATTTCAACTCTTGCAATATACTTGTTCTGCACTCTCTTTACGCTCTCAAGTGAAGCGTTCTTGATTGCAGCAATCGAAGAATAAGACATTGTATAAATCTGCGGATAATAGTAGAAATATGTATCGTCTGCAGTTGCTTTAAAATCACCGCTGATTCCGAGATTATATACAGAATTACTGCCTGTCATCTGTGAAGGAGTTTTTGCAGTTGCACCTGTTGTTGTATTTGAAAGACTTCTGAAACTCTCGTCATAGTAGCAGTATGTAACATTAGAGCCTACCGTTGCGCCGAAAGCAATACCTACCTGCGATGTTCCCGAAACCTTACCTGCTGTATAGCATCTTGTGAATGTGCCGTTATTGTTATTACCCGCAATACCTCCGACACGGTCGAAACCGACAACCGTTGATGTGCTGTAACTGCTTGTAATACTGCCGCTTGAGCTATTGCCGACAACACCTCCGACATATCTTGCAAGAGGAGCATTGATATGAGCTGAAGAGAAACTCTTTGTCACCGATGCTCTGTTGTTGTAGCCGACCACGCCGCCGACATTCTGAAGATACGACTGCTCGTTCGAAACATTTGTGCCTGTAATTGTACCTATCATCGCACAGGTTGTAACCTTGGCGGTTGATGTTCCGAGGTTGCCGACAATTCCACCGACCGCTCTGTCACCCTGCACCTCGCTGTTGCATACGCAGTTGATAACTGAGCCGCTTGCAAGATAACCGATAATACCTCCGACATTTTCCTTGCCTCGGATAAGACCGTCAACAAGATTTACACCTGTAACCGTACCTGTTCCGATATAACCGAACAGACCCGAATTTGTCAGCGATGTATTTGAAATATTGATTCCTGCGATGTTATATCCCGCACCGTTGAATGTGCCTGTGTACGGATGTTCAGATGTACCAATCGGAACCCATTCCGTCAATCCGAAAGAATCATCATATACATTTATGTTAAAGAGCAAATTTTCCGTAACTGTTGCATTCGCCGCGGGATTGGCGTCAAATCCGCTCAGCGTACCGTTTACAAGTCCTGCAAACCATGCAAGCTCGGACGGCTTTGAGATAAGATATGTACCCGATGAATTTCTCTGCGGCATTGTCTGGTCGCCCGTCCATACATCAAGCTTAAGCATCCATGTAAGAACAGGATAGCCGTTGTTGATTTCCATGTAGTCAAAGCAGAAATACGGCGCTGAGTGGTTAACCTCCTTAACAAAGTCAGACGTCATCATCTCCGCAACAGTTCTGCCTATACCCTCTGGTCCGTCAACGCCTGAGTCCTCGAAGCTGTAAAAAAGACTTGCATAATCGCCGCCGTATGTAACACCTACTATACCGCCGAAATCTGTTCCTGATGCAGTATTTGTGACAGTTGATACTGTATATCCGCCCATCATTCTGCCGAATGCCGAATAGCCGACAAGACCGCCTGCTCTGTCGTCAGCCGAAACCGAGCCGAAGAAGAAGCATCCGAGCATACTGCCTGATGAAAGCGTACCGACAATTCCGCCGACATTCATATAGCCTGAAACATCAACATTGCCGTAGCTCTTGGTTGTAACAGAATTACCGTTGCAGAATCCTACAATTCCGCCGACACGCTGATGACCCTCAACAGTACCCGACACACTGCATTGACTGACAACCGAGTTGATTGTTGCCCAGCCTGCGATACCGCCGACGCTGTTTTCCGTGCCGCTAACCGAGCCCGAAAAAGTACAATCAATAATACCCACATTATTCGCATAGCCGATAATACCGCCGACATTCTGTTTGCCGTATACGTTAGCGTTTGTCAGATTAAGATTAGTAATTGTATATTCCTTAGTACCGACAATATACTCCGCGCTGACATCATCAAGCGGAATCGAGGAATTATATGAAGCATATCCGAACAGACCGACACCCGTCTGAGAAGAATTGATATAAAGTCCGCTTACGGTGTGTCCGTCACCGTCAAATGTGCCCATAAACGGATACTGCTCTGTTCCAATCGGAGTCCAGTTATTTGTGGTTGAACCGTTATAGTTGAGCTGTATATCCGCTGTCAGCTTTCCCTTAATCAGATTGTTGCCCGTATTAACAGCATGAGCAAACCATGCAAGATTTTCTCCCGAAGCAATCTGATACACACCGCCCGACATTGATGGCACAACGGTCGAGCCTGACCATACCGCGGCATAAGCAACATTAAGTGCAGGTGCAATCGCAGTAATAAGCAAAATAAGAGAAAGTAAAATTGAGAGAGCTTTTCTTTTCATTCTCAACACTCCTTTTATATGATTAGCAAAAGCGTATAATTATACTATTATAGATATATTATAAAATACTTTTCATTAAAGTGCAAGTGTAAGGATTTCGAATAAATCAACAATAATATCAGTCTGTTTTTGTAAGGAATGTCAGCAAAGAGATTAAAATATTTGATTTTAGCTCAAAAATAAAATAAAAAGAAAGTTTTTTCAAAAAAGGCTTGATTTTAGATAAATATTAGTATATAATTGATAGCGCTGTCGGGGTGTAGCGCAGATGGTAGCGTGCTTGGTTCGGGACCAAGAGGCCGTGGGTTCAAATCCCGCCACTCCGACCATGATGAGTATTCATAAGGGATTTGACTTTATGAATGCTCATTTTTTTTGTAATTTTCGGGCTGTATTTTGCACATTAAGTGTGAATACAGCCCTTTTGTTATGCCGTGGTGGGCAGTGCTTCGGAAATATAACTGATTTCAACGCCTTTTCTTGTATTAGCTCTGATGATTTCAATATCTTCTTCGGGGATTGCAATATATCCGACAAATCTGTAATAAACAACTACACGCTGGGTTCTGTTTTTGCCTTTGCCCTCGGTTTCATACACATCAATATGATCAATCAGTTCTTGTAACAGCGGAGCCGTTAAATATTGCATAGACATAAATTTTCTGATTGATGCTATGAATTTGTTTTTTCCCTGTTGAGCATTTTCCATTGTGCTTAATTTTGTGCGGATAGCCGCTATTTTCGTTTTCAGTTCCGTTCGTTCATTTTCAAACTTACGGGACATTTCCGAAAACCATTCATCAGATACTTTTCCGTCAGTATTATCCTCATATAATTTGCTGTACAGTTGTGACACTTTTTGCTGTCTTGCAACAGAAGTCTGCAATTCATCTTCAAGCTGTTTTCTTTGCTTTAAGGTGTCTTTGTTTGTCTTTTGCTCTAAAATCTCAACAAGTTTTTCTTCGTTTGTCTGAAGATAGTTTGCCAGCTTCCGTAATTCAAAGGAAACAATCTGTGCCACGGAATCTTCACGGATATAGTGCCTTGTGGGACAGTTTCCACGGGTGTCCTTAATATAGTTTCCGCAACTGAAATAGTGTATTTCCTTGTTCTGCGGGTTTGTGTGATACCTTAATGTGTGACCGCAGTCGGCACATCTCATCAATCCGCTGAAAATACTTTTTTGTGCGTTTTCGGGTTTAGGTGCCCTGCGTTTTGCCCGTTTAATCATATCCTGTACATTCTCAAAGGTCTGACGGTCAATAATCGGTTCATTGACATCTTTGAAAATTTTTAAGTTATCTTCCGCATTGTCGTATCTTTTCTTGTTTTTGAATGATTTTGAATAGGTCTTGAAATTGATAATATCTCCGCAGTATTCCTGTTTTGATAATATCTTTTCAACAGTAGTTTTACCCCACTTGTACGGATTAGGTTGAGTTTTCTTACCGCCTCTGCCTATGCCCTTGCTCTGCCAGTAAGCAGTAGGATTTAATACCTTGTCCTCCTGCAACAGCCTTGCTATGGTTTCGTTGCCCTTGCCCTCTATTGCCATTAAGAAAATGCGTTTTACAATTTGAGAGGCTTCGGGGTCAACAATCCAATGCCGTTTGTCATTCGGGTCTTTCATATATCCGTATGGCGGCTGTGATAACGGTTCACCTAAATTGCCCCGTATTCTGTTTGCAGAACGAACCTTTTTTGAAATATCTCTCGCATAAAATTCATTCATAATGTTTTTGAACGGTGCGATTTCGTTTTCTCCGTCTTCGCTGTCTACCATATCATTTACGGCAATAAACCGTATATCGTGCTGCGGAAAATAGTTGTCGGTATAGTAACCTACCGAAACATAATCACGCCCCAAACGGGATAAATCCTTTACCATAACTGTTGAAACATATCCCATATCAATATCATCTATCAGCGACTGAAAACCGGGGCGGTTAAAATTTGTTCCCGTAAACCCGTCATCAAGATAATATTTTGTGTCTGTAAGACCTAATTCTTTCGCTTTCTGTAATAAAAGCTTTTTCTGATTACCGATAGAATTGCTTTCACTGTCGGTACCGTCATCACGGGACAAACGACAGTATAAAGCGGTAATTCCGTTTTTGTTTGACTGCATTTAGTCCTCCTTCCCGGCAGTCGAACATACATTATCATCAAGTGTATTTTTAATTGTGTCATTTGTCAAATCTATGAATTCACTGCCGACTGCATTTTTGAATTTATCAAAAACCGTCACTTTGCTTTCCAGCGGTGATAAAAAGCGTGAGGAAACATTGTACCTCACACCGTTAATAACATATTCGCCTGTTCCGCCGAGGGGAACGATAAAACTATTACTCATATTATCTTGCCCCTCTGTCCCTTTTTCGTTTCAATTCCCGTTCATAACACTCACAGGCTTTCAGAAGATAAGCGTTTCTTTCGTCATTGCTTCTAAATTTTGAAAGATATCTGTCAAATGATTCCTGCGGTATTTTGTAAGTCTGAATCTGATTCGGCTTATCTGCCGATAACATTTCTTCAATAGAAGCATCGGTTAAACTGCCTGCAAGAAAATCCTTGTGCATACGATTTGCCTGTGCGTATGACGGAGTGCAGTCAAGTTCTTCAATCAGTCCGAGAACTGTGTACTGCTTATCTTCGTCAAGATATGAAAGCTCAACGCCAACGGGAAAAGCTATTTTGTTTTTATCCATTAAATCAAGCAGTTCAGATATTAAATTCGTCAGACGGATATATCGTTTAACAGTATCTTTACTTGTTCCATCCTGTTCCGCTATAAGTTCTGTTGTCAACTTCGGTGCAATTTGCTCTGAAGTTAAATCCGTTCTTTTACCCTGATGCTTCAACGCTTCATATTTGAGCTTGTAAGAAAATGCTTTTTCACTGGGTAAAATATGTTCACGGTGCAGATTGCTGTCAACTACCATTACCGCCGCTTCGTCACGGCTTATGTCATAAATAAAAGCAGGCACTGTTTCCAGCCCTGCTTTCATTGCGGCGTGTAATCTTCGGTGTCCCGAAATTACTTCATATTCATTCGCTGTGTTTTCAAGCGGTCTTACTATCAAGGGAGAAAGAATGCCCTGCTCCCGTATGCTTTCAATGAGATTATTCATTTCTTCATTGTCCTGTACCTTGTACGGGTGTCCCTCAAAGGGTTTCAATTTTTCTGCCGGAATTGTAACCGGGTTATTTACATTTAATTTCATCTGTAAAAGTTCCTTTCTAATATTTTTCGTTCAAGTTGATATTCTTTTTTTACCAAATCAAAAAGGCGGGGAGATTCGTCATAAATCTTCTCCGCCTGTTTTAAGTTTTTCCTTAACGGTGTAATGCGTTCTGTTAATGCTTTTCGCTCGTCTTTGTACTTTTGTCTATCTTCGGGTTCTGCCCGTCTGCGTTTGTTGTCGGCAATATTTCTTTCCTGTTCAAGCTGTGTGATTTTATCTCTTGTGTTTTCTATATATACTGATATATCCGTAAGTGTTTCAAGGTTTGCAGATTTCAGAAAACTGTACTCTGCAATATATCTCTCAATATTCTGTGCTTCGTGTCTTAATTCAACAGATTGAACAGCATATTTCTTTGCTGATTTCATAAGTTCAAATAAGGCAAGAATGATATAGAGAACAGCACCTACCAATATTTCACCTGTATTGTCACTGTTTTTCACTGAAAAATTTAATTCTTTCATCATCTTTGTAACAGGAGTATATCGTTGTTTGTAAGGTGTGTGACTGTTCCATTCATCTCTGTAAAAATACGGCTTGCTGTGGTTGTTATTAAAATATTCTGCGATTATTTCATCAGGGAATCCGATGCTTTTAAGCCTTACGGCTCGTTCCCAATCCTTACTTTTAATTGACATTCTCCGCCAGTCTATTGTATATCCGAGTCCGTATAACTGCTGTTGAAATTCTTTAGGCTTTGATGAATATTTCAGACAATATTCAATATCACGCTTCAGCATATCTCTGTGGGTAAGTTTTCCCGTCTTATGAACCCATACCTCATTTTTATTCCCCGGTGTGTGAATGGGAGCGTTTTCTAAAACCGAGAGCTGATATTCTTTGCAAATGGTATCGGACATATTTCTTAATGCTTCATAGTCGGATTTGTAGTTGCAGTATTTTTTACCGTCAACAAAAGAAACAGCATTTAAAACAAAGTGGTTATGATAACAGCCTGTGTTACAATGAGTTGCAACTATCACTTCAAATCTGTCACCCCATAACCGTTCCGCAAGCTCAACTCCGATTTTATGAGCAGTTTCAGCATCAACCTCATCTGACTTAAAGCTCTGATAAGCGTGATAACAAACCCGTTTGTCTTTTTCTTTACCCCAATGCTTTCGTGTTTCATTGAAAATATGAACGGCGTTATCCTGCCGGCAGTTAATACCCGTAACATATTCGCATTTTTCGGTTTTCAGTTCATTTGCGGCATATTCAATAACATTTGCAACAGAGTGTAATGAGGTACGGTTTTCTTCTGTTGTTTTTTCGGGATTACAGGCATAAACAATAACATCACGAACACCGTTTTTAATAGGCCATATTGAAGTTACTGCCATTATCCGCCTCTAAATGATTTCCATAATTCTTTTTCAATGCTGTCAAGTTCATTAAGATGTTCAGTGAGTTTTTTGTTTTCAACAAACCCGTTACCGTTTGCATAATGCACAATCTGATTTATGTTATTGCCCACACGCCGTATTTCACGGATAAGATTGAAGAAGTCAACAGGCGGGGCGGGATGGACTTCAGCACCGTTTAACACATTACGGATAAAGGCTTCACGGGATAAACCGCTTTTCAATACCTTTTCATCAAGTTTTTCAAGTTCAGTATCATTCAGTCTGACATTTACTGTATTATTTCTTTTACGCATAAGATTTTTCCTACTTTCTATAATTTTTTTTAGGGATTTCAGGGGATATGCCTCTGACAAGCGTTTGACTTTGGATTGCCAAAGTCGTTGCTTGTTACAGTATGAGACGCACACCGTGAGCGGTTGTTCGGGACAGCTTCTGTGCGTTAAAAAAGCAACTGAAAAAACACAGAAAGTATCTGAAATCCGCCTTGATGTGCGTCTTTGTTATGAGCCTTAATGGCTCACTTTTTATTATGTTTTTAATGTTTGAGCCGTATATGACTGTTTTGGCTCACAGTCCGAATACCGAGAGTGAATTTAAAATATCATCTTCGTTATTCTCTTTCGGCACGGCTGTTTCTTTACTTGCTGAAAACGAAGCTATACGAGCAAGCTCTTCGTGAACAATCTCTCTTATGTCCTCAAGATAAGTGTCATATCCCGATTTTTCCCGTTGTATCTTCTCTTTTACTGCGGCTACGATAAATGCGTTTCTTGAACCGGTCAGAGAATTGAGATAATCAATACAGTTAACTTCGGTATTCAAATCAAATCTCACATTTATCCGATATGAGTTTTTCATATTATTTCATTCTTTCTTAACTGAATATCTGCAAGATTTTCATATCCCTTTGCGGCGGCACAAATATCGTCAATAAAGATTACACGGTTAGGATTATACTTGTAAAAATGCTTTACAAGACAGCCTCCGCCGCCTGTGATATACAGCTTCATTGTATTTTCATCATAGCCGTGTTCACGAAGTCTTCTGAAAATATCGCTGACATATTCACCTGCAACCTCTTTGATGATTTTCAAATCTTCTTTGCCTATATCCGCCGTTCCGTTTATGAATACTTCGTCAATAATTGAATCGTCAATATTTCTGCTCGTTCTTCTTGTAAACTGTTCACGCACAGCGAGGGTACATTGATATGTGCCGTATTTCTCTGTTGCCATTGTTTTTGTAACGGGAAATTTGTTGATAATCTGTAATATGTTCATCGTTCCGTTACCTATATCGGCAATCATATTAACGCTGTTCATCTGCGATACAATATCTGCAACGGCGGCATAGCCTTGAGGGTAAACCTTTACACCGCTGATTTTTATATGATAATCTCTGTGGTGATAATTAAAATCAACGGTTTCATTTTTTGAAAGATATGCCGAGAACTTTTCATTTTGTCCCGCTGTCCAAGTCAGAGGCAAGCCCACTGCGAGGATAACATCAGCGTTTGTAATTCCGCTGTCTTCAAGTTCAGTAGCAACAGCGGCAAGGGTGAGAACATAATAGTCCTCATCGTTTACTTTTTCGGCTGTAAATTCCTTATGTCCCTCACCAATAAGGTAATATCTGTTTTCATAAACGAGCATATTTTTTGTAAAAAGCGGTTTTGAATTAAAACACATAATTCCGCTTTTGAAATGGTGGTTAGCGGTTTTCATATTTCCGTAACCGTGATCAATTCCTATAATTATTTTGTCATTGAATTTAATCATAAATTTTCCTTTCTGCCTTTCGACAATTTTATTTATTTTTGCGGTATGCTTTTTGTCGGCAGGCGTTACTGCAAAACTTGGCATCATTCCGCTTTGAAACAAAAGAAGCGGAGCAGACAGAACATATATGCTCCGAATGATGATGCTCCTGCTTCTTTTCTTCAATTCTCTTTTGCTTTGCAATGCTTCTGCAATCAGATAAATGACAATATTTGCGGTAATTGCAAATTGTGTAAAACACCTTACCGCAGGTTTCGCATTTCTTTTTCCAAACATGATAGCCGACATTGTTCTCATACCAATACTTTAATGTTTCCTGTTCGGCATATTCCCGTTCTGCCGCACTTTCATATTCAGATTGTGTTACAGATAATTCTTCCGTTTGCTGGTGGCGACTTTCGACACCACCTCTTGGGCATTTTTCTGTAACATTGCTTCTGCCAAAGTTAACATAAATATCATCTCCCGTTACTCTTTATTTCAGATACTGATTAAACCGTTGCATTGTCCTTTTGAGAGAAAGTGCAAAAATCCTCCGCTACGATTTGAATTTTGTTTTCCTGCACATCCGACACTGTTCCTATGCCCGTCCGTCATCGGTACGACCATGTATTTCACCGAATAATTTTCTGCTTCGCTTGTTCAAAATCTTCCTCTGAACACGGAAATCCGCTGTCATTGCAAAGCCGTTGTATCCTGTCGGCAGGGTATTAAGTTGTATGAAAGTTTTGCTTTCCATAAATACCTCCGACAGAATAACCAAAATGTTTCTGAAAACTCAGGCATAAAAAAACAGCCCTCTGAAATCAATTCAGAGAGCCGAAAACAATGTTGAAAACTGAGTTTCCGTAAACTTTAGTAATTAAATTAGTGTGTCAAGTTCAGTGTTTACTGCATTTCTCATCCTCTCTTGTATTATCAGGATTTTAAAACTTTAACTTATTTTAATACAAGAATTATGAGAAATTTGTCGCTTTTTAGGGTAAAGAAAAAATATTTTTTAAAGATTTTCTCCGCACCACTGTTCGACAATGATACGGATAGTTTTTTGGAAAAAACATTATGAATACTTTGTCAACAGATTTTCGATAAACGAGTCATTATTACAGTCATAAAGTATTTCAAGAATCCTTTTTGCTTTCAAAGTATATGTTTCGTCACCTGTTGTTTGAGCAAGGGCGGTCATGTGATGTGAAACAGACCACGCAAGCGGAGTGAGAGCAGACAATGCGGTATTGCGTTTTTCTTCTCCGTCTAAAATACATACAAGAGCATTTTCACTCCCTTTATATAAGTTCGGCAATTTCTTTGCCTGCTCCAACGCTTTTTCACGCTCACCATTTTTGAGATATGCAAAACAGATGTTATACATTGTTGCTCCTCTGACTTCACAATCATCACAATATTTTATAATCTGCTCCTGAACAGCTATGGATTCACGTAAGTATTCGGACTTTTCTTCGTCTGTTGTTCCGGCTTTTTCAAGCGAAGTCGAAAGCTGAACGAGCAAAAGCGCATCGTTGGGAAATGTTTTCAACGCCTGCTTCATCAGGATAATATTCTCTTTGTGTAAGCCGTTTTTGTTGTTTTTCGCCCAAAGTGCATTTATTTCATCATACTTTTTTGAATCTGCATCTGCTCCGAGCAGTTCATCAATGCTTATACCGAAATAATTTGCCAAGGACGGCAGCATCTCAATATCGGGATAACCTTCGCCACGCTCCCATTTGCTGACAGACTGTGCCGATACGCCTATGAGCGCACCGATTTCCTCTTGTGTCAAGCCTTTTTCGTATCTCAATTCTTTTATCTTTTCACCGATTTTAAGTTTCATAAGTTCACCTGCTTTTATTGTTTGATAAAAGTATAAAGCGCCGCAGGGTGAGAGTCAACAACCGCAAAGTTGAAGTGAAACAAAGGATGGTTGAGTATCAATTAAAAGATTTATCAATGAATTTTTGAACACCCGTTCTCAACGGCGGGGAAATCATATCTATATCAATTTTCGAAGGCTTAAAGAATTTCAATTCTTCAAATTCTTCCTGTTGGGCTTTCATCTCA
>JAKSQO010000034.1 GCA_024404095.1 Clostridia bacterium | reverse complement strand
ATTTTACCATAAGAGGGTGTTTTTTTCTATTGTCCGTTTTTACTGGACTTGTTCAGGATGGACCAGAGTATTTAAAAGTGATAGATACAAAAAAGTTTTGAATCTGGAACAAGCAGCTATGAAGCCATTATATTTCATACTTTACAAAGGTTCTGCTGCGGGTCAATATGAATATATATGTGCACAAGCATTATATGAACTATCCGGATATGATTTTGAATGGACAAATTTCGAAGATTTCATAATAAAATTTAATGAACAAGTAATAAAAGAGAAATAAAACCCATTTTCATATACAAACTGATAAAATTATAAAAATACTATTGATTTAATTCAAGAATAATATATAATATTCTCATAAGAAGACGGAGGTTATCCTATGGAAAATAAAAACAACTTGAATAAAGCCGATGAGCTTCTTGAAAGCACATCAGCAGAAAAGAGAATAAAATTTAATTTTAATGAAATAGAGGCTGTTGACGGTCCGCAGATTGAAGACCCTGTACCTGCGTTTGCTAAATCAGAAAAAAAACCTGTTGAGAAAAAGGCTGAGCCTGTTCAGACACAGCCGAATATCTGCATTATTGATGAAACATCAACTACTGTTGTTATCGAGCAGGGTCCGGATCTCTCCGCAAATGAAATTGCACCTGCTCCGACAGCGATAAAGCAGAGTGCGCCTAAAGAGCCTGTCAAGTTCAGCGTTTTTCAGATAATCGCTATGGTTCTTGTCGGAATTATTTCTCTCTGGTTTGTAATGTTCACCGTTGACCACGCTTTTGCCGTTAACGGAACATATCCGATTTTCAGCAAGCTGGACGCTGAGTACGAAAACGGAAGCAAGAGCTTCAAGGGTCTCGGCTACAAGGTTCAGTTCACATTTGACGAAAACGGCACTCTTTCACAGAGCTGTGACCCGATCTGGAAAGAAGGTCCGAATGATTCGAGAGCTGACAGAATTTAATTACAAAACAATTGTATTATATTAAAATAAGGGATTTAAGGTTTATATCCAAGTTTCAGATAATGACCTTAAATCCCTTTTGTTTTTGATTTACATTGCTTCTTTAAGAATCTTAAGAGCAACAGAGCCTTCCTTTGCGAAACAATCGCATCTTGCTTCAATTGAGCATCTCGGACAGCCTGCGAACTCAAGAGCCTCAAGGAATGACTTGTAATCCGCTCCGTCACCCTCATAAGGATACACTCTCTTTGTCGGCTCAGCAACATGAGCGTGTCCGAGGAAGCCCTTAACATCCTTAATGTTGTCGAACTTGTCACCGAATGTATACATATGGTACGAATCACCGAGACCCTTTACATTATCGGATTCAGCCATTGCCGCAAAAATACAGCCTTCTTTTACTGTATTGACAATGTTGCAATCCGAAAGAGGCTCAACAACAACTGTAATATCATATTTTACGGCAAGCGGAGCAACAATGTTCTTAAGAAAATAAGCAATCTGAGCGGCAGCCTTGCTGTAAGGGAAGCCCTCGGGGATGCTTCTCGCACCGCCTGAACCGAAAACAACCGTCTTCAGACCCGCCTTAACACCGTTACTCATACCCTTTTCAATATATGCCTTAAGGGCATCATAATCAACAGTATCACCGACAACCTTAAGCTCACCGGGAATAAAGCAGTTTGAGGCTTCGCACTTGATCTTGTTCTCTGCAAGGCACTTGCAGTATGCTTCGATTTCATCATCAGCTGATTTTGCAAAGAAAGCAAAGCCTGCTTCAAGATAGTCAAAACCAAATTCAGAAGCTAATTTTATTTCTTCGGGATTGAACCCGATACATGCGCCAAATTTCATATTACTTGTTCTCCTTTTCGTCAAGATATTTCAAAAATCCGTCAAGCAGACGGTTGTTTCTCATTCCGTTATCGGCTATTAGGCAGAGCCAAATATCGCAGCTTCTTCTGCCATAATCGCATCAGATAATGCATTAGCCATTTATTCTGACTTCCTCTCCGGGATAATTTTCAACGCAGTCCGCACAGCGAACCATATATGTTTTTATGTTCCACGGGTCGTTTTCTTCAATCTCAATCACACGTCCGCCTCGCATATCATCGGCGCAGTAGCCGTCATAGTTAAGACCTGCGTCACAGCACATCTTAATACCAAGGAAGCTTCCTGTGAAATCATTGATATGGTCGTGACCTGCAACTATTGTTTTAACATCTCCACGGTCAAGAATCGCATTAAACATACCCGAGTTAATCGGTGAACAGCCTACACTCTCACGTCTTGTGCCCTCGTAATAGCTTTCGGCTGTGTTCTTATATGCAATGCAGTATTCGGGCAAGGGCATATGCATAACCATCATACCGGGAATCTTGTGACCTGCGTACTTTTCAAGCTCCACTGACGAATTCCAGTACCACATAAGCTGGTCAAAATTCAAAGTGTTGTATCTTCCGCCCCAGTCGTGCAAACAGGTCGGATAAACACACTGCATATCCCACTTATTGGCAGGATCGCCAAGCTTAAATTCCTTTATGAAATCACCGAGTGAATCGTGTGAATCAACACCCCATACGTTATAAACAATATCGTCACTGTTTTCACTCCATATCGGAAGAACAAAGTTTCCGATTCCGTGAATACTTTCGGGACCTCTCTTTGTAAGGTTGAGGTCAAACTCTTCATAAATATCCTGCTGACAGAAATCGGTATGACCCACACAGTCATTATCGTGATTGCCGAAAACGTGAGCCCACGGAATATTTTTCTTTTCAACGATATCAAAAACGGGTTTCAGAAACGCTCTCAGATTATCGGGAGTTTCCAAGGCATCATACCAGACCATATCACCGAGAACAAGAAGCAGGTCAGGCTTAACCTCGTCAAGAATTGCGTCGAGGTCGCGAAGAATTCTTGTGTCAAAATTTACGATTCCGTGTAAATCTGAAATACAGAAAATCTTAAACCTGCCGTTTTTAAAACGCAGGTCTTTTTTGGTATACAGATTATTTTCAAGCTCAGACATTGTTTTCACCCTTGATCTTTCCAAACTCCTTCTGAACCGCATAATATGACGGCTTCGGATTGCCCTGAGCATCTACAAGACCCCACTTGGTCTCAACGGGACAGTCCGCCTGTCCGCAGACGTAGCAATGCTCGGGGTCCTGATAGCAGTAAATAATCATACCTGCAACACACTTCATATCATAAAGACGTTTAATGATATCTGTGTAGAACTTGCCCTGACCCTCTGCTGTGTGATCATAGCCGGGAATCTTAGTGATTCGCTGAAGCTCACAGTAAAGGTGGTCACGCATATCGCTTTTGAAAAGGAAATTGAAATATCTTTCCGCATTTTCATCACAGATATATTTTGTATGCTCAGAAAGAGTTTTCGGAAGATTATCAACAAACTTCACGATATTTTTCTTTGCATCCTTTTTATTTTTTGCACCGTATCTCTGAAGAAGCTCGTTTCTCTGCCTGCGTGTCTTTGTGTGACCGCCGCTGATATATCCGAACTCCTGAAGCACAACAGGCTTGCCTGTCATTGCCCAGAGATAGCGCACAAGGGCGTCAAACATCCACATAAAGCCGGGCGCTCCGTAGAAACAGCCGAGATAAATATCAATGCCGACATAGTCGCAATACTGAAAATACGGCTTCATTAGGCTGTGCAGGTCTGCCTGCGGTCCTGCGGAGTTGTAACCGATAACGATATCGCCTCGGAGATAGTACATCTCCTTGAGCTGAATACCGATAAACTTTGCCGCTTCGTTCATATTAAGTGGTTTGGTAAATCTCGGCATACCCATTTCGTTGGTAATCTGCAAGCCTGAAACAACACCCTGCAAATCTCTGATAAGGAAGCGTGCAATCTCACGAATTTTCGTCTCTCCGCCTCCCCTTCTGATATCAGCACCGTATGCGATATAATCCTTCGGGTACGGAGTGACAGCCATTACATTTATGCCGTTTACCTTAAACTCAAGAGCTTTCTTTTTATATTCAACATAGCTCGGATTTATTGTTCCGTCATCATTGAACGGGAACGGAATATCCGTCCTTATCCAATCAATGTTTGCGTCGGTTATTTTCCTGTATTCTCCTCTCGGATGGCAGACACCACAGATAAAATTCTTTCGCATTTTCTCTGTCTGCTCACTGCTGTCGGGGATAAAAAACGACTTTGCCAGACATGACGGAAGATATTTAAGTCCGCTCGTTATCTGATCTATTACAAACTGTTCCATTTATATTCCTCACTATCAATAAACAATATCTACTGACTTTCCTGTTTCAGCCGACTTGTAAACCGCGTCAATAACTTTCATAAGAACTACGCCGTCCTCAGCTGTTGCCATACACTCAGCCTTGCCCTCAACTGCATCAACAAAATTCTTGATTTCACGGTTAAATTCTCTGTCAAATACAAATTCGTGCTTACCTCTGATTGTGATGTCGGCAAGATTGCCTGCATACTCTGTATGGAGCTCAAACGGTTCAAGAGTAAGACCTGCTTTTGAACCGAAAATCTCTATGTTGCCTTCGCTCTCTTTCTTGTTGAGATTGAAGCTGGTTTCAACGTGAAGAACTGCGCCGTTATCAAACTTAATCATAGCCGCGGCAAGGTCTTCAACATTGAATATCGGTTTCTCAACCTTTGTTTCAGATGCCCAGCCTGTTGTTCCGATGTGATCTCTTGCGCCTATTTTATTGCTTGTGATACCGAAAACAGTAACAGGCTTTGCGTTACCCATAATGTATCTTGTAAGATCAATAACGTGAACTCCGAGGTCAATAAGCGGGCCGCCGCCTGACAGCTCCTTGTTTCCGAACCAACCGCCCGGACAGCCGCAGCGACGAAGATATGTAGCCTTTGCGTAGTAAACCTCGCCAAGATCGCCGTTATCAACAAGACCCTTTGCATCCCTTGCGTCATCGCCCTGACGTCTTACAAAACCGACCATAAGAAGCTTGCCGTTCTTTTCAGCCGCCGCTTTCATCTCCTCGGCCTCAGCTGCGTTCATAGCCATCGGCTTTTCACAGATAACATTACAGCCTGCATTGAGAGCTGCAATAGTACACGGAGCATGAGCCGCATTCCATGTGCAAACGCTGATTACGTCAATATCCTCTTTTTGGAGCATATCAACACAATCGGTATAATAATTCGGGATGTCATATCTTTCCGCAAAATCCTTTGCCTTTTCTTCAACTATATCACAGCAGGCAACAATTTCAACTCTGTCACCGAGTGCCTTATAACCTTTTGCGTGACAGTTTGCAATTCCGCCGTTTCCGATAATTCCGACTTTTAACATTTTGTGCATCTCCTTAATAAATCCTGTTTAAAATATCTGCTAAAAATTTTACTGCGTGCTGTATATCCTGCATACGTGTTGCGCCGCGTTCTCTTTCAATTGTGAGGAAGCCGTCATAGCCAATCTCTTTAAGTGCGCAGAGATACTCAACAAACGGAACATCGCCGTCACCGAGGCGGTATTCTGTGTGCGTTCCGTCGGGATTTTTAACTCCGTCCTTTGCGTGCGTATGAACGATATAATCTTTCAGAACATGTACTGCCTCAATGGGGTTCTGACCTGCAACCATTACAAAATTTGCAGGGTCAAGGTTGACCTTTGCGCTTTTTGTATCAGCTTTTTCAAGAACACCGCGAAGCTTTATTGCCATTTCAGGACCTGTTTCTGTGGCAAAAGAAACTCCTGTTGCATCACCGTATTTGCCGAGGATTTCAATGGCTTTCACCATTTTGAAATACTCCTCGCTGTTCTCATCATCGGGAACCTTACCGATGTGAGTTGTTATTATATTTGTACCTAAATCTCTTGCAAGATCCATCATATCCATTGTGCGCTTGATTCCGTTGACATCTGCATCATAAAAATGCATTCCGAAATCTGCACATACAGCCGAAAACTGCAAACCGTAACCGTCAACAAACTTTTTTATATCAATTCTGTCCTGACTACTTAAGCTTTCAGGAGCCATTTCTCCCTTTGTTACATAAGGCTGTAAGCCTTTGACGCCCATATCGGCGGCAAGCACAACAGCCTCTTTAAACGGAACCTGAAAAGAATCGGGAATAACGCCTATTTTCATCATAATAACTGCACCTCTTATCTGACAATTTTCTCGCCGTCAAACAGGAAAACGCAGAACGCATCTCCGCCCGGATTTCCTGCAATCAGCCAGTCCGCATATGCTTTTCTGAGTGTGGTATCACGCGGAAGCTGATCGTACGGGAGGTCTGAATCTTTACCGAAAACTCTCCAGCCGTTCGGAAAGCCTTCCTTTTCAGCCGAACCGACAACCTCAAAATCATCCATAAACTTAAGAATATTCAGATGCTTCGGCAAAAACTCACGGTGTCTCGGATAAAGAAGCCACGAGCCGCAACCGAAAATAACATTTCCGTCAGGAAAAAGGTGCTTGTAGTGCTTATAAGCCTCTTTGTACGAAGCAAGTCTGACTTCATCCGTGAGCGGAATACCCGATGAGGGAATATGGAAATTTATATATGTATCGCCCGGATGCATAACCTTTCCGCATGAGAAAGTGAAATCATTTTCCCAATTATATGTGCAAACCTCATACTGAAATCTGCCGTACGCAAAGCGTGTCATCTTGAAAAATCCGTCATTCCACCCTGCAACAAAGGTTCCCGGAACCTCCTCACAGTCGATACACTCGATCAGCTTGCAGCGCAGGTCATCAGCGGAATCCCAGAAGATTTTCTCGTCAATACCTGCCTTATCGTAGCGTTCCTTAAGAATCGGAACGCAGTTAAGAATGAAGATGAAATCCATTGTGTATTCATTCTCGCCGTACTTCTCGCTCAGAGCTTTTACAGCCTCAAGAGCCTCGTGCATTCCGTCCGCTTCGGGGAACATATAATCTTCAACAATTTTATCCATATCAGCACCGAAAGCGGCTTCGGAATCGAGCCGCTTTTCGATACGTGTAAATTCAGTTACTGCTTCCTCGGGGTACGAATACCTCGCCATAAAACTCTGTATAAATTCTGTATTGTGTTTCATTTTTCACTCTGCCTTTTAATTGTCTGCGCCTTCATTTGCGAGCATTTCAACAAGCTCGTCAATTTCATTTGTTTCGTCCTCTTCCTGGCTTGCAATAAGTGCTCGTCTTTCGTTGAGGGCGATATACATCTTCTCTCTCTTTTCTCCTACAAGGTCATAGAAGAAATAGGGAATAATCTTAATGAATGTCGGCAAAAGCGTAATACCGTTGAACAGGAAGAATACCTTCTGATAAACAAGCTTACTGCCCTGCGACCACGGTTTCATTGTAATTGTCGGGTCATAGCCTGACCACTTGAAGAGCTGAACCGTAAGAAGCGCATTCAGCGGTGATGTAACTTTCTTGATAAGATCTGTCAGGATATCAAAGGTACCGTCGGGACGTTCACCTGTAACATACTCGGTGTAGTCCTTGATTTCTCTTTCAAGCTCGGCTTCAAATACCTTTGACGGGCCGTTATTGATAGCGTTAATGCCATAGAACAAAGCATAAACACCGACTGCCGCCCATTTGTTTTCAATAAGCGGACAACCGATTGCAACCATTCCGAGACAGCAGAACAAATCCCAAAGACGAAGCCATATAACGGCATTTCTGTTATTGTTCTTAAACAGCTTCTGGAATTTCGGAATAAACGTAACGCTGAGGTAATTGAAAATATTGTTGGGAAGATAAGCGATAAACGAGGGAATTGAACCGCCGAAAATTTCCTGCTGTGTAACAACATCCCACTTGTATCCGCCGTCTGCCCACCAGCTGACAGAGAAAGATGCAATAAAGTTGCGGAGCGCATATTTATTTTTGAAAATATAGAAAAGTGTCTTTGTAATCGGTGCCGGCTTCGGCTGAAGAAGAATTCTCTCCTTGCAGTTGATTGCCATTGCAATGTTGCCAAGTGCGCCGATAATACCTGCGGCACAAGCCATTACCGAGAAAACTGTGCTCATCGGGAGATTGATGTAGCCCTTATTATTAAGCTCCATAAGGGGAATGAAAATCAGGAAAACCATCTGTGAACCTGTAAATCCGAGATAGTTCTGAACCAGACCGACATTGATTCGATCCTTCGGGTTTGCCGTCTGAAGCGAAACAAGGTTATTTCGCGGTATAGAATAAATCGTTGAGAAGGTTTCCTGAATGAACAGAGCCACGAAAACGAAAATAATCTTTTTCGGGTCGTTGCCTGCTGTATCGCCGAAAAACAGCGCACCGCTGTAAAGAAGCGCTGTACTCATAAAGTACGGAAACGCTGTAAAAATAATGTACGGACGAGCCTTGCCCCAACGGGTTCTTGTTCGGTCATAGGCCGCACCCATAAGAGGATTGTTAAGAACGTCATAGATACCGATAAGAGTAAGAATAAGTGTTACATACACCATGTCAATTTTAAGAACATTGACAAAGTAAAGTGTTCTGTACTGCTCCAGAGCCTTTACGACTTCAGCCGCAAATTCACCGATTGCAGGAAACATAATTTCCTTCGGTCTGAGAACAGGTGTATGGAACATCTTGGTTGCGATGTTATTGAATTTATTCAGCTGTCTTTTGTCAATAGTTGCCGCCGAGTTATCCTCAGCCTTGACAACCTTATTGACAATTTTCTGAACGCCGTTTTTGTTTTCACTCATTTAACAGTCACCTCACAGCTTGATTTGAAGTATCCGTCATCTGAAAGCGCATAAATCACAACTGTTCCGCTCTTTACCGCGGTAACTAAGCCGTTTTCGTCAACAGTTGCAATGCTCTCATCCTCGGAATACCATGTCTTTGTCTGAACAGTTGCCTTCGCAGGAGAAACCTCAGCTTTGAGCTGTGCGGTCTTTCCGACCTCGAGGTTCATACTGCGCTTTGAAATCTTCATTGATTCAACGGGAACCTTTACACTGACAACGCAAGTATCTGAATAAGTCTTGCCGTTAAATTCAAAGGTCGCTGTTATTGTTGATTCACCGGGCTCCTTGCCTGCCTTCATATATCCCTCGTCATCAATTGTAACAACATTTTCATCTGAGGATGTCCATGTTACAACGGGCTTTGTCGGGTCGGAGCAGGTAAGAGTTGCTGTAAGATTATCTGACTTCTTCGGCTCGATAATCATCTCTTCTTCCGAAAGTGCGAGTGACGGCCATGTAAGCTCGTTCTTAAGCTTTTCGCCGACTTTAAATTCAACCGATGTTTTGCCGAGCTTTTCAAAGTCGCCCTTAAATGTGATATCAGCCTTTGCTGTCATATCCTCTTTATATTCAAGATATGTAAGCTCACCCGTTTCTCGGTTGATTCTAAAGCTGAGTTCAAGATTATCATCCTTGACGGCGATGTTGTTGACGTCAAAAGTCTCTGACTTGTTTACATCATCGCCGAGGAGTGCTCTTATCTCAGCGTCATTACGTTCGGGGAAATTCTTCTCGATAACGGTTTCATTGTTTTTAAGAACAATGTTTATTACATACTCGCCTCTGCCGCTTTCAACATAAAGATTGCCTGAGCCACACTCTGGGCATCCGTTGAGAAGCTCATCGCTTTCAGCACCGCATATATCACACTGATAAATATAATTTCTTGCAAAATATTTGCACTCAAAAGATTCAATATCATTTGCTGTAATCTGCGGAACTCTGAGCTTAAGCTCCTGAGAGAAATCACTTTCAGACTTTTCCGAGTTTTCTTTGATAGTATCCGCAAATCCGTCAGCTGCAAAAAGAACAGTTTTCTTCAGCTCCTCGCTTCCGTCAACTGTGATTGAACCTTTGTCAATATCAAACTCGCTGTATGACGACGTCTTAGGTTTGCCATCAACAGCGTCCTTGACGATATCGTTGAGAAGCTTAATAACTTCTTCATTTGTTTTCGGTTCTTCATAAACTCCGTGTGTGTCCTTGTCGGGAGGATACGAGCCTTCCATTGCAAGAACGCTGTTAAGGCCCCATATAAAACCGACTACAAAAATAAGACACAAAACTGCGATAACTGCGGCTGTAAGAAGTTTACTTTTCAGTTCTTTTTTATCTGTTGTTTTTTTCATCTTCTCACACCTCCGTTGTTTCTTTATGCTTTTCCATGTAGGCTTCTTCTTCTTTTCTGATTTCTTCCTCAATCTTTCTTGTTTCCTCTGTTTCAACAACAGGCTGAGGAAGATCATCAATATTGATTTCGCCCTTTTTGACCTTTTTATATATCTCTGTTCGTTCAAGCATACCCTCGCCGTATTCAGCAGGAATACCCTTCTTCCAAAGAAGGAGGTTTATAACAAAGGTAACTGCGAACATCGCAGCAGCAACCCACAGACCTGCGCCGCCCTTGTCCGCTGTTACAAATCCGCTTGAAAGTGATTTTACAAATCTGCCGTAAAACACTATTGAAGCAAACGAGCCCGCAAAACCAACGGCAGAAATAACTGCTGTAATTTTCTGCATATTCTTATAGCTGATAAGGCAGAGCAGACTGGTAAGCAATACAAGCACCGCCATAAGCGCAGTAAATGCGTAAGAGCCCAATGCAACCATCAGAGCTTTGAACTCCGCGCCTGCGAAGGAGGAATTCATCATACCCATAAGATAGTCAAATCCGCCCTCTCCGAACAATCCGTAAATTCCGAGACCCGAGAAATCATACGAGCCCGAAACAAAGGGAATATTGAATCCGAACCGACCCGCCGGAATAAGAAAAGCAACAACCGGAAGAATCATTACAATAAGTCTTGCAATCGCAAGCTTCGAGCCGATATATGCCGCCTTGATGTGTTTAATTTTGACATGAACGCTCGCCTGCGAAAGTTCAGCATACTTTGCCTCTTTGATGAATCTATCAACAAAACCGTAAAAATTCATATTTGTTCCGCATTCCGGACAAAACTGACTGATGTTGTAAATGTGCAGATGTTTTCCGCACTTCGGACAATTTGCCATTATTTTTCCTCCCTGTTTTCTTGCGAGAATTATATGTTATATCTGATTTTCGGCGTTGAAATAATGCTTATGCATTATCTGTAACAACACGATTATATAATAAATTATTTTTGGGGTCAAGTGCAATAGATTGTTTATCCAAAAAAATACTTTTTTATCCAAAAATATACTATTATTTAATTGCTTTTCATTATTTTGTTGACAAAGAACACATTTTAAGTGTTAAATGTATTAAAAAAATAGTAAAAGTTTACATTTTAAATTAAATTGCAAAGAAGGGCTTCATATGGCATTTATCAGAAAACGAACAGAAGAACGAACAGGCTATCAGAACGGAAATCCGTGGACAGATCGAATTGACACACATTGCGACTTCGTAATGTGCTACCGTCTGAACGATTCGCTCGAAGAACGTGTAAATAAATATCTCGAAAAGGGTTATGTTGTTCATCTTATGACAGGTATATCATGGGGTGGATATCAGGATTATCTTGAGGGCGAATATGACGGCAGAAAACATTGGGATGAGGCGCAGACAGACCGTTTCGGCAACAAAATTCTTCACGGCCCCGCTACGCCGTATATGGTTCCGACAATTTCATTCGCCGACTATCTGACCGAAAATCTGAAAAAAGCGGTAGATTACGGTGTAGCCGCAATTCATGTTGAGGAACCCGAGTTTTGGGACAGAGCAGGCTATTCCGAAGCGTTCAAGCGTGAATATCAGCTCTATTACAGAAAGCCGTGGCAGCCCCCTCACAAAAGTGCGGATGCCAAATATAAATGCTCAAAGCTCAAGGCATATCTTTTCACACGAACAATCGATAGAATCAGCTCTGCACTTAAGGAATATGCAATGACAAAATATGGACGTGAGCTGCGCTTCTACGTTCCTACACACTCGCTTGTAAACTACACTCAATGGAAAATTGTCAGTCCCGAGGGCAAGCTTGCCGACATTCCCGGTGTTGACGGCTGTATCGCTCAGGTATGGACAGGTACTTCAAGAACAAAGAACTGGTTCAACGGAAAATTTGCAGAGCGCACATTCGAAACCGCTTATCTTGAATACGGTGTTATGCAGGAGCTTGTAAAAGGCACAGGCAGAAAGATGTGGTTCCTGCACGACCCGATTGAGGACAACCCGATTTTTGACTGGAATGATTACAGAAAGAATTATTACTGTACCGTTTCAGCCTCACTTCTTCATCCGAAAGTAAATACATATGAAATCTGTCCGTGGCCGAGCCGTGTATTCTACGAAAAGTATCCGAAAAACTCTCCCGACGCTGAAGCGATTCCCGCAGAATATGCAACACTGCTTAACAATATGTTTCAGACTCTCGGCACTCTTGAGGGCGGCGAGGAAAGTGAGGTCAAGGTCGGTATTCTGACAGGTGACTGTCAGCTTTATCAGCGTGAATATCCTGACTGCGAATTCACAGAAGAAGTAAAAGAAGAGGTCGGCACGGTTCTTGTCGATACCGATGAGCTGATTGACAGAATTTCCGATATGATGAAGTCAGGAAAGCCCGACAGAGAAACCATGCTCAAATACAAATCATCGGGCGCATTTCCGGGATTCTATTCTCTCGCCATGCCGCTTCTCAAATACGGTATTCCCGTTCGTCCTGTTCTGCTTGATAACGCCCGCCGTTACACAGGCTATCTTGATGATTACAATGTGCTCGTACTCAGCTATGAGTTTATGAAGCCCGACTATCCCGATATGAATTCAGCGATTGCTCAATGGGTTATGCAGGGCGGAACGCTGATTTATGTAGGTGACGGAAGTGATCCGTTCCACAGCATTGATTTGTGGTGGGCAGGCAAATATAAAAATCCTGCCGAGCATCTTTTTGAGTCGCTCGGAATAAATCCGGAAAAAGAAAAGGAAATTTTTAAATGCGGAAAAGGCATTGCCGCTGTGTGGAATATTGATCCGTGCCTGTTCAGCTATTCCAAAGAAAATGCAGATAAACTGCGCGAATTTTTCAATGAAGTTCTTGCAGAAAAAAATGAGAAAATCAGCTTCAGAAATTATCTTACAATCAACCGTGATCCTTATATAATTACTGCGGTTATGGACGAAAGCATAAATGACAATCCTGTTGAATTGAACGGAAGTTTTGTTGATATGTACTCGCCGAAGTTTGATGTTGTTGCAAACAAAACCGTCAATGTCGGTGAAAGCACAATGCTCCTTGACCTTGACAAAATAAAAGACGAAAAGCTGTGCGTAATCGGCACATCAGTTCGCGTTGATTCTCTTGAAGAAAAAGACGGAAAAATCATTCTTGATGTTCAGGGCGCAAGCGACTTCGCGGCACACATCAGACTGCAAGTTCCGAAAAAAATCTCAAAGGCTGAAATCGACGGAGCAGAATGTGAATGTGATTTTGATGAAACAAGCTCAACTGTTCTTGTTTCATTTGAAAGCGTTATCGGCAAAAGAAAAATTGTTCTTGAATGAGGAAAAATATGAAACAGATTACCGGCAAAGATATAATAATAAACTCGTCTGCAAACCTTGATTTTTCAACACCTCCCGGTTCATACAGTCCGATGTTTTCCACTATCGGACTTCAGGCAAATTCAGACGGAATAGGTGCACTGTGGCTTCATTACAACAGAGCAACAAGAGCCGTATGCAATAAGCTCTTTGACTTTTCGCTGCCGATAAATAATAATAAATCCGATATCTGCGGACTTGTTTTCGGAGACAAAGAAATGAATGCAAAGCTCTCATTTTTTGATGCTGATGCCTTTGTTCTTGAAGCTGGCGGAATTGAGAATATTTCTGTATTTTCTGACGCTCTTGATGAGTATTGGATTGAGAACAAAAATGAAAACAGAATTGACATAAAGGGTTACAGCAAAAATCCCGATGCACGTGACCCCGATAAAAAAGTCGGATATATGATTTCATTCAGCACTCAGAGAGGAAAAATAATCTGCAACGAAAACGGCATAAAAATTTCAGCAGAAAATCAAAAAATAATGGTGAAAGTTTTTGTTCAGATTCTTGAGGTTTCTGATGAAAAAGCTGATGAAATTCTTTCAAAAAATATTGACTGGTTTTCAGCAAAAAAAGAGTGTGAAAAGTGGTTTAAAAAATACACAGAAAACTTCTCACTTAATGTGCAGAATGAAACAGAGGAACAGATTGTCAGCACAGCGATTTTCGGTCTGATGTTCAACTCTGCAATCGGACAAGGTGACCTTTCACACCATATTTCCGCATACCCCAACCGTGGCGGATATCCTACACATTTTATATGGGATACATATTTTCAGAACCTTGCTTTTGAAAATATATCTCCGTTTCTTGCCGAAGAATTCCTTTTGCAGATAATCGCAAATCAGCGTGCTGACGGAAAGTTTCCGCAGTTTATGTGCTCAACGTGGGTAAGACCTCACGACACACAGCCTGCACTTTTCGGATGGTCGGCAAGAAGAATTCTAAATATTGTTCCCGACCGAAAAGCGTTCATAGAAAAGATTGCTGACGATCTCGAAAAAAACAACCGTTGGTGGCTTTCTCAGCGCATAACAAAGTACGGCTGCATCTTCTGCCCCGGCGGACTTGAAACGGGTCAGGACGATTCTCCGCGTTTTGATAACGGCGCAACGCTTGCAACAGACATGAACAGTTATCTTCTTGATCAGCTCAGATTTACCGCTGAAATTTTTGAGGAAATCGGAGATAAAAACAAAGCAGATTTCTGGAAAGAAAAAGCCGATAAGCTTGAAGAAAAAATCATTGAAAATCTGTACGATAAAGAGCGAAATATTTTCTTCGATTTTTCTCTTACTCAGAACAAAAAAGTTGATATTGTTTCGCCGTCTTCTATGATGCCGTTATGGGCAGGTGTAAAGCTCGGCGAAAACAAAGAAAGAGAAATGATTGAAAAATATCTTATCAACCCCGAATATATGTTTGCGGATGTTCCGTTCCCGAGCATTGCATACAACGAGGATGTATATGACACTGCTCAATGGTGGCGCGGTCCGACATGGCTCCCGATAGCGTGGCTTATGCTTGAAATTCTCCTCAGGTTCGGTTATAATGATGAGTATATGACAGCTGTCAGAAAGCTCTACGACATTCTCATTAAAGACGAAGATATGCACGAGCTTTTCAATTCGCAGACAGGTGAAGGCATGGGCAATCTTCAGCAAGGCTGGACTTGTGCCATATTTATTAAATTCTGTGAAATTCTCAACAAATAAGGTGAAGTTATGGATTATTGCAAACACGTAAATGTTTTTCAGGGCTGCGGTGAAATTGACCTCCCGAAGCCCGAGGTAATAGCCGCAAAATGGTTCTTTATCAAAGCCGGCTGCGGCAATACAAGTCCTGCGGCACTTGTTCCGTACGGAGCTGTTTCGGTATCTCCGTTTTCGGGCGGTTATCCGACAGGCTACGGTAATCACAGACCAAACAGCCACTCCCGTCCTCCGAAGTTTAAGGACGGTGAGAAGCTGAGAGGCTTTTCTCACATTCATCAGAGCGGTATCGGCGCAATGGGTTATTACTATAACTATGCCGTTGTAACACCGCGATATGAAAGCTCTGCTGAATTGAGAGCTCCGATTGACGAAAAGGCTGAGCCGGGCTATTACACCTGCACTCTTGACGATATCAGGTGTGAGTTGACCGCTACCAATCGTGTTGCACTTCACCGTTATAACTTCGGAAAAGAGAACGGCGAAATCAGCATTGATTTCTCGAACAACGGTCTGAATATTCCGAACTGCGAGCGCAGAGAGGTTTACAATCTTGAAATAAAAAAGCTCGATAACCGCACAGCACTTGCAAGCGCGGATATTGAGGGAATCAAGCTCTATTTTGCGGTAAAAACCGATGCGGATTTCACCGTAGAAAACTGCTATGTAAGAATCAATCTGAACAGCAAAAAAACAGCTGAGCTTTCGGTTGCAATCTCGCTCAGAAGCTTTGAAAATGCGCTCGGATTTCTGAATGAAACAGCTGACTTTGACACAGAAAAAAATAACGCATATGACAAATGGAACAAACAGCTGTCAAAAATAAAAATTGATGCAGATGATACAATAAAAGAAATTTTCTACTCTAATCTTTATCATTCATTCGTTAAGCCTGCCGACTGGTCGGGCGAGAGCTTTATTTACAGCGGTGACGGTGTTTTTGTTGCAGATTTCAGCACACTTTGGGATATGTATAAAACCGCTCTTCCGCTCATCTTCATGACTGATAAAGAAATGAGCGAAAAAATTATAGAAACTCTTCTTAAAGTCGGTGAAGAATTGAGAGAGCTTCCGAACACATTCGGTCTGACGGACAGATATCTGCTTCATTCACAACAGGCAAGAATGCTCGGCGAATACGTTCTTCTGACAGCATACCGTTACGGCTATAAAATTGATGCAAAGCGTATGCTCAAGGTTTTTGAGGATGATATTTTTGCCGACAACAAAACCGACTTCACAGTTGACGGCAAGTGTGAATCAAACACATGGATGCTTGATATGGCGGACGGCTGTGCGCTTGTGGCTGAGCTTGCAAAGGAAGTCGGGGATACCGAGCTTTACAACAAGCTGCTTCCCCTCTCACTTCAATGGAAAAACGCGTATGACCCGAGCACAGGTCTGCTCAGCGCGGATTCGTCATATTACGAGGGTACGCTTTATAACTATTCGTTCCGCCAGATGGTGCATATGGATGAGCGGATTGAGCTTGCAGGCGGCAAGGAAAAGTTTGTTGAGCTTCTTGACAAATTCTTCGGTTACGGTCAGCCTGACACAGTTCAGCCGACAGATCCTTTTAATTACGAGCCTGTTGCCGAAGGAATAAAGCTCGGCAGATTTGAGGGCTTCAACAATGAGTCTGACACCGAAACTCCGTTCTCATACATCTATGCTGACAGGCACGACCGCGTGTGTGAAATTATTCGCGGCGGTATGAAATATATGTTCACAACAGGTCGCGGCGGTCTGCCGGGCAACAACGATACCGGTGCTCTGTCATCTTACTATGTAATCAATGCGCTCGGTCTTTTCCCTGTTGCAGGGCAGAACATTTTCCTTATCGGTTCGCCCGTTGTTAACGGTGCTGAAATTGAGCTTGCAACAGGCAACAAGCTCACAATAAAAGTTGAAAACAATTCGGATAAAAACATCTATGTAAAGAGTGTTAAATTCAACGGCAGGGAGCTTAACGGATGGTGCATTACAGCATCCGAGCTTCTTTGCGGCGGCACACTTGAATTCAATATGGAGTAAAGGAGAAATCCAAATGGCAAAGCCGACCTTGCGCTTTAATAAAAACGGAAAGTTCCGCGTTCTTATGGTTTCCGATATGCATCTCGGAGTTAACCCGAAGCTGAAAGAGGACTATAATTACAAGGTTATCCGCGGACTTGATGCACTTATTGAGAATACAAATCCTGATTTCGTTATGATAGGCGGTGATCAATGTCTGAATTTTGACACAGCTGAAAAAGTTAAGGCGAAATTTGAAGAAATCATCGAACCGATAACCTCCCGCAAAATTCCGTGGGGCGCGGTTTTCGGCAATCACGACAGAGAGTGCGGAATTAACCTTCATGAAGAAATGAAGATTTACGAATCAATGCCGTACTGTCTCGCCGAAGCAGGTCCCGAGGAAATCTCAGGTGTCGGCAATTATCAGATTCCTGTGCTTGCGTCTGACAGCGACAAGATAAAATACAACCTGTGGGCAATGGATTCACAGCATCAGGTCAAGGATTTTATCGGCAAATTCGGGCTCAACGAAGATACGCGTTTCGTCATGCCAAACCATCTTGTTGACGGAAGCGGTGACGGCTGTCCCCTTTTCGACCAGGTAATGTGGTACTATAACAAATCCGTTGGCATTGAGAAGGAAAACGGTAAAAAAGTCCCGGGTGTTATGTTTATGCATATCTCTCTGCCCGAATACATAACAATCATGCGCAATCCCGAGGAATGCGGTGCTATCGGCTCAAAGCGCGAAAGCGGCTGTGCAACTGAAATGAATTCAGGCCTGTTTCTTGCTTCGCTTCAGCGAGGCGATATCAAAGGATATTTCTTCGGTCATGATCATCTGATAGATATGCAGGGTGAATACTGCGGAATTACGATGGCATGCGATGCGGCAATCGGCTATAATATGTCCGCTCATGACGATCTTCGAGGCGGACGTGTTATCGACCTGTATGAGGACGGCGGACTTGAAACCTATATGGTAAAGCTCATAGACATTCTCGGCCGAAGCGCAATGCGTGACGAGGATTATTTTGAGGGCGGCTGCCGCTACCATATCCGCACGCTGTAAGGAGGGACGGCAATGTATAACGATATACTTTTCAACATTGTTGACGAGATTGACCATTTCACTTTGCGCTACCGTCAGAAAGGTATTTTTGAATGTGACAAAGCAAACAGGATGATAAGAAAATACAGCGCATATTATCCCGAGGCGGCGGCACTGAATCTTAAAGTCAGAACAGAAGATGAGCTCCGAGAAGAACCGATTGCAGAAATGTATGATGATTTAATCAGACTCAGAACAGTTTTGCTCGACAAAAGCGGATTGAAATAAAAAGCTCTTAGTTAATTAGTCAAAAAAATACGCTCACCCTGTTACAGCAAGGTGAGCGTTTACTCTTTACACAAGATAAAATTTGTATTATAATAGCGTGGTTAGAATTTTCGTTGAGGTAAATTAAATGAACAAGGATCTTACGGTTGGAAAACCGCAAAACGTTCTGTGGCGGTTCTGTATGCCGCTTTTCGGAAGTATAATTTTCCAACAGCTATACAATATAGCCGACAGCTTTGTATCGGGAAAATTTGTCGGCGAGAGTGCACTGGCGGCAGTCGGCAACAGCTACGAAATTACTCTGCTTTTTATTGCATTTGCGTTCGGCTGCAATATCGGATGTTCAGTAGTTGTTTCAAGACTTTTCGGTGCAAAAAAATATGACGAGCTGAAAACAGCCGTCTACACCACATTTATCTCAAGTGCCGTTCTTTGCGCAATTCTTATGTCGGTCGGGCTGATTTTTTCGTCCGAGCTTCTCAAAATGATGAACACCCCCGATAACATTTTTTTCGACTCCGAGCTTTATCTTAAGATATACATTTGGAGCTTTCCGTTTGTTCTTTTTTATAACGTAGCAACAGGCATTTTCTCCGCTCTCGGCGATTCAAAAACTCCGTTTGTTTTTCTGATGATCTCATCGGTTTCAAACATCGGCATGGACATTCTTTTTGTCACCGCTTTCGCTACCACATTTACTCGCGGTGTTGACGGTGTTGCGTGGGCAACGCTCCTCTGCCAGGGCATCAGCTGTGTACTTGCTCTTTTCTTCGTTCTGCGTCGACTGAAGAAGTTCCGAACCGAAGCAAAAGTCAGATTATTTTCTTTTGAAATTCTTAAGGATATTTCAGCGATTGCAATACCGAGTATTTTACAGCAGAGCTTTATATCCGTCGGTAATATAATTATACAGGGTGTCATCAACTCTTTCGGTTCAAGCGTAATTGCCGGCTACTCTGCGGCGGTCAAGCTTAACAATCTTGTTATCACATCGTTTACAACAATCGGAAACGGCATTTCAAACTATACCGCACAGAACATCGGTGCTGAAAAGCTTTCAAGAATTCACAGCGGATTTAAAGCAGGTCTCAGAATGGTATGGATTCTCTGCACTCCGCTGGCACTCGCCTACTTCTTCGGTGGCAGATATCTCGTTTATGTATTCCTCGATAATCCCACCGGCACGGCAATGGAGGTCGGCATAACCTTCCTGAGAATTGTTGTTCCGTTTTACTTTGTAATTTCCGCAAAGCTTGTTGCGGACGGCATACTTCGCGGAGCGGGAATGATGAAGCAATTTATGGTTGCCACATTCACCGACCTTGTCGTCAGAGTTGTACTTGCACAGATTCTTCCGCACAGCTTCGGCTCAACAGGCATATGGCTCGCATGGCCTTTCGGCTGGGTTATCGGTATGACAATTTCAACTCTGTTCTACCGTCTCAGAGGCTGGCACCAATACAAAGAGTAAAAAATTACCCACAGCATTTTGATTTCTGCTGTGGGTATTCTGCTATTTAATTTTAATAATTTTCTTTCCTTTGACAACGTATGCTTGCTCAGAAATTTCAATCAGCGGCATATCATTTTCGGGCGAATCGGTATAAAAAGAATCAATCTTCTGATTCGGATATTCTTCAAAAAACGCTTTGACTTTGTTCTCACGCAGGCAAAGTCTTTTTATTTTTCCCGTATCGGATTCGATAATTGTTCCGATATATTTTTTAATTCCGAGCCGCTGACAGATTTCTCTCATTGAGTCCTCAGGCGCAGCCGTAATAACGAGATCATCGGGCTTCTGAATATCCTTGTAAAAGCTCTTGATTTTCTTCATATGCCTGTCCCAGAAATCAGCCGTATCCGACAGCAAGCCGGGATTCCTTCCGAGATAATTTTCAATCATCGGCGCATACTTTTCAAGTGCCTGTTCGATTGTTACGTTACCCTTTTTATATTCCGCAAAAGCCGACAGAACCTTCGGAATAAATCTCAGAAGTGACGCATCCCTGCGTACAAACCAGAAGAACATATCAAGACAGCTTTCGCCGTCATAAATTGTATTGTCAAAATCGTAAACGTTCATAATTATTTCTTAACAAAAAGTTCTTTCTTTTTGATTGTCAGATATCCTGCGAAGAAAAGTATTGTTGTGATTATCATTACAACTTCAACTGCATCTATTATTGATATATACGGAGGACACTCCTGTGTGTAGCCGACAAAATGGTAATAAAGCATATGTATACCGAAGAGAACAGGAATCATTTTTGATGCGATTTTCACGGGTTCATCCTTATAAACCTTCGGGAGCTTTCCGATAAGCATAAGCACGGCAAGAACAACTATTGCCGCACCGCCGACAGCGTAAACGATAATCGGGAAAACATCTGAAGCGTCAAGTCTTTCCGCAAGAGGTGCAATGGTAACCCATCCGAAGCCGAAGCAGAAAACGAAAAGGCAGAGAATAATATCCTGCACTTTTTCAGGCAGCTTGGGAACAAGATTATCTTTGAAGCCTATGTCGGGATATTTTTTGTTAATGCTGAAAAGAAGAAGCATCACAAGCAGAACGGAAATAAATCCTGTTGAAAATTCCCAGAAGCTCCAAGCTCCGTCAAGCCACGGATGTGCTTCAACGCCGAGCTTATTTTTAAGTACAAAGAAAACATTTGCAACGGTAATACCAACTGAAAATGCGGCGCAACCCCAGAAGGTTATTTTTGCTCCGACCTTATCCTTAAAGCCGATTCTGATAAACAATGCTGTCACAGCCGCCGCAATAGCGTGTGAAATAACTGTGATTTCGGTAAAATAATTTCGTCCGAACGGAACTTTTTTACCCCAGTTGATATCAGAGAAATGCTTCATATAAACTGAATAAGCACTGCCCTTGATTTCTCTGTAATCAAGTCCCCACTCAAAAGCCTTGATTGATTCAGGCTGAACAAGCTTGAGAATCAAATGAGAAACAGTTGCGTTTGCGATATAAAAAACTGCAAAAAATACAGCAACCACCGCAATGTATTTTACAAGAGAATACTTTTTATCGCTGAAAAGACGCGACACGGCAAACATAAACAACGGCATCATACCAAAGCCGAGACACAGCATAATGAACACGCCCGACCAGGGAGTACAGTTGAATGTATTCACTACATTATCGTAATCACCCTTGACAGAAACCTCGAAGTAACCCGACGTCTGATTGAGTAAGGTTCCCCATGCAGGAGTTGTGAGCGCACACGCAGACGCGGCGGCAACAATCTGGAAAAACGATGCGTTAGTTCTGCGTTTGAATACAGCATAGATAAACACGAGCACAAGAAGTCCGACGGTAATTACACCCATTTCCGAACCCCAGCCATGTGAGCCTCTTGCGCGCCACATTGCTCCGCCGAGCAAAGCACCGAGCAGGCTGTAAATAATTATTTCCGCTTTATTAAAACTATTATTTGCGGTCAGAGATTTATTCATTTAAACCACCTCATCTGAAATAATAACACACAAATACATTTCATTCAATAGCGACAGGAAATTATATCTGCATTTTTTCAGTTGTATATAACAATAAGATGTGATATAATCAGATATACTCAAAAACGGAGGATTGATTATGAAAATAACATTTATGGGTGCAGGAAGCACAGTTTTTGCAAGAAATGTAATCGGCGACTGTATGTGCACGGAAGCTCTCCGTGACAGCACTTTCGCTCTTTATGATATTGACGGTGACAGACTTAAGCAGAGCCAGACAATCCTTGAAGCTATGAGAACCACTCTCGGCGGCTACGGCAAAATCGAGTGCTATCTCGGTGTTGAGAACCGCAAGGAGGCTCTTCGCGGTGCGAACTTTGTTGTCAATGCAATTCAGGTCGGTCTTTACGACCCCTGTACCATAATTGACTTTGAAGTGCCTAAAAAATACGGTCTTCGTCAGACTATCGGCGACACTCTCGGCATAGGCGGAATTATGCGCGCGCTGAGAACAATCCCTGTTCTTCAGGACTTTGCAAATGATATGGAAGCGGTATGTCCCGACGCGCTTTTCCTCAATTACACCAATCCCATGGCTATGCTCTCGGGCTATATGCAGAGATACACAGGTGTAAACACGGTCGGACTTTGCCACAGCGTTCAGGTGTGCAGCGAATCTCTTCTTAATGAGGTCGATATGGCTGACAAGCTTGAGGGAAGGAAAGAGCTTATCGCCGGCATCAACCATATGGCATGGCTTCTTGAAATCAAGGACAAAAACGGCAATGACCTTTATCCCGAGATTAAATCACGTCTTGAAAAAATAAACTATAAGCTTGATGATGAAAAATGTGAAAACAAGGTTCGCCTTGAATATATAAAGAACTTCGGCTATTACTGCACCGAATCAAGTGAACACAACGCAGAGTACAATATGTTCTATATCAAGAGCAAGTACCCAGAGCTTATTGAAAGATACAACATTCCTCTTGACGAGTATCCCCGTCGCTGTATCAATCAGATTGATGGCTGGAAAAAGGAATATGAGGAGCTTCTCGCAAACGGTGTTAAGGAGCACAAACGCTCACATGAATACGCTTCAAGAATTATGGAATCCATTGTCACAGGTGTACCGACACAGATTGGCGGCAACGTAATCAACACCGACCACCTTATAACCAACCTCCCTGCTGAGGCTTGCGTTGAGGTTCCGTGCCTTGTAAACGGCTATGGCATCAATCCCTGCCACGTCGGAGCAATTCCCGTTCAATGTGCCGCAATGAATATGACAAACATCAACGTGCAACTTCTCACCATTGAAGCTGCAAAAACGCGCAAGCTCGAGCATATCTATCAGGCGGCAATGCTTGACCCGCATACCGGCAGCGAGCTTGACATCGACACAATCAAGAAAATGGTCGACGACCTTATAGCAGCTCACGGCGATTACCTTCCTGAATACCACTAAACAGTAAAAGCTTCCCTCAATTTGAGAGAAGCTTTTATTATTTGTATGATTATTTTATATTGAGAGAATCGGGATCAACATAGTGGTGAGCAAATACTGCGTTACCGTCTGAATTGATTGTAAGTGTCGAAGCTCCATTCATTGTGCTGTCCCAATAGCAGCCTGAACCGCACTTAAGACCGTATGAAAGGCGGATACCCTCATACATAATTGAAGAGCTGTTGATGTGATCGTGACCCGCAATCATATTCTTTGTACTGCCGAGCTCCTTTGCAAGAGCAAAGAAACCGTTATCATAATCAGGAGAACAGCACCACTCTCCGTTAACACCGAAGCTGTCCGCATAATCGGAGTTCTCATACTTGCCTGTTTCAGGATTGAACTTTGCCTCGTTCCACGCATAACGATACTGAATACACGGAATATGGAAGAAAACTGAGCTTTCAACAGTCTTGCCTGCGATAGCGTTTGTACCCTTGACAGCCCACGCATACCACTCAAGCTGATTATCCCAAAGGTGGTCATAGCCGCCGATTTCGAGTGAAGTGTTAGAATGGGTATCCATCATATAAAGAGTGTGGATAATCTTTCCGTTTTCTTTAATGTTGATTATGTAGTTACCGATTCCCATATCCTTTGGGCCGAACTTGAACACGCAGTTCTTTGCCTTGTACATAAGCTGAGCACACCAGTTTTCGGGCTTCCACTTACCGTTTTCGCCATCGTGATTGCCCATAACGGGAGCCCACGGAATACCATATGAATCTATAACCTGAACAAGTTTTACATAACCCATCTGGCTCCATGAATTATCACCTGTAAGAGTAATAAGGTCGGGCTGAGTGTCGGCAATCGCCTTTGCGATTGTTGCTTCTGCAAGCTTGCCTGCATCGCCGTAAGCTTCCTTGTTAGTAAGCTGAACATCAGTAAGATTAAGGATGACAAAATCCTTATTCGGATCCTTTTCAAAATTTACTGCGTAATCCTCTGTGTATGCCATTTCAGGAGACCATTCTTCATAAAAGCTGTCAATGCCTTTGAAAAACATTGTGAAGTACGGGCTCATAAACTGAGCAAAAGAGAGAATAAATGCAAATACCAGTCTTATAGTTGCCATAAACTAACCTCCAAAAATTTTTATAAAATATAACATATTTTCAAAATTGTTTCAAGATATTTTATCCCCAAAGTTTATACTGCAAATTTAGGTAAGAGTAACATAATAAATGTAATATGTTTCAAATTATATCAAATGAAATGTTACAATATAAAATCTAAAGGCTCTGTACTGTTAAATATTTGATGACATTGGCAATCCACGCTTATCCCTGTTCTTTAAAGTCCTGTCATTCTGAACAAAGGGAAGAATCTCTGCTCCAAATCATATGAAATTCTTCGGCGCAAGCTCCTCAGAATGACTCCTTTTAACTTTCCCTCCTTGTTTGAATCCCTTTTGCTATTTTACTGCAAAAAAATAACCACCCTATTGGGGGAGGCTACTTAAAGAAGTAGCCTCCTTCACACTTTTGTAATCAGCCAGATTGATGTGTAAGTTATTTATTTAAAACAAATTGGAGGATTACAAAATGAAAAACCATATTATTGATGAAACTAGCGGATTCAGCTACACGCTGCATGGCGATTATTATTTACCAAACTTTGTTTTACCACCGGAAACAGATGACAGACCAATCGGTATATGGGGCAGACGACACAGAGATTACCTTATTGAAAACAAAAAAGCAGTATATTCCCTTATGAGAACACGGAACACGCTTCATTCCTATCTCGCCGATATTAATGAGCAAGCTAACGAAATGTTTGATAAGCTCGTAAGAGATATGAAGAAAGCCGAGGGCGTAACTGAAGAATTGAAAGCCAAAGACCAGATGGCATGGGTCGGAGCGATGGAAAATATCCGCAACCGTGCAACTGAAATTGTAAACAATGAACTAATCTACATCTAAATAAAAACGGCTTCCTCAGTTATTAAAAAACACTGAGGAAGCTATTTTTATTTAAACCGCTAAATTGTTATTATCTGTATAATACTGTGCCTGGGCGTTCCATAATTTATAGTATTTGCCGTCGGGCTGTGCGAGAAGTTCTTCATGGGTGCCCTGCTGAATGATCTCTCCCTTGTCAAATACAATAATGCGTGAGCAGAAGCGGCAGGAAGACAGGCGGTGAGAGATATAGACTGCGGTCTTGCTGCCGACGATTTCATTGAATTTTGAATAAATCTCACTTTCCGCAATGGGATCAAGTGCCGCTGTCGGCTCGTCAAGCACCACAAAGGCTCCGTCTTTATACAAAGCTCTTGCAATGGCAAGCTTCTGTTCTTCACCGCCGGACAAATCAATGCCGTCTTTTTCATAGAGCTTGTAAATCGACTGTTTAAGTCCGTTGGGGAATTCCTTTACTCTGTCATACGCTCCCGACATTTTAAGGCAGTCCCATACCTTCTGCTCGTCATATTCTTCCGAGCAGGCGATATTCTCGCCCACCGAAAACGCAAGCAGTTTGAAATCCTGAAAAACGATTGAAAACAGCTTTAAATATTCCGAATAATCAAACTCACGGATGTCGATTCCGTTGACGGTGATATAACCTTCGTTCGGGTCATACAGACGGGCAAGCAGCTTTATCATGGTGGATTTTCCGCTGCCGTTCATTCCGACAACTGCAAGGTGTTCACCCTGAGTTATTTTAAGAGAAATATTTTTCAGCACAAGCGGCTCGGTTTCGGGATAGCGGAAGCTGACATTATGAAATTCAAATTCAAGGTTGTTCGTGTCGATTTCATCTGCTTTTCTTGTGCCGTTTTCCATATCGGAGGTAAGTGCGAGATATTCAAGCTCTTGTTTCATCTGCGGACAATTTGCTCTGAGGTAGCCGAAACAGCCTGCAATATCAGAGCAGGAATTTATGAGCTTTGTTATTGCTCCGTAGTATTCAACGACCTTTCCTGCTCCGAATGCTCCCGTAAAAGCCTTTAACCCCACAAAAATATAAACCGCACCGCCGAGCACATTTGAAATAATCCCGGTAACGCTGCCGTAGGTTGTCCAAATCTTAAAGCGCCTTTTTATATGTTTGACAACAGGCTCATATATTTTTGTTTTCAGTTCTTCGTTAAGCAGCGGCACTTCGTTATAAATTCTAACATCCTTGCCGCTGTCGGTTTCATTCAGATATTTTTTGTCGTAATGGTCTTTTAGCGGCCAACACCTGACGGAATTATAGCTTTCAAACTGTTTCTTTTCCGCAAGGCTCTGATATTTTACCGTGAGCGCAATACACAAAACGGTTATCACCGCAAGCAGAACGGTAAAATACGGTGTGTCAACAAATTTCATCGCACCGCTCAGAGGCTTTGTTGCTCTACCGAAAGCCATACCCGATACCATAATAATTGCAATGATAACGGAGGCGGTGTTCGCTATTATCTGCGCCACCATATCTGCAACCCATGCTATTCCGTCACCGTTATTCGCAGTTTCTTCTATTTTTCCTCGAAGTGCCTGAACAGACGAGCTTTCTGCTTTTGCATAGTCAAGCGAAAGAGCTTTTCTTGAAAGCACGGCACAGTGCTTGTAGTAGCAGGAGTTGAGCATTGTGAGCCTGTAAAAATTCATCCAACGCATTATTAGGTCGCTTATGAGAGTTGAAAATGATGCAATCAGCACATATTTGAGCATTACCGAAAAATCTTTTCCCTGCGTCAGTGCGGTTATTACGAGTCCCGTGCAGTAAACGGTGATGTACGGCGCAACGGTACGCAGTGTCATCTGTACGGTATTTATCAGCAGATAGTGATTGCCGAGATAATCATTGATAAGGCCTAAACTTTTAAAAATAATCGAAATATCGTTCTTCAGGGCTATTAACTTTTCTTTCAAAATATCGCCTCCTCTTTGTAGTAGCGGCTCTGTGTATTAAACATTTCGGCGTATCTGCCGCCGAGTGCAAGCAGTTCTTCGTGAGTGCCATCCTCAATAATTCTGCCGTCGCCCAAAAGGTAAATTCTGTCGCAGAAGCGGGTTGAGGAAAGACGGTGGGAAATATATATCGCCGTTTTGCCCGTGCAGAATTCACCGTATTTCATATACATATCATTTTCGGCTATGGGGTCAAGTGCCGCCGTAGGTTCATCAAGAATGAGTATCGGTGAATTTTTATAAAGGGCTCTCGCAAGCAGCAAACGCTGTGTTTCACCGCCGGAAAGCGCAATTCCGCCCTCATGTACCTCACGCACAAGCAGAGTGTTTTCCTTTTGCGGTAAAGAATTAACTTTTTCAAGGATTCCTGCAAGTCGCATACATTCAAAAAGGCGTTCACGGTCGATCTCCGATTCCTTACATAGAGCAATATTCTTTGCAATGCTTGACGGCAGAATCGAAGCCTCCTGAAATACGGTTGAAAGGAGAGAATAATAGTCATTTCTGTCATAGTCGGATATGTTCACGCCGTTTACGAGTATTTCGCCGCTTTTGGGTTTTAAAAGTCCGCAAATCAGTTTTACAAGCGTTGATTTTCCTGCTCCGTTCACGCCGACTATCGCTATTTTTTCACCTTTTCCGATTTTCAAAGATACATTGTTCAGCGTATCCTTTTCCTGCTCCTCATAGGCAAAGCTCACATCTTTAAGCTCAATTTCACATTCACCCGTCGGCACGGGAACGGGATTTTCGGTTTCAGGCTCTTCGGAAATATCAAGAAAATTTCTGAAATCGTTCACCTTATGGTCAGCCTCTATGAATGTTGATATTCCGTCAACAAGCTTTGCAAGCCACATTCCGAAGCCCGTTATCGCTCCGAAATAAAGCGAAAAATCACCAATCGTCATTGAACTGCTTATTTTCAGCTTAACAAGATACACATAAGCCGCAATGCCTATGGCAAATTTCAGAACATCCTCCAAAACGGTATTTGAAATGTGACCGACGTTGACACGCCTGTTGATATCGGTGATATCGGCAACATGGCGGTTAATTTTGCTCATAATAAAATCCGTCATGCCGTAAACACGGATATCCTTTGCCGAGGTAAAATCCTTTGAATTGTAGGTAACATAACCGAGCTTAAGTTTGACTGCGCTGCGTTCATCCTTCAGCTTATCCTTGTATTTCTGCAAAAGGAGCCAACCGACCATACTCAGACCATAGCTTACAATAAGCACGGGAATGAATAACCACGAGGCCTGAACGATGATTGCCGTGAAAGCCGTAAAACCGAACAGCGATGATAAAATCTCAACTGCTCTTGTCACATAACCGCAGATTCCGTCCTCCCAGCTTTCAAGGGCAGTCCACGCCTTTTCACGCTTTACTCTTGTTTCGCCGCTGATGTATTTCATATACTCCATATTCATAAGCTTTTTGTTGATGCGGGAATAAAACCATACATTGTTCATTTCTCTGAAATTGCGAAAATAATACTGCGATAAAAAGAACTGTGCATAACCGAAAACGATTATTACAACCGAGAGAAGAGCTATCACCGTAACCATAAAACTTGGTGATTTGTCATTTTCGAGGCAGTCAAGCACGAATTTAGGCAGATAGGCTGTAATAACCGAGGTTATTGCCGCAAGCGGTGCCGAAGCAATATCACACGGAATAAACCTTTTGTCATAGGCGTTATGCTCTTTTATCATGAATTTAAGATTACTGATAACGCCGTATTTTTTGTCTTTGTTTTTTGACATCTGTTTTCCTCCTGTTAAAGTATATGGGATAAAAAATAGACACACCGATAGCCGATGTGCCTATGATAAATAATATTATGTTTGTATTCAACGGGTTTTGCAAAGGTGATAATTTCAAATACAAAAGTGATTAAATCTTGTCATTGCAAAGAATAACCGAAAGTATAAATTCACCGTTTTCCGCTTTAACAGACAGCGTTCCGGAATATTTTTCCGCAATCGCCTCAATACTTTTCAGACCGTAGCCGTGATTACTTGCATCTGTTTTTGTAGTTTTCAAACTGCCGATTTCAAAATCAGCGGAAACGGAATTTTTCACCTCAACCGAAAGCATGTCACCGTAAGTAATAACACTTAAAAGTACTTGTCTGTTCTCCTGCCTTGCCGCCGCTTCAACAGCGTTGTCAAGGGCGTTGCCCACAAGAATCCCGATGTCAATATCATCAATCCGAACAGGCGATGCCGTGCGGATATACGGACTGATTTCCACACTTTGCGTTTTTGCCAAAGCAATTTTCGAGCTGATAACCGCGTCAAGAGCGGCGTTGCCAGAGCAAACCGAATTATTCATACTGTTAAGATGAAAGCTTTTTTCTATAACCTCTGCCGCACTTTCCGCTCCGTTTTCCCGAAGCGAAGCCATCAATGAAGTATAAAGGTTTTTGGAGTCATGGCGAAATTGTTTTAATTCCTCCTGTGCGGCAAACAGCTCGGAATAGTGTACTTTTTCAAGCTCAAGCATCGACTTTGTCTGCTCAAGCTCCGCCTTTTCCTCATAAAAATCCTCCTGCTTATTGATGATAAAAAATGTACTCATATTTGCGGCAAGAAGAAGCAGTGAGCAGATTACCGTCGGAATATAATAAGCTTCGTTTTCGTTTCGATATATCAGAAAGAAGAAAAGGAAAAGAGCAAACATACTTGCCGCAGGCAGTGCGGATATACCGATTACAAAAGCGGGCGGAAGCTTTGTTTTCTTGTTTTTACTGCCTTTGATTACCTGCTGAATAAGTAATATAAGAAAAGAGGAAATAATCACCGAAAGTGTATATTGAATACTGCTTGATTTAAGCTCTTGCAGAGAGATACCCGAAACTGCACAAACGCCATATACAGTAAGTGTTTCCGCTCCAACCGCTATAACAAGAAACAATACGGTCAACAGCAGTTTTTTGAGGAATCCGAAATCGAATATCAGTGCAGTTATAAGCACAGAAGCAAAAAAGAACAGCGGCATAAAAGGCGTCATGCTGAAAAACAGAGTCATAACACCCTCAAGCAAGGTTGCTGCGATTATAACGGGAATACTGACAGATTTTTTGAATTTTACCTTCCCGAATTTGCTGAACAGCATATACGCAATCAATATTTCAAACATTCCCGATAAAGCAGTTGCGGCTTCTTTCATCACCAAAGAACTCCTTTCAGATAATCATCAAATATTCTGAGTGCCTGAGTTCTTCTGCGTTGACTGACGGGAACGGCGGCGCCGTTATTCAGCGTTACGCTTTCTTTATCAAAACGGCGGATTCGGCTCATATTTACAACAAAACCCTGATGTGTCTGTACAAATCCGTGCGTGGAAAGCATTTCATAAATATCGCTGAGCTTGGCAACACTTTCATATTTACCGTTGTCCGTATAAATCATTACATGGCGGTTATAGCCCTCACAGTACAATATGTCATTGATGCAGATAACCGCTCTGTCGCTCAAAAACCGTGATGGCAGAAAGGAATGGAGCGAGTTATATTTGCTTATGGCACGGACAAATACCCGCTCGAATTCAAGCTCGGTTATGGGCTTTACCATAAAATGCAAAGCCTCCACGCTGAAAGCCTCAAAGACATAATCCGGATGGTTGGAAATAAAAATGATAATGGCGTTGGGATTAAGCCGTCTTACCGTCTGAGCAACCTCAAGTCCGCTTATGGAATCAAGCTGAATATCCATAAAAAGTATGTCATAACTGATTCCCGACATACAGTCTTTAATCAAATCATTACCATTGAACCGTGAAACGATTTCAGGCTTCTGTGTAAGCAGAAAAAAACCGTTTATGTAGTTCTTGATTATCTCGTGCTGACTTTTATCGTCATCACAAATGCAGATGTGCATCTTAATTCACCCCAATATTACAAAATACAAAAAGCGCCTCCGTTTTGTCGGAAGCGCCTGAAACAATACTGTCTTGCCTGGTTAAAGATCGCGTGGATTACGAAAGCAGGCAAAACGACACTTCTCGTTTTGATAAAATATGTGCTGTTCTGTACGGTGCATATTTTTCATTGTCATTTTGTCCGCCTCCTTTCATATTATTTGCTTTATTATAAGTAATATCGGGTATAAAGTCAACATCACTTTTGCAGATAAAAGCATCACTTTTGCGGATAGAAGGATGTCAATTCACAATGCCAGCCTGAATAAATTTTTATAATATCCGCAAACTCATTATTAAGAGCTTCCAAATTTTTTGAAAAAGCAATGAATGCGGTATGATGTCCGACCTGTATTAGTATCTGTTTTGAAGGAAGATAAAAATATGACTGTGTCAAGTAACGCATGTTGCCTTCTATAACATTTTCAATCAGCATTTTATCTTCTTTAATATCTAACGTGTAATATGATTTCGGTTTTAACTGCGTTTTGAGCTCCTGCACTAAATTGAAATCGTCAATATTTGCCCAATGGCAGTAATTTGACAGTCCATTGAAAGGACCGATGCATATGTTTTCTTCGTGATAAAAATCAAATATATCAGACAGAATGTCCGACATCTGAGAGGCGATAGCATAAAACTCCGACTTGGTTTTCAGCGACATTTCGCTTGTTCTTCCGCCTTTCCAGTCCTTTTCGTTGTAGATAATAACATATTTATCCGTGTCGGTAATTTTTATGTTAATGTCTTTTTTGTATATTCTTTTCATGTAAATTTTTCACCTCTGAGCACGAATTAATATAGAATAATATTTCTAATACATTAAAACATATACAATATGTAGTAGGTTGACTAAACTGTATTTTGATGATAAAATTAAATCAAATAGTGAACGGAAGTGTAAAAGAGTGGCGCTAACTAAATTCCCAGATGGTTTTCCTGATAATCTGTATGATTTAGCAGTCGAGGATGGAGCTGACCACAACTTTTTTGATAATGTATATAGAATCTCTGATTCTGGAAAAATAAACAGAGAAACATTTGTTAGTTCTTGTGCAGAACCTTTTGTTAATAGAGATAGGTATTTGCAAAAAGAGGCTGGATATACTGATATTGGTGATTATTCAACATCTTTTTTTAAAAATATAAGAGAAGCAAAAGGTATTCTAAATTTAAAGAAGAAATATCAGGGATTTCCGAAGCTTATTATCGGAAATATTTATCCTTGTTTTGGACTAAGCATGTATACCTGCGAATCGAAAAGTTCAAGACATAGTAAAAAATCGCATATCGACTTGTGGAAATTTGAACATATAGATCCTTCGCCTTATTTTAATTTTGTAGAGGAGGAATGAACAATGTATATACCCGAACCATACTTTAAAGCTGTTCCGAGTATTGGAAATGTATATTTGGATTATATATTGATTGAAGATGATTATCCTATTTTGTTTACATGTACGGCAATGGATTATTTATATTTATGTCTTTGCTTCAATAATTATCAAGAGCAAAATTGGTATTTAACAAACATTACATCAGAAGAATTGAAATCGTTGGTCTCTGGTGATATTTCTTTTTATGGCATTTTTAAACATAATAAAATTGGATGTAGTATTTCGTGGAATCCAAATGAAAAAAAAGAGTTCTATGATACTATGAATTCAACTTGTTTCCTTGACGAAAATTTACCTAAAGATGATGTTTTTTTTGATAAAGAATTAATTGATGAAGAATTGGAAGAATATCTTGATACTTTGAAGGATAAATTTTTATCAGCTTGTATGTATTGTGAGCCGTTTAATAAGAGTGTAAGAATCAATCCATCCAACCAAGTTAAAGTAATTAATATATTCACTGAACGTGTTGAAAGATGCTTTGATAAATTAAATTTTGTGTTAAATAATACAGCTTCAAATTACAAATGGGGTGAAAATAATGTCGTTAAAGCTTGTTAGTTATTGCTTTCCAACGTTGTCAATAAAAAACGAAATAGACATGAGTAAACCTGTTAACTTATCAAATAATTACTCACTGTCATTAGATGATTCATCGGATGGAGCAATAGTAAAAATAGGTATTGAAATTAAAAGTGAAGATGAAAAACTTTTAATCAATGCAGAAATTATCGGTAAATTTGATAAAAGATTTTCTGAAGTAAATAATGTAGTTCTCCATGAAGTAGTGGATCAACTTTATCCATATTTAAGATGTACTGTTGGTGAACTATCAAATATTTCCTTATTACCGCGCATTGATATTCCTCCATTAAATTTAGGAGATACCTAATCATAACCAAATATAAGTGTTTTTAAATGCTCATATCAAGTCCATTTGATATGAGCATTTTAATTGGTGCATTCATGCGTGGAAATAAACCCCCGGTTCTACCGGGGGTGGGAAAAAGAGCTGTGCGGCAATAAAAACGGCGAGCTTAATGCGAGCCGAAGATATAGACAAAGAAGAAACCTCCCATTACAATGTAAGCTGTAGCAATGCATTACAAAGTAATAGGAGGTTTAAAATTATGAATGTCAATTTCAATAAAAACGATAAAAATGAAATAAAAAGTTCAGCCCACTCAACATACAGATGCCAGTATCATATAGTTTTTGCACCGAAATACAGAAGAAAAGAGATATATGGTCAGTTGAAAAAAGATATTGGAGAAATATTAAGAAAATTATGTGCACAAAAAGGGGTGGAAATAATAGAAGCAGAAGCATGTCCGGACCACATACATATGCTAATAAGTATTCCACCGCACTTAAGTGTAGCACAGTTTATGGGATATCTCAAGGGAAAAAGTACATTGATGATATTCGACAGACATGCAAATCTAAAATACAAATATGGAAGTAGAAGCTTCTGGTGCAGAGGGTATTATGTAGATACAGTAGGGCGAAATAAAAAGGTAATAGCAGAATATATAAAGAAGCAGCTTGAAGAAGATTACATGGCAGATCAGATAAGCATTAAAGAATACATAGACCCGTTTACGGGTGCCAAGAATAAGTAATATCCACTGAATAACCCCAAAGCCCGCATAACACTGTACTTTACAAGCATT
>JAKSQO010000033.1 GCA_024404095.1 Clostridia bacterium | reverse complement strand
CAACTGCGGGTTCGTCGCCGCCTTCTGTTTCGAGCATATCAACATAGCTCTGAAGCTGTGCTGTAAGGCCGTCAACAACGCTCTGCTGGTCAGCCTTAAGGCCATAGTAATCTCCGACACCTTCAACGAACTCAAAGATGTATGTCCAGTAAATGTCATCGAAGTTTACAAATACTGTGCCGTCCTCGTCAACGCCGAAGTTATCAGCAAGAGTATTTACATAATCAATAAGTGCCTCAAGCTCTGTGTAATCAGCATCCTTAAGAGTAAGAATGTTGTTAAGTGCATCGTCGATTACAGGAACGTATGCATCAATATCAGCCTGATGTGCTCTGTCGAGAGTACGGTCAATGCTGTCAAGAACATCCTGAAGAGCTGCAACAGAATCATCTGTGTAGATGCCCTTAGCAATTTCAGCCTCAGCTTCTGCAACCTTAGCGTCAACTGCTGACCAGTCAGCGGGAAGACCGATAAGCATATCAATGTAGCTCTGAAGCTCATCTACCATAGCGTCAACGTCGCTCTGCTTTGTGATGTCGAAGTCATGGTTATCAGCTACTGTGCTGTAGATATAATCATTGAGGTAACCCCAGTAGATTTCGTCATAGTTTTCGTAATCATCAGGATTGAGAGCCTCAACCTCTTCTACAAGAGCATCAAGTGCGCTGTAATCAGCGGGCTTGTATTCAAGATTTTCAATTGCAGTTGCGTATGTTGCAACAAGTGCATCAAACTGAGCCTGCTTAGAAATCTTATTTGTGTTTTCGTCTGCCTTGAATGCGTCTGCTGCATCCTTAGCTGCATTCATAGCTGCTACAGAAGCATCTGTACGAAGCTCAAGGTCTGTGGGAACAGAAGCAACTGCTGCATTGTAATTTGTAAGATCAAGCGGCTTTTCAACGAGAGCGTCAATAGCATCACGGATAGCCTGTGCCATTGCGTCTACGTCTGCCTGCTGTGTGCCGGGAAGGTCGTAAACAACTGCTGCGATAGCTGCGTCTACTGCTGAGAAGTCAACATAGTTTGCCTTAACAAGCTTTGAAGCTTCTGTCTTATACTCTTCAACAAGTGAATAATCAGCTGCGTTGAGTTCAAGAGCAGTGATAGCATCATCAAGTGCCTTTACAGCGATTTCAAAGTCATCCTGCTTTGTAATCTTGTTGTTAAGTGACTTGAACATATCAGCTGCTGCCTTAGCATCGTTCATAGCGTTTACAGAAGCCGCTGTGTAGATTGAAAGGTCTGCCGGAATGCGAGCAACTGCTGCATTGTATGATGTGAGGTCAAGACCCTTCTCCTGAAGTGCCTTAACAGCATCATCAATAGCCTGTGCCATTGCGTCAACATCTGCCTGATCCTTAGCATACTTGCCGCGAACTACTGCATCCTTAGCTGCTGTAACTGCTGCAACTGAATCGTCTGTGTAGATACCCTTAGCTGTCTCAGCGTCTGCTGCTGCGATAGCTGCGTCTACTGCTGTGTAGTCTGCCATGTCAGGTGTAAGACCTGCGATAGCATTGTGAAGATTTGATGTAAGAGCGTCAACTTCACCCTGCTCAAGAATTGTCTTGTTCTGAAGAACTTTACCCTCTGCATCCTTCGGGATAGCTGCAAGAGCTGCATTAAGAGCGCTTACTGAATCTGCTGTGTAGATTGAAAGATCTGCGGGAACATTGAGCATTTCTGCAAGAAGTGCATCATAGTCAGCACCGAGATACCTAAGACCTGCAACTGCATCGCGAACTGCCTTAGCAAGTGCGTCGATATCAGCCTGATCCTCTACTGTGTAATCCTCACGTGAATCAAGAGCTGCATTAGCCTCGATTACTGCAACATTAACTGCTACTACTGTCTCGGGAACATAGAGGTTCTCGTTCTCAAGATCCTCGTCTGAAGGAACTGTTGCGAGTGCTGCCTCAAGGTCTGAGAAGTCCGCACCGTTCGGCTTAAGACCTGCAATAGCATTGTTAAGAGCCGTTGTCATAGCGTCAACGTCAGCCTGCTGGAAGATTGTCTTGTTCTCTGTAACATTTCCGTTTGCATCAACAGGAACAGCCGCAACTGCTGCTGTAAGTGCTGCAAATGAATCTGCTGTGTAGAAGCCCTTGCCGCCGTTATTTGCAGCAAATGAATTCTGCTTTGTAACTTCAGCCTTTGCATTCTGAAGAGCTGTCTTAAGTGCGCTGTAATCAGCGGGCTTAGCCTGAAGATTGTCAATAGCTGCATTGATATCCTCTGCCATCTTATCAACTGCTGCCTGCTGTGAAATCTTCTTTGTTCTGTCAACAAGACCGATTACTCTGCCGACCTCAGCAACACTTGCTGCTGTGTACTTATCCTTATCAGCAAAGTTGTTCCATCTTGCAATAGCCGCGTCAACTGCTGTGTAATCTGCCGGAAGCTCAACAAGGGCGTTGATTGCTGTCTGAATCTTAGCAACCTCTGTGTTGAGAACAGCCTGCTCCTTAGCAGTATGGTTATAATGATTGTTATAGATGTTGTCAACTGCTGCTACTACTGCGTTGTATGAATCTTCGGTGTAGATGCTTGCATCAAGACCGTCAACAATAGCTGCAAGTCTGTCAAACTCATCATAGTTTGCATCAGCCTCTTCGAGACCGTCAAGAGCATCAAGGATAGCCTGTGCCATTGCGTTAACCTCAGGCTGCTTATCAATCTTGTAGCCTTCAACTACTGCTCCGACAGCATCCTCAAGGACTGCCCATGACTCTGCAGTGTACCATGAAGAATCTTCAGCATCTGCAAGTTCAAGAGCATCGTCAACGCCTGCGTAAACAGCGTTTACAAGTGTAAGGTTATCAATAGCTTTCTTAAGAGCTGCTGTGTAATCGTCAACATCTTCCTGCTCATAATACTTGTAGTCACGGTCGATATTAAGGTTAGCCTGAACTCTCTTCCATGATGTTGCATCATAGATATTTGCGATACCAAGTGTTGCAAGGTCAATACCTGCAGCTGCAAGAGAAGCCTCGATAGCTGCCTTCTGAGGAAGAACTGTATCGTTGTATCTTGCTACCTGTGCATCGTACGCAGTATAGTCTGCACCTGCGGGCTGAAGTCCGTCAATAGCGTCTGCGATAGCAACTGCCATTGCGTGGATAAGAGCCTGCTCTGTTACCTTATAATTGCCGCTGTCCTTCTCGTTCTGAGCATATGTAACAGCGTCTCTGAGGAGATTCCATGAATCTGTTGTATACTTGAATGTGCTGCCTGCGAATGCATCTGCGCCAAGCTCTTCGTATACTTCGATAAGCTCGTCAACTTCGCTCCAGTCAGCCTCAGCATAGTTGTTCTCAAGAGCTGCAAGAGCCTTATTGAGATCGTCAACAGCCTTATCAACTGCACACTGATAGAAAACGCTGTAGCCGTCTGTAGCAACTGCTGCATCATATGCATCAAGAACTGCGTTCCAAGCATCATCTGTGTACTTGGATGCATCCTTCTGTGCAAACTCTGCAAGAGCAAGGTCAAGCTGAGTTGTGTCAGCCTCTCTTACCTCAAGACCTGCAACTGCTGTTTCAAGGTTTGTGTAAGCAAGGTCGATTTCGTTCTGGTTTGTATCAGGCTTAGCGATGATTCTCTGAGCCGCATGAAGTGCATCAATATATGATGAGAAGCCTGCCTTATACCAGTTTGTATTCTGAGAACCCTGAGGATTGATACCGATACCTGAATCAAGTGCCGGTGAAGTGGGTTCATACTGGTCTGTGCAGAGAAGCTCATTAAGGAATGCGCGAAGCTCTGACTTATCATATGACTGGATTTCAAGAGATACACCGATCTTAGAGTTTGAAATACGGTCTGTCTTTGAATATGTAGTACCGGCATTACCGATAACTGTATACTGGCTGACAAGGTTGCCGTTTTCTGCCTGAGTTGCAGCATCGTTGTATGTTGAACCTGTCATGTTGAAGTGTGTTTCACTATTTCCGTTAACCTCAATACCACTTGTAATTTCGTCAAGACCGATCTGAGTACCTGCGGCATTGTTGTGAGTTGTATCAACATTGAAGCCTGAAAGTCCGGGAATAACAATAAGTCCACGTACATAGCGCTTATAGTTACTTCTGTTTTCTGCTTCATAGAATGAGTAACGGAGATTGTTTCTTGAAAGCGGTGCGCCTGCTGAACCGTCACGGTCAACATATGTTGTAGCAAGTGCACGTCTGTCAAGACCTGATGAATAGTACTCTGTACCGTCACTGGAGTCATTATCGCCGTCTTTATAGTGCATACCTACATAAGAGCCTGACTGCCAGCCGTTTGATACAAAGTTAAAATAACCTGCCTCATAAGCTGTTGAGCCGCCTGTGAATGATGCGTATGTATTAGCACCGAGAATTCTGTGAAGGAACTTCATGTGCTCACGCTCATGAGCTGTACCCGCAGCCTTACGTGTACGGTAAAGAAGCATACCTGCACCGTTTGTTACGTTCTCAGCATAGCTTGATGAATATGCATTATACTGAGTTGTAACACTCTTGCCTGAAAGTGAATCAGTATAGCTGTATGTATAATCAGCTGTGAACTGAACTTCACCAACGCTAAAGGATGCTGAACCGTTTGTGATTGTCCATGTGTAAGTATTTCCGCTCTTTACGGGTGCAGAAATTGTTACACCGGGTACGCTACATCCCAATGAAGGAGTACCTGCAAGAACCTTATCAGATGTAAGTACAACTGTATATCCGTGAGGTGTCTCACCTGCATAGTACTGAGATGTGTAATTACCTGTAATTTCCGGAAGACCTGAATCAGTTGCAGGAACAAGTGTATTACCGCCGAGGAATACATTGCCGCTGTTTGCGATTCGGAAAACCGGTGTGGACACAAGGGTAACGATAGGTGTTACAAGCTTACCTGTACCGTTATCCAAACTAGTAGCTGTGTCGAGTACTGCATCATTTGCAGCAACAACGGCACTTGCTGTGCTGAATAAGCCCATAGGAATTATGGTAAGAACCATAACAATAGACAGCACAACGCTTAAAACGCGTCTACTATTTGCCATTTTTGTTTACCTCCTAAATATTAGTCGCAAAAATACGCATTAACACGTATAATATGACAATTAGATTATATATAAAAGCATGAAAAAAGTCAACTGAATTAAATGTAAAAAAAGAGAATAATACAGAAAAAGTTGCACAAACAAATAGCCTCGTTTCTGTCATTGTTTTTGTCTTTAGTGATATTATACAAATTAAAACTGATAAAAATGTCATATAAACCAAATACACAATTATTGACAAATGGCAGCACAAAAACCACAACATATGACGCTATTATATACAGAAAAAAGGCACACTATGCAGTATGCCCTTTTTGTCTTATTTATTTAACAGCTTTTCAGGAGATTCAACATGAGGAGCGTCAATCGGTTCCTGTCGGATAAAAGCAGGTTCTGCCCATCTGACCGCATTCTTGATAATCCTCTGTATATCTTTATTGTGATAAGTCGGATTTGATTCATGACCCGGCTGAAAATAGAACACCTTGCCGAGGCCTCTGTTCCAGCAACAGCCTGCGCGGATTACCTCGCCGCCACCGAACCATCCAAGAAAAACAAGCTCGTCAGGCTGAGGAATGTCGAAACGCTCACCATACATTTCTTCAACATCAAGATAGACATAATTTCCGATGCCTTTTGCAATCGGGTGTGAAGGATTGATATTCCACAGACGCTCACGGTCACCCTCACGCCAGCAGAGTGAACAGGTTGTACCCATAAGACTCTGAAATATTTTTGAATAATGAGCAGAATGGAGAAGAATAATTCCCATTCCGCGCAGAACTCTGTCATGAATTTTTTTGACAAGCTCATCGGGAACCTGCTCATGTCCGCAATGTGCCCACCAGATAAGCACATCTGTGTTGTCGAGAACCTCGTCGGGCAGTCCGCATTCGGGTTCATCAAGCGTTGCGCATCTGACATTAAAATCAGTCTCTTCGCCGAGAAATCCTGCTATACACGCATTCATTCCGTCAGGATATACCTTAAGAACATTCTCCTGACTTTTATCCTGAATGTGTTCATTCCATACGGTAACATTTATCATAATCAAATCTCCTTTTCGATTCATTTGATAAAATTCTACTATTCACGATTATATTTGTCAAGATGTTTGACTTTATTTAGTTTTAATATTAAAATAGTATGCGGTGATAATATGAACAGACTCTTTAACAAAGCGGCCCGCTCCGCTTTAAAAATATTCGGCAACGGACTTTCACAGGAAGATTCCATTCGTGCCAACGAACCGTACGACGTACCCGACAACGCAAAGGCTCTAATGCGGCAAATGGCGGCAGACGGTGTCGTTTTGTTAAAAAATGACGGCACACTCCCCCTCAGCGGCAGCATTGCTCTCTTCGGCAGATGTCAGATTGACTGGTTCTGCTGTGGCTACGGAAGCGGCGGTGATGTAAACGCACCGTACAAGGTTAATCTTCTTGACGCACTTGATAAAAACGAAAAAGTAACGCTGAACACAATTCCGATAGATTATTATAAGAAGTACATAAAGAAGCATCCTGCCGACGAAGGCTTCTGGGGTCATTGGCCGTACAGCTTCAATGAGCCTGTACCTTCGCTTGATATGCTGAAATCGGTTGCCTGTGACACAGAAACAGCCGTCATGGTTATCGGCAGAGCCGCAGGTGAGGACAGAGAAAATAAGCTGACCAAGGGCAGTTATTATCTGACCGACAATGAAGTCAGGCTGCTTGATATGCTCACAAAGCGCTTTATGCATACAGTTATTGTACTGAACTGCGGAAACATTATTGATATGCGAAAAATTTACAGCTACGGCGATAAGATTTCCGCAATTGTTTATGCGTTTCAGGGCGGTATGGAAAGCGGTAACGCGGTTGCCGATGTTCTGACAGGAAAGGTTAATCCCTGCGGACATCTTACCGACACAATCGCAAAGGATTATATCGACTATCCGTCTGCCAAGGATTTCGGCGGCAGAGAATTCAATAACTACACCGAGGATATATTTGTCGGCTACCGTTATTTTGAAACATTTTCCCCCGAAAAGGTTCTTTATCCGTTCGGCTTCGGTCTGAGCTATACTGATTTTAATACTGAAAAGCTATCTTTTTATAAAGCTGATGATGAAATATCAATTTCAGTTAAGGTTACCAACATAGGTACAACTTCAGGTAAGCAGGTCATACAGCTCTACTGTGAACAGCCTGACGGAGAAATAAAAACCGCTAAACGAATACTCTGCGGTTTTGAAAAAACCAACCTGCTCCAACCCGATGAAACACAGATAATTGAGTTTACCGTTTCTGCCTATGCGATTTCAAGCTATAACGAACAATCCGCATCATATATTATGCAGGAGGGCGAATACAGGTTTATTGTTTCGGATTGCGTAAGAGGCGGTATTGAGGTCGGCTGTTTCCGTATTGAAAATGAATACACCGTTCAGAAGCTTGAAAACGTCTGTGGCGTAAAGGATGATTTCAGCTCACTCAGCGGCAGAATAAAAAGAAAAGATACTAAACTTAAGGGTCGTATAATTGAAAGACTTCCGAAAGAAATTGAGGGAACAGAAAACAGAAGCAAAACTCTTGCCGATGTCAAAAACGGCAAAATAAGCATAGATGAATTCATCGCACAGCTTGACAATAATGAGCTTGAGGCTCTTACCCGTGGAGATTTTATTATGAACAGTCCCCTCGGTGCGAGCGGAAACGCAGGTGTTTTCGGCGGTATTCTTCCGTCACTTCGTGCCAAGGGTGTTCCTCCCCTCACCTGCACCGACGGTCCCGCCGGAATAAGAATGACAGTCAAGCGTTCACTTCTTCCGACAGGCGTATGCATTGCCGCATCGTGGAATAAAAAGCTTGCAGAAAAGCTCTATTCGTTTGTTTCGGATGAAATGGCAGAGGCGGGGTCAGATATACTGCTTGCCCCCGGTATGAACATTCACCGCAACCCTCTGTGCGGACGAAACTTTGAATATTTTTCCGAAGATCCGTTTGTCAGCGGAAAAATGGCAGCATCCGTTATCCGCGGAATTCAGTCGCACGGCGGAAGTGCCTGCCCGAAGCATTTTGCCTGCAACAACCAGGAGGTTTGCAGAAATCAGAATGATTCACGCGTCAGTGAAAGAGCTTTGAGAGAGATTTATCTCAAGGGCTTTGAAATCGCAGTTAAGGAATCACAGCCCGACTGCATTATGACGTCTTATAATAAAATAAACTCTGTTTTCAGCTACAACAACTATGATCTTGTCACCACAGTTCTGAGAAAAGAATGGGAATTCGACGGCTGTGTTATGACAGACTGGTGGGTTAAGCACACGCAAAGTCCCGAGTTTCCGCTGCTTCATGACAGCGCGTACCGTGTTCGTGCTCAGGTTGATGTGCTTATGCCGGGTGTAAACGGAAAATCCATGTTTGCAAAGAAGAAAAATGACGGCACACTTTTCAAAAGTGTCGGCAAAGAAGACGGAATAACACTCGCAGAAATTCAGCGTTGTGCAAAAAACACGTTGAAGCTCTGCCTTAAACATACAAAAGATTAAGAGGTCAGAATGAAAAAATCAGTTATCGGTATTCTCGCCCACGTTGACGCAGGCAAAACCACGCTTGCTGAGGCTATGCTTTATCAGACAGGCAGGCTTCGCAAGCTCGGACGTGTTGACCACGGCGATACTACAATGGACACTCACACACTTGAAAAAGAGCGTGGCATCACAATTTTTGCAAGTCAGGCGGTAATGAATGTCGGCGAGCTTGAAATTACTCTGCTCGACACCCCCGGTCACGTGGATTTTTCCGCAGAAACCGAGCGCACACTCCGGGTGCTTGACTATGCGATTCTTGTTATAAGCGGACTTGACGGCGTTCAGGCTCACACCCGAACGCTCTGGAAGCTGCTGTCCGTTTACCGAGTTCCGACATTTATTTTCGTTACCAAAATGGACTTCGCACGTAAAAGCCGTGAAGAGCTGATGTCCGAATTGCGTGAGGAATTGTCTGATAACTGTATTGATTTCCGCTCCGATAAGGATGAAGCACTTGCGATGTGCCGTGAGGATTTGCTCGAAAAATATCTGAACGGTGAAGCAATAAACAACAATGAAATCTGTGAGCTGATAAAAGAAAGACTTGCCTTCCCCTGCTATTTCGGCTCGGGACTGAAAATTGACGGGGTTGACGAGCTTCTCAGCGGTCTTGAACAATATATCACTCCATCTGTCTACCCCGAGGTTTTCGGTGCGAAGGTTTTTAAAATCAGCCATGACCCGCAGGGCAACAGACTCACACATATAAAAATCACAGGCGGTTCTCTTAAGGTTCGCGACAGCTTGAAAATCAGCGATAAAGAAGAAAAGGTCGGTCAGATCAGAATTTATTCGGGTGCAAAATTTACCACAGCCGATGAGGTTACCGCAGGTGGAGTTTGTGCGGTAATGGGACTTAACGCAACACAGAACGGTCAGGGACTCGGACACGAAACGCCGTCATCCGATCCTGTTCTTGAGCCTGTTATGAATTACAGGATTCTGCTCCCCGAGGGCTGTGACGCCAAGGTTATGCTGCCTAAGCTGAAGCTTCTCGAAGAGGAAGACCCGTTGCTGAGAATAACGTGGAACAGCCACTTGCAGGAAATACACGTTGGTCTTATGGGTGAGGTTCAGACTGAAATTCTTAAAAGTCTGATTGCCGAGCGATTTGACGTTGAGGTGGAAATCGACTCGGGACGTGTATTATATAAGGAAACGATTAAAAACACAGTTGAGGGTGTAGGTCACTATGAGCCGCTTCGGCACTATGCGGAGGTTCACCTGATTATGGAGCCGCTGCCGCTCGGAAGCGGTCTGAAATTCAGAACCGATTGCAGCGAGGATACTCTCGACCGCAACTGGCAAAGACTTATTCTTATGCATCTCAACGAAAAGCAGCATCTCGGTGTGCTGACAGGCTCACCGATAACAGATATGCGAATCACACTTGCCGCAGGCAGAGCGCACATAAAGCACACAGAGGGCGGTGACTTCCGACAGTCAACCTACCGTGCTGTACGGCAGGGACTTATGCAGGCTGAAAGCAAGCTGCTTGAGCCGTACTATAATTTCCGCCTGGAGCTTCCGCCCGAACAGCTTGGCAGAGCTATCAACGACATCCGTATGCGTTCGGGAACATTTGAAAGTCCCGAGGATTCGGGCGCAATGACAATTCTGCGAGGTACCGCTCCCGTAACAACGCTCAACAGCTATGCCTCCGAGGTTGCCGCTTATACGGGCGGACGTGGCAGGCTGAGTCTTGAGCTTGCAGGCTATAACGAATGTCACAATGCTGAAAAAGTGATTGAGGAGTTCAACTACTCCCCCGAGGCCGACCTTGATAACACCCCCGATTCCGTTTTCTGCGCTCACGGCGGCGGTTTTGGCGTTAAATGGGATAAGGTCAGCGAATATATGCACCTTGAAAGCTGTCTGAAAAAGAAAAAGCCGTACACACCGCAGGTCAATCACCGTAATCTGCACATTGACGACAAAGAGCTTGAGGCAATTATGGAGCGTGAGTTCGGCCCGGTAAAATACAATCTCTACCGACCGAAAAGCGACACACCTGACGAGGAAAAAGCGGTAGTCATTCCCGACAGAAAGCAATATCTGCTTGTTGACGGATACAATGTTATTTTCGCGTGGGATGACCTGAGTTCACTTGCGCAGGACAATCTTGAATCAGCGCGTGAAAGGCTGATGCACATACTGTGCAACTATGCCGCATTCACTAAGAATGAAGTTGTGCTTGTTTTTGACGCATACAAGGTTCCCGGCAACACGGGCAAAAGATTTGATTTTCACAACATCCATGTTGCGTTCACTAAGGAACGTGAGCTCGGGGACGTATATATTGAAAAGCTGATATCAAAGATAGGCAAAAATGACCGTGTTCGCGTTGTCACCTCGGACGGACTTATTCAGCTGTCGGCTGTCAGATACGGTGTTCTGCGTATGTCGGCAGCCGAATTTGAGCGTGAGGTCGATGCTGTTCACGCTAAAATCGGAGAAGTTCTTTCCGAAATAAAGGATAAAACTCCTAAAATCGAACCGATAAATTTTGATAAGGAATAATGTCTGTATAGCTGAAAAACCGGTATTATCAGGTTCGATATAATAAATGAATACCATAAAACAAAGGGGCTGAATCAATCAGTCCCTTTAAATTCGCTTATTTCGTCTATGTACTGCTGTGCGTTTTTCAGCGATTCGTCGAGAATTGCGTTTTCAATATCAGTTTTTTTGAAAACAGGAATCATCTCGAGCGGTACGTGAACATTTCTTATTGTCTGTCCGCCCTTAAAGCATTCACCTGTAAAAATGTTTTTCCATTCGCCCTTCGGGAGGTAAATATCACGCCTGCGTGAATTGCGAAGAATCGGAGCAATAAGCAGACATTCACCGAGCATATATTCATCCTCAATATCAAGTACTTTTTTATCTTCGCAATCGTACAAAAACAGGTGTCGCATCATTGGCATACCTGTTCTGCATGATATTTCCGCCTGTTGTTTCAGATACGGTCGAAGAGCCTCATGGAGCATTGTATATGCTCTGTAAACCGACTTTGTATGCTCATCAAAATCATACGGTCTTTTTACGCTTCCATGCGTCTGAATATTAGGTGCGAAAGCAGTAAACTCAAGACCTCTGATAAAAACATCTTTCTCTTTCAGTCTATCAATCAGCAGGTATGCAGGTCGATAGCCTGCCATATCCCAGCTGACAAAGGGTACACCGGACAAGCCGAGTGACAATGCCGCTTTAACAACAGAACGCAGAAAATTAAACTCTCTTCGCTGGTCACCTGCCCATACAAACGGATATCGCTGAGCACCGATTCCACCGCCGCGCGAAAAATTCAGTCCGCCATCGGGATGGGTTGCAAAATGTCTGTATCTTAGCACGTTATAATAAGTCGGGTACCAATGGTGCGCCGCACGGGGATTTCTTGAATCGGCAAACTGTATATCCTCGCTGTCGGGAAACTGCTCGCAGAAGTCAATTTTCGCTCCGTCAACTCCTACATAGTTCAGAAGCTTATCCCATATTTCTTCCCATTTTTTCAGTGCTGTTTTACTTGTGATATCAATACATCGCATATTTTTGCGGTGAAAATTATCAAGCAGGTTCATTGAACGTGTTTGTTTCAAATAAGTACCCTTTGCAGAATTGACCGCAAAGCTGTCATCAAGTCCGAGCTTATCGGCTGTCAGAGGGAACTTTCCGCACGGCTCATATACCATCATCTTTTTGCCCATGCTGTGCAGAATTTCGCTCAGCTCTTTTAACTCATTCCAACGATGATTATCATATGTACCCCATCCCTCCATGATAACCGCTTCCCACGGAAATCCGTTTTTCTCCATAGCGTCAGCCATTTGCAGCACACCGTCTTTGGTGGAAAAATCGGGATGATATCTGCATACAAGCGTACCGAATGCCCAATCAGAGGGCATAGGCGCAAAACCCGTAATTTCAGAATAATCTTTGAGAATATCAGCAGGATTATCGGCGGTGAATATATACATATCAAGGTTTGCATACTTCTGGCTGACAGTTATTCTGTCAGCTTTTTTCCTGCCGAGATCCATAACAGAATGTTCATAACGGTTAAAGAAAACCGCACCTCCGTCTGAGCTGATAATCAGCGGAATCGGAATATAGCTGTTACCCTCTTTACGGCACCATTTGTCAATAGCGAAAATATGAATTCGCTTTCCGCGCTGATTGACACGGTTAAAGCGTTCACCTGTACCGAATAATCTTTCACTCTTATTCAACACAAGCTCGATACAGATTGAATCGTCCTTATCGTATACGTCGCGTACCTTTCTTATTGCCTTGCCGTCACAATCGTAAAACCCTATTTCATTCTCGTTGACAGTTACATATGAACCGTCCTCGGCAAGCACTCTGTTATCTGACAAAGTCAGAGTTTGGGCAGTAGTTTCACAGCTTTCTCCCAAGTCATCAGCAAGAGTCTGTGCCGCTCCGATAAGGTTAAAGGCGCCTCCCCTTTCGGAGATAAGGCGCCATACGTTTTTACCTGTGTTCATCAGCACAAAGCTGTGATTTTTAAATATGAAATAAGCGTTATTGTTACTCAGAGAAAAGCTCATTGTCCAACAGTTCCTCTCTTTTTGCGCGCATTTCGCAAAGCTCGTTGTAGATTCTGTCCTTACGCTCACCGCTGTAATTATCAAACAGGAAGCAGATTGCAGGAAGCAGATTACCAAGTAAGCCGCAGATAGAGGCAATCCTGTAAATACCTCGAAGTGTATTGTTGGTCTGAACAGGCTTAATGCCGTTTGCAAGGTCGTTTGATTTATAGCCGATGAGGCTGAACATAATGTTATAAATATTAGTCTTAAGCAATGCGTTAAACTTTGCAACAATATTCTGCGCCGCACTAAGAAGTCCGTCGCTTCGAACCGCCATACCGAATGTCTTTTCACCATACCATTCCATATAGTCCGTTGAATCCGCAACAAGTATACGCTTTGCTGCTGCCTGCATTGCATTCGGAATACCCGAAAGTCCGATACAAAGACCGATAAGATATCTCTTTTTTCTGACGTTTTCAAGTCTGAAATTGATATTGAAGAGAGAAATGATTGTGTAGAAAATCGCTGTATAGGAGTAACCGCCGATAAGCATTGCCTTTGCGGAGAACTTCTTTCCGACAAACGGAACAGCCATAAGTCCGACATAAGAGAATGTACCGCTGATTGCGTCAACGATTGTCTTCATCTTAAAATCGTTGAATGTATCGTCATAGAGATACGGAAGAATCTTGTATGTAATCTGTCTGATTGTTTCGCAGATTGTTGCAAGCTGAATGATTATGAACGGACGGTTGTGAAGGATTGCCTTGACAGTTCTCTTGTCAAGCTTAATCTTTTCTTTCTCGCCGTTTTCCTTCTTCTTTGACTCCTCGTATTCTGCCGCCGCCATCATACTGCGTTCCTGAATTGTCATATACGGAGCATACATAGCAAGAACACCGATAATGCAAAAGCCGAGTGCTATGAAGAAATACAGCCACTGCTGTTTGTGGGCATCATCCGTCATTCCGACAATAATCGGAATAACACTGCCGGGTGCCATTGAACCGAGTGTGGAAGCGATAGACTCGAATGTAAAGAATTTCTTTCTGTCGGCAGGATTTGACACCATCTTAAGAGCAAGTGCGTTAAGTGCGATATCATAAAATGTATCTGCTATCGAGAAAATAACACTTAAGAAAAGAGTCCAGATGAAATTATACATTGCATTCTGTGTCGGAACAACAAACAGAAGCATTGAAGTAATTGCAAAAGGAATCGGCGCAAAAAGAAGTGCCTTTCTAAGATTGCTTTTTCCTGTGCGTCTTGACGGCATATCATAAAGTGCGCCTGCAACAGGAGGAATAAAGAAGCTGAGCACCGTACTGATGTTGCCCTTTATTGTCATCATTCCGTTGCTGATACCCATAAAGTTTCGGTCAAATTTGTCCGCAAAGGTATCAACGCTGTCCTGACCCATTGCGTTACCGAAAATACCCCCTGCAAAGCCGAGCTGTTCTTTATTAGAGATAGACTCGTTGTCAAGGTAGGTACTCTTTAACGAGTTAAGTGCCGATTTAACACCCATAGAGTTCTCCCCTTTTTAAAAATATAAAAATATTATACTTGTTATAAGACTTATTGTCAACTTTAATAAAAAAATTCGGTCATTTACAGCTAAGTGTAAACAACCGAAAAGCTTATAATTTTGACTTTTTTGCACCGCAGATAAGCGTTAGCGCAAACGCGCCTGTGTTAACAAATAATGCCACAGTCAGAATACATTTTATAATCTTTATTAAATTTATAAGTGCGAAGTCACATTTTGCCATTTTCAGAAACAGTTTGGATTTTTTCAGACAATCGGCTTTAGTCACTTTCATTCTCCTTTCCGTTTGTTATCAGTACGCCGTGAGCAATACACGGAATTGTTTCGCCCTGAAATGCGGAAATAGTTGACAGTAAGGCACCCGTTGCAACAATCAGAGCCTTATTGATTACTCCGCTGTTAATTTCATTCAAAAGCTTTGAACACATCACAGTGCCGCAGCACGCACATCCGCTTCCGCCGGCATGAACATCCTGCTCCTCGGGGTAATACATCATCATACCTGTGTCATTATGCACATCACGTATACTGATGCCGTACTCCTTTTCCATAAGCTCATAGAGAAGCTCCGAGCCGACCGAACCGAGGTCACCCGTTACAATAATATCGTAATCCTCGGGCTTCGTGTTTGTATCGTGTAGAAAATCAGCTATCGTCTGCGCTGCCGCGGGCGCCATAGCCGCACCCATATTATTAGCATCAGAAACACCCTTATCTACAATCCTGCCAATAATTGCCTTCTCAATTTTCGGGCAGTTCTTTTCGCTTTTGCCACAGATCATTGCCGATGCTGCACCCGTAACAGTCCATTGTGCTGACGGAGGTCGTTGACCGCCGTACTCAAGCGGATATCTGAACTGCTTTTCGGCGGCACAGAAATGAGATGATGTAGAGGAAATACATCTTTGCATAAGTCCGCTTTCAACAGCTATTGCCGCATTTATCATTGACAGTACCGACGTGGAACAGGCGCCGTAAACTCCGCAGTAGGGAATATTATAATCTCTCATACAGAACCCCGAGCTGCTGCATTGATTAAGCAGGTCACCCGCATAAACGATATCAACATCGCTGTCTTTGATACCTGTTTTGTCAAGAAGAATACCGATTGATGTTTCGTGAAATTCGCACTCGGCACGCTCCCATGAGTCCTGCCCGAACATCGGGTCTTCAATTACCATATCAAATCCTTTGCCGAGCGGACCGTCGCCCTCTTTCTTGCTGACAATCGACGACCAGCCGACAATCGACGGTCTGTTATCGAATTCAATAACATATTTTCCGATTCGCATATTATCACCCGAATTTAGTATTTATTTTTTTTACACAAAAATTCAGATTATAAAAAAATTACAGGTCCGCTTTTGCAAACCTGTAAAATTATTTATCTTGTAAGGTCTTTGACCCATTTGTATTTTTTATAGTGAACCATTACCCACGGAATTTTGCCGACCTCATCAAGGCAGGTGCAGGAGTAAACAATCCATACAGGCCAATGAAGCCAGAAGGTTCCGGTTGCGGCAAGCGGAACAGCCATACCCCACATAGTCACTATAAGGCTGTATAAATCGAACATTGTATCTCCGCCTGCGGCAAAAATGCCGTTAATAACTATTGTATTTACCGCCCTGCCAATCATATAGATTGACATAATTATCATCATCTGCAAAAGATACTTATGAGCTTCATCCGAAATGTGTACAAATTTCAGAACTGCCGGGGTAAGAAGAAACATAACAGCTGTCGAGGAAAAGCCGCATATAAACGCAAGCTTTGTTATTCTGTCGCCGTATAGTTTTCCGTTTTTGAGATTTCCCGCTCCAAGCTCATTGCCGACAAGGATTCCGCCGCCGTTGGCAAGTCCGTTGCACATACAGCAGATCAAATCACGCACAACAGCTGAAATTGAGTTTGCCGCCGCAGCCTCCGTACCCATATGTCCCATAAAAGCAGAATACGAGGTAAATCCGACGCCCCACAGCAAAGACGCACCGAGAATCGGAAGCATACACTTATAATAGTCCTTTGACAGCAGTTTATTGCGCTTGAAAAGACCGCTCAGGTAAGGATGAATGTATCCTTTTCTGAATGAAATCAGTATGCAAACGGCAAATTCAACAATTCTTGAAATCAGAGTCGCAAGTGCCGCACCCTGTGCACCCATAGATTGAATTCCGAACAGTCCGTATATAAATACAGCGTTCAGACCAATGTTAATCATTACGGTTGCAAAGCTGACTTTTGCAGTTACCGATGCGTGATCGCTGACCTTCATCATTGTCAGATAGCATTGCGATATACCTGTCAGCAGATATGACCAGCCGGCAATCCGCAAATATTTTATGCCGATTGAAATCAGCACTTCTTCGTTTGTAAAAAGAAGCATCAGCACCCTCGGGAAGAAAATACAGCCCGCAAAAAAGAATATTGACACAAAGCCGCTGAGACGAAGGCTCAGACAGAATATATCATTCATTGCTTTTTTGTCTTTCTTGCCCCAATACTGAGCGCCTAAAATTGATGTTGCCGCAACAATCGCCATCAGAACCATATTCTGAACAAACTGTATCTGCGTCGCAAGCGAAACCGCCGACATCGAATTCTGCTCTATACTGCCGAGCATTATCGCGTCAGCCGCAGCAACAGACGCAAGCATCAGCTGTTGAAATGCTATCGGTAACGTAAGCTGAAGAAGCTTTTTTAAAAATACTTTGTCTTTTAATAGTTTATCCTTCATTTTTAATCCGTTTCTTTTTTATAAAAATATGCCCCGAGTTTGAAATCGGGGCATATTCTTAATCATTTATCAATAATCGGCAGGAATAAGATCTGACATTACGGTATTGAGATTTTCGGGCTTTTTGCGAAGCTCAACATCCGCATAGCACTTCATACCTGTACCTGAGGGAAGAAGCTTACCGATAATAACATTTTCCTTAAGACCCATAAGCGGATCAGTCTTACCCTTGATAGCAGCGTCGGTAAGAACTCTTGTTGTTTCCTGGAAGGAAGCAGCTGAGAGGAATGACTCTGTTGCAAGAGAAGCCTTTGTGATACCCATAAGTGTGGGAGCGCAGGTTGCAAGGTTGGGCTCTTTGCCCTCTTCCTTTGCCTTTGCGGCAACCTTATCGTTCTCTGTGTAGAACTCGTGCTTCTCAACAATAGAACCGGGAAGGAAGCTTGTATCGCCTGCTTCTTCAATCTTAACCTTACGCATCATCTGACGTACAATAACTTCAATGTGCTTATCGTTGATATCAACACCCTGAGTACGGTATGTCTTCTGAACTTCACGGATAAGGTAGTCATGAACAGCCTCAACACCTCTGATAGCGAGGATGTCGTGCGGGTTTGGAGCGCCGTCTGTAAGTGCCTGACCCTTTGTTACATAGTCGCCTTCCTTAACGATTTCACGGAAGCCGTAAGGAATAAGGTATGCCTTTGAGTCTGCGTTATCTCTGTCTGTAATAACAACATGACGTGTCTTCTTGATATCCTCAAATGAAACAACACCAGAGATTTCTGAAAGAATTGCAAGTGCCTTGGGCTTACGTGCTTCGAAGAGTTCTTCGATACGCGGAAGACCCTGTGTGATATCGCCTGCATCCTTAGCACCACCGGTATGGAACGTTCTCATGGTAAGCTGCGTACCGGGTTCACCGATGGACTGAGCAGCGATGATACCAACAGCTTCACCGACTGTAACAGGATCACCTGTTGCAAGGTTGGAACCGTAGCACTTGATACATACGCCGTGCTCCGCCTTACATGTAAGGAGTGAACGGATAACAACTGATGCAACTGAGTTCTCGTCTGCCTCGCCTGCATCAATCTTAGCCTGATGCTTAGCCTTTGCGTGGTCAGCAACTCTCTTTGCATCTACTTCTGTCATCATCTTATCAGCGGTCATGATAACCTCGCCTGTCTCCTCGTCAACATAATCGTTGAGAAGATAACGGCCTGTAAGACGCTCTGCAAGGTCAACAATCATACGGTTGCCGTGGAAGATATCATAAACCTCAATACCCTCTGTGCATCCGCAATCCTCGTCGTGGATAATAACGTCCTGAGAAACGTCAACAAGACGACGTGTAAGGTAACCTGAGTCAGCTGTTCGAAGAGCTGTATCGGCAAGACCCTTACGAGCACCACGGGAAGAAATGAAGTATTCAAGGATGTTAAGACCTTCACGGTAGTTAGCCTTGATGGGAACTTCGATTGTTTTACCTGCTGTATTTGCGATAAGTCCTCGCATACCTGCGAGCTGACGAAGCTGTGAATCATTACCACGGGCACCGGAATCAAGCATCATGTTGATGGGGTTGTACTTATCAAAGTTTGCCTTGAGCTCCTTAGCAACCTCAGATGTGCACTCTTCCCAAACGGCGATAACTCTGTCTGAACGCTCTGTATCAGTAATAAGACCGCGGTCATAGTTTCTGTTGATTTTATCAATCTTTGCTTCTGCTTCAGCAAGAAGCTCTGCCTTCTTCGGCGGGATAGTAGCATCACAAACAGCAACGGTGATACCGCTTCGTGTTGAGTGCTTGTAGCCCTGAGCCTTGATGTTGTCAAGCATTTCTGCTGCAACTGCTGTACCGTGAACACGGATACATTTATCAATAATTGTACCGAGGTTCTTCTTCTTAACGAGGAATTCAACCTCAAGTCTGAACATACTATCTATATCTTCGGGATCACGCTCAACAAAACCGAGGTCCTGAGGAATGGGATTATTGAAGATAATCTTACCGAGTGTTGTAGGAACAAGACGTGTGTACTCAACACCGTTGATTGTCTTTGTCATACGAACCTTGATAGCTGAGTGAAGAGTAATGTCACCCTCATCATAAGCCATTGTAGCTTCGTCAACACTGCGGAATACCTTGCCCTCACCGGGTTCACCCGGCTTTTCAAGTGTAAGGTAATATGAACCGAGGATCATATCCTGTGTGGGAACTGCAACAGGACGTCCGTCTGAAGGTTTGAGAAGGTTGTTAGCAGCAAGCATAAGGAAACGTGCCTCGGCCTGTGCTTCAGCTGAAAGAGGAACGTGAACAGCCATCTGGTCACCGTCGAAGTCAGCGTTGAAAGCTGTACATACAAGGGGATGAAGCTTGATAGCTCTGCCCTCAACAAGTACGGGCTCGAATGCCTGAATACCAAGTCGGTGAAGTGTAGGAGCACGGTTAAGCATAACAGGATGATCCTTGATTACAACTTCAAGTGCGTCCCATACATCGGGATGTGCCTTTTCAACCATCTTTCTTGCAGACTTAACGTTGCCTGCCTTTTCTGTTTCAACAAGACGCTTCATTACGAAAGGCTTAAAGAGTTCAAGTGCCATTTCCTTGGGAAGACCGCACTGGTAAAGCTTAAGCTCGGGGCCAACAACGATAACCGAACGTCCTGAGTAGTCAACACGCTTACCGAGAAGGTTCTGACGGAAACGACCCTGCTTACCTTTAAGAAGATCCGAAAGTGACTTAAGAGCTCTGTTGTTAGGACCTGTAACAGGACGTCCGCGGCGGCCGTTGTCGATAAGTGCATCGACAGCCTCCTGAAGCATTCTCTTCTCGTTGCGAACGATGATGTCGGGAGCGCCAAGCTCAAGGAGCTTCTTAAGACGGTTATTTCTGTTGATAACACGGCGGTAAAGCTCGTTAAGGTCAGATGTTGCGAAACGTCCGCCGTCAAGCTGTACCATAGGACGAAGCTCGGGAGGAATAACCGGAACGTTATCGAGAATCATCCACTCGGGCTTGTTGCCTGATGCACGGAATGCTTCGATAACCTCAAGTCTCTTAAGAGCCTTAGCTCTCTTCTGACCTGAATTGCTGTTAAGCTCCTCACGAAGTTCAACTGAAAGAGCATCGAGGTCAACCTGGCAGAGAAGCTTTTTGATAGCTTCCGCGCCCATGCCTGCCTCAAAGTCGTCACCGAACTTCTCACGCTTATCCATATATTCCTTTTCGTCGAGAATCTGCTTAACCTCGGGCGGAGCTTCTCTGAGTGAGGAGCTGTCCTTGAGTGATTCATCAACTGATGTAACGATATAAGATGAATAATAGAGAACTCTCTCAAGATTACGCGGTGTAATGTCGAGAACAAGACCTATTCTTGAAGGAATACCCTTAAAGTACCAGATATGAGAAACAGGAGCTGCAAGCTCAATGTGACCCATACGCTCACGACGAACCTTGGCTTTTGTAACTTCAACGCCGCAGCGGTCGCAGACAATGCCCTTATGACGAACTCTCTTGTACTTTCCGCAATGACATTCCCAGTCCTTTGTTGGTCCGAAAATTCTTTCGCAGAAAAGTCCGTCCTTTTCGGGTTTAAGGGTACGGTAATTTATAGTTTCGGGCTTTGTAACTTCGCCGTAAGACCATTCTTTGATCTGTTCAGGAGAAGCAAGACCGATTTTTATTGATTCAAATGTATTGTTTTCCAAACTGAATGCCCCTTTTCCTTAAAATTGAAATATTAACTGTCAGGTTGCAGGGAGATTATTCGTAATCGTCCTCGTCTGCGGCAAACTCGTCAAAATCTTCGTTTGTGTAGCTGTCATCAATGAATTCCTCTGCGAACTCGTCTTCTTCGGAATCATCAATAAGGTTGCCTTCCTCATCCTCAAGGCTGTAACCCTCAGCATTTTCTGCGTCGTTTACATTTGTGAACGCCTTATCGTCAGAAGGAGCAAATCCCATCTCGTCCTCGAAGTCCTGCTTGAGGTCAATCTCTGCGCCGTCCTTATCACATACGCGGATATCAAGACCGAGAGACTGAAGCTCCTTAACAAGAACCTTGAATGATTCGGGAATACCTGCCTGAGGAACATTCTTACCCTTAACGATTGCCTCGTATGTCTTAACACGGCCGACAACGTCGTCAGACTTAACTGTAAGAATTTCCTGAAGAGTATAAGCTGCACCGTAAGCCTCGAGTGCCCAAACTTCCATTTCACCGAAACGCTGACCGCCGAACTGTGCTTTACCACCGAGGGGCTGCTGTGTAACAAGTGAGTAAGGACCTGTTGAACGTGCGTGAATCTTATCGTCAACAAGGTGCAACAGCTTAAGATAATACATGATACCAACGGTTACACGACCGTCAAACTTACGGCCTGTACGTCCGTCGTAAAGAACTGACTTACCGTCCTCGCTGAGTCCTGCATCCTTAAGGGCTTCACGGATATCCTCCTCGTGAGCACCGTCGAATACAGGTGTCATTACCTTCCAGCCGAGATGACGTGCGGCAAATCCGAGGTTAACCTCAAGAACCTGACCGATGTTCATTCGGGAAGGAACGCCAAGGGGATTAAGAACGATATCAAGAGGTGTGCCGTCCTCAAGGAAAGGCATATCCTCAACAGGAAGAATACGTGAAACAACACCCTTGTTACCGTGACGACCGGCCATCTTATCGCCGACTGAAAGCTTACGCTTCTGAGCGATGTAGCAGCGTACAACCTTGTTTACGCCGGGACTCAATTCGTCGCTGTTCTCTCTTGTGAATACCTCTACGTTAACAACGATACCGTATTCGCCGTGAGGAACTCGGAGTGATGTATCTCTTACTTCCTTAGCTTTTTCACCGAAAATTGCACGGAGAAGTCTTTCCTCAGGAGTGAGGTCTGTTTCACCCTTAGGTGTAACCTTACCGACAAGAATGTCGCCTGAGTGAACCTCCGCACCAACACGGATGATACCTCTGTCGTCAAGGTCCTTAAGAGCGTCGTCACCGACATTCGGAATGTCGCGTGTGATTTCTTCCGGTCCTAACTTGGTATCTCTTGCTTCTGTTTCATATTCCTCAATGTGGATTGAGGTGTAAACGTCGTCTCTTACAAGCTTTTCGTTGATAAGAACGGCGTCCTCGTAGTTGTAACCTTCCCATGTCATGAAACCGATAAGAGCATTCTTACCGAGTGAGATTTCACCGTGGTCAGTAGCAGGACCGTCGGCTACAACGTCACCCTTTTCGATGTGCTGACCGATTGCAACAATGGGCTTCTGGTTGATACATGTGCCCTGGTTGGAGCGCATGAACTTAGTGAGTACATATTTTTCAATCTGTCCGTCGTCATCCTTGCGAACCTCAACGAAGTCTGCGCTTACGTGAACAACGGTACCTGAATTCTTACAAAGAACAACTGTACCTGAGTCAACAGCTGCTTTATACTCCATACCTGTACCAACGATGGGAGAATCTGTACGGAGAAGCGGAACTGCCTGACGCTGCATGTTAGAACCCATGAGGGCACGGTTTGCGTCATCGTTCTCAAGGAACGGAATCATTGCAGTAGCAACTGAAACAAGCATCTTGGGAGAAACGTCCATGAAACCGATTTTTGACTTGTCAATCTCGTGGAACTCGTCACGATAACGTGCCATAACCTTTCTGTTTACGAAGTTTCCTTCCTCATCAAGGGGCTCGTTAGCCTGTGCAACGATGAAATCGTCTTCCTGGTCAGCTGTCATATAAACAACCTCGTCAAGAACCTTGCCGTCTACAACTCGACGGTAAGGAGCTTCAATGAAGCCGTACTTGTTGATTCTTGCGAATGTTGCAAGATAAGAGATAAGTCCGATGTTGGGACCTTCGGGGGTCTCAATGGGACACATACGTCCGTAATGGCTGTAATGAACGTCTCGAACTTCGAAACCTGCACGGTCACGGGAAAGACCGCCGGGGCCGAGGGCTGAAAGACGACGCTTATGTGTAAGCTCTGCAAGAGGGTTAGTCTGATCCATGAACTGTGAAAGCGGTGATGAACCGAAGAACTCCTTGATTGCCATAAGAACGGGACGGATATTGATAAGTGACTGAGGAGTGATCTTGTCCTCTTCCTCCTGAGCCTGAAGTGTCATACGCTCACGTACAACACGCTCCATACGTGCAAGACCGATACGGAACTGGTTCTGGAGAAGCTCGCCGACTGAACGGATACGACGGTTGCCGAGGTGGTCGATATCGTCTGTTCTGCCGATGCCGAATGCGATTGAGTTAACATAGTTAATTGATGAGAAGATATCATCAATAGTAATGTGCTTGGGAATAAGGTCATCGCAATGCTCTTTGAGTGCTGCAAGAAGAGCCTCATCGCTATCGTACTCGCCCTCAAGAATATTCTGAAGAGCGGCAAACGAAACCATTTCGTTGATTCTTGCATCCTCGAGCTGTTCCTCTGTGAACTGCGGGAAGTAGGGCTTGATATCAACCATGCCGTTTGAGATAACCTTAATTTCTGTGTCCTCGTTAACCTGAACGAAAACAGTCATAACGCCTGCCTGCTGAATTTCGATAGCCTTTTCCTTTGTGACTACCTCGCCCGCTTCGGCAAGAAGCTCGCCTGTAAGAGGAGCTACAACAGGCTGTGACAGAGTTGTGCCCACAATTCTGTCGAAGAGAGAAAGCTTCTTGTTATACTTGTATCTTCCGACTCTTGAAATATCATAGCGATACGGGTCAAAGAAGAGATTATTAAGATGAGTCTGTGCTGTTTCAAGAGTGGCAGGCTCACCCGGACGGAGCTTCTTGAAGAGTTCCATAAGAGCTTCTTCGGTATTCTTTGTCTCATCCTTTTCAAGTGTAGCTTCAATCTTGGGATCGTAGCCGAAGAACTCTCTGATTTCTGTGTTTGAGCCGAGACCGAGAGCTCTGATAAATGTTGTGATATAAATCTTTCTGTTCTTATCTATACGGACATAGAAAATATCGTTAACATCAGTTTCATATTCAAGCCATGCACCTCTGTTGGGAATAACAGTATTGGTGTAAAGCTCCTTACCTGTTTTGTCATGGGTCATATCATAGTATACGCCCGGAGAACGGACAAGCTGTGATACAATAGCACGCTCCGCACCGTTGATAATGAAAGTACCGCTGTCTGTCATTATCGGGAAGTCGCCCATATATACTTCGCTTTCTTTAACTACTCCTGTCTCCTTGTTAAGCAGACGTGCCGTAACACGCATCGGTGCGCCGTAAGTTGTGTCGCGCTCCTTGCACTCACGGATAGAATACTTCGGCTTGTCATCCATTCTGTAATCGACAAACTTAAGCACCCAGTTACCCATGTAATCGGTAATGTCTGCGATATCGCGGAAAACCTCCTTGAGACCGACATCCAAGAACCACTGGTAAGAGTCCTTCTGAATTTCAATGAGGTTGGGCATGCTCATAACCTCTTTGATTTTACCGAAACTCATTCGGGTCTTGGTACCCCTTGCAACGGGAGAAACATTCACCATTGACTAATCACTCCGTTCTTTTTATTTTCGTCCGTTTTACGGTTTGGAAGCGTTCCGCTGAACGCCCCGCACCGTTGGAAAATTCTGCTTGATTTATAAGGATTTGCGCCCTTTTTCGGCTATTTTCGGCATACCGAAATAATACTCGGGCACATATAATTCCATTATAATCGTTTTATCATTGTATAACAAATCCGTAAAGTTGTCAAGGAAAAATTTGCAATTTTTAAAAATATTTTAAAAAAGAAAATGCACGGAATAAAAACCGTGCATAATCATCATTATTTATCTGACCCTCGGAAGGCTCAGAACATTATCAAAATTAAAAATATCTCTGAACGGATTATAACCCATTGCGAAATACTTGAAAATCCATATAATCGGATTCCACTTGAAGAGAAGCCAGTCAAGAACTGTTACAAGAGTTCTGAGACGTGTTGAAACGTCACGTGTTTTCGGAACGTAAACAGGCTCAAACACTTCGCCCTGATGTCTTACCACCATAGGCTGTGCATAGCAGATACCGTTATCCCCCGAAAGATAGAACCGTACATAAAGATTTACATCGTCAAGCAAATCCTCTCGGTGCAAATCAAGCTCGGCATAACCGTTTGAGCAATCATAATCTCTGAGAACAACATTTCCGTCAGAAACCCATGTTATATAGTTGAAATTTTCGCCCCATACTTTAATAACATCGTTCTCTTCATCAATCTCAATCTTTGTTACTCTCGGGGTGTTATCCTTCCACCATTCAACCTTGTCGCAATTTTCATCGAGATAGCCTTCCATCTCCTGCATTCCGTTAAGCTCAAAGCCGTTTGAGTAATGTGAAACTGCAAAGAATTCACCGTTGAGCATACACTCACGCATAGCCTCGTTGGAAAGCTCCGGCATATACATTATTGTATACGCATCATTGATTGATGTTTCACTGTGGGAATCTGAGAAAGTGAAGCCCCACGGAACACAATTATTCGGGATAGTTTTCTGAAGAATCTGGTCATAAAGAATACGGTCACAACGGGTGTGTGCATCGGTTGCGCTGTTAATTCCCATTCCGACGCTTGAGCCCTGATTATCAAGGAAAAGACGAGCGAACTTGTTGACATAATATTCGTCAACTTTCTGACTTACGTGATCCGCTGAATCCTTGTCGGTATATACATATTCACCGATGTGTGCAAGCATTGACAGACCGCCTGCAATTTTAACACCCTCAGACGGTGTTTCGTAGTCGCCGTAAACACCTGCGAGTCCCTGACCGTAATCACTCCAGTAGCCTGTAAGATGGCAGTCGGCAATCGGCGTCGCAAGATTCAGTTCAATACCCTTTTCAATATCAAGGATACCGTTTGAATGAGTACGCTCTCTGCCGGTGTATTCTCTGTTTTCTCCATTAAGGTATGAGAATTCTATGCTTTTTGCAGTTCCGCCTGTGAAAGCGTCATAATCTTCCTGTGAAATCGGAGTTATCGGATTCTTTGCACCGCCTGTACGTTCTTTCTTTATCTGACGCGCAATAGGAACAGTATCGGGCGCGGTATCCCAGCCTTTGTTAATCGTTCCGTGGTCGGTGATTGCTACCGCGTCATAATCAAGCGCATAGTAATCGGTTATTGCCTCCTGAATTGTCTGAAAACCGTCAGATGCGGTTGTATGGCAATGCAGCTGTGTTTTATATCCGTTCCACTTATCCCAATCAACATTTTCGTACGGATTTGTTATCTCGAAATTGTTTGATTCATACGCATACGCTGCAAGTGAAACCATAGGAATCATAAGCAGCAAACTGAGAACAATAGATAATGCTTTTTTCATAATTTACCTCCGCAAACATTTTCTTCATTATATCATCACAAAAAAATATTTTCAACAAAATACATATGCAAAAAATGCACGAAATTTTCCGTGCATTTTTGTTTTACTTATTCAAATGGGATTGCACATGGCAGAGTTATTCCCTGTCCGTTTTCATCAGGGAACGGAGTTAAATCATCATTTCGTACCGCATCACGTTCCTCCGGATTCCGGAAATCGGGAACCTTGAAATTCTTTCCGTGTTCAAGACAGCTTCTCCATCCGAGAATTGCCGTTGCGGACATAGCAACACCGCAATATACATCAAAGAAGTTTTCTTTGTCGTAGAGGAAGTGATCAATCATATTCTGAACGACATAATAATCACCGCCGCCGTGTCCTGCATCCTTAGCCTTTACTGCACGCTCACCGATATCCTCAGGTTCAACATGAATCATTCTGTCCTGCTCAACACCCTCGGGCTTTGTATGGTCAAAATAAAACATACGCACATCATTATTGCAAACAGTTCCGTTACTTTCAACGCTTGCTATATCTCCTGCAATACGATAGCGGCTGTAATCGCTTGCCATTGCAGTACATCCTGTGAAGCGGGCAATCATTCCGTTGCTCATTTCACAGAACATCATACCAACACCATCATAATTCTGACGGAAATCACGAATTTCATACAGAAGGTCTGAATGAGCCGCACGTGCAGAAACGTACTTCGGCATTGAATCAGTCATATACATAAGCGGACCCATTGCGTGTGTAACATAGTAGGTTCTCGGCAACCACGCACGCCAATGATACTTGCTCGGTGTGAGATTTTTCAGATGCTCAATATCTCCGGAATGGTTGTACTCACCCTCAGCATAAAGGAGCGTACCCAACGCACCGCTTTTAGCGATTTCATTCATTTTCAGGTTCATCAGCATAAATGGATAGTTTTCCGCTATCATATACTTCATGCCTGTGCGTTCAACAGCCTCAACAAGCTCGACGCATTCTTTAAGTGTAGACGCAGAGGTACACTCGGAGACTACATTCATTCCCGCTTCCATAGCTTTTATGGCATACGGTGCGTGCTGATGGAAATAGTTTGCAAGAAAAACAGCATTCATTCCGAGCTTTTTGCCCTCTGCAAGGAAAGTATCAAAATCCGTAAAGCAGTTTACATCTTTGAGTTCTTCGGGAATTTCACCGTTTTCAAGCTTTTTATCGCAAACGGCTACGAGCTCTGTTTTTTCTTCCTTTTTAAATATATCAATATATGCATTTCCACGCCATGCACCGAAAACACCGATTTTAATTTTATCCATAAAAATCACCCGTATAAATAAAACCCGATTTCAGAAATTCTTAATCGGGTTTGTGCTTTATTTGTTTAATAACTTTGTAAGTGCCGTTTCAAACGCCCTGTCCTGCTCGGAAGTCCGTTTTGACGGACCTTTCAATCTTCCGCCTGTGTTGCGTATCTTTTTAGAAACATAACGTGTAAACAGAAGCCGGTCAATGTTTTGATCGTTGAACACAAGTCCGTTCTGACTTATCGGAACAGCTTGTCTCGCAAGACACATTGCCGCAAGTCCGTAATCCTGTGTAACCACTATATCCCCGGCTTTGACAAGATTGACAATTCTGAAGTCAACGCTGTCCGCACCTTTTTCCACGGTAACAGTTTTTATTCCGTCCCTGTGAAACTCGTGTGATGTGTCGCAGAGAATAGTACACTCAACGCCAAATCGCTTTGATATGCTGACAGTCAAATCGACAACAGGGCATCCGTCGGCATCAATGAAAATCTGCATATTAAAGAGCTTCTACGATTTCCTTTGTATCTCTTGCAATCATAAGCTCCTCGTTTGTGCAGATAACGAAAACCTTAATCTTTGAGTCGGGAGTTGAGATTTCACCCTCGGGGCCTCTCTTAAGACGGTTGTTCTCGTCATAGTTAATCTTAACACCCATGAATGCGAGCTTATCACATACACGGTCTCTGTACTGAGGATTGTTCTCACCGATACCGCCTGTGAATACGATTGCGTCAAGACCGCCCATAGCAGCAGCGTAACCGCCTATGTACTTTGTGAGCTGGTGGCAAAGCATTGACTCGATAAGCTTTGCTCTCTCATCGCCTTCCTTTGCGCGGCTTTCGATTGTTCTGTTATCGCTTGTTCCGCAAAGACCGAGCATACCCGACTTCTTGTTCATAACTGTATCCATCTGGTCTGCTGTAAGTCCCTCTTTCTTCATGATGATAGGAACAATAGCGGGATCAATAGAACCGCAGCGAGTACCCATCATGATACCCTCAAGAGGTGTAACACCCATTGTTGTATCGAAGCACTTACCGTCAACAACAGCTGAAATTGAAGAACCGTTGCCGAGGTGGCAGGTAACAATCTTGCTGTGCTCGGGGTTACCGAGAAGGTCAATGCACTTCTTACTTACGAAACGGTGAGATGTACCGTGGAAGCCGTAACGACGGATGCTGTACTTCTCATAGTACTCATAGGGAAGAGCATACATATATGCATAGTCGGGCATTGTCTGATGGAATCCTGTATCAAAAACAGCTACCTGAGGTACGTTGGGCATAATCTTCTGACAAGCCTTGATACCTGTAAGGTTTGCAGGATTGTGAAGAGGTCCGAGGTCGAAGCACTCTGTAATTGCTTCCTCAACCTTATCATTTACAAGAACTGAACCGCTGAACTTCTCGCCGCCGTGAAGAACACGATGGCCGACAGCTTCGATTTCATCCATTGACTTGATAACACCGTTCTCCTCGCTTACAAGAGCGTCAAGAACTATCTGAAGAGCTGCGCCGTGGTCAGCCATCTCCATCGGCTTTGCCTTGATGTTCTTGCTTTCGTCAGCAGGAACCTTGTGTGTAAATGTGCTTTCTGTACCAATCTGCTCGCAGTTACCCTTAGCAAGTACAGCCTCGTTTTCCATGTCAATAAGCTGATACTTAAGTGATGAACTGCCTGCGTTAACAACAAGAATTTTCAAAATAATACCTCCAACATATTGTAATTATTTAAATTCTGTATTATTATAAACATATAATCTTTGTTTTTCAAGTGAATTTTCAGATTTTGGAGAAGAAATATGAAAATAGGCGGAATTGTTGCAGAATATAACCCGTTTCACAACGGTCATAAATATCAAATTGACAAGGCAAAAGAGTTAGGTGAGCTGACACACGTTGTTGCGGTAATGAGTTCAAACTACGTTCAGCGCGGCGAAACTGCTCTTATTCCCAAGTGGGCAAGAGCTGAAATGGCAGTACGCAACGGCATTGACCTTGTTATTGAGTTACCGACATTATGGAGTACCTCTTACGCACAGCGATTCGCTATGGGCGGTGTTTCACTTCTTAATGCGCTCGGATGTGTTGACACGCTTGTTTTCGGAAGCGAATGCGGTGATATTGACGAGTTGAAAGCCTGCCGTGACGCACTCAGCAGTGAGGCAGTCGAAGAAAAACTCAAGGAGAATCTGGAGTACGGTCTGAGCTTTGCAAGTGCGAGAGCAGAAGCTCTCAGAAGCGTATGCGGCAACAAGTTCTTTGATATTCTTGACGGTGCGAACAACACCCTCGGAATTGAGTATCTTAACGCACTTGTCAAACTCAATTCTAAAATCACACCTATGACAATCAAGCGCACAGGCGCAAGTCACGATTCGGTTATGCGAAGTGAAAACTTCGCCTCGGCTTCTGAAATTCGCCGCCTTATGCTTGAAGAAAACAGCGAATGGGAAAGATATGTACCTCAGTCGGTTGTTGACATATATAAACGTGAAAAGGGAAATCTCACAGCCCCCTGCTGCAACTCAAAGCTTGAATTCAGTATTCTCTGCTGTATGCGTCAGCTGAGTGCGGAGGAGATTGCCCTTTCACCCGATGTAAGTGAGGGGATTGAATACAGGATTCATGACGCCGCACTTAAGGCAAGCTCACTTGAAGAGCTTTACAGCCTCGCCAAGACAAAGCGTTATTCTCACGCAAGAATCAGAAGAATTGTCCTTCACGCATTTATGGGCTTCAAGTCATCCGACTATAAAGACAATCCGCCGTACATTCATGTGTTAGCAATGAATGACAGCGGAAAGGAAATTCTTAAGGAAGCAAAGGATAAAGCAAAGCTTCCGATTGTCACAAAGGCTTCGGACTTTGATGAGCTTGACGATTACGGCAGACACGTTTTCTCCCTTGAGGATATGTGCACCGACGTTTTCTCCCTCTCCTCACCCGTCATCCTCCCCTGCGGAAGAGAAAAGACGAGTGGGATAATAGTTCTTTGATAAAATTCGAATTTTAATAATGGAGTAAAATATGGGAAAAATTCTAGTAATTGCTGAAAATTATTTATATTCCGAAAGTCCTGATACAAATTGTTTGAGATGTGTCTTAAATGGTATTGTTGATCATGGGCATGAAGTAGTTTTATTCGCTCCCTCATATAAAGGGCAGGTACACGTTCAAGAAAAATTTACTGTTAAATATTTCTATCAAAAAGGCCAGGAAATGCTTGATAACAGATTTGGTATCAAAAGTCATAATAAAATTATTTCATTACTTATTGCTATTTTAGGACATTTTGTAGTCAAAAGTATGACGCAAAAAAGGAAAAAGGAATACTGCAAAGAATTTGAAAGAGTAAATTCCGGTAACGAAAAGTTCGATTGTATTTTGTCAATTTACTGTCCGAGAATTAGTCATCAATTTGCACAATATATTGTTGCTAGAAACCCTGAAACTAAATGGTTTTTGTATTTCCTTGATCCACATACATATAATCAGGATTATTACAGTAAAAAAAATACCGGAACAATTCGCAGTCGAACAAAAGATGAAAAAAGCTGGGCTAAATACGCCTATGGAGTTATCAGTAGTTTCGGAATATTAGAAGAAAACGCGCGTCATAATTTTGAACCATATAAGAAAGCAAAAAATCTTGAAGTTCATCTTCCGAATTTAGAAATCAAATCTGCTGAAACACAAAATATTAAAAATGAAGATACAACTATACGAATGGTTTATACTGGAAGATTTTACTCCGATATCAGAAATCCGGAACCATTGATACAATTACTTAAGATGTTAGATAAGAATTCTGCTATTGCAGAATTTTATGGTAGTTGTTGTGATTATCTTAAAGAAAACTATAGCATTTTACCTAAATGCATTAAACTTAAAGACACCGTTTCTCAGGTAGAGTGCAAAGAAATAACAGATAATGCTGACATACTAATTAATGTAGGGAACAAAACATTAAATCAAGTTCCCAGTAAAATCTTCGAATATATTGGATCAGGCAAACCTATAATCAACATTTATTATTCTGAAAATGATCCCAGTTTAAAATATTTAAAAAAATATCCCAAAATATTTAATCTTCGTGCCGATAAAACGCCTGACTTGAATAAACTCAATGAATTTCTGAGTGATCTTACTCCTATACCAAACGAAAAACTTCAGGAAATATATAAAGACTGTATATCAGATAATGTAGTTAAAAAAATTATAGATTTTATTGAAGGTTGTGAAAAAAATGTTTAATGGAAAAACGTTATTGATTACTGGTGGTACCGGAAGTTTCGGTTCAACTGTACTAAAAAAATATCTTTCCTCCGACGTTTCAGAAATACGTATTTTTTCAAGAGATGAAAAAAAGCAGGATGATATGCGTCATGATTTACAGGTACGCTATCCCAAATACGCAAATAAAGTAAAGTTTTATATAGGTGATGTTCGCAATTATCAGTCAATTAAGGATGCAATGCACGGAGTTAATTATGTGTTCCATGCCGCCGCGCTCAAGCAGGTTCCGTCATGTGAATTTTTTCCTATGCAAGCTGTCCAGACAAATATTATTGGTACTGATAACATGCTACACGCTGCAATAGATTCCGGCGTAGAAAGAGTTGTATGTCTTTCAACCGATAAAGCTGCTTATCCGATAAATGCCATGGGAATATCTAAAGCAATGATGGAACACGTTGTTTCTGCAAATGCACGTGTTGCAGCAGAACGAGGAGGAACTGTTATCTGCTGTACAAGATACGGAAACGTTATGTGCAGTCGAGGTTCTGTTATTCCGTTGTTTATAGACCAAATTAAATCAGGAAAACCTATAACTATAACCAATCCTGATATGACTCGTTTTCTTATGAATCTTGACGAGGCTGTCGATTTGGTTACTTTTGCTTTCGAAAATGCAAATCCAGGTGATTTGTTCATTCAAAAAGCAGATGCTTCAACTATTGGAAATCTTGCAAAAGCGGTACAGCAACTCTTTGGCGATACCGGTACAAATATTATCGGAACACGTCACGGCGAAAAGCTCTATGAAACGCTATTGACTCGTGAAGAAAGATTGAGAGCTGAAGATATGGGTGATTATTATAGAGTTGTTGCTGATAGCAGAGATTTAAATTACGATAAGTTTGTTGTTAACGGTCAGGTTTGTACGGAAGCTGAGGAATCTTATACAAGCCATAACACGAGACTTTTGAATATTGAGGAAACGGTTAGAAAAATCTTTGAAACTGACTATGTAAAAAAAGAACTCGGCAGTAAGGAGATCTGAACATGAAAATTCTTGTTACCGGATCAAATGGTTTTGTTGGTAAAAACCTTGTTGAGACACTTAAAACCATAAAAGATAAAAAAAATAGAACTCACTGTATTGAGATTGAAGAAATATTTGAATATGATATAAACACACCAGTTGAGCATCTTGACGAATACTGCAGAGATGCTGACTTTGTATTTAATCTTGCAGGTATAAATCGTCCCAATAATAACAGTGAATTTATGCAAGGTAATTTTTGCTTTATTTCAGATTTAATAGATCGTCTTAAAAAGCACGGTAACAATTGCCCGGTTATGCTTTCGAGTTCTATTCAAGCTTCTCTTATTGGTAGATATGCTGATTCAGATTATGGAAAATCAAAATTGGCAGCAGAAAAACTACTTTTTGATTATTCGGCAAAAACAGGTGCAAAAGTATTTATTTTCAGATTTCCAAATCTGTTCGGTAAATGGTGCAGACCAAATTATAATTCTGCAGTCGCAACATTTTGCAACAACATAGCAAATGATTTGCCTGTTATAATCAATGATGAAAAAACTGAACTTGAATTATTGTATATAGATGATCTTGTTGACGAAATGCTTAATCTTCTTGAAGATAAATACCATGCTTGTGACTATGAAAATCTAATTCCAATAGAAAATAAAAATGGTCGTTTTTGTTGTGTTCCTTTAACTTATAAAATTACTTTAGGTGAGATTGTCAGATTGTTAAAAACATACAGTGAGCAGCCACACACTCTCTTTATGACTGAAATACCTGAAAATTCATTCGCAAAAAAGCTTTACTCTACATACCTTTCTTATCTTCCTGAGTCTAAAGTAAAATTTGGATTAAACATGATTTGTGATGAAAGGGGAAGCTTTACAGAGCTTCTGAAAACATCAAAATGCGGTCAGTTTTCTGTAAATATAAGCAAACCCGGAATAACCAAAGGTGAACACTGGCATAACAGTAAATGGGAATTCTTTATTGTTGTCTCTGGTCATGGGCTTATTCAAGAACGCAAAATCGGCAGTAATGAAATTATAGAATTTGAAGTTTCCGGTGAAAAAATCGAAGCAATTCATATGCTTCCGGGATACACACATAATATAGTAAACCTTTCGGATAGTGAAAATTTAGTAACTTTTATGTGGGCTAATGAAAATTTCGATCAGACACATCCGGATACTTTTTTTGAAAAGGTGAACAGGTAGTCATGAAAAATGTAGCATTTAATAATAACGGAAAATTAAAATTATTAATTATAGTTGGAACGCGTCCTGAAATTATTCGTTTATCAGAAATAATAAAAAAATGCCGGGAATATTTTGACACAATTTTGGCACATACAGGTCAGAATTATGACTATAATCTTAATGATATTTTTTTCGAAGATCTTGAAATTGATAACCCCGACATTTATCTTAATACAGTTGGAAGCGATCTTGGCGAGACAATTGGTAATATTATAGACAAATCATATAAGCTTATGGTAGACTTAAAGCCCGACGCGGTTATGGTTCTCGGTGATACTAACAGCTGTCTTTCTGTTATCGGTGCTAAAAGACTTCATATTCCTATTTTTCATTTAGAAGCCGGAAATCGTTGTAAAGATGAATGCCTTCCTGAAGAAACCAACAGGCGAATTGTAGATATTATTTCGGATATAAATCTTGCGTATACAGAACACGCAAGAAGCTATCTTGCTGAATGTGGTATTCCAAAGGAAAGAACATTTGTAATTGGTTCACCTATGGCAGAGGTTTTAAACAAAAATTTTGAAAAAATAAAAAACAGTGCTATACATAAAAAGTTAGGTTTAGAAAAAGGCAAATACATTCTGCTTTCTGCACATCGTGAAGAGAATATTGATACAGATAAAAATTTTATATCTTTATTTAATGCAATAAATCAAATGGCTGAAAAATATGATATACCTGTCATTTATTCCTGTCATCCACGTTCAAAGAAAAAGCTTGAAAAAACGGGCTTCAAACTTGACAAACGTGTTATACGTCATGAACCTCTTGGTTTTCATGATTATAACTGTTTACAGATGAATGCATTTGCAGTCGTCTCTGACAGCGGTACACTTCCAGAAGAAAGCAGCTTTTTCACCAGTGTTGGTTTTCCATTTCCTGCCGTTGCGATAAGAACATCGACAGAACGTCCGGAGGCTATTGACAAAGGATGCTTCATAATCGCAGGAATTGACAGCGAACAGCTCATTCAAGCAGTTGAACTGTCTGTTGAGATGAATAAGAACGGTGATATAGGGTTACCGGTTCCTAACTATGAAGATAATAATGTCAGTACTAAAGTTACAAAAATCATCCAAAGCTATACCGGTATAGTAAATAAAATGGTTTGGAGAAAATAAAAACAGCGGATAGCAATTTGAATGCTATCCGTTGTCTTTTATATCAGAAAAACAGTAACCGTCAAACCTACGAGCGAAGACACATGAAAAAGCCCGCCGAGATGGCGG
>JAKSQO010000032.1 GCA_024404095.1 Clostridia bacterium | reverse complement strand
ACTATTTTAGACTATATGCTTTTCTTTGGTAGATGCGGGGTTATTTTGGGGTTACCATATTTCAGAGCAGGCTGGGATAAAATTGAATTATAATTGATCTATTTATCAGTCATTTTATTTCAGTAAGTTAAATACGATATAAATATGACCACATAAAAAGGAATCTATTTCATGCCAGTCTAAGCTATTAAAATAGTTTTAGTAACCCGCTGACGAAATAGATTCTAATATCATTATATATTCATAATCGTATATGTCAAGTATCTTTTTATTTCTCAATTTTAACAGCAATAAACCCGTTTTCTGTCCTTAAAATAATCTCAGGACACCGGAACATATCGAGATATTATTCAGCCTATTCATCAGCAAGGCTGCCGAAATCATCTTCTGTCAGGCCTGTAATAATGAATGTGCCGATAATAATATCAACAGCATTGCTGTTATCATCCCTCAGTACTCTGTTCGGCTCAAGACCTATCAGCTTACCTTCTTAATTTGCGATGATTCCTACATTATCCTCAAACGGATATACGCACTCAATATATCCTTCCACAATCTTCTGAAGACTTTTGAGACTGTTCTCAATCTCAGTTATTACTGCTTTCTTATTCGGTTCAACGAGAACCACCTTAATCTTTTCTGACATAATAATCATTCCTTTCTTTATCTGTATCTTCCGGTACCGTCATCAATGAGCCATAATACGAATAAACATAAAACGCAGAATACTAAATCAGCCATTTTCAATCACCTCTTTCTTCCAAGCAAAGCAACGCTTATCTCTCGGATTATCTGTATTGAGCGATAAGTTAATAATTGACAGACCGACAATATGCTTGTTGACAACCTTGATTCTTTCAACCATAAACTTGTCAAAGCATTTGCCGTTGCTGATGTTGCATTTCTCACTCGGAACATAAATAAAGGGAGCCGTATAAAGCTCCCTTCCTATTCCCCAGTTGAAACAGGCTCTCTTGAATGCATCACTTGCTTCACCTTTCTGTGCTTCTATGTTTGATTCGCTTCCGCAATCAGCTTTCCATACCCATGTATCATAGCCTCCTGTAAGTGCACCCACATTGATACCTACCTTGCAGAAAAGAATACCTTTTGCCTCATAGTATTCTTTCTGCCAGTATTTCGGTGTAATTGATTCGTCAAGGATGTTCTGATCAACTCTTGCATCCTTGTAAAGAAGAAGGATAATGCCCTTATCGCCTTTGGCAACTGACTGTACCCTTACCTCAATTTCCTCGCTTGTTAAATCTCTGAATTTCATCTGATTCGTACTCCTTTCGTATAAACAATTTCAGCTCCCGGAACAGTGATATCTGTTCTGAGAGCTGTTTTTATTGCGTTCTTATCAATCTTGTAAGGTTGTGCTATTCGATACTCGTTAGGTATCTTTTCTTCATCTGTAATATTAACAGACGGTGTTGAACTGACTGACACTGTGAATGTTCCTGCTTTGATTCTATCAACATCAGCTGTAGTTAAATAATCAATAAGCCTCTGTTTCAATCGTGCCTGAGCATTCTCACAGACTTTCTTATGCTTATTCAGTCTGTCAATCTCTGCTTTGAACATTCCTTCATCAGCAGATAGCTGACGGATAATCTGACAGTAACCTTCAATCTTGTCAGCTGACATTGCTTCAAAGGTATCTGCAAAGGTTTCTGAGTCAATCTCATCGCTTTGCAATAAATCGTAAAGATCTTTACTCGTTCTATTCTGAACAAAAGTAAGCGCAGAATATTTATCAATTATGCTCGTATTGAGTATTATATCTATACGTTAGCCGGATACAGATGTGAAAGCGATATAGCACAAGAGGTAAAAGACAAAATAATTGAAACACTGGTAAGAACAAAAAAGATTAAAACAGAAGAGCAGAAGCGAAGGTTTACTGAGGTGTATTACAGAGAAATAGATATTCTGGATACATACAGTCAAGGTCGTTCTGAAGAATATACAGACGAAAAACTCTGTCAGCATGCAGCGATAACTCTGATTAAAAATAAAACAAAAAACAAAACGAACAAAGAGAAGTCAACAGATTGTGATATTGAAAGGAGAATTGCTTAATGGCAAATATAACTGAAAGAAACGGTCATTATCGCATCAGGGTTTCTGCCGGTTATGATATTAATGGAAAACAACTTTTTCAATCTGTATCATGGACACCTAAAGAAGGAATGACTCCTAAACAAATTGAAAAAGAATTAAAAAGGCAGACAGTATTGTTTGAAGAAAACGTGAAAAACGGGCAGTATGTAAAGGGTGATACTAAATTTACTGATTTTGCAAACAAATGGATGAGTGATTTTGCAAGTTCACAGTTAACGGCAACAACATACAAACGGTATTCCGATTGTTTGAAAAGAATAAATCCGGCAATAGGACATATTAAATTAAGTAAATTACAACCAACACATTTGAATGCATTTTATAAAAGTTTAATGAGCGAAAATATAATGAATCAGAAGAAATATCGTCTTAAAAAAGATTTAAAAAAGATGATTATTGAGAAAAAGAAAACAATCAAAAGAATGGCTGAGGAAAGTGAGTTAAGTGAGTCAACAATTCGCTTGATGTTAAATGGAAAAAATATAAATGTTGAAACAGCAGAGAAAGTTTGTTCGTCACTTGAAATTGAACTGAAGAATTATTTTGAAAAAGTCAGCATGTCAAAAGCTCTGAACAGTTCAACCATAAGGTATTACCATTCTGTTATTTCATCGATTCTGTCAACCGCTGTTCAATGGCAAATAATAACTTCAAACCCATGTGAAAGGGTAAAACCACCCAAGATTGAACATAAAGAAGCATCATATCTTGAAGAAGACGATGCACTGAGACTTCTTGCTTTGTTAGAAGATGAACCGATTTTATACAGAACACTTTTTACTGTTATTCTGTATACAGGCATGAGACGAGGAGAGGCACTTGGCCTAACCTGGAATGACATTGATTTTACAAACGGACTCATTGATATTAATAAATCAAGCCTATATCTATCGGGTAAAGGAATATTTGACAGTGATACAAAAACAAAATCGTCCCACAGGATAATTCGTGTTCCCGAAACCCTGCTCCCGTTACTTAAACAATATAAAATTGAACAAAGTAAAAACAAACTAAAGCTCGGTGACGCGTGGAAGGGCAGCGATAAGGTGTTTACATCAGAAGAGGGGGCTTCTCTACATCCTGATGCGGTATCAAAACGATACAAAGAGTTTGCGCAGAAAAACGATTTGCCAAACACTAAAATACACGGCTTGCGTCATACCAATGCAACACTTATGATTGCAAACGGAACTGATATAAAAACTGTATCGAAACGTCTTGGACATGCAAATGTAACTACTACAGGCAACATATATACTCATGCCATAAAATCTGCAGATGAAAAAGCTGCTGATGCATTAAACGATTTGTTCACAAAATCGAAGCTGAAAAACGCATGAATTCTTCAATAAATCCTCGGACGATTAATCATCCGAGGAAATGCAAAATTATACCCGTTTTATGATAATAATGTCCAAAGGGCAATTTAAGCAATTTTTTAACACCTAAAAACAGCAAAAGAAAAAGCCGCAACCCTTAGAGTATAAAGGGTTGCGGCTTGGAGCTGGTAATCGGACTCGAACCGATGACCTGCGCATTACGAATGCGCTGCTCTACCAACTGAGCCATACCAGCATTTCTGTGTGCATTATTATAATATATTACTTATTAAAATTCAATACCTTTCGTTTATTATTTTATAAAAAATAATTTACAAATAATTCACTTGATTTTATTGCTCAAATATTGTAATCTTATTATAGACGGCAGGGATGCCTGTCGAATGAAATCACCTGTGGAGGTAATACATAATGAAAAAAGGTTTGTGTATTGTTTTATCGGCTTTAATGGTTGCTTTATCATTTTCTGCCTGCTCTAAAAAGGGCGGCGATCTTGCCGATGCCGAAACAAAAACAAATAAAGACGGTCAGGTATATGTTGCGGTGACCGATAAGGACGGTAAGGAAGTTACTGACGCTTCGGGCGAGGTTGTAACATCTGTTCTTTCTTTCAAGGAAGTTGAGAAGAAGGAAAAGGCTGACAAGGCAAAAGAAAAAGCCGAGAACGCAACAAATGACAATAATGCCAAGAATGACGCAAAAGCTGAGGACAAGAAAGAAAACAACAAGAAGGAAGATAATAAGAAAACAACTACAATCGGTATCAATCCCGATGTTTCAAAGGCATTCAACGAGGACAGCTTCCTTGATATAACTGCTGCTGACAAAGACCTTTATAAAGAGGGAACAACTATTAAAAAGACGACTCTCTTCAAGTCGAAGGTTCAGGATGTTATCAAGACGGGCAAGTTCACTATTGACATGAACACAGTATCGGGCAATCAGAAGAGCCCGATGAAAATTGCTTTTGACGGTGACAAAATGTATGCGTCATTCAATATGAACGGTGCGGATATGAGAATGGTTTATATGGATAAAACCGCTTATATCATTCTTCCCAATGTTCTTACAGTCAAGAATGTATATTTCAAATATCCTGATGCAAACGGAGAATTCTCTGAGATATTCAGTGCGTTCGGCCAGATTTCGGACAACGGTGCTTCTTATGTCGGTTCATCAAAGGTTAAGGTTGGCACTAAGACATACACCTGCGAAGAGTACAAGACTGATGACGGCACAGTAATGAAGTATTACTTCGACGGAAACGACTGGAAGCGTTACGAGTGCATCGGTGAGGATGAGAAGATGGTTTATGAAATCAACACTTTCTCAGGCAATGTTGACAGCAAGCTCTTCTCACTCAAGGGCTACACAGAGCTTGATCCAAATCTCCTCGGAAGCATGGGCATGTAATGAGCACGGCGGTAATTACAGGTTCGGCAAGAGGAATAGGCGCAGCGACAGCTGCGCTTTTTGCCGATATGGGATACAATGTTGTAATAAATTACAATACAAGTGAGGCTGAAGCGGCGGCACTTGCAGAATCACTCGGTGAAAAAGCAATAGCCGTTCAGTCGGATGTTTCAACACCCGAAGGAGCAAAGTATCTTTTTGGCGAGGCAAAAAAGCATTTCGGCTCGGTTGATGTGCTTGTGAACAATGCAGGTGTTGCACAGCAGAAGCTTTTTACAGACATAACTCAGGCTGATTATGACCGTATGTTTGACTGCAATGTGCGGAGCGTTTTCAATTGCTGTCAATGTGCCTTGCCGGATATGATTCATAACAAGTACGGCAGAATAATCAACATTTCATCTATGTGGGGCGTGGTTGGTGCTTCCTGCGAGGTGCATTATTCGGCTTCAAAGGCGGCGGTTATAGGTATGACCAAGGCTCTTGCACGCGAGGTTGCTCCGTCCGGCATAACCGTCAACTGCATTGCGCCCGGTGTTATTGATACCCCGATGAATAAAGGCTTTGATGAGGAAACAATGAATCAGCTGCGGGAGGAAACTCCTGTCGGCAGAATCGGAACACCGCAGGATATTGCCCGCGCTGTGGCATTTTTTGCTGATAGTGCGAACAGCTTTATAACAGGTCAGATTCTGGGTGTTGACGGCGGATTTATCTGATTTATGTAAATTAAAGTAAAAGTTCTTGATTTATCCGAAACAATGTGATAAAATACTTTTGTTATATTGTACTTTTGACTGGAGGAGTCATAATGGCAGTTTGTCCTAAGTGCGGAAAAAATCTGAAGCTTACAGATTTGAAGCCCACTTGCCCTAAATGCGGAGTTAACCTTTTATATTATAAAATTGAAGAAAGACTTGAAGTTGACGCTATCAATGCAGAGCTTGAGCACGCAAAGACACAGCAGAGAATTGACCGTGCAAAGGCTTCAATGGCAGGCAGTGCTCTTACTATTGTAAGAATTGTTCTTCTTGCACTCGCTGTCGGAATGTTCTTCCTTCCGCTTGCAAAGCTTCATGTTGTCGGTCCTTATTTTGATACTACAACAACAATCAATGCGATTGAAATTTACAACAAAGTTAGCGCAATGGATTTTGACGGACTTTTTGTTATGCTCGGTTCACCGATTCTCGGCAAGAGTATGATTATGCTGTTCGCATCAATCGTTACCGTTGCTATTGCAGTTGTTTGTGCGCTGCTTGAGCTGATTCTCAGCTTCCTCTCATGCTCACCTCACGGTTTTATCAGAAACGTGATTTTCTCAGTAGTGGGTATGGTTTCAACAGTTGCTGCAATCATTACTTACAACCAGTTTATCGGCGGTATCACAAAGGTACTTCCAAGCGTTGTTGACGGCGGTGTTCAGTTCGGCGCATATTGCGTAATCGCAGGTTTCCTTCTTGTTCTTGCAATTAACATTGTAATAAAGAAGAAGGGTGTTAATGTTAAGTACAAGCAGAGCTTTGTTGACAGTGTTCCCTATGAAACATTCGTTGAGCAGTTTGGTGTTAAGAAGTATGACCTTAAGGCTCTCGAAGAAATCAAGGATAAGATTGCTGAGTACAGAGTAACAGCAGAATAAGAAAAGACAAATCAGACCTTGCCGAATGTCGGCAGGGTCTTTAAATTGTCTTAAACAGGTTGCAAAATATACGGAAAACCGTTACAATATATCTATCAATTTGCAAAGGAAAATTTTTATGATTAAAGAATTTCTTGAAGTCGGACAGATTGTCGGCACACACGGTGTGCGCGGTGAAATGCGTGTTAATCCGTGGGCGGATTCTCCCGAATTTCTTAAGCAGTTCAAAACATTATATTATGACAACAGGGGCGAAAAAAGCGTAAAGGTGGTTTCTGCCCGCCCGCACGGCAACGTGGTTATTGTCAAGGTTGAGGGAGTTGACACCGTTGACGCGGCTTCCGCTCTGCGCAACCGGGTGCTTTATATCAGACGTGCGGACGCCAAAATTGCCGAAGGCTCATATTTTATTGAGGAGCTTATCGGGTGCAAGGTATATGATGCTGACAATGAAAACATCTGCTACGGTACGCTGAGCGATGTAAGTGAAACAGGTGCAAATGATGTCTGGCACATCGAAAAGGACGGAAAGGAATACCTGATTCCTGCCATTCCCGATGTTGTAATAAGCGCTGATGTTGCAAATGACAAGGTTGTTATCCGACCGCTGAAAGGTATTTTTGACGATGAGAATTGACATTATGACATTGTTCCCTGAGATGTGCGAGCGTGTGCTTGACGAAAGTATTATCGGTCGTTCGCGCGAGGCGGAGCTTGTTGAGATAAACTGTATAAATATCAGAGATTTTTCGACTGATAAGCACCGAAGAGTTGACGACACAACGTACGGCGGCGGAACAGGTATGATTATGCAATGTCAGCCGATATTTGACTGCTTTACAGCGCTTACAGAAAAAATCGGCAAAAGACCGCATCTGATTTATATGTCACCGCAGGGCAAAACACTCTCTCAGTCGAGGGTGAAGGAGCTTGCAAAGCTTGATAATATTGCAATCCTCTGCGGTCACTATGAGGGCATTGACGAGCGTGTGATTGAAGAGCTTGTTGACGAAGAAATTTCAATTGGCGACTATGTTCTTACAGGTGGCGAACTGCCTGCGCTTGTACTTGCCGACAGTATTACGAGAATGCTTCCGGGTGTGCTTGCAAGCGATGAAGCTTTTGAGCAGGAGAGCCATTACAACTCGCTTCTTGAGTATCCGCAGTACACACGTCCGTATGAGTGGCATGAGAAAAAAGTGCCTGATGTTCTTCTGACGGGGCATCATGCAAATATCACAAAATGGCGCAGAGAGCAGTCGATTATGCGAACGCTTGAACGCAGACCAGAGATGCTTGAGAACGCAGAATTGGACAAAAAAGACAAGGAATTTCTTAAAAAGCTTAAAAGCAGCGAATAAAAAATAGTAAAAATGCATTAAAACCCATTTGTGACCATAGACAATTTGCACAAACAAAGACTTTATAAAATCGGTACATTTGGAATCCGCAACGAATTATTTTCAAAGTGAAGTTTATTTGTTGACGTTGATTAGTTTTGTGATATAATAACTACTGAGCTGATATTTACGGCATATTTTGTTTTTGGTTGGGAGATAGAAAAGCTATGTTTGAGAAAGAGGTAACTGTTCAGAATCAGGTGGGCTTAAGCGCACGCCCTGCAACATTTTTCATTCAGAAAGCTAATTGTTTTAAGTCATCTATATGGATTGAAAAGGAAGAGCGCCGTGTAAACGCAAAGAGCCTTCTCGGTGTACTTTCACTCGGAATCGATGGCGGTACAGGTATTAAGGTTATTGCAGCAGGCCCTGATGAGGAGCAGGCGGTTGATGAGCTTGTTAAGCTTGTAAATTCCGGATTTACAATGTAATTTAGTTTGTAGAAAGGCTGCCAGAGGGCGGCCTTTTTTGTTAAATAAAAAGGTGGTGAGAATGTGGATATTAAAGAACTGAGAAAAAAGTCGATGCAGCTGCCGCTGACCCCCGGTGTGTATCTGATGAAAAATACAAAGGGCGAGATAATTTATGTAGGCAAAGCGAAGGCACTGAAAAATCGTGTAAGCCAATACTTCGGTTCGCAGAACAACCATACCGTCAAGGTGCGAAAGATGGTTGAAAATGTTTTTGATTTTGACTACATTCTTACCGACAGCGAGTTTGAAGCACTTGTGCTTGAGTGCTCGCTCATTAAGCAGTATTCTCCCAAATACAATATATTATTAAAAGATGATAAGGGTTACAGTTATATCCGTGTCACGAAGGGTGACTGGCCGAAGATAAGCGCAGTCAAGCAGATTGCTGATGACGGAGCACGTTATATCGGTCCGTACACAAGCTCATTCAGCGTTACCAATTCGGTGGATGAGGCGCTGAAAATTTTTATGCTCCCTCAATGCGGAAAAAGTTTCCCAAAAGAAATCGGCAAAGGACGTCCGTGCCTTAATTATTTTATAAAGCAATGCTCCGCTCCGTGTGCAGGAAAAATCAATTGTGCGGATTATAACGAGGCGGTAAACTCTGCGCTGAAATTTTTGCAGGGTGACAGCGGAAAAATTGTTGCCGAGCTTACCGCGGAAATGGAAGAAGCGGCGGAAAATCTCGACTTTGAACGTGCGGCGAAGCTGCGTGACAGGATAAATTCAATCAAAAAAGTCAACGAAAAGCAGAAGGTTGTAGGTTCGGACGTAAAGGAGCAGGATGTTTTTGCGATTGCTCAGTCGGAAGAGAAATTCTGCCTTTCTGTTCTTCGCTTCCGTGACGGCAGACTGCGTGACAACGAATGGTTTATTCTCAATGATATTGATTCTTTGCCCGAGGCAAGGCGTGAACTGATTATCAGATTTTACTCAATGGGCAGAAATGTTCCGCGCCGTGTAACGGTTGACGGCGAGGTTGACGACGAGGAGCTTTTGGGCGAATGGCTTACGCAGACAGCAGGTCGAAAGGTTGAGCTTGTTATCCCTCAGAGGGGCAGACAGCTTGAGATTGTTACAATGTGCCGCAACAATGCTTCGCAGAAGCTCGGTTTAAGTATGGGCAGAAGCGGAAAGACAACAGCGGCTCTTGACGAGCTTGCACGAATGCTGAATCTGCCAAAGCCGCCCGTTATGATAGAATCCTACGATATTTCACATACCGCAGGAAGCGACAATGTCGCAGGTATGGTTGTGTTTAAAAACGGCTTGCCGTTTAAGAAAAACTATCGCAGATTTGCGATAAAGGGCTTTGATGGTCAGGACGATTACGGCTCAATGGCTGAGGTTATTTCACGCCGACTGAACCGATATATTGAGGAAAAGGACAGCGGCGAGGGCTTCGGAATTCTGCCCGATTTGATTCTGCTTGACGGTGGTATCGGTCAGGTGAATGCGGTTCTGCCGATTGTCAGAGCGTTTGGATTTGACATTCCTGTTTACGGTATGGTCAAGGACGGCAAGCACCGCACAAGGGCGATTGCGTCTGACGGCGGTGAAATTGCGATAAATTCTAAACGTCAGGCATTTACACTTGTTTCCACAATCCAGGAGGAGGTTCACCGTTTCGCTATTTCATACCACAAGACGAAGCACAAGCAATCCTCACTCAGCGGCACGCTTACAAAAATTGAGGGTGTCGGCGAGAAAAAGAGCAAGGCTCTGCTGAAGCATTTCAAGACGATTTCCGCCATTAAATCGGCAGATGTCGACGAACTTTGCAAAGCTGAGGGAATTAACCGCTCGACGGCGCAGAAAATTTATGATTATTTCAGAAAAAATATTGACAACGAGCAGTCAAAAATGTGATAATATAATGTAAATATTTATACTTAGGAGGGAGCTTTGACTCATGCGTGTTATTACAGGTACTGCACGAGGTCGGGTTCTCAAAACTCTGGAGGGTGACGATGTTCGTCCGACAACTGACAGAGTTAAAGAAGCGATTTTCAGTATTATTCAGTTTGAGATTGAAGGCAGACAGGTTCTCGATATGTTCGCAGGCTCAGGTCAGCTCGGTATTGAGGCACTCAGTCGTGGCGCGGCATACGCAACCTTTACGGATATGAGCAAGGATTCGGTTGCGATTGTAAAACAGAATCTGCTCTCAACAGGTCTTCACCGCAATTCAGCGGTTTTGCAGACTGATGCGGTAACTTTTCTTAAGAATTACAAAAAGAAATTCGATATAATTTTTATGGATCCCCCTTATTCAAAGGGAATTCTTCAGGCGGCACTTCCGTATGCTGTTGATTCTGTCAATGACGGCGGCGTGATTGTCTGCGAGCATCCGTACGGCGAGGAAATGCCGAAGGATGTCGGCAGATTTTCAATTTACCGTGAGTACAAATACGGTAAGCTTGCAATCACGGTTTACAGAATCAGAGAAGGGGAGGATGAGTAATGAGTCTTGCCATCTGCCCCGGCAGCTTTGACCCGATTACAAAAGGTCATCTCAGCGTTATTCAGCGCGCGGCTAAGCTTTTTGACGAGGTTATCGTTGTTGTAATGATTAACCCCAAAAAGCCTGTCGGATGCTTTACTCCCGATGAAAGAGTTGACTTGATAAAACGTTGCACAGAGAATATGAAAAATGTGCGTGTCGATTTCTATGCGGGTCTTCTTGCAGATTATGCAAGAATAACCAAAGCGGATGCGATTGTCAAAGGTCTGCGAGCTGTCTCCGATTTTGAGGATGAGTTCCAGCAGGCATTGACTAACAAACAACTCAATCCCGATGTTGAAACGGTTTTCGTCACAGCAGGTGCTGATTATATGTACCTCTCTTCAAGCATTGTCAAGCAGATTGGCGAGCTTGGCGGTGACGTTTCCAAATTTGTCCCCGAAGTAGTTTATGATGATATTGTTAAGCGCATAAAAAAGAAAGGATGAATGTAAATGAACGCACAGGGCTTACTTGATAAAATTGAAGATATACTTGAAATGGGCAGCAAAATTCCGCTTTCGGGCGGCAGAGTTGCAGTCGATGCCGACGCTATCAAGCAGTGCATTGATGATATTCGTTATGACCTTCCTGCTGAAATTCAGAAGGCTCAGGAAATTGTTTCACACCACAATGACCTTATCACAAGAGCAAACAACGAGGCATCAACAATCGTTTCTTCTGCTCAGACAGAGGCTGACGGAATAGTTGCTTCCGCAAAGGATAAGGCTGTTGAGATTGCAAAGACTGCTGAAACCAATGCAAAGTCAACAATCTCTGCTGCTTCCGAGCAGGCGAAGCAGATGGTCGAAAACTCAGAGCTTTCAAGACAGGCTCAGGATTATGCTGACCGTGTACGCGCTCAGGCTGCGGCTGAGGCTGAAACGATTCTCAGAAATGCAAGAAGTCAGGCGGATGCTATCGTTCTTGACGCAACAAATCAGGCTGAGGATGTAAAGGCAAAGGCTGACAAATGGTCAACTGAAATCCGCACGGCGGCGGCTGAGTTTGTTGAGGATATTATGAAAAACAGCGACGAGGTTCTTTCCTCGAATATCGCTGAAATCCGCAAGGCACGTCAGAGCCTTTTCGGCGGCAGCAGATAAAAATGAACGGGCGGTATTTCCGCCCGATTTTTTTGGAGTGTAATATATGAAAAAGCAATGTGATACCTGCTATAAAAGATTTGAAGTAATCCGTGACACAAGTATTCCGATAAGCACGGATTTAAAGGCACCTATGGAGCACATTCATTGTCCGTGGTGCGGTGCCGAGAACGGTGCAGTTGAAAAGGGCTCACTTATTAAGACGTTGAAATGCAATGCGGAGTGTGAATTCTGATGAAAGAGAAAATCAGAGAATATTTTGAGAAAAATAAACAGGCTATCCTCGAATGCATTGACACGCTTGTAAAAATTCCGAGTGTCAGAGGTCAGGCGGAGGACGGCAAGCCGTTCGGCGCAATGCCGTATAGAGCTCTTTGCTGTGCTCTTGATATGGCGGCGGACTTCGGTTTTAAAACCGAAAACTGTGGCGGCTATGTCGGTACGGTTGATATGGGTGAGGGCGAGCCTGAACTTGGCATACTTGCACATCTTGACGTTGTTCCTGCGGGTGACGGTTGGCATACAGAGCCGTTTAAGGTTACGGTTGACGGTGACAGAATTCTCGGCAGAGGTGTAAGCGATGATAAGGGTCCTGCTGTTTGTGCGTTGTTTGCGATGAAAGCGATAAAGGACTTGAATATTCCTGTTACTAAAAACTGCCGTCTTATTCTCGGAACTGATGAGGAGTGCGGAAGCAGTGATATCGCCCACTATTTCAGGACAGCAAAGCCTGCGAAATACACGTTTACTCCCGATGCGAATTTCCCTGTTACAAACGGTGAAAAGGGCAGATTTACAAAGCATTTTTATGCTGATATTGACCTGAGTGATGAGAGCAGAAGGCTTACTTCATTTAACGCAGGCGTTGCGGCAAATGCTGTTCCGAGTTTTGCGGAGGCAGAGGTTTCGGGTATCAGCAGCGATGAAATTGAGAACGCAATAAAGCTCGCAGAAACCACGGGTACGGAGTTTATTTATAAAGACGGAAAAATCAAGTGCATGGGCACATCAGCTCACGCTTCGCTTCCCGAAAACGGAAACAATCCGATAACCGCATTGATTGAAATGCTTTCAAATATAAAGCTTGATAATAGGACGGACAAGCTGATTTCTTCGCTCAAGACTCTGTTTCCTCACGGAAAATGGAACGGCGAGGCTTTCGGTGTTGATATGAGTGATAAGCTCGGCAGTCTGACACTGACACTTGACGTTGTGAACTTTGACGGCAAAAAATTTGAGGGCTGTTTTGACACTCGTACGCCTATGAGCGCAACTGCGGCAAACTGCGCCGAGGTAATAAAAGCAAAGCTCGAGGAGCATGGCTTTACTATTGAAAATACAAATATGATTGCTCCGCATTATGTCGATGAAAATTCTGATTTTGTTCAGACTCTTCTTTCAGCATATGAGACTTACAGCGGCGACAAGGGCGAGTGCATTTGTATGGGCGGCGGAACTTATGTCCATAATATTGAATCCGGTGTTGCGTTCGGTGCAATCGGACGTGATGTTCAGACGAATATGCACGGCGCAGATGAGTTTATGCCGATTGCCGATTTGCTGACGGCGGCTGAGATTTTTACGCAGGTGATTGCGGACATTTGCAAATAAATGTTGTAAAATATCACAAAAGCTGATATAATAAATTGATATATCATAATTTTCGGGAGTGGATTGTCTTGAAAAGATGTCTCATTCTTCTGACAAGTTCATATCCGTATCAGACTCAGGAATCGTTTCTTGAGTCCGAAATCCCTTATATGCAGAATCATTTTGATAAGATAATCACGCTTGCAATAGATGTAGATAAAAATGCTAAAAAGAAACGTGCTGTTCCCGAAAATGCGGATTGCTATAATATCGCAAAGCAGAAAAAAACAATCAGCCGTACACAGTCAAAGCTGATGGGCGCAATAAATTATGTGAAGGGTTCAGAGTATTCGGATTGCGACAATGACGCGAAAACTCCGAAACAGAAAATTTTTCTTGAATATTTCTGTGCAAGAGCGGAAAAAGAGTTTAAGCTCTGTATGGATATTCTTAAGAAATATGATTTTTCAAAATATGACAGCATAACGGTTTACAGCTACTGGTTTTTTGTTGCCGCGCTGATAGGGGTTAAAATCAAAGAGGCACTCGCTCCGAAATGCGCAAAAATAAAGCTTGTTTCACGTGCTCACGGGTACGATGTTTACGAGAGCGTGAATGTGCTTAATTATCTTCCGATGAGAGCGTATCTTCTTGATAAGGTTGATGCGGTCTTTCCGTGCTCGATTGACGGCGAAAATCACATTAAAAAGATGTATCCCGTTTTTGAAAATAAAATTCACCATTCCTATCTCGGAACGGTTGAATGCGGTCTTAACAAGGGAAGCAAAGAAGGCTTCCGCATTGTTTCCTGTTCCCGTGCTGTGCCGCTGAAACGACTTGAACGGATTGTTTCAAGCCTTGCGGAGCTTGAGAGCGAAGAGATAAAAAATCTTGAATGGGTACATATCGGCGGCGGCCCCGAGCTCGAGAAGATAAAAGCTCTCGCAAAGGAAAAGCTCGGATTTATGAGCGTGAAGTTCACCGATGACGTTACAAACGCTGAGGTGCTGGACTTTTACAGAAAAAACGGAGTTGACCTGTTTATAAATGTCAGCAATACCGAGGGACTTCCGGTCTCAATTATGGAGGTACTTTCGTTCGGTATTCCTGTTCTTGCTACTGATGTCGGCGGCGTGAGCGAAATTGTAAAAACAAATTTCAACGGAAAAACCGTTGACGTTGATTTTAACGATAAAGACCTTGCGTTTGAAATCAAAAAGTTTGCGCTTGCTGATTCTCAAGAGCGTAAAAGAGTCAAGGATAATGCCAGACTTTACTGGGAGCAGAATTTCAACGCCGAAAAGAATTATAATGACTTCGCTGAAAATATTAAATAAAGTATTTCTTTTTGAGGAATGTTTCTATGGTATCATTAAAAAATGGTGTCCTGAGAATAACCAATGACGGAAAAAATGACGTTGCAAAGCATTTGTTTGAAATCAGCTTTGTTCTGAATACAATAACAATTTTTGCTTTGTATGAGGTTAAGGCGGTAGCGACAGTTACAGGTCTTATGATGTTTGCTTCCTCAATGCTTATTTGGGTCGGACGCAGAAAATCGAGAGTTATTATACCGTACAATACGGCATGGTATCTGTTGTTTATTATTTACGGCTGTATGACGGAGCTATGGGCTGAATATATACCGGGCGGTATTCTTTCAACCATTCTGAAAATGGTAATAATATTGCTGATGATTACATCCATATCCGTTTATGTGGATGAACCTGAAGACCTTGACCGAATATTGACACTTTTTATTTTCTCTGTTCTGTTTATTACAGTTCTGGAATTTTCTTCGGTTCCGCCTTCAGAATGGTTCGCAGGCGGTATGGGCTCTCATTTCAGCAAATTCAATGCAAACGAAATCGCTTTCTGGGTTGTATGTGCCGAGATGATGGCATTCTATAAGGCATACATTAAAAATCAGAGAGGCTATTATATCCTTATTCTTGTTTTCCTGTTCTTTGCCATTTTGTCAAGCTCAAGAAAATCTACGGCAACAGCTATACTTGCACCTATAATGATGCTTTTGCTTACAGGAAGAAAAAAGAGCAAAATACTTCAGCTTTTTCTTATGATAGGTCTTGCTGTCGGACTTGCTTATCTGATTATGACAAATGAACATCTGTATAATTCCGTCGGCAAACGATTCTATTCAATGTCAAACTTTTTCTCGGATGATACGGTAAAAAGTGACGGCAGTCTGACAATGAGAAGCTATTTCATTGAGGTTGCAAAGGAGCTGTTCGGAGAAAGCCCGGTTTTCGGAAAGGGCATGGGCAGCTTCATTGAAATAATCGGACGTGAATACGGACTGAGAAGAGCGTACAGCCATAATAATTACTGGCAGATATTAAGCGAGCTTGGTATAACAGGATTTATTATTTATTATTCTTTTTATGTGTTTGTAATTGTTAAGCTTGTAAAAAATGTTTTTATTTATAAGAGCCGTCTGGGAATTATATTTTTGACGCTTATGATTCTTCTTGTGGTTGTTGAATACGGTATGGTCACAGAAAACGGAAAAACAGCACAGATTATTATTGCTATTGCGTATACCTCAACGTATGTAGGAGAAAGCGATGGCAGGAAGTATAAATATATTGAGAAAAATACAAACAAACTGGAGGAACAGAAATGAGCAGTTATGATAATTCATCAAAAAAAGGTTTTGAACTTAACATAATCGGATTTTTGCTCGATCTTTCAAAAAAGCTGTGGATAATTGCAATTGTTGCAATTATTGTAGGTATGCTTGGTGGAGTAGTATCGAAATTGACGAGCAAAAAAGTATACACATCGGATATTACTTTTATTGTAAATACCGTAACCGACGGTGAATATGCTCAGAGCTCCGAAATATCCGCTCAGATAAATATGTCACAGACCTTTAAAAGAATTCTTGCCAGCCGTGCTTTGAAGTCAGCTGTTTATGAAGCGGGCGAGGGCAAATATGCATACGGTCTGATTAACAGAAGTATTGTTGTTGACGTTGTTTCGGGTACCAATGTTATTCAGATGAAGGTAACAAACGAAAGCGCTGAGTCAGCTTATCAGATTGCGAAGCTTGTTGTTGATACGTATGATGATGTTATCGACAGAGTTTATCCGAACGCTATGCTTACGGTATGCGATGAGCCGATAAAGGCAATCTCTCCCAATACAAACAGAGCTCCGCTTATTGTTTCTATTGTAAGCGCGATTGTTGTTGCTGCAATTCTCTGCGTTCTTGAGCTTATAAAGTTTATTGTTAAAGATACTGTAAAGAGCGGCGATGAACTCAGCGAAAAGCTCGGTGTTCCTGTTCTTGCGTCTGTTCAGTTTGTTGAAAATAAAAATAAAACATCCAAGGGTCTTCTTGTTGTTGACAGAAAAACAGGTTTCTCGTTTATCGAAACCTATAAGGCAATCAGAACAAAGATTGAAAATAATTCTGCAAAAACAGGTCACAAGGTTTATCTTGTTACAAGTGCCTGCGAGAATGAGGGTAAGACAACGGTTTCTGCAAACATTGCTCTTTCACTTGCGGAGAACGGCAAGAGAGTTCTCCTTGTTGATGCTGACCTTCGTAACCCGTCAATTTCAAAGATTCTTGCAATTCCCGAAATTGATGTAGGCTTTATTGATGTTATCCGTGGTGAGGCTGAGCTTGAAAAAGCAATTAAGCTGATTCAGAGCTTTAATCTTTACATTCTTGCTGACCAGACACCGGCAAACAATCCGTCAGAGCTTCTTTCAATGAGAATAACTGAAGATATTATCAACAGCCTTCGCAGTGAGTTTGATTACATCATTATTGATACAGCTCCTGCAAGTGTTGTTACAGACGCTTCAATTATTTCAGGCTTTGCGGATGCCGCAATTCTTGTTGTACGTGAGGACTTTGCTCCGTTCTCAAAAATCAGAATGTCTGCCGAAGACATTGATCAGAACGGTGCGGAGATTGTCGGATGCGTATTCAATGGCGATACAAAGGTAACGCTTAAGACCAGAAGAGGCGGAAGATACGGCAAGTACGGCTACGGAAAATACGGCTATGGCAAGTATGGTTACGGCAAGTATGGTTACGGCAAGTACGGTTACGGCTATGGCTACGGTGAGAATAACAAAAAGAAAAAATAAATAACAGATTTAACCTCCTTCGCATAGTATAAAAGCGAAGGAGGTATTTTTATGCACAATCTTGATGATATGATTGAAAGATACAGGTACGAACTGCTTGAATTTTCTAAGCAGAATCCTGTACATAATGATGAAGAGTACAGGGATTTTGTCCCGGTAATGACACAGCAGACAGAAAAGAATGACAGGGTGTCGGAGAATGTATCCGATAACTCACAGCCTGTGGAAAAGGAAAGTCAGTTTGAAACCAACGCAACAGACGATATCCGCATTACCCCGTATGCGAACAATGAGGATTTTGAGATGAGAAACGGTTCGCAGGGGATGCTGAGAGTGCAGGTGTTTGCTGCGGACAGAAGCTTTCCTGTGAGTGGTGCAAGAGTTACGGTTGAGGTACCGTTTCTAAGCGGAGGAAGGGAGCTGTTCAGCGGCGTTACGGATGCTGACGGAATTGTTGATAATATAACTCTTCCTGCCCCAAGCAAGAATCTTTCGCTCGATGAAAACAACACGTCCGAGCCGTACGCTCTTTATAACATAAGAGTTACACATCCGAATTATTCGACAGGTGAATACAATAATGTTCCTGTTTTTGATTCGATAAAGTCGATTCAACCGGTTGCGCTTGTTCCCATGACGTTAGTCGGCTCACAACCGCGCGATACAGAATTCGGAGGTGTGCAGTAATGGCAACGGGTACACCGTATATCCCCGAATATATAACCGTGCATCTCGGCACACCGTCCTCAAATGCACGAAACGTAAAAGTTCCGTTCCCCGATTATATTAAGAATGTAGCTTCGAGCGAGATTTACCCTACATGGCCGGAGAATGCAATCAGGGCAAACATTTATGCTCAGATTTCATATGCGCTCAACCGTGTTTATACTGAATACTACCGCTCAAGGGGTTATAATTTTGATATAACAAACTCAACTCAGTATGATCAGTCATACATTCCCGGCAGAGATATTTTTGAAAACATAAGCCGTATTGTTGATGATATTTTCAACGATTATGTTGTAAAACAAGGGCAGGTTCAGCCGTACTTTACGCAGTATTGTGCCGACAGCTGTGAAGGCTTGTCACAATGGGGAACAGTTGCGCTTGCCAACCGAGGCTACACTCCGTACAGAATACTTCAGAATTATTACGGCAACGATATTAACATTGTAAACAATGCGCCGATAAGGGCAAATGTTGAATCCTATCCCGGTACACCGCTGAGACTCGGCGATTCAAACGAGGAAGTCAGAGAAATTCAGCGACAGCTGAACAGAATAGGACTTAACTATCCGTCCATACCGAAAATCCCTGAGCTTACGGGGATATTTGATGCCGCAACGCAGAACGCTGTCAGGCAGTTTCAGAAAATCTTCAACCTCGCACAGGACGGAATCGTCGGAAAGCAGACATGGTATAAGATTAAATATATTTATAACGGAATTAAGGGTCTGTCTGAGCTTTACTCTGAGGGTATTACAATAAGTGAGGCTGAGCGTCAGTTTCCGCAGGTTCTTAAATCGGGTGACAGGGGCAGATATGTTCAGGTGCTTCAGTATTATCTGAATTTCCTCGGCTTCTTCAATCCTAAGCTTCCGCAGATAACAGTTGACGGGATTTTCGGCAAGGAAACGCGTGATGCTGTGCTGACTTTTCAGAATCTTTACGGCTTGACAGTTGACGGAATTGTCGGCAGAAATACGTGGAACCAGATACAGAACGCTTACAACGGTGTAATAAATTCCCTGCCGAGTCAGTACAAGGCGTATAAAAGTCTGCTTTATCCAGGATATATTATCACAACGGGTGCAAAGGGCTCAGTTGTGCGGCAGCTTCAGACATATATCAATGTAATCGCTGATAATGTCCCCTCGGTGCCGCGTGTTACGGTTGACGGTGATTACGGAACGAATACCGCCAATGCCGTCAGAGCAATTCAGCGCCTGAACGGTCTTACGCCCAACGGTCAGGTCGGACCGCTGACGTGGAACACCATAACTGACCAGTATAATTTTTATAATAGTTAACAATCGAATATAACAATAAAATCCGAAAATAATAATTTTATCAAAATGTACGAGGTGCAGAATGAAAAGTAAAATGTTGTTTTCGGATGAATTTTATTATAACGAGGTAATGCTCGATAATTATTTCAGAATTGACAGGAATTTTGATGTTGTAAACACAAAGTTTCACGTTGCGGACAGAGAGGCAAAGCTGTATTTTGTTGACGGTTTTATCAATAGTGAAACGTCTGAACGTGTTATGAATTTTATGATGAGCTCGCCTGAGAAAATTAAAAAGGAAATGACACCGGAGGACTTTGTTCAGTCGGTGATTTCATATATTGAGCTTGATATCAGCGACGATATGGATAAGGTCGCAAAGGTGGTTTATTCGGGTGCGATACTGATGATTGTTGACGGATTTTCAACAGGTTTTCTTGTTAAAACCCGAGCTTACCCGAAACGCTCGGTTGAAGAACCCGACAATGATAAGGTGCTTCGCGGAGCGCACGACGGATTTGTTGAATCGCTTCTTACCAATACTGCTCTGATTCGACGCCGCATACGTGACCGTGAGCTGATAATAGAAACGCTTGAGGCAGGCAAGCGTTCACGTACCGATATTGCGCTGTGCTATCTTGATTGCCGTGTTGACAGAAAAATGCTTAAAAATCTGAGAGACAGAATTGATAAAATTGATGTCAATACGCTGAACATGAGCCAGGAAAGTCTGATTGAATGCCTTGTAAAAAAGCAGAATTTTAATCCGTTTCCGAAGGTCAGATATACCGAAAGACCCGATGCCGCGGCGGCTTCGATTGCGGAGGGAAGTATAATCGTAATTGTTGACAACTCTCCTGCGGCAATGATCGTGCCTACAAGCTTTTTTGAGTTTTTGCAGGATACGAACGATTACTATTTCCCTCCTGTTGTCGGCACATATCTGCGCCTTATCAGAGCTGTAATTTTCGGGCTTGCACTTTTACTTTCACCTGTGTGGTATCTGCTGATAAGTAATCCCGAATTTATTCCGTCATGGCTTCAATGTATTACAATAAAAGAATACTATACCGTACCTGTTATCGCGCAGCTTCTTATAATCGAAATGGTTATCGACACCTTAAAGCTCGCATCGCTGAATACACCGAATTCGCTGAGCAATTCATTCAGCGTTATCGGTGCGCTTGTTCTCGGTGACCTTGCGGTATCGGCGGAACTGTTTTCGTCTGAGGTTGTTCTGCTGATGGCATTTGCCGCCATTGCAAACTTTGCACAGCCGAGCTTTGAGCTCGGATACGCCTTCAAGCTGTCGAGAATTTTTATTCTTGTTATGACGGCAATTTTCAACCTGTGGGGATTTATCGCAGGGCTTTTGATAGTAATCCTTGTAATGGCATTCACTAAAACCGTGTCAGGCAGAGGATATCTCTATCCGCTTATTCCGTTCAACGCAAAGGCGATTTCAAGACTGCTTTTCCGTCACCCCATAAGCAAGGACAATACTTGACAAAATCACCGTAATAGGGTAATCTTATTACGGTGGTTTTTAATGAAAAAATATATTTGCATTATATTATCCGCGGCGATTATGATATCCGTTCTGTCTTTTACTGCGTGTCAGAAAAAAGAAAACGGCGAAGAAAAAACGACAACCTCTGCTGCAACACAAACGACAAGAGCGGCAACATCAGCACCTGTAAAGATTGTTGATGTTCCTGCCACAACTGAGGAGCATATGCAGATGTTCAACGCGGCACTTGATTTCTTTGAACTGTACTGCTATCAGTACACCAAGGCTGTTAAATGTGAAGTCAGCGATGTCAGCGTTGGCAGCCTTTCTGCGGCATCAAATGCGTCAGAGGCTTTCAAATCCATATTCGGTGCGGTTGATAAGTCCAATGATTATGACTATTCGACAGGGCAGGAGAGCTTTGCCGAAAATACAATAAAGAGCGGTTTTACGTCGGCTGACATTATATTAAGTGAAGCGAAGCAGGATGGAAACGACATCATTCTGACTGTAACTTTCCCGAACGAGACAAACCCGTCGGAAAAAAGCGGACAGCTTCATAAGCTCACTTCAGAATATGTCGGAGTTGATAAGGTGAACAAAAGCCTCGATGAATTCAGTTCTTCGGCAGGTTCGGTCAGTGTTTCGGCGTCGGATATCACTGCTAAAGTTGTACTCAATTCTCAGGACAGCTGTCCGAAAAGCATTACAATAAGCTTTACCGAAAGATTTTCGCTGAGCAGTGTGAAGCTGGTTCAGCTTGAGGACTCAGCCGTTACGGGTACCTCAAAAACAACGGTTACTTACAGCAATATAAAATAATTATTAAATTTTTGTAAAAGTGTAGATTTATATATACAGTTATGTTAAAATGGCGGTATAGATTTTCAGGGAGTGAAAATATGAGCAAACCTAAAGCAAAAACAAATAAGAGAACAAATAAGATTTTTATCAGAGTAATAGCAGGAATGTTGTGTGCGGTTATTGTCTGCCTTGCAACCAACAAGGTTTTTGACGCACTTTCTTCAAGTGTTGCCGACACAGGCGTGCAGAACAATCAGCCTTATTCGGATAACAGCAACAATCAGTATGTTCCGAACGGTGATACAGGTAATGTTCAGGGTGATAACGGTGTAGTTGCTGATAACGGTCAGCAGGTACAGACACCTGATACACCTGCAGTAGTTCCGAATTCAAACGGTAACACTCAGGGCAATCAGCAGGTGACTCCGTCGGGTAATAATTCAAGCACACCGACAGGCGGTGCAAATTCAACAGACCCGACAACATTCAACAAGGCTCAGCTTGTAAATTACTACAATCAGTGCCTCAGAAATACTTATTCACAGCCGAAGTTCACTGTAACAAAGACAGAGAAAATCAATGTTCAGCTTGGTGAGATGTATCTTAACGGCAAGCCTGCGACGAATCTTCAGGGCATGGCAAACAAGGTTGTTGCAAGTAATGCGGCAAAGGGCGGCACAAAGTCAGCAAACTTTACCAACAAGACCGCTGTTGTTGATGCAAAGGAAAGATTTATTCTTCCGACTAACCTTACTTCCGCAGGTGTTCAGTCATGCAATGTGAAAAAGAGCGGTTCGGGTTACGTTATTAACATAACTCTTGTTTCTGAGAGCTGTGACTTTACAACAAAGCCTCCGTACAACAGAGCCTGCACATTCCCGCTTGATTTCACAGAAATCGACCTCGGTGGAATCGGTCAAATTACATCAGCTCAGTTCTACTATCCCGGTACAAAGCTGACAGCAAATGTTGACGGCAACGGCAGAGTAACAAAGACCTTTGTTTATATGCCTCTTACCGTTAATGACGCAAAGGGCAAGGGCATGGGTCAGGAGCTCCAGATGGACATCTCAGGTTCATGGGAGTGCACGAACATTTTCAAGTTCTGAATAACGAAATAAACCGAAGGTGTTATGCCTTCGGTTTTTCAGGAGGTAAATTATGAAACAGGTCAGCAAAATTATGTGGGGCGTTGTCCTCGTTGTGCTCGGCGGTGTTTTTGCGCTTAAGGCACTCGGCATTGCCGATATAGATTTATTCTTCAAGGGTTGGTGGACGCTGATAATAATTATTCCGTCTGCAATAGCAATGTTTACCGACAAGGATAAAACAGGCGCAATAATCGGTCTTACAGTCGGTCTGCTTATGCTTCTCGGATGCAGAGGATATGTTGATTTTGCTCTGCTCGGAAAGCTGATTGTTCCTGCACTTATCATTATCGCAGGTGTCAAGCTCATTTTCAGCGGTGCGTTTGACAAGAATGCAAAAGAGAAAATGAAAACAATGAAAAATGTAACAGGCATCAGACATTGCTCAGCAGCTTTTGCAAACAAAACCGATGACTGCACAAATCAGACCTTCAACGGTGCAGGCTATGTTGCCGCATTCGGAAAGCTCGACAGCGATATTTCACGCGCGTTCTTCGAGAGGGATGTACTTATCAATGTCAAAAATGTTGTGGGTACGGTTAACATCACAGTTCCAGACGGAGTGAACATCAAGGTTATTTCTCATTCGCTCTTCGGCGGTGTTACAAATCCCGTTCAGAACAGTGATGCAAATGTTGTTACTGTTTACATAGAGGCTCTTTGTCTGCTCGGCAATGTCGAGGTAAAAAAACAGGTCAACAATTATAATGCAGGAACAAACTTCAATTTCTGATTAAGTTTAAAGTAAAAAGCACGGCGCTGATTTTCAGCACCGTGCTTTGTGGCTTTTATCAATACTTTGCAAGGTAGTTATCAATTTCCCACTGAGAAATGCTCGTGCGGTAACCGTCCCACTCACGTCTTTTTGCCTCAATGAATTTTGAGAATACATGCTCGCCGAGAGCGTCCTTAATAAATTCGCTGTTTTCAAATTCATCAATAGCTTCTTCAAGTGAACCGGGAAGAGACTCAATTCCGTCTGCGGCTCTTTCTTCGGGGGTCATGTCGAAAATGTTCTTGACTGTTGACGGGGGAGGTGTGAGTTTTTTCTCAATACCGTCAAGACCTGCAAGCAGGCAGAGTGCCATTTCAAGATACGGGTTGCAGGCAGGGTCTGCGCTTCTTAACTCAATTCTTGTACCCTTGCCTCTTGCGGCAGGAACACGGACAAGAACTGAACGGTTGGAGGCTGACCACGCAATGTAAACGGGAGCTTCGTATCCGGGAACAAGTCGCTTATATGAGTTTACAAGCGGATTGTTGATAGCTGTTGTAGCTTTGATGTGCTTCATAATACCTGCGATAAACTGGAGAGCGGTTTCGGAAAGTCCGTACTGACCGTTCGGGTCGCAGAAAACATTGTTGCCGTCCTTGTCAAAAAGGGACATATTTGTGTGCATACCTGAACCTGCAATGCCTGCAATCGGCTTGGGAAGGAAGGTTGCATAAAGTCCGCGCTTCTGAGCATATTTTTTAACAACGTACTTAAATGTCATAACCTTATCGGCGGTTGTAAGTACATCACCGTACTTGAAGTCGATTTCGTGCTGACCCTCGGCACATTCATGGTGAGAAGCCTCGATTTCAAAGCCCATATCCTCAAGTGCGATACACATCTCGCGGCGGCAGTCTCCGCCGAGATCAATATTATCAAGGTCAAAATAACTGCCCTTGTCGTGAGTCTTTGTTGTGGGCTTGCCCTCTTCGTCGGTGTGGAAAAGGAAGAACTCAAGCTCAGGACCTACGTTGAAGCTGTAACCCATGTCGTCAGCTTTTTTGATTGCTCTTTTCAGAACATTTCTCGGGTCGCCGATGAAAGGCGTTCTGTCTGCGCTGTAAACGTCACAGATCAAACGTGCCGTTGTGCCTGTTGACTGGTGATCCCACGGAAGAACAACGAAAGAGTCATAGTCAGGATAAAGATACATATCTGATTCTTCGACACGTACAAATCCCTCAATTGATGAACCGTCAGCCATACACTCGTTATCCAGAGCTTTTTCAAGCTGGCTTACTGTGATTGCAACATTTTTCATGCATCCGAGGATGTCTGTGAACTGAAGACGGATAAAACGTACATTCTGTTCTTTTGCAAGTCTGAGAATATCTTCTTTTGTATATTTGCTCATTGTGTTACCTCTTTCCGTGAAACTGATAGTTTAATTATAAATAATTAAGTTTTTTTGTCAAACAATAAAAGCTAATGATGTATTACATTGTATAATACTTAATTCATTTCGTCAAGCGTGAGGTTGTAGCTCGGGAGAAATTCCTCAATAAAACACTTAACCTCGGGCATATCAATTTCGCCGAGGGATTTAAGGTTGGTTTTAGCCGCCTTGTCAAAGTCGCTGTTGCCCGCCTTTGCCTCCTCAAGACACTTTGTATATGCACAGATTTTGTCCGCAGCTTTTACAAGCTTCCACAGCTCTTCATCGCCGCTCTGTTTGAAAAATAACGGCTTGTATTCGTCCTGCATATCCTCGGGAAGCATACCGATAAGCGCGTTGCAGGCGTCATCCTCCACACGGTTGAATGCTTCGTGAATCTGCTTGCTGTAATATTTGACGGGTGTCGGCATATCGCCTGTGATAATTTCGGGCGCATCATGATAAATACCGAGCAGAGCGGCTCTTTCGGCATTCACGTTACCACCGAACCTTTTGTTGCGAATAACGGCAAGAGAGTGCGCAATCATTGCAACATCAAGGGAATGTTCGCTGATATTTTCGGTGTGAGTGTTCCTCATAAGCGCCCAGCGGTTTATATATTTCATTCGCGAAAGCATCGCAAAAAAATGATTCTTTTTTCTGCTCATATTTGCTACCTCACTTTTCATAAAAATTTTATCATACGCAGGTAGCTTTTGCAAGAAAAAAACTTTTATTTATAATATATATGTGCTATAATATTTTTATTCTCATTGATTGTGAGGGATTGATTTTGAATTTTACTGAGATAAACAATAACGGAGCGGTTGAAGGTTTTTGCTTCGTTAAAAATATGGAGGTCAAAAAGACCGCAAAGGGTGTGCCGTTTCTCGATTTGATTCTTACTGATTCTTCGGGTGAAATCGGCGCAAAGCTCTGGGATTACAAGGAAGAAATTCACCGCTGTGTTCAGCCGAATGTGATTGTAAAAATCAGAGGCACAATTTCAATGTTCAACGATGCACCTCAGCTTCGTGTTGAGCGTGTACGTGCCGTGCTTGATTCTGACGGTGTAAGAATGGAAGACTTTATTCCGAGCGCGGATTACACAGGTGAAGCAATGTATGACGAGCTGTTTGACGAGGTCAGCAAGTTTGAAAATGCTCAGCTGAAAAAGCTTGTGCTTACCGTGCTTGAGCAGAATAAGCAGAAAATGCTTTACTGGCCTGCCGCTTTCAAGCTTCATCACGCAATCCGCGGAGGACTTCTTTATCACACGCTTTCTATTCTTCGCCTTGCACAGGCAGTTGCATCGGTTTATCCGAGCGTTGAAAAGGAACTGCTGTATTCGGGAGTTATTCTTCATGACGTTGCAAAAATTCAGGAGTTTGACGTTTCCGATGCAGGTGTTGTGTCGGGCTATACCGTTGAGGGTACGCTTATCGGTCACCTTGTCAGAGGCGCAATGAACATTGAAAAAATCGGTGATGAGCTTGGTGTTGACAAGGAGCTGCTTACTCTTGTTGAGCATATGATTATTTCACATCACGGTGAGCCTGAGTTCGGCGCGGCGGTAAGACCGATGTTCCTTGAGGCTGAGATTCTTTCACAGCTCGACCTTATGGACGCAAGAATTTTTGAAATTACACAGGCTGTATCCGAGGTTCAGCCGGGTGAGTTTACACCCAGACAATGGGCGCTTGAAAACCGCAAGCTGTATAATCACGGTCTGACGGACGTTTCTCCGAAAGCTGACCTTTTATAAGGAGGTCTTAAAATGTTAAGGAAAGTATTAAGCGCTTTACTCAGTATTATTATGATTGTCAGCTGTATGTGCATTGTTTCATCAGCTGAAGAAACAACAGGCACACTCAATGTTGTTTCGTTCAATGTTGACGGACTTCCCGTTCCGTCATTCCTTTCGTCAACAAAGCGCAATCCGCTCAAGTCAACAAAAATTATGGCTGAGCAGATTAACGCTTCCGACTGTGATATTCTCTGTGCGCAGGAGGATTTTAATTTTCACCGCACGCTTGAGAAAAATCTTGATATGGAATATGCAACACTCACAAGCGGCGGCGCAGGTATCGGAGACGGTCTGAATATCTTTTCAAAGTATCCGATATACAACGTCAATCGCGTTGCATGGGATTCTGCTTACGGCATTTTTGACTGCGGTTCTGACGAGCTGACACCAAAGGGAATTCTTTATTGCACAATCGAAATTGAGGACGGAGTTTTTGTTGATGTTTATACTCTTCACGCTGACGCCTGGGAGGATGACAAGTCAATGACGGCAAAGGCTGAGCAGTTTGACCAGCTTATGGAGCTTATCGAAACTGTTTCAGGCACAGACAGAGCGGTAATCCTTACGGGCGATTTCAACACGAATTACTCTGTTTTCCGTGAGGGCTACAAGGCAGGCAGATACAATGTTGACCTTTGTCAGAAGCTTCTCGACAACTTTGTCAGCCACGGCTTCAAGGATTCGTGGATTGAGTACAATAACAATGGCAATTACGATTTTACATACAACGAAATGTATAACCGTTACGGCTGTCAGTACAACCGCGTTTGGGATACCCTTGACCACGTGTACTATCGTGACGGCGCAGGTGTTTCGTTTGAGCTTATAAGCGCAGTTTACGAGGATTTTGACAGCGACGAGGTTACATGGGACGGACACGTTTCTGACCATTCGGCTGTTAAAACAAGCCTTAAGTACACGGTAAACAAGGCTGAGCTTAAAGCTCCCGAAGCTCTTACAACAGAAAAGTATGATTTCTTTACTTCAACTGCTGTCGGTGCGGGCAGACTTGTTGAGCTTGTTTTCAAAGCAATTGTAAACCTTCCGCTTCTTTTTAAGAACGGTATTGGCTGGATAAAATAAAATTGCGGGCGGGAGACTTCTCTCGCCATTTAAATGAGGTATATTATGGACTGGACAGAAGTTAAAATCAATATTGATACAAAGGATGTTGACAGGGCAGGGGACATTGCACAGATGGTCGTTCCCTACGGCATTTACATCGAGGATTACAGCGACCTTGAAGAGGCGGCGTGGGAGATAGCTCACATCGATCTGATTGACGAGGATTTGCTGAAAAAGGACAGAAGCAAGGCGGCTGTGCACATCTATATTTCTCCCGAGGAGAATCCAGCTGAGGCTGTGGCATTTCTTTCCGAGCGCTACAATGCCGAGGGTATTGCACACGAGATTGATATGAGCGTGTGCAGAAATCAGGATTGGGAGAATAACTGGAAGGAATATTTCAAGCCGATGCCCGTCGGCAATAAGCTGCTTATACGTCCTGTGTGGGAGGATAATTACAACGCTGACGGCAGAGCTGTGCTCAACATTGAGCCGGGTCTTGCCTTCGGAAGCGGCGGACACGATACAACAAGACTTTGCCTTGAAACTCTCGAGAACCACATTTCTCCGGATACAGAGCTTCTTGATATCGGATGCGGCAGCGGTATTCTCGGCATTGCAGGTCTGCTTCTCGGTGCGAAGAGTGCAACAGGTGTTGATATTGATGCGCTTGCAGTAAAAACCGCAAAGGAAAACGGCGAGATGAACGGCTTTGCTGAGCCGAAATTCAAGGTTCTTGAGGGAAATCTTACTGATAAGGTCACAGGTAAATACGATGTTGTTGTTGCAAATATTGTTGCTGATATCATCTGTATGTTTACGGAAAATGTCGGTCAGTTCCTTAAGGATGACGGCATTTATATTACCTCGGGAATTATTGATACCCGTGAGAGTGATGTCCTTGCGGCGTTTGAAAAATACGGCTTTGAGGTTGTCGGCAGACACGAGAGCTGTGGCTGGCTGTGCTTTGAAACAAAGCTGAAAAAATAAAATCTGATTACAAAAACGGTGCTGACCCAAAATCAGCACCGTTTATTCATTCTATGTAAATTGCAATCGCCGTCATATCGTCGCGGTGCTTGGTTAACTTGCGTTCGCAGGCGGAGTCGACAATGAACTCCGCCAAAGCCTGCGGTGAGCTTTCCGACTGCCAGAGCTTCAGCTCCTGCTGAATCCAGCCGTTGCAGTCGCCGAGTATGCCGTCAGAAATCATCAGGATTATATCTCCCTTTTCAAGCGATGCGACCGCCTTTGTGAATTTTATATCCCTCAGTATGCCGACTGGGAGCGAAGCCTGCTCGAGCTGTGCGACGTTTCCTCTGTGCCGTACAAAGGTTGCCGCCGCTCCCGCTTTCATAAATTCAGTTTTTCCCGTATAAAGGTCAACGCAGACAACATCAAGCGTCGCAAGCGATTCGTCACAGCTTTTTACAAGCATAGCAGAATTGGAAATCGACAGCGCACAGTCGAAGCTGAGCCCTGCTTTAATGAGTTTTGAAAAAAGCTCTGCCGACATAGCCGAATCCACCGCCGCACGGCTTCCCGTTCCCATTCCGTCGCTGAGAATTATAATGTATCTGCCGTTTTCGTCACGAAAGCTTCGGTAGTAGTCACCGCATATATGCTCGTTTTCGGTCGGTCGGCTGAATGCCCCGACATTGACATCATAGGACAGCTTCTGCCCGAATTTCAGTATTGCGGAATTTTCGCTTTCCTCAAGCTCAGGCAGGTCAAGCGTTGTGCCGATTGCCGAGGACAGATTTTCGGTGAATTTTGTAACATTGAAATTGTCGCTCGGCGGCTGAATGTTAAGCGAAACAAAGAGCCGTCCGAATCGGTCAAGATAGCTGTCCGTGCTTATAACCTCAAGCCCGAATTCACGTGCTTCATCAGCACATTGGTCAGCGGCTTCGGAATTGATATTGATTTGCTCGTCAAATTCGCAGGCAAGGTCATGCAGTATGTCTGCCATGCTTTTGAATTGGTCAGACATCAGCCTGTGAACCTCCTCAATCTGCCCCTGCGCGTTTCGGCTTGCAATGTAATCGAGATATTTACCGTGTATTGCCGACTGCATTTCATCGAAGCTGTAACACGACGCATAAAAGCCTTTAGGAAACCTTGTTTCATCAAGCTCAGCGTGGTTGTGAAGCGCATTCGCAAGCCGTCGTATTGTTTCTTCGGTCGGTGTTTTAACCTCTGCCCGACAGCTTTCGTTCAGCTCACAGCCACGGCACACCTTTTCCCACGCTTTGCGAACCGCATAATTTAACTGCTCGTCATCGGCAGGCTTTAATGTGTGCTGAACCTTGTTGACACAGTCTGAAACACGTGTGATTGCTCCCGAGGCATCATTGAGCTTTCGTGCGAGCTTACGGTTGTCCTCGGTTCTGATTATAACAGGCACAGGCGCGTTGACTTTCTCACAAAGAAGGGTGAAGATGCGGTCGGGGACTATGACTGATACGGCACAGACCATAATGCTTTCAGCGATTGTCATATACGCTGTCAGCGAGCCGTCTGCAACCGCACACAGACAGATTGGAACAACAAAACCGAGCGCACCGAAATATTTGCTTCGTCTGTTCAGTTCTCCGCAGAACAGACCGCCGAGTGCAATGCCGAGACAGATGAAGCCCGCATCCCTGCTCAGACCGAGGGAGAAGCCTGCACATACTCCGCAAAGCGCACCGCCGTAGCCGTTTCGGATTCGTGCGGCAATAACCACCGCTGTTACAAAAATAAGCACAACGGGCGAGAGCTGAAACAGCTTGTATCTGTAAAGGTGCATAAGAATAATTCCGACGGTGAGAATTATCGCTGAGGTTTCCTCAGTAGTATAGCGAGACAGCTCCTTGCTGCTCCATACAATCTGAGCGGATTTGCTGAAAATAAACGCTCCGCCTGCCGCAAGAAGTGATTCATAGAAAATACCGAGAAATTCATCAGAGCTGAACCCTGTTGCAAGCATGATTGCGCCGCCTATTATAAACGAGCTTCCGAATGCGTTTATGTATGCGAGGTTGTCCGATAAAAATCTGTTGGCTATACGCAGACAGGCACTTTTGATGAGTATGGCAAAAAGAATAATCGTTATGTATTTTACCGCTGATGTTCCGCTGAAAAACAGAAATGAACCGATTATTCCGCCCGCGCCTGCCCATGCGGACAACGCTCCCCGAAGAGCGCATACAAGTGAGATTGTGAACGGCGAAAACTGCCCTAACACAAACGGATTCATCATTACCAGCCCGCCGACAAAAGACAGAAGGCATTTTACAACAGGTTTCAGTTCAAGTCTGTCTTTTTCTTCCGCTTTGCTTATAATCTGTTCTTTGATTTTTGTTATTTCCATTGTCGTTACTCCCTGAATTTATTGTCAACTGGTATTTTATAACTGTCGGGAAGAATAATCTGTCACTTTTGATTGGCATAAAATGGCAAAAATTGGCATATTAAAAAATATATTGTAATTTTATAAAATTCTATGATATAATATATTGAAAAATTATTTTTTATGGTGACGAAAATGGAAAATGAAGTTTCTAATGTAAGAGAAGATTTAATAATAGGAAGAAACGCAGTAAGCGAAGCTCTCAGAAGCGGAAGGGAAATTGATACTCTTCTTGTTGCAAAGGGCGAGCGCAACGGCTCTATCGGACAGATAATTGCAAAGTGCCGTGATCTGCGTGTTGTTATAAAGGAAGTTGACCGTAAAAAGCTTGACCAGATATGCTCGGGAGCGGCACATCAGGGCGTTGCCGCTTATGCCGCAAGCCATGAGTACGCAAGCGTTGAGGACATGTTTGCGCTTGCAGAGGAGAGAGGCGAAAAGCCGTTCCTTATTATCTGTGACGAGCTTGAGGATCCGCATAATCTCGGCGCAATTCTCCGTACTGCTGAGGCAACAGGCGTTCACGGAATCATCATCCCGAAAAGACGCAACGCATCACTTAGCTATGTTGTCGGCAAGGCTTCCGCAGGCGCGGTCGAATATGTTCCTGTTGCACGTGTTTCAAATATTGCACAGACTATTGACGAGCTTAAGGAAAAAGGAATCTGGTTCTATGCCGCCGATATGGACGGTGAGAACTGGTGCTCGGTTGATTATGACGGCGGTGTCGGACTGGTTATCGGTTCGGAGGGCAGAGGAATAAGCCGTCTTGTAAAAGAAAAGTGCGATTTTACGGTTTCAATGCCGATGAAGGGCAAAATAAATTCGCTTAACGCTTCGGTTGCGGCAGGTGTGCTGATGTATGAGGTCGCACGTCAGAGAGCGGGTATAAAAGCAAAGGGGTGAACGATTTGTCAGACGTTACCAATGAAGAATTGAAAGAGCTGATTGAACGTATACACGAAATAGGTGATATTGATGTTGATACAATACGGCAATGGTCACGTGAGGATATCGAACGTCTGCTGAATGCAGCGCACAGAAAGGCTGAAGATGAAGCTGCTCCTGCTGAGGTTGAGGTTGCAGAGAAATTTGTTGCTGAACCTGCGGAGGAAATTGTTGTTGAAACAGAGGCTGTACCTGAAGAGTCTGTTGAGGAATCGGTTGATGTTCAGCTTGAAGAAAACCGAAAAGATGCGACAATGATTTTTGAAAGTCTCGGTGATTTTTCAGAGGAGCCGGATGAAGCATACAAGCCTGATGAACGAATAAAGGATATCATGAACGGCGAGGCTGAGAAAAAGAAAGACTTTAAGTCTGTTCTGAAAAACGCAAAAGGAAAGTTCTCGGCTTTTACAAAGGGCTTGAAAAAATCATCAGAAAAGCTTGCCGAATCAATGAAGAATAGCGACAGCGACATTGACGAGCTTGACGATTTTGATGAGGACGAGTTTGAGCCGGCTGACGGTGAGGATATAACGGAAGAGGACGACAGCGATATGAAAATCGCTGATTTCTCCGACAAGGATAAGCCGGGCAATGAAGCTGCTGCGGAGGATAAAACCGTGCTGATAGAAAAGCCGGGCATAGTTATCAAAAAAGGTGAAGCCGACTCTGACGAGGAGCTTGAAGGCGCGCCGATAATTATGTCGGCAGACGATGCCCTTGCGGATGAAGCTAAAATTCCTACAATCAACCGCATGAAGAATGACCTCAAAAGCAAGCTTCGTGAGGCTGAGGAGGACGGACAGATAATTCTCAGCGGCTTCGATGACAGCCCCGTAGAGGAAGAAAGCCCCGAGGAGATTGACGAGGATAAAGCCGAGCGTGAGCTTTTTGAAAAGCGTAAGAAGAAGATTGATAATTTTGTTCTCTTCGGCGATGACGATGATGATCCTTACGGCTCTGAGAGTGAAAAAGAAAAGCTCGGTGAGCTTTTTGATACTCATGATGACAGACCTCACCGCAGAGAAACGAAGAAATTTGACGGTGTTGAATATGAGCAGACAAAGGACGCACGTCGAGTTCAGCGTTACATAAATTCGCTCAGAAAAAAATCTTTACAGAAGGTTGCGTCGCTTTCGGCGATTACGGTTCTTTCCGTTATTACGGCGATAGCAGCTTCCGCAAAGACATATGTCGGCGGCGACCGTTTCCTTACAATTTTTATAAGCCTTATTCTTATAATCGGTGCGATTGTTATTTCGTCACAGGAAATTATAGAGAGCTTTCAACAGTTAAAGAAAAAGCAGATAAATCTTAATACGCTTACGAATTTTTCAGCGGTACTCTGCTTTGTGCAGACATTCCTTATGCTGATTCTGTATTTCTTTGACGCGAATACCGTCAGCGTTTTTGCCTGCACAGGAGTCGGATTGCTTCTTATCGGCAGTTATGCAAATTATGTTGTTACCTGCCGTACATATGACGCAATGGAATTCTGCACAGGTGATAATAAAGACAAGCTATACAGTATTGAGAGCATTGCCGATGATAAGGATGTGCTTGAGTTTGGTAAATATGCTCAGAGCAAAAGTCCGAGAATCAGATACTCGTGCAAGACTCGCTTTCCGTCACATCTTGTAGAAATGTGCACAGGTGAAACATCAGTTGACAAGCGCGCAAGACTTCTGTTTATGATTATCGGAATAATGAGCGTTATAAATCTTATTATCGGCTGGGTCGTAAACGGGAATTTCGCAGTCGGCTTCTCGGCGATGACTATCACATTTGCTCTTTGCGTTCCTGCTTATGCGGCCCTGCTCATTCAGCTTCCGCTTCGCTGGGTTAACAAAAGTATTAACCGAAAGGGCGCGATGATTACCGGTCAGGACGCTGTAAGCGAGCTTTACAGAACAAACGCGATTATTCTTGACAGCAAGGATTTATTCGATAAAGACGAGTGCGAGATGCTCGGCTTCAAGGATTTCAAAAATGTCCGTATGGACGATGCGATGCTTTATGCGGCGGCAATGGTTATCCGCTCTGGCGGACCGCTGACAGGTGTATTTGACCAGATGGTTGTCAATCGTCGTGATATTCTGCCGACAGTCAAATCCTTCAGCTATGAGGAAAAAATGGGCGTGTCGGGTTGGATTTACAATCAGAAGGTTATCCTCGGCAACCGTTCAATGATGATAAATCACAATGTTGAAATTCCGTCCGGAGTTGACGAGGACAAGTACCTTATGAGGGGTAACGAGGTTATGTATCTTGCAATTGCTCACAAGCTTGCGGCGATGATAGTTGTAAACTATGCGCCGAACAGAAAAATCGCTTCTTATCTCAAAAAGCTCAGAGACAGCGGCGTAAGCGTTCTTGTCCGCAACTGCGACCCGAATGTTACCGAACGAATGATTTCGCTGAGCTTTGATATGCGCCTTGATAATATTAAGATAATCAGCTCGGCATCGGGCAGAGTGTTCAAGAAATACAAGGCACGTCCGAAGGTTGCCACACGTGCGGTGTGTATTCATGACGGCTCGACGTATACATTTATTGAGAGCCTCTGTACTGCCGCAAGCCTGAGACATACGTTTAAAATTTCTGACCTTATGACGTATATCGGAATCGGAATGAGCTTTGCGATAGTTCTTATTCTGTCAGCGCTCAACGTCATTGCCGACCTGCCTGCGATTTTTGTTATTCTTATGCAGGCGGTTATTGCAGGTGCGTTTATCGGCGTGACGAAAATCAGCAGCGGCAAGTAAAAATTTTTCTTAAAAGTTAAAAAAGTGTTGACAAATGCACAGACGGGTGATAAAATATTACCACAACAAAGTGGAATGGTTCGGTTCCCACCTTAACGGTAACGTCCGTGCGGTCAATATTCGGGGCTTTAATTGCCCGCGTATTATGATTTTATGCACGGATGGGTCTATGTTCCATCCGTGCTTTGATTTTTATTATTGAGCATTTGGAGGTGCTTGAACATCAGTACGAAAGAAACTCAGATCAACGAAGAAATCCGTGACAAGGAAGTCAGAGTTATCGACACAGACGGCACACAGTTAGGCGTTATGCCTATCGAGGAAGCTATGCGTCTTGCAGAAGAGAAGAATACCGATCTTGTTAAAATTGCCCCGCAGGCAAAACCGCCTGTATGCAAGGTTATGGACTTCGGTAAATATCGCTTCGAGCAGGCAAAGCGTGAGAAGGAATCCAAGAAAAATCAGAAGGTCATTGAAGTAAAGGAAGTGCGTTTGTCACTCAATATTGACACACACGACTTTGAAACAAAAGCAAACCAGGCGATAAAGTTCCTTAAGGGCGGCAACAGAGTCAAGGTATCAATCCGATTCCGCGGACGTGAAATGGCACATCCCGAAAACGGACAGGTTACTATGAGCAAGTTCGCCGAAGCCTGTAGCGAATTCGGCACAGTTGAAAAACAGCCGAAGCTCGAAGGCCGTTCAATGCTGATGTTTTTAGCAGCCAAATCATCCAAGAATTAAAAGGAGGAAAAAACCATGCCTAAAATTAAAACACACAGCGGTGCAAAAAAGCGCTTTAAGATGTCTAAAAACGGTAAGCCCATCCGTGGACACGCTAACAAGTCTCACATCCTTAACAAGAAGACCACAAAGCGTAAAAGAG
>JAKSQO010000031.1 GCA_024404095.1 Clostridia bacterium | reverse complement strand
AGTGATACTTTCAGCTGGGCAGTACTAATAGGTCGAGGGCTTGACCATATTTCTTTGGTTCAAATCTACAATCAATTCTCCTTTACTCAATTTCTCCTTTGTTCAGTTTTGAAGGTGCGTGAAACACATATTGATTTAAAAGCTACAGGTCTTCTGTAGCTTATTTTTATTGCTCAAAAGCAGGAGAACTTTAAATTCTCCTGCTTTAATTAGTTTGTATTATTATTTTCTTCTCTTCTTTATTATAATCACTACTATTACAGCTACAATTGATATTATTACTATATATGGAATTCCGCCGAGAACGATTAGCGCAAGGCTGCGGAAGAAATCTCCGATTGAGTACAGGCTATTTGAAAATTTTTCTTTAACCTGAGAGAAAAAACTTCCGTCTGTTTTTATTGTTCTTTCACTTTCGTTTACGTTTATTGTAACTGAGGAATACTCAACTTGATTGTCCATTATTTTTTTCATTGATTTACATGAATCAAGCTCACTTCTGATTTCCGCGAGTTTATCCTGAAGTTGAATTACATCAGTCAGATTTTCAGCTTTCTCCATAATTTTCAATAATGTTTCCTGTTCTGTTTCAAGTGATTTTATTTTTGCTTCATTATCTGTATATGCAGATGTAATATCGCTTGAATCAATTTGTTGTGATTTTACTGTACTGTTTATGTCGATAAGATTTATAAATGAATCAAGATTTTCAGAAGGTATTTTCACAACAAGCGTACACGAAGATGAATTGTCATAAACTGATTTGTCCTCTGAATCTATATAACCTTTTTTATTATTCAGTTCTTCTTTTATTATATTGATGAATTTGTCAAGATCTTTTACTTCAATATTCAAAGAAGCATTTTTTGTGATTTTTCTTTCATCAGAGGTTACAGTTGTGCTTGAACTTCCAGCTGCTTCATCAGCATATAGTTTTTCTTTTTGATTGTAATTTTCTATACCCTCAGAAGCATATTTATCGCCGTTATATCCGTATTTTATATTTCCTGCCGACGGTATAACAATAATTACGAAAGCAAGACAAGCTGCGAGAACAGCAACAGGAATCCAAATGTGTTTATTTTTCGAATTATGCGGTAAATCTTGAATTTTTTCTTTAAGTTCTTGACTTGGGGTTACAGAGTCAATTTCTTTCAGATATTTTTCTTTATTCATCGTCAAATCCTCCAATTATTTTTTTCAGAGCTTCTCTTCCACGGCTTAACCATGAAAGAACCGTGTTTTCCTTTGCACCGAGAATCTTACCGACTTCTTTTGCTGTGTAACCCTCATAATAATGCAGATAAATTGCATTTCTGTAGTTTTCTTGCAATGATTTAACTGCCTCAAGAACCGAATCTTCATGGGTTGTTTCGCTTTTGCTTATGGGTTCGCTTACAACCTCAAGACGCACGTTCTTTTTATGGAAATCGTAGCACGTGTTTATTGTAACGCGAATAAGCCACGCCTTAAGGTGCTCTTCACCTCGTATAGGCAGCGTATGTTCAAGAAGCTTTGTAAAAACCTCTTGTGTGATATCCTCAGCATCAGCAATGCATGATGTGTTATGTACAGCAATTCGGTAAACGGTGTCCGTGTATTCTTTGAAAGCGTAGGGAAATGCATCTTTCCCTTTGGTGAAAACAGTCATGACTTGTTCCTCCTTTCATTTATAACACGATTCAAAGATACAAATTATTGCAGGATTTATAAATATTTTAGTTCGTTTTTAGATTTTACTCAACTTGATTTAATCAATAAGTTTATCTTTTGGATTTATGAAGATAAATTATTTGCTTAAAATAGAAACTATATTTCATTATAACCTCAATTTTCATGGCTTTTTCTTTTATAGTTATTGAAAAAATTTTTTCTTTTGATAAAATGAAATATAACTGAGATGAGGTGATTGTTTGAATTTTGAGATACTAAGAGATTTTATGGACAGGCTGACAGCTTGGCGCATTCCCGGCAACAGCGTGAGCGTATGTCACAACGGAAAAGAGATTTATAAATATTCGTCCGGCTATGCTGATATTGAAAATGGTGTACCTATGAACGGTTCTGAATTTTTGAATATCTATTCGACCTCAAAGGTTTGTACTGTTGCCGCCGCACTTCAGCTGTATGAAAGAGGATATTTTCTTCTTGATACTCCATTATATGATTTTATTCCCGAGTTCAGGGAGATGACAATCAATGAAAACGGTAATCTCCGTAAAGCTGCAAATCCGATTACTATGCGTCAGTTATTTACTATGACATCGGGTCTGACGTATAACGTGAATACACAGGCGTTTGCTAAGGCTCGTGAGCTGACCGGTGGCAAAATGGATACTGTGCAGGTTATAAAGTGCCTTGCCTCTGATCCGCTTGCTTTTGAACCCGGCGAAAAGTGGAATTACAGCTTAAGTCATGACGTTCTTGCCGCAGTTGTTGAAGTGATTTCGGGTAAAAAGTTCTGCGATTATGTCAGCGAAAATATTTTTGCTCCGCTTGAAATGAAAGATTCATTTTATCATAATGAAGCTGTGCAGGACCGAATGGCTCAGCAGTACCGCTTTGTAAACGACGATTCTGATGATTTGGTTGAAGCGCAGAAAAATGGTGCGAAGAACGATGGCAGAATTGAAAATGTAGGAAAAGACAATCCGCTCGTTTTCGGTTGTGAGTATGACAGTGGCGGTGCGGGAATTGTAACAACTGTTGGTGATTATGCAAAGTTTTTACAGGCGCTTGCACTTAAAGGAAAGGGCGCAAACGGCGAGCGCATTTTATCGGAAGGTACCGTTGAATTGCTTAGGACAGATCAGCTTACAGAGAATCAGAAAAAGACTTTCAACTGGTCTGTGACAAAAGGTTACGGATATGGTCTGGGAGTGAAAACTATGACAGACAGAGCACTCAGCGGCTCAAACGGAAGTCTTAAGGAGTTCAGCTGGGGTGGTGCGGCAGGTGCGACAGCTCTTGTTGACGCTGATGAGGGCTTGTCAATGTTTTATGCACATCATATGCTTAATCCGCAGGAGGAATACTATCAGCCTCGACTCAGAAATGCACTTTACACATCATTTAAATATTAAAATGAGGAGATTTTTATGGAATTTTATCCCGATATTCTGATATTCGATAATGGCAAAAAAGTAGAGTCCGTTGAGGATTGGAAGAAGAGAAGAAAAGAACTTATCAAAATCCTTGCAGAAAATGAATATGGATTTTCACCTGATGCACCTGAAGCTGTTGAGGCTGAAATTAACAAGGATAATGACAGCTGCTGCTCGGGTCACGCAAGAATTGAGCATATAACGCTCAGTTTTGATACACCAAAGGGTAAATTTTCTTTCCCTTTCAAGCTTTTTGTGCCGACAGCACGAGAAAAATCACCGCTTATTCTGCTTATAAATTTCCGACCCGACGCTTACGATAAGTACTGCCCGTCGGAGGAGATTATTGATAATGGATTTGCGCTTGCGTCGTTCTGTTATATGGACGTAACATCTGATGACGGTGATTTTACAAATGGACTTTCGGGAATGTTTGACCGTGATGAGCGCATAGGCTGGGGCAAAATTTCTATGTGGGCATGGGCGGCGAGCAGAGTTATTGACTATCTTTCAACACGCCCTGAGATTGATGCTGAAAATATAAGCATTGCAGGTCATTCGAGGCTCGGAAAAACTGCTCTGTGGTGTGCAGCACAGGACGAGAGAGTGAAATTTGCTCTTGTAAACGGTTCGGGTTGCGGCGGAGCGGCATACGAGAGAGTGAAGCATGAAGGTGCAGAAACTGTAAAGGCAATTGTTGAGAAATTCCCATTCTGGTTTTGCGGAAAATATGCTGATTATATCGACCGTGCAGATGAAATGCCGTTTGACCAGCATTTTGCAATAGCTGCGTGCGCACCGAGATACGTTTGTGTCGGTGATGCTGACAAGGACAAATGGGCAGATCAGTATTCAAGCCAGCTGTCGTGCATAGCGGCTTCACCTGCATGGAAAGTTCTCGGTAAAGAAGGCCTGATTGCGCCCGAGAATCCTGCGAAAACAGGGGATTGCTTCGGTGAGGGTAATGTCCAGTATCATCTGCGTGATGGTGTTCATTATTTTGGACGCACGGACTGGAATTATTATATGCAGTTTATCAAAGCAAAAATGTAATACGAAAGGGGCTGTCGATTTGACAGCCCCTTTTATATAAGCTTTCCTATACAGAAGTCGCCGTCAACACCGATGATTTCTGCTTTTTTTATTGCCGAGCAGGGTATATCACATGCAACCTTGACAGGCGTATAGTTCTTGGTGTAACCCTCAGTAAAACCGTCAGAACGTCGAGTTTCAAAAAGAATATCAACAGTTTTGCCAATCTGAGCATTAAGAAAAGTCTGACGAACTTTTTCGGTTTCTTCAATCATAATATGGCTGCGCGCTTCCTTGACGCTGTTCTGTATCTGCTCCATTTTAGCGGCCTTTGTGCCCTCACGCGGAGAGTAAGGGAAGACATGAACCTTTTCAAAGCCGACTGCTTTTGCAAAAGCAACGGAGGTTTTGAAATCTTCTTCACTTTCTGTCGGGAAACCAACCATTATATCGGTCGTGATTGTGGTGTCATTAAAGGCGTTTCGGAGCTTCTGACAAAGCTCCATATACTCCTCGGCGGTGTAGTGGCGGTTCATAGCTTTCAGCGTATTGTTGCATCCGCTCTGAAGTGAGATATGAAACTGCGGACAGAACTTATCGACCCTTGAAAGTCTTTCAATCACTTCATCTGTTATATGGTCCGGTTCAAGCGAGCCGAGTCTGATTCTGTCAAAATTCATTTCCGCGGCAAGCTCAACGGCATCACAGATGTTATGACCTGTGTCCTGACCGTATGCGGAAAGATTGATTCCGACAAGAACGACCTCGGCAAAGCCTGCGTCACTAAGATGCTCAAGCTCTGCTTTCAGTTCATCAAGCGGCTTTGAGCGAACTCGTCCGCGAGCATATGGAATTATGCAGTATGAGCAGAAACGATTGCATCCGTCCTCAATTTTTACGTTGGCTCGTGTGCGGCGCTCGAAACCTGTAATGGTGTTGCCGATAAATTTATCACCTGTTTTATGCGGTTCAATTTCAATTATTCTGTTGCGCTGTGAAATATATTTTTCAACAAGCTCATAAAGACGATGATTATTGCGGTTGCCCATTACAATATCTGCCTGGTCAAGCAACTCAGCTTCGTCGGGAAAAGCCTGCGGCATACAGCCTGTCAGAACAATAATACTGTCAGGGTGAGTTCGCTTGAAACGGCGGACAGTCTGACGTGTTTTACGGTTGCTTTCGGCAGTAACCGTGCAGGAGTTGATAACATAAACATCTGCTTCCTCCTCGGGCGAAACGGTTTGATAACCGTGTGCGGAAATAGCTTCCGACATTGCCTGTGATTCATACTGATTTACTTTGCAGCCAAGGGTAAAAAATGCAATTTTCATATAGCGTCCTCCATATGAGGTTAATTATATATCAAATCGGTTAACAGTTCAAGCGTTTATAAAAAAGAAATAAAGTATACTTTTTAGCCTACTTACATATTGATTAAACGGGGGTATGCGATATGAAAAAAGTTATAAGTGTATTTTTATGTATAGGGGTTGTAATGTCACTTTTCTGTATATTTGCATCAGCCGGAGAAAAGCTTCCTGTTGAGGTCAGGGCGAAGTCTGTTGTGCTCATGGATCAGACAACGGGCAAAGTGCTGTTGAAACAGAATGAAAATGAAAAGCTATATCCTGCGTCTGTTACTAAAATTATGTCAATGCTTCTTGTTATGGAGGCGATAGACGGAAATAAAATCAGGCTTACCGATACTGTGCCGACGAGCTCGGTTGCGGCGTCAAAGGGCGGCTCGCAAATCTGGCTGAAAGAGGGGGAGTCGATGTCTGTTGATGAGCTGCTGAAGGCTACCGCTGTTTACAGCGCAAACGATGCCTGCACGGCGCTCGGCGAATATGTAGCAGGCAGTGATGAGGGCTTTGTGACAATGATGAACGAGCGTGCGGCTGAACTTGGAATGAAGAACACCCATTTTGATAACTGCACAGGACTTGATGACGAGTCTGAAACACATCTGACCACAGCCTACGATATTGCGCTTATGTCTCGTGAACTGATGAAGCATGAGCTTATAAAGGAATACACTACGATATGGATGGATTCGTTGCGTAACGGTAAGACGGAGCTTGTAAACACAAATAAGCTGATTCGTTTTTACGAGGGCGCAACAGGCTTGAAAACAGGAACAACAAGCAAGGCCGGCTGCTGTGTTTCGGCAACGGCTACGCGCGAGGGTACAAGTCTGATTGCGGTTGTTATGGGAGCGGGAAACAGTACCGACAGATTTGAAACGGCAAAGGCTTTGCTTAATTGGGGCTTTGCAAATTATTCAACAGTAACTCCGTCAGTCGAGAAATCCTTGATTACCGATGTTAATGTGCTTAAGGGCGAGGAAAGAACTCTGACTCCGCAGGTTTCACCGTCGAAGACTGTTCTTGTTCCGAAAGGCAGAGAACGTGACCTTGTGCAGAATATTGAGCTGACAACAGCAGTTGAAGCACCTGTCGAGTCGAATCAAAAGCTCGGTAAAATTACGGTTTCTCTTGACGGCGATGTGTTGGGTGAGTATGATATAACAGCTCCTCACTATGTTGAAAGGCTGACATTTTCTACCGTTTTTATGAGAATGTTAGGTGCATTATGCAAAAATCCGGGGTAATTTGGATAATTTTGCGTTAAAAATTACTAAAAAACCCTTGCAAATCGGAGTGTAATAGGGTACAATATATCTAAATAATCGTTGAATACTCAGATAAGTGCATTTCAATGGTTTAAATTATCTGTTTTTACCGGAGGCACAATAAGAAAATGTCAGTAAAGCTTAACGCAAAGTATATTAAAGACTTTGTTTCAGATGCGGCACTTGAGGTTATCAGACCTGAGGTTGAGGCGGCTCACGAGGCACTTAATAACGGTACAGGAAAAGGAAACGATTTCTTAGGATGGCTTTCACTTCCCCGTGATTACGATAAGGCTGAGTTCGCAGAAATCAAAAAGGCTGCAAAAAAAATTCAGAAGGATTCCGAGGTTCTTGTAGTTGTCGGAATCGGCGGTTCTTACCTTGGTGCAAGAGCAGCAATCGAGTTTATTAAATCTCAGAACTACAATCTTCTTAAAAAGGGCGTTCCCGAAATTTACTTCGCAGGTAACACAATCAGCTCTGATTCACTCAATGAGCTTGTTGAAATTATCGGCGACAGAGATTTTTCGGTGAATATAATTTCAAAGTCGGGCACTACTACCGAGCCTGCTGTTGCATTCAGAATTCTTCGTGAAATGCTTGAATCAAAGTATGGCAAAGAGGGTGCGGCTGAAAGAATTTATGCTACAACAGACCGTGCAAAGGGCACATTGAAGTCACTCTCCGATAAGGAAGGCTACAAGACCTTTGTTGTTCCCGATGATGTCGGCGGACGTTATTCAGTTCTTACCGCTGTCGGACTTCTTCCGATTGCCGTTGCAGGAATTGACGTTGATGCTATCATGAAAGGCGCACAGGATGCTATGGCTGACTGTGCTGAAAAGGATATTTCAAAGAATGACTGCTATAAATATGCGGCATACAGAAATCTCCTTTACAGAGACGGCAAAAAGGTTGAAATGATGGTCAGCTATGAGCCTGCATACACCATGATGAACGAATGGTTCAAGCAGCTCTTCGGCGAGAGCGAGGGCAAGGACGGCAAGGGTATTTTCCCTGCTTCCGCAATCTTCTCCACAGATCTTCATTCAATGGGTCAGTACATCCAGCAGGGTGAAAGACAGCTCTTTGAGACAGTAGTTGTTTTTGACAAGCCGAAGACAGAGGTTGAAATCAAGGAGGAAGCCGCAAACTTTGACGGACTTAACTTCCTTGCAGGCAAGACTCTTTCATATGTCAACAGAAAAGCATTTGAGGGTACGGTTCTTGCACACAGCGACGGCGATGTTCCTAACATCGTTCTTGAGGTTGAAAAGATGGACGAATACAATCTCGGATATCTTATCTACTTCCTCGAAAAGGCTTGCGCAGTCAGCGGTTATGTTCTCGGCGTAAATCCGTTCGACCAGCCGGGCGTTGAAAGCTACAAAAAGAATATGTTTGCTCTTCTGGGCAAACCGGGCTATGAGGACAGAAAAGCAGAGCTCGAAGCAAGACTTAACTAAGTTGAAATTTCGTGAACTCCACGGATTTAAAAATTATTCAAGGAGGATATTTATATGGTATCTCTTATTTTAGGCAAAAAAGGTTCAGGCAAAACAAAGCGTTTAATCGACGCAGTAAACAATGCGATTGAAAAGTCAAACGGCAACGTAGTTTGCGTTGAGAAGAAGCCTATGCTTACTTACGATGTAAACTATCGCGCACGTCTTATTGATACAGACCACTACGAAGTATCAGGTTATGATGCATTCTACGGTTTCCTCAGCGGTATCTGCGCAGGCGACCACGACATCACAGACATCCTTGTTGACGCAACACTCAGAATCGGTTCTCGTGACTATGATGAGCTTGCTGCTTTCCTTAAGAAGGTTGACGCACTCAGCAAGAATCATGTTGAAGAGAAGAACTTTATCTTCACAATCTCAGCTGACAAGTCAGAGCTTCCCGAGGGTATCTTTGAGTACTGCAAGGAGCTTTAATCTCTGAATAAACAGGGCAGGCCGCAAGGCTTGCCTTTTTGTTTTTGCTTAACGTGATAATAAAAATCGGAATGCGTTATGCATCCCGAATTTTTTCTGTAATAACAATGTCTATATAAATATCGTGTTTGTCCATTGGTATGTCGTCACTTATCAGCCTTTCAAAGCAAAGGCATATTTTCGCTGCGTCACAATCAGCAAGGAATCTGTCATAGAATCCCGCGCCGTGCCCGAGTCGTTTGCCGTCAGTTGATGCGCAAATGCAGGGGATAACAGCAATGTCGATTCTGTCTGCTTCCTCTGTTCCGACAGGTTCGGATATACCCATATAGCCTGCCTGCAATTCGTCGGTGCTGTGAATACGGATTGCTTTCATTGTGTGATTTTGTCCGCATTTCGGAACATACACTTTTTTGCCCGACTTTAACGCTTCGTTAATTATATGAAAAGTATCGGGCTCTTTTGGCGTGCTGACATAAATAAACAGCGATTCACATTCCTTGAATTGTTGCAGATTTATAAGCTTTTCAGCTATGGCACAGCTCGCTGATTTAATATATTCATCACTCAGACCGTCCGCACGTTTCCTTATAATATTACGCAGTTCATTTTTGTTCATTACTTCTCTTTTCTGAGCGGAAGCCACCATGTAAACCCGAATGCAAGGCAATGCAAAAGTGATGATTTTGTGCTCAATCCGTTCTCTTTGCCGGTTTTTTTGCCGATAATAAAGAACTCGGTAAGGTGCATTGAAAATAGAGAGATAAGCGGAATAAGCTTTTTTCTGAATGCCATAATTATTGATACAATATACAGAATAATGCAAAACGGCTGACCGATTGTTTTAATAAGCTTCATCATAAAACAGCCTCCTTTTTAATTGAATTGTATCACATAAAAATGCTGTTTACAATAAAAAATTCGTCTATTGGATTTTACTTTTTTTAAATATGTGTTATAATTATTCTATCAATCATCAGGAGGAATCTAAAATGAGTTACATACCTATGACAGAATATGAAAATTCTTCAGAGGAAGTTAAAAGAGAGTATGACGATCAGATTGCCAAGCACGGCAGAATTACAAATATGAAGCGCACACTTCTCCACAATGTTCCCTCATTCAAGGCATACATGGAATGGTATACACTTTATGACGAGCTTGTACCTGTTCTCGGCGAGAGAGCGCTTTCAATTTTCTCATATGCTATTTCAACAGGAAATGACTGCCTTGTCTGCGGTTCATTCTTTACAAAAATTCTTGAGGATAACGGCGAAGATATCAGCTGCATGGAGCTTGACGAAAAGGAACAGCTCCTGCTTGATCTCGGTACAGCTATTGCCGCTGACCCCCACAACATCCCCGACAGCATTTATGACGGACTTAAGTCAATGTTCACGGATGAGCAGATAGTTACAATTATTGCATTTGCAGGTATTATGTACGCTACAAACCTTTTCAACACAATCACAAAGGTTGACCTTGACGAGGTGCTGTACGAATACCGTATTGATAAAAAGAAAGACGAGGAATAAAAAATGGGTGATTTTGAAGGAAAAGTAGCATTTATTACAGGTGCTGCACACGGACAGGGCAGAGCAACTGCTATTGCACTTGCAAAAGAGGGCGCAGATATAGCCGCTTTTGACGTAGCAAAGAAGATTGAGTATCCGAAGTATGAGTTTGGTACAAGCGATGAGCTTAAAACTCTTAAGGAAGAGATTGAAGCTCTCGGCAGAAGAGCTGAAATCTTCGCAGGCGATGTAAGAGACGACAAGGCAGTTACAGCTGCTGTTGAGGGTACAATTGCCGCTTTCGGAAAGATTGATATTCTCTTCAATAATGCAGGTATCTGCGCATATGCAAAGGTTAACGAGATGACAGACGAGGAATGGGACGCAATGATTGATATCAATCTTAAGGGACCGTTCATTGTAACGCGCCGTGTTGTTAAGTATATGATGGAGAAAAAGAGCGGTGTTATCATCAATAACTCATCAGTTATGGGTCTTCGCGGTGGCAACAGACTTTCACATTACACAGCTTCAAAGTGGGGACTTACAGGTCTTACAAAGGCATGGGCTATCGAGCTTGCACCTTATAACATCAGAGTTCTCAGCATTCATCCCACAGGTGTTAATACACCGATGAACGACGGACTGGCTGCTATGGAAGGCAAAACTCCCGAAGAAATTGCAGAGGCAAGCGCAGGCAATCTTCTTCCTGTTCCGTGGATTGAAGCTGAGGATACAGCAAATCTTGTTCTTTTCCTTGCAAGCGATAAGGCAAGATACGCAACAGGCTCTCAGTTTGTAATTGACGCAGGTCTTCTCAGCGTATGATTGTTGTTTATATTATTCTTGCCGCCGTACTGATTGTACTCGGAATATGTGCGGTCAGAGCAGTTAAGCTGAAATCAGAAAAAACTGTAAAAGCAGAAATACCGCAGAAATTTACCGATAAAGAAGCAGTCGAACGCTTTCAGAAAATTCTTCAGAAGAAAACTGTCTGGCCCCAAAGCGGTGAAATTGTTTACAAAGAATTTGAAAGCTTTCTCCCTCTGCTGAAAGAGCTTTACCCTGATTTTTTCAATGTTGCCGAAGCTGAGCTTATCAACAATTACGGCATACTGATTAAATGGAAGGGGACGCAGAGCGAGCTTAAGCCCGTTGTGCTGATGTCGCATTATGATGTTGTTGAGGCTGATGAAAGTCAATGGAAATATCCGCCTTTTGAGGCTCAGATACACGACGGTGACATAATTGCAAGAGGTACAGTTGACACAAAGTGTATTCTTGCGGCTTTGCTTGAGGCGGCAACAGCTCTTCATAAAAGCGGATTTACACCGAAAAGAGATATATGGTTTTCTTTCTCAAATAATGAGGAAACAGGCGGAGCAACTTCTCCTGCAATCGTTGAATATCTTAAAGATAAAGGTGTTAAACCGTGGATTGTAATTGATGAGGGCGGAGCGATTGTAAAAGGCCCTGCGCTCGGAGTAAAAGATGAATTCGCAATGATAGGCGTAAGCGAAAAGGGCGTAGCGGATGTAACGGTTACTGTTTCGGGTGAACCCGGACATTCCTCAACACCACGCAAATCGGATTCGACAGTACGTCTTATCAGGGCAATTGAAAATATTGAGAGAAATAAATTCAGTTCGGACATTTCTCCTGTGCTTGAGCAGATGCTTAAAGGCATTGCAAGCAAGACAGGATTTGCATTCAGATTTGTTCTCGGTAATTTGTGGCTTTTTAAACCGATAGTAAAAAAGATTCTTGAAACTAACGGCGAAACAGCCGCTATGATAAGAACGACAACGGCATTGACAAAGCTCAGCGGTGCTAATCAGATTAACATCATTCCGCCGAAAGCGTCGGCAGGGTACAGCGTCAGAATAGCACCGGGCGATACAGTTGAGGGCGTTGTGGAACACCTCGAAAAGTCGGCAGGGGAGAATGCAGAAATAACTGTTGACTATCAGTTTGCTCCGTCACCTGTATCTGATTTTAATGGTGATGCGTTCAGATTTATTGCGGATACGGTAAGCCGTGTTTATCCGAATGTTACATCAGTACCGTATATAATGACAGGCGGTACTGATTCAAAGCACTTTACAAAAATCTGTCCGAATGTTTATCGCTTCGCAGGGATAAGGTTTACGGATGAAAACCGCGCGGGTATGCACGGTAATAACGAAAGCTTATCCGTAGAGAATTATTACAAGGGTATTGATTTTTATGTTGAGCTTATGGGCAGCTTGTAAGTTTTCATGAGGCAAAGCTGAAAATTTAGGAGAGTATTTATGAATAAAAAAGTTGAAAACGACGTTTTAACACTTATTCTTGAAGGCAGAATTGATTCTGCCAACGCAGCACAGGTGGGTGCTGAAATTGACAGCATTATGAGCGAAAATACATATGAAAAGATTGTGATTGACGCAGAGGATCTTGTGTATATTTCGAGTGCCGGACTCAGGGTGATTCTGAAGATTCGTAAGGCTGACCCCGAGCTTGAGATTATCAATGCTTCCGCAGAAGTTTATGATATTTTTGAAATGACAGGCTTCACCGAAATGATTACAATTAAAAAGGCTTACAGACGTTTGTCAGTAGACGGCTGTGAAGTGATCGGAGAGGGCGCAAACGGAAAGGTTTATAGACTTGACCCCGATACGATTATTAAGGTTTACCTTAATCCCGACTGTCTTCCCGACATCCACCGTGAGCGTGAGCTTGCGAGAAAGGCTTTTGTTCTTGGTATTCCGACCGCGATTCCGTACGATGTTGTTAAGGTAGGCGAGGGCTACGGTTCGGTGTTTGAACTGCTGAATGCAAAGTCTTTTGCAAAGCTCATAGCGGCTGAGCCCGAGAATCTTGATAAATATGTTGGTCTTTATGTTGACTTGCTTAAAAAGATTCATTCGACAGAGCTTAAAAAGGGCGATATGCCCGATATGAAAGCGGTTGCGCTTGATTGGGCAGAGTTCCTCAGAGATTATCTTCCCGAGGATAAAGCGAACAAGCTTTGTAATCTCGTTGCAGCAGTACCCGAATCAAATAATATGATGCACGGTGACTATCATATTAAAAATGTTATGATGCAGAATGATGATGTTCTGCTGATTGATATGGATACATTGTGTATGGGTCATCCTGTATTTGAGTTTGCTTCTGTTTTCCTTGCTTATGTTGGATACAGCGAAAATGACCATACGATTGTAGAAAAATTCCTCGGAATTCCATATGACATAGCGGTGAAAATCTGGAATAAAACACTCAGACTTTATTTCGGAACGGATGATGAGCAGAAGATAAAAGAATATGAAGACAAGGCGAAGATTGTCGGATACACACGTATGATGCGCAGAACAATCAGACGTAACGGCTTTGATACTCCCGAGGGAATTAAAGATATTGAGATGTGCAAGAGAAATCTTGAGGATCTTCTTTCAAGAGTGGATATTCTGGTCTTCTGAGAATAAACAAAATGTCCTGCTGTCGGAGCGGGACATTTTTATATGTAAATTTACTGAAGGGGCTGTCGAATGTGACAACCCCTTAGCTTTTGCAATATCTTATTTGAAATAAATGCAATCATATTCATCTGAACACGGACCGCCGCCGGCTTTGCCTTGAAGCATACCGTGATCGGCAAACCATTCGGTTTCATAGTAACCGAGCTTGTTCATATTTTTAACGCTTGCGCCTGTTGAATTAGTTGAATTACCGATACCCTGAACATACATTGTTGTGCAGTTGCCGCCGCAAATCATAACTGCAGTTTTTACGCCGTAAGCAATCATAACTTCAGCTGCCTTGCTTATCGGCATAAACTCAGTTGTAAGCATAACATATTTGTTTTTGCTTATCTGACCGAGGAATGCACGGTTACGGTAAATATTATCTGTCCAGTGTGAGCAATATTTTCCGTCACGGACGATTATGTCCTGAATGTGGAAGGAATTGTATGCTCCGGCTTTAACAGCCGCTTCTGCCTGTGAATTGTCAAGAGACTGAATTTTCCATGTTCCGTCTCTGAACATCACAAGTTCAGGAGCTGTTGTTTTTGAACCTGTAAATCTCTTGTAAATTGAACCTGAACGAATTGTTGCTGTGTAATCCTGTCAGTAAGATGATTTTGTTCCCGGAATAGCAATAACAGCGCCTGCGTTTTTTGCATTGTTTTCGGTTGTCGTCATTGACGTACCTTTGGTTATGCCAAGTCTTGTAGGATTATCGCAGGTGATAACGGCTACCGTGCAAGCCGGATTGTAGGTGATTGTTTTGGGATTTACAATCTGTTTGTTTATATTTGCGTCAAACCTCTGTGTAATTGAAGAACCGTACTCTATTCTTGAAATTTTAATATCCAGTCCTGATTTTGAAAGAGCCCATGCTCTCTTGTGTCTTGCGTTCAGACCAGAGGGAAGCTTGACCGTTCCACCGGGAGTTGTTTCGTACGGGCAAGTGTATTTTTTTGCGGTGGTCGCTGTTGTAGCTTTAGTGGTAGCTTTGGTTGTAGCTTTTGTTGTGGCTTTAGTTGTTGCTTTGGTTGTAGCCTTAGTTGTTGCTTTGGTTGTAGCCTTTGTAGTAGCCTTAGTGGTAGCTTTAGTTGTGGCTTTGGTTGTAGCTTTAGTCGTAGCTTTGGTAGTAGCCTTAGTGGTAGCTTTGGTAGTAGCCTTGGTGGTTGCTTTAGTAGTAGCTTTAGTCGTAGCCTTTGTAGTAGTCTTTGTAGTAGTCTTTGTCGTTGCTTTAGTTGTTGCCTTAGTTGTAGATTTTTTTGTTGGAACAAACTTATTAGAGAGCTTTCCGATATTTATCATAAGAGCTTTAAGCGCATCTATAGAATTGATTCTTCCGTCACCGTTTATATCAGCAATATTCTTTTCAATGCTGTCTTTTAAACCAACGGAATATTGAAGAATTGAAAGTGCGTCGGAGGAATTGACAGCACCACTTCTGTCTACATCGCCAAGAAACGGTGCAGCGTGTGAGAAAATAACAGTACTGACTATTATTGCTATTGATACTATGAAAGCTATTATTTTTTTCATAATACATTCCTCCCTCATTTACTGTAAATATTTTAACCTATTTGAACAAAAAAATCAATAAATTATAATAATTTTGTTACATATTTCATAAAAGTTGATATAATGTTGCAATAATAGCGTTTTTTAAAAAATTACTGAGGAAAATAAGCGAATTAGTTCTATTTTATAAAATTTTTAGGATAGAATAATGAATTTCCGTCATTATCAACAAATGTAAAAAGAGGGCAGAATGAACTGCCCTCAGATTTATAGTATAAATCAACTAACATATTATTATAATCATTTTGCTTTTGTTATGTGCTGTCTTTTTAATTTTTTCCTGCGATAGAAGAAAGCGAACAATATTCCGAATATCAATACAATAAGGCTTATTGCCGAGACGATAACAGCTTCGGTCATATTTGCTTGAAATCCCTGCTGATTCATCTCATCGTATTTATCAGAGGGGCTGCTTCCTTTATCTTTCAGGCTGCTGTCAGGTATTTTGGACGGTTTAGCGTTTTGCTCAATGTCAGGCATTTCATCATTTGAAATTTCAGGAGGCGTAAATCCGCTTTCACCGTTGCTTTTTTCAGAAGAGGTTGTTCCGTCTGTTTTTATATTTTTGGCGTTACTGTCTCTGCCACCCATATTACCCATAGAGCCCATATCGGAAATTGTGATACCGTCAGCTTTTATAAAATCGGTTTTGTCCGTCTGCGTTTCACTTGTGGAGCCGATTGTTCCGTCAAGCTGTTTGCTGACGCTTTCAGCTCTTAACAGGCAGAATTTTTCTAATGTTTCAATGCCTTTTTCAAATTCTTCATAGGTGCAGAATTTCGTCGGGTCTTTTTCAACATAGTGTGAAATCATTTCTTTAACTCTGCTGATTTCTGCTTCAAATTCTCCGCTGTCAAAGTATTCTGAAATGAATTCGGCGAAAAGTTTATGATATTGCTGTGTGTATTCATCATTGTTAAAAATCCACGCAAGCATCGGTCTTGAATCTGTATCGCCACCCGAAACAGGAGAATCAATCGGATAATTTACAAGAGACTCAGCTCCGCCCATAGACATAAAGCCGCCGAAAGCGAGGTTATAGTCCCACGGAATCATTGAAAGCTGTCCGTCATTTTCATAAAGGTAATAGTTGTGAATCATTGAACCCGTATAGCTGTCAAAATTCAAAACAAAATTATGCACAACAAAATATCGAATAACGCTTTCAACATCGACAGAGTTTTCAATGTCGGTGTTTTCGTTTATATTCTTTAATGCTGATATAAGACGCTTCTTGTCATTGCTGCTGACCTTGGTTTTAGCATTGTTGAAGATATTTGAGTAGCTTGAAAATTCATCATCTGTGTAAACAAGCTTAACATCATCGCTTCCGTTACCAAAACCACCCTTGTTGCTGAAGTCACCCTGAGGCATTTGCGAAGTTTCACCGTTTTGACTTTCTCCGTCAGGCTTTTCGGGAGGAGTATCACTTTGCTCATCTTCAGAGCCCTGCGGAGCTTCCCCGGCGGGCATTGAAGGCATTTCGCCGTTAGGCATCTGTGGCGGGAGGCTTCCGTTCCAATTGTCGGGCATCTGCGGCATTTCACCGTTTGGCATATCGGGCGGTGTCATTCCGCCAAAGTTACCTTCCGGTGGCTGCATTCTGTTACCTTGTTGTTTGTCATTCCCGGAAGGTTCAAAAGCCATTTCTTTTATTTCGGTCTTATTTTCTGAAACATTGGTTGTGCTATTCTTTTCGGGCTCTGTTGTTTTCTCTTTTTCAGAGTTTTCAAGCTTATCTTTAAACTCATCCATGTCGAAGCTCTTGCCGTTACCTCTGCCGCCGCCCATCTGCATACTGTCAGGCTTGTAAAGGTCTCCGCTTTCATTGCTGTAATTACGCTGCAGAAATGAATCTTCAACGCTCTCAACTGCAAGAAAAAGTCCCCAATCCTCACCGTTGACGGTAACAAATACATAACTGCATAGCGGTGAAGCAACACCAAATTCGTTCATCATTGTGTAGACAAGGTAATCCTTCATATAAGTGTTGTCCTGAATGATGTTGTTAAGGCAAAGCTTGTCAAGCCCGTAATATGTTTTGCTGCTGTCATATTTGTCAAATTCAATTTTAAGGCTGTATCTGTTATTGCCGTAATTTTTGACGTTTGAAAGCGACGTGTTTCCTTTTGCTCTGAGTCCGACATTTTTAAATGCTTCGTTATCAATTACAACAGAGCAGGATGTATATTCCTCGTTGGCGCAGGTTTCAAGAAAAGAATCCCAGTCGTCAATTACAATGTCCAACGAGTGAACAACGGAATTGTTAAATAACTTTTCTTCATAGCCCATGGCCTTTGACATAGTTTTTATCCCTAATTTTTCACCGTTTACAAAGAGGACGGTTACGGCAATAATGAAAGCAAGAACAACACAGCATATTTTATCAAAGCTTTTATGTGTTGACATTTTATCACCTTAACCCATATATTCGCCGTTGTAGCTTACAAGAACTGCGCTGTTGACACCGTTCATATTTGCAAGTGCATTAACAAAATCCGTGTTATCTTCTTTAAGTCTGATTTCCATGTTAAGCTCAATTGTACCGGACTGAACAGTTTTACTTTTTATTACGCACTTTTCGGTAACGCTGTCAAGGAAACGTTTTGCTTCAACCTCGCTGTCATGGTTTACACAGGAGATAACTATGATATACGGATTTTTGTGAGATTTTTTATTAACAAAAACAAGAAGAATTATGCCGATAATAACGCTTCCTGCAACCGCAAGAGGAATCATGCCTGCGGCAAGAACGATACCGACTGCTATTGACCAGAAGAGAAATGCGATGTCAAGCGGCTCTTTGATTGCGGTGCGGAAACGTACAATTGAAAGGGCACCGACCATACCGAGTGAAAGAACAACGTTCGATGTTACCGCAAGAATAACAACCGTAGTAATCATTGTGAGGGCAACGAGTGTAACACCGAAGCTTGATGAGTACATAACACCCTGATATGTCTTTTTGTAAATTAAGAAAATGAAAAGTCCGAGACCGAAAGCAAGAATAAGAGCAATAACCATATCAAGAACGCTTACGCTTGCAATGTTTTCAAGAAAGCTGGATTTAAAAATGTCATTGAATGTTGTCATAAATATAAACTCCTTTAACCGTAAATTCTGCATACTGCATATTTTGAAAATGCCGAGGAACTGCGTCCCTCAAGCTGGACCGCATCACGAATGATGTCGGGTAAATAACTGTCCCATTTAACCTCAAGAATTATCGGTGAATAACCTGCGGGGATAGTGACACATTTCGGATTGAGAAAATCCGTGCAATGAAGTCCTGTTCTGATGTTATAGTCAATCGTAACACGAACATTGCCTGCCGAAAAAACAAACGGCTCACGGGTGTAGTCAACAATTGTTTTGGGCTTCAGTCCCTTTGAAAGAATCTTTGAGTATAATTCTTTTACAAGCGGTCTGTCGCTGTTAATCATCCAGTTGTAATCGCCGTTGACAATTTTCTGCGCCTCGTCTACTGAAATTATCGCTTCACTTTTTTGACAAAGTCCGTTAAGCTTGCTTTTCTTTTCGAGTGCGATAAACGAGGTGTCACCGTTATAATAACGGATTCTGAATTTTTCACGTCGATTCACTCCGTCAATTTTTTCTCTCAGAGCCGTGTCATACAGATTGTCAAAATACAGACTTCTTATCTCGTATTTCCCGTTTATCGAATGGCTGTCAGGCTTGGCAACAGCATTTAATCTTTGCCTGAGAATAAGCAAATCCAAATAATTGATTTCGTGTTTCCACTCATGACGAAAATCCATACCTTTACTCCTTTCATAAATTTGATGAGTATATAATAACGTCTGAACCTTAGCTGAAAATTAGAAAAGACACCCGCAAAACGCAAGTGTCTGTAAACAAATTATGAACTTTTAAAATCTGACTTCAAATCGTATTTCGTTTTCGTTCAGATATTTCGCTTCAATGCTTCCGCCGTGAAGCTCTGCAATTGCCTTCGCCGCTGAAAGACCGATACCATATCCGCCGCTTTTCTGTGTCCTTGCAGTATCTCCGCGATAGAACCTGTCAAAAAGATTTTCAGGCAGACATTCGGGCAGAGAGTCGCATTTATTGCTTACTGAAAAAAGTATATCGGTGTCTTTTTTCAGATTTATTTTAATAGAAGTGTTTTCGGAAGAATACTTAACAGCATTATCAATAAGGATAGAAACAAGACTTGTTAACTGATTCTTGTCAGCACTTAAAAATATCTCTTTTGCAATGTCGAAGTCAAAAGAAAGATTTTTTACTTTTGCCGATTCAGAAAATCCATCAGCGGTCTGCTTAATTACTTCGGAAAAATCAAAGTTTTCTTTTTTAATCGGTGTTTCGCCATTAGTGGCTTTAGCAAGTAATAAAAGATTTTGCATAAGCCCGTTGAGCCTGAGAGTCTGATTCTTTATATTGCTTGTCCATTTGCTTTCGCCGTTATGCAGTTCAAGAGCCTCGGTGTTTGCCATTATGATAGCAAGCGGTGTTTTAATTTCATGTCCTGCATCAGTAATAAATTGCTTTTGTTTCTCAATGTTTTCAGCTATGGGTCTGATAGCCTTTCTTGAAAGAAGAACGATTATCAGAAGCATAAGACACCAACAAATAACACCCACTCCAAATGAAAGCAACGCAACACGGAGAACCGAATAGTTCTGTTCGCTTGTGCTCAGAAAGAAAACTTCTTTGCCGAGATTGTCCGGAAGAGTTCTTGTTTTGAAGATGAACTTGCCTGTTTTGCCTTCGCTGCTGTTTGCGGCTGAGTAAATATCTTTTGCTTCGGATTCTGTAACAGATGGGATTTTGCTTGTATCAACTCTGATTATTTCACCGTCGGAATCTACACATATTTTAAAATAAATTGCTGCCTGTTTTCTATCCTCTTCGGGAGGCTTGAACTGAAATATTCTGTCATTTTCAGGTTTTCTTTCATCTTTAAATCCGTCAGGCCGCATCATCTGAAAAGGTTCTCCGCTTGAAGCAAGAACGTCAAGCATATTCGCATTCTGTTTTGAAACAGAAGTTATATTAAAAAGGTTGATTCCACTCAGAAGGACAACAAGCAGAGCTGTAATAGCCGTCATTGATATAATAATAAATCTTTTCTGAAGTGCTTTAATCATTTTTTGCCTCCAAAGTGTAGCCTATATTTCTCTTCACTTTTATTTCTACGTTTGCATTCAGCTTTTCAAGGTGTTTTCGCAGATAAGAAATATATACCCACACAACGCCTATATCAGCATCAGAATTATATCCCCAGATTTTTTCGAAGAACTGTTCAGTCGAATAATACACGCCCCGGTTCCTCATTAAAAGCTCCATCATCTGAAATTCGAGCTTGGTCAGCGTAGCTGAACCGCAGTCAGAAGAAAGATTGTAATTGCTTAAATTAAGTGCAATATTTCCGAATTTCAGAATATCGGGAACAAAATTATCGCGCCTGCGAAGCATGGCACGGATTCGGGCAAGCAACTCGCCCATCGCAAAGGGCTTTGCAAGATAATCATCGGCACCCATATCAAGCCCTTCAATTTTATCCTCAATCTGAGACTTAGCCGTTAAAAGAAGTACTGGTGTTGTGCAGCCCTTCTGACGAAGCTTTTTAAGAACTTCAAGACCATCGGCTTTCGGCATCATAATATCAAGAATAATCCCGTCATAGCTTTCAACCTCAGCGTACGCAAGCGCACTTTCTCCGTCATAAACCGCGTCAACTATGTAATTGTGATATGTCAGAATATCCGTAACAGCTTCGGATAATTCTCTTTCGTCTTCTGCATAAAGCAGCTTCACACATTTCATCCCTTTCGTGGCTGATAGTTTATTATACAATATCAGCCACGAAATTCAAATATTAAGTTTGCTGTAAAATGAGAATTTACAGTTTTGTAACATTATCACGAATATTACATCAATGATAAATCGTAATATATTCTTTACAGTATATTTGAAGCAAATAAAAAAACGCACCAAATTTTAATAAATTGATGCGTTTTGAAAATTATTAAATCTCAGGCTTGAAGCCTTGATATATAAGGCTCTTTACAATTTTAAATTAACCAAAATATCTCTGAAGAAGACCTGCAAAAGCCTTACCATGTCTTGCTTCGTCTTGAAGTTATTGTTAAATTTATAGTAATATCAATGAGTTTTAAAATATATTCCGCTTGACATTCCGCTATTTCTGCCATATAATGTGGCAAACGAAACATAGGGAGGAATGCTAAATGCCAAGCAAATATGAAGGTGTAACGCTTGTATATAAGGACGGAAAGCATAAAAACGGTCCGTGGCAGTTTAGGCTAAATAAAACGCTACCTAATGGTAAAAAGGTTGATTTCAAGCGAAAAACTGACGATACAGGAAAAGCATTCTTGACAGCAGAATCAGCCTATGATGCAAGAACCGCACTTTGGAATCAACTTGTAGCAGATAGTGGCGGTTATGGTGCGGTAAGTAAGTTGACTTTGGGAAAGGTTTATGAATCCTTTTGTAACTCAGAAGAAGCTAAATCAAAAGCCGCCAGCACATTAAGAAAGCACGACAGCGTTTGGCGAAACCACATTTCTGAAGTGTTTAAAGACAAGAGAATAAATGCTATAACCATTCAAGATATGTATGAATTTGTTCTCGGTAAATACAATACAGGAACATATACGTATGAGTATCTCGAAAGTTTTATCAAATTTTTCTATCTGATATTCGGCTACGCTTATCGACATGAGTGGATTTCCCTTGATAAGTATAATAAAATGTTTGTAGAAGAAAAAAGGCTTAAAATGCCTGAACGAAAAAGAAGTGATATCCCGAAAGATGGAATTGTAACATACTCTGATATCGAATTATATCAGATGGAGCAGCTTCTGTCAAAGGGCGATGCACATCTTTTGACTGCTTTTATGCTTGCACGATATACAGGTATGCGAAAAGGTGAAATTTTTGCACTCAGATGGTCGAATATAGATTTTGGGTCTGGACGAATATATGTTAATCGTCAGCTAATGTATGACAAAGGTCTGTATCAACTTTGTCCACCTAAAACCAAGAAGTCCACCCGTTACATTATAATGCCTGAAGTTTTACAGCGATACTTGTATAATTTTTCCAAAGAACAGAAAAAGAACAAAGAAGAATACGGTAAAGGATATAAAAACATAGAGCATGTTTATGATACCATAGATAATGATAAAGAAATTATTGGTGGCGATTTTGTAAATCGAAAGAAAAATGGCGAACTTCTGACTGGCAACAGCACGAAGTATGCCGTAAAGAGGGTCAAAGACGAATTAGGCATTGAGCTTCATTTTCATTGGCTGAGACATACCTATGCAACAACTTGCGCTATAAATAATATCGATGATATGATGCTGTGTGAAATGATGGGTCACGAAAAGCTTGAGACCACAAGGCAGTATTATATCAGTACTGATAACAAGCAACTTGAAGATAGAACCAAAGAGCGCTTGAAAGACATTTTTGCCCCAAAACCAGTTGAGCTTGATACTGTATATTATGAAGAAAAACTATCGGAAACAATTTCATCAACACCGAGAATGTATACAGTATCAGGAGATGAAATAGCTGAAGTTGCTTCAAAAATAAAACTTATGTATGATGATATATCAGCCGGAAATATTCCTTCTATTAAGGTTGTAAAAAAAGAATTGATATCTGACAGCAGTGACCTAAAACTTTTAAAATTCACTTTTGAGGACGGTCATGATGAAATTTTTGATATTACTTCCGCAGAATGATAAAACCCCGCTATGCTCAATTGCGTAGCGGGGAAACTGTTGGTTTTATATTACTTGTGAGCCCTGATGTCATCGTTCCAATCTTTTAATTTGGGAATAATTCTTAATAATTCAGGATAGTCTGTTTTTAATGTATTGTATGCAGTGTCACCTGCTTCGTCGTTATCGAAAGCCAAAAACACCTGTGAGTCGTAGCCTTGAAATATCGAAATATCTTCCATAGCACTAATGACTGCAGAATATTTATGTGCTCCTGCAACGGAAACGTATGTAGCAGTATCGTCTTTTAATAAACAGTAAAGAGATATAGCGTCAATCGCACTTTCGCAGATATAAAGCTTTTGATGAGTAATATCTGCATTGAATACCCAGTAGCCTTGCCCAATGCATTGCTTATATCTAATGCCGGAACAAGTGCCAACGATTTCAGCAAAATTCATATATGCAAACACAGCATTGTGCTTTTCATCTTCGTAAAGAAGTTTGTTGTGCATAAGATTATTAACCGTATCTGCCGGTATTGCTCTGGTTTTTGTGAGATATGCAAAGGCTCTGCTGTATGTTCCGTCGGTAGGTGCCGGAAGCTCGGAGCCATCTGATAATTCTAAAACAAAATGAGTGTAATTTTTATCAGACTCATAATCTGTACTATCATATGGTAACTCATCAATGTCAGGTGCAAAGTCTAATAATTCTTTAACAGCAGAAACAAAATCAAAGTCGAGATATCGCATAAGATAATCTATGGCATTGCCGTGTTCTCCATTGCTGAAACGATTGTAGCCGTGCCCTTTGACAATTTGAAGGCTATCGTGTTCACAATTTTGCAGTACATTGCAGCCTATTTGTTTAACTGTTTCAGGATGTTTTTCCAGTAGATAATTATACAAATCAGCTTGTCTTGCTCTTCGTATCATATCTGAACCTACTTTAGCCATTATTATCGCCCGCTTTCTTTTGTTTGCGTTTTTCTGTATTAGCCTTCGTGTGCTTGGTTTTACAATGCTTGGGTTTGCTATGCGTATCAGTTATTGGTTCGTTGTCATAATACATACGCATCAAAATATTGTACTGGGTATTACCTTCAGAAATGTCATATAACATAATTTCAGGATTTACCATATATTTACCATTACGGATTTTTTTGATGAATCCGGCAGCTTCAAGTGTTTCAAGATGTCTGCCAACGGTAGCACGCGATAACGAAAGTGCTTTTGCAATTTCTGTTTGCGTAAAGCTACAGGTATTATCACTTAAGCTGATATTTTCAATTATAAAGCATAAAACGTCTAACAGTGTAAGATTTAATTTACCGAGGGCACATAATAATCCTTGTAGATATAATCTCCAGAAATGTGGGCCGTACCGTTTCTTTTTAACATCAGATTTTACTTCGCCACTGTCCGGGTCAATAAGCAATAATCCTGTTGATGTAATTTGGGTTTGAGATGATTCATCATAATTTGTTGTATTCATTAAAACATTCCTTCTTTTTGTGCATTTATAATAATATGTTATTTGTTATTAACAATAGTTTTTAAATTAAAATTAATAGAAGAATTCGATGGGTTTATATACAGACATAAAAGAGTTCTTGTGCGGCTTTGTCTTTTATATGAAAAGGTGTTTGTTTTTTCAACTCCGTTGAGGGCGAAAAAATGCTTTAATTTTTCGCTCTCAGTTTAAAATAGCTAAATTTCATTTGTGATTCTTTTTTTACGACGTAACTCTGTTTTTACGCCGTATTTCTTTATTTACGCCGTATAGCTTTGGGTATAGTAAACTAAAACCTAAGAGGATTACGCCTAAAACCCCTTGTAGCCTTAGAGCATCAAGGCGTTGAGGGCATTTTGAAATGTTGCAGAATCTGCAGCATTTCTGTATCAAAATCTGCAACATTTCATCAAAAAGCACCTCCGGATTTTGCCTCCAGAGGTATATTTTTATACTGCAAGCAGATACGATGCAATTGTAACATCATTACGCCAGTGCGATAGGTGATAGATTGACGTAGCCAAAACACAAAGCTTATCATATTCAACGGGTAAACCATTTTTTACGGCTAATTCTCTGTTTTTACCACGTAGTTTATACATGCCACTCATTTCGGGCAGAGATTTTGCTTTGCCCGTTTTGGGGTCACGGTTGTATTTGTTCCATCTATGCTGAATCTCCGAACGAAGCTTTTGAGCTTCTGTTTCGTTTAAGCTTCCGTCGGCGTTATGTATGCGGTTATAATAATGCTGATATGCTCGTTTTGCCTGTTCCGCTCGTAAGTGATGATAATCCATATGAGAGCTGAACTGTGAAGCGGTAAACATACGCCCATCACCGGGGGTTGTGAAATATGCACGTACGGCTTCAACATCTTCTGGAAGAATGCGCTGTAGTTGTTTTTTACCGCCTTTACCTCTTTTAACAAGTATGCAGTAATATCCTCGTTCATCTTTTACAAAGCAATCAAAGGTCAGATGCTTTAACTCTGCTCGGCGAATTCCCACCATTTTTTGAAAATTTGCAACATACGAATAATCGGCATTATCATATTGCTGGTCGGCTCTGTCATATTTGTTTGGTTTGGCTCGTCCGCGTGTGTAATCAGATGTGCAGCGACTGGGCTTTTCAATCTCACCCATATTCATATCAAAGTAACTGCATATGGGTGCTATGTATGTGTGTATCGTGCTCGGGGTTTTACCATTCTCAACAAGATAGTCAACATAATCCTGTATATGTTTTTTACAATCATCAGTTGTTTTACATTTATAAGTATCACGACACCATACAACAAACTGTTTAAAATGTTTTTTATATGAAGATGAGGTAACATTATTCTTGTACTTATTTGAAAAGAAATTATTAGCATCCTGTATCATATATGATATAGCGTTTTTCTTCTTTTTTGAGCCTACAGGCTTGCGTCTCTCGGTACTTCTTGACATTCATTTTCACCTCTTTATCGGTTGATAGTTGTGATTATCCTTTATGTGCAGAATCGCCAGTCATTTGCGGCGTTGGTCAAATGTTCTGAGGGTCTGACTTGCAGACTATGGTGAAACCATATTGTCGGGGGAACAGTGCCGACAACCAATACAACAAAAATGTTGTAACGCCTATTAAGACGATTTCGACAGCCCTCTCTAAACAGCTTTTTCTCTGCAGTTTTCCTGTTTATTTTCTGCCTTTATCTGTCCATTTGCGGTTACCGTTGGTTATTCGCCCGATTTTCGACGAATAACCACGGTATTTCAAAAGCTCTCACAACGAGTTATGAAATAGAAACGGACGAGGGAACAACAGCGGCTTTCCACATCTGTGTGCAGTACTAATCGCTGTTGTGCTGAGGGAAAACGACTGCGTATATTACGCTTTGAGCCTGCACGTCGTTGATGCAGATGCACAATGTCAATTCTGATAACATCGTTATCCTAATTGCCGCCAGAATCATATAACGGGTCTGTGCTGATTCTGCTCTTTTTACCTTGGGTAATCTATAATACAATATGTAATATGATAGAAATTTAAATCTGGTTAGTTAAATGCATACATTTCAACTTGTATTTTCTTATACTATTGCATTTATTATTTATGTGTGATAGAATACATTATGCGACCTAACCGAGATACTTTAGTAAAGTATCTCGGTTAGCGTCGCAGCAAACGGAGCTATGTGTTTTTCGTGCGTTCAGCTTCGGCTGGGCGCATTTTTATTTTTACGGAGGTTTTTATGAGTTTTGCGGAAAATTTTAAACGCGCTCGATTAGCGGCAGACTTAACACAGCAGCAGATAGCGGATGCGCTCGGTCTTGACCGCTCTGCAATAGCACATTATGAAATGGGCGACAGTATGTCGAATGCGCGGAATCTACAAAAAATCTGTGAGCTGATGGGTATAACATTGAATGACTTGTTGATTAAATAAAGGTAAAATCACATTCACAAATTTTACACGGTGCTAATGTATAATTTAATTATAAAAAACAGGTATTTTTCTAAATTTTAATAATTTTGTATATTGCTTTTTAATAATATTGTAGCTATAATTTAAAATAGAAATTTAGGAGGAATTATTATGAAAAAGTTTTTTGTGTTCAAACGAGTTTTTGCGATAATTGTAATTGTTTCCTTACTTTTGACATCAGCACCATTACATGAAATTGTAAAATTCGATATGTTTATGCCGTTTTCTTTTACGGCAAAAGCAGAAGATTATCCGCTTTCAGTCACAGGACAATGTGGCGAAAATGCATATTGGAATTTTGATAATAGCACTGGAGAACTTACAATTACTGGTACTGGAATGCTTGGAATTTATCATAATTATTCATGGTATTCTTGTTTCTCGTGGAATTCTGAAATTAAATCCGTTATAATAGAAAATGGTATAACTGGACTGTGTGAACGCGCTTTTTATGATTGTGAAAACCTTGAAACGGTTACACTTCCAGATACCATTTCTGAAATAGGAGATGCTGCATTTGAGGATTGTATAAAATTAAAAAGTATTAATCTTCCAAATTTAACAGTTATTCCTGATAGCGTCTTTTCAGGATGTAAGTCTCTGTTATATATTGATATTCCTGATTCCGTTAAAGAAATACACTCCTATGCTTTTTCTGACTGTGAACAGTTAAAAAATATTTATTTACCAGATAATATTGAATCAATTTATGACGGGGCTTTTTATCATTGTAAAGCTGTAAGAAATATTTTTATTCCGCAAAATGTTTCTTTTATTGAATCCAGTCTTTTTTCTGGGTGTGATAGCCTTACATCGATAATAATTGATGCAGAAAACCCATTTTATGATAGCAGAAATAACTGTAATGCAATAATAGAAACCTCTACAAATACATTGATATGCGGTTGCAAAAATACAATTATACCAGACAGCGTTACAAGTATTGGTGAATATGCATTCAGCCATTATACCAGTTCGATAAACATAATAATTCCTAATGGCGTAACATGCATAGAGAGAGGTGCGTTTGAAGATTGTACTGGTTTAACAAGCATAACCATTCCTGATAGTATTACTGAAATATATGATTCTCCTTTTGCGGGATGTGAAAATATTAATGAAATACATATTGGAGCAGGATTAGTTGACTATCAAACGGATATTTTTAGAGATACACAATATTATAACAATGATACAAATTGGGAGAATGGATATTTATATATTGACAACCGTTTAATTGATATAAAAATGGAAGAATTATCAGATACTATTGAGATTAAAAACGGCACAATATCGCTTCCGGGACAACTATACGATTGCCAATTTGATGCAAATAAAATAAAAAGAATAATATTGCCTGAAAGCTTAGAGTCAATTAGCTCTTATTGTTTTGAAGGTTTTGAAAATGTTAATGAACTGAATATTCCTAAAAATGTAAAGTATATTGGTGAAAGTGCTTTTTGGGCTTTTAAAGGCAGCATAAATGTCGATTCTGCAAATAGTTTTTTCAGCAGTGAAAACGGAATACTTTATGATAAGAATAAAACTCAATTAATATTTTTTCCAAAACTAAGTGAGCTGACAGAGTACGAAATTCCGTCTTCTGTTTGTAATATAAAATCAAATCCTTTTTGGTGGAATGATTATTTATGCAAAATAATTGTATCTCCTAATTTAAAAACAATAGCTACCCAAAGCTTTGGTGGTATAAGAAACCTTGAAATAGCAGTATTTAGAGACGGTGTTGAATATATTGATTATCACGCATTTGAAGAGTGTGAAAATCTTACTACAATATATTTACCTAAAAGTATCAAATCTATTGACACAGGTGCCTTCTACTGTATGGATGGAAAAAATTGCAATACATCTTTAACTGATGTGTATTATGAAGGAACCGAAGAGGAATGGCAAGCCACTGGAATTGATTTTGATTGGTACGGTACTTATGAGCCAATAATAATTCACTACAATTCCTCTTATGATGAAACAAACGATACGACCAACCCAACCGGCTCAATCAGCAGCACAAATAATGTTGCTGCAAGTCAGACGGTAACACTTTCACTTTCAGATAATGTTGGTGTTGCAGGCTATTACTGGGGCACAAGCTCAACCTACAGCAATAATACCTACACGGCAACAAGCAGTTCAAGCGTAAACAAGACAATGTCTTCATCGGGAACATATTATCTGACAGTTAAAGATACCAGTGGAAATGTATCTTCAAACTACAGCATAACATTCTATAAGACAACGCTCAATGCAAACGGTGGTTCAGTGTCTCCGACATCTGTATTGACTAAGAGCGGCAACACATTTACATTCCCGACACCGACCAGGAGCGGATATACCTATTCAGGCTGGTCAACCTCAGGTACAGCCACAAGCGGCGTTACAACACTTAAGCCCACATCAAACAGCACATATTATGCGGTCTGGACCCAGAATGATACAACTAAACCTACAGGTTCAATCAGCAGCACAAATAATGTTGCCGCAAGTCAGACGGTAACACTTTCACTTTCAGATAATGTTGGTGTTGCAGGCTATTACTGGGGCACAAGCTCAACCTACAGCAATAATACCTACACGGCAACAAGCAGTTCAAGCGTAAACAAGACAATGTCTTCATCGGGAACATATTATCTGACAGTTAAAGATACCAGTGGAAATGTATCTTCAAACTACAGTATTACATTCTACAAGACAACGCTGAATGCTAATGGCGGTTCTGTGTCTCCGACATCTGTACTGACAAAGAGTAACAACACATTTTCATTCCCGACACCGACTAAGAGCGGATACACTTATTCCGGCTGGTCAACTTCAAGTACAGCAACAAGCGGCGTTACAACATTAAAGCCCACATCAAACAGCACATATTATGCGGTTTGGCAGAGTACGGTTAATATTTATAACCTCGGCGAGGAAACATACAGCTTTGATAATTATGGTGACAGTGATTCGCCTGGTGGTCATTGTTTTGGTATGGCAGTAACGAGCTCTGGATATTATTTGGGAACATTAAGTAAATCAATTATTAATGGAAATGACAGTACGGCATTGTATTCTTTTAAAGATACAAGTGTTGTAAGAAAGCCGATTTGCTATTACCTTCAAATACAAGGACCGGGTGCAGAACAGGATTCGATGGTTGCAGGCGGAAGCATTGATTTAACCGGATACATCAATACGGAATCAGATTGGAATTCTTGTGTTAATTATGTTAAAAATCATCAATTTGATAATACTGGAAAGCTGAACGTTGGAATGTGGTTTGCTTACAGCGGCGGTCACGCGGTAAACTTCTTGTATTATAAAGAGGTCAACGGACAGCAGAGAATATATGTTTATGATAACAACTTCCCGGAAACAGAAACGTATTACTATTTAGCATCAGACGGATATATTCATCAGGCCCCATATGAAACATCATACCAAGGTATTATCGGTATGGATTTAATGGATGTGGACAGCTATTTTGAGCTTGCACCTGAATTTAAACGCAACAGATATATATATGCTGATAAAAACGAAATCGTTGTTGAAGGCGCAAGTGTGTATAATATGAAGTGTAGCGGCGAATATAGCGATTATGTTATGTTTGAAATCCCGGAAAATGTCAATGAAGTTTCAATTAAGCCACTAAAAAATGATGCTTCTTTTACCTATTTTGACGAAACATATTCATTTAATGAAATAGATACAAAAACTTATGGTACTTTGAAAGTCAAAACCAAAGATAGTTCTCCAAGCATTGAAGATGATTTTCAAATTATTAATGAACCAGATGCCGCAAAAATAAATTTACCTAAAAATGTTACAATGGATTACAAAGCAGAACTTCATCTTGACAGAAAATATACAAATATGGAACTTTTGAAAAACTGTTCTGTATCTTTTACATCGTCAAATCCGGAAGTAGCAGAAGTCGACGGCTACGGTAATGTAACATCACATAAAGTTGGTCAAACCGTAATAACCTGTAAGGTTATTAATCCGAATGGTAATGTGTACGAAGATTCCTGTACAGTAAAAGTCAGGTATAATTTCTTTCAATGGATTCTTAATCTATTTATGTTTGGTTGGCTTTGGTATTAATTAAATAGAAAAACTCCTCCGTGAAATGTCGTGGAGGAGTTTTCAGTACCCTACTATTTAAAATTCAAGGATTTTTTTTACTTCAGTCTGGTTGAGTAGAGGAACGTCATAGACCATATAAACATGTATGCTGCCGTTTTTCATACAGTCATATAACTTATCAATAGTCGGTAAAATACTTGGCTGTTCCGCTGTGACTTCCGCTATTAACTGTGGGATTGTTTTAAGTTTCGGAATCATTAATATACATATCTCCTTGATAGAAATTCGAACGAATGTTCTACCATGAATATGTTAGTCGGAGTCTCCGAAAACTTTTTGAAAGACATAGCTTTGCTTTTAGATATAAAACGCCTGCTAAGTTTTTGCTGGATTAGCAGGCGTTTGTTTTTACTTGGTTTCCGCAAGCCTTTCCACGGCTTGTAAAAATAATTATTTTTTGAGCGGGAATATTTCCGCCTTTTCTTAAAATAACATAAAAAATCGCCTTAAGAACATAGATGCTCCGAAGGCGTAATAACTATTAAATTATTGCTGAAACCCTTGATATATAAGACCTTCAGGCGGTAATACGATTAACCGAAATATCTCTGAAGAAGTCCAGCAAAAGCCTTGCCGTGTCTTGCTTCGTCCTTTGCCATTTCATGAACTGTATCGTGAATAGCGTCGAGGTTAGCTTCCTTAGCTCTCTTTGCAAGGTCAAACTTGCCTGCTGTTGCGCCGTTCTCAGCAGCAACGCGCATTTCGAGATTCTTCTTTGTTGAGTCTGTGATTACTTCGCCGAGAAGCTCCGCAAACTTTGCTGCGTGCTCAGCCTCTTCATAAGCTGCCTTTTCCCAGTAAAGACCGATTTCGGGATAGCCCTCACGGTGTGCAACTCTTGCCATTGCAAGATACATACCAACCTCTGAGCACTCGCCGTTGAAGTTTGCACGGAGATCCTCAATGATATCCTCTGAAACACCCTTTGCTACACCAACAACGTGCTCAGCTGCCCATGAAAGACCTTCTTCCTGCTTGTTGAACTTCTCAGCAGGAACCTTGCACTGAGGACACTTCTCAGGGGGAGTGTCTCCTTCGTGAACATAACCGCATACGCTGCAAATCCATTTTGCCATAATAAATTACCTCCAAAAGTAAAATTAAATAAATTTATAAAATTACAGACAGTTTTTGCACAAACCGACGAACATAAGCTCGTGAGTCATTATTTTGCCGTCTGAAAATTTTTGTGCATTGTTTTCAATATTATCAATTACAGGAAAATCAATGTCGCTGATTTTCCCACATTCCATACAGCGAAAGTGATAATGATTCTCTTTAGTTGCATCAAATCTGTCTGCGCCGTCAGATGAGATTTTCAGAATAATACTTTCTTCTGAAAGCAGATTAAGATTTCTGTAAACCGTACCCAAGCTCAGATTCGGATAATCAGCCTTAAGAGAGAAATACAGCTCCTCCGCAGTAGGGTGGTCTTTGCGTGAACGCAATTCTTCAAGTATTGCATCACGCTGTTTGCTGTGCTTTATCATTTTGCGTTCACCTCATAATCGATAATAGTAATTGTTACTATTATTATAATATAATTTTTCGTTTTGTCAAGAGCTTTTTTATGATTTCTTTTTCTTGACTATAAAAAATAACTGTTTTATAATGAATGGAAAAGGAGGCATTTATATGCACGGAACAATAGTAGGAAAATTTTTATCAATTTTTATGGGTCTTGTACTGTTATTTAACGGTATTTCTTTTGGCAAACCATCAGATAAAATCAAAATAACTTATAACTTCGCAAATGACACGATGGGCAGTGCCGCAGGAAGTATTACACTTGAGGCGCGATTTGACGGCGAATATGACCTCTATTGGGGCGATGATGATAACGATAAGCTTGTCTTTGAGGCCGGCAAATACGATGTGACATATTCTGAGTTTGCAACTGTTGATGTTGATGACGGAAAGGGTACAGCTGAGATTCAGTCTTTCACAGCTATTCCCGAGGGTGCGGAAAGTGTTCTTGTCTATAAGAACAGCACACTAAAGGCAACGCAGAAGCTTCCCGAAAACAAAATAACAGATAACGGTGATATGCTGTATCGTTTTGGTGCACTCAGTGACCTCCACTATAACCGATATTATAAAACGCTCGGAGATGATGCGCTTGCAACCTTCCCGAATGCACTCAATTTCCTTGACCTGTGCGGAGTTGATTTTGTCGGAATGACAGGCGACCTTTCAAATAAGGGCGAAAGAGATGCGTTTGAGAATTTCCATAAGACTGCTTCAAAATACGATTTCCCTGTCTATACCTGCACAGGTAATCACGATGTAAACGGCGGACTCGATGCAGACAGCTGGCACGAATTCATAAACACAGGTGTGTATACAGATAAGAAGGCTGACGGAGTTGTAAACGTAGCCTCAAACAATCTTGATTTCGTCTATGCACCCGAAGCTGCAAAGGGTGATGTGTTTATTTTCCTTTCACAGACTTACTGGAGCTACAACCACGAAGACAGCAGAATTCTTGCCGATGAACAGCTTGACTGGCTCGGCGAACAGCTTGAAAAGTATAAGGACAGAACAGTTTATCTCTTTATGCATACTTTCCTTAATAACCCTGTTGACGGAGAGAATCTCAATATGGGTGAGGGCAATATTGAAAACAAGGCAGGCGTTTCCTATGACCTTGCGTTTACATGGGGTACACCTGATGAGGTTCGTTTCAGGGAATATATGCATGAATATAAGAATGTTGTATTCTTTAACGGGCACAGCCATTGGATGTATGCGATGCAGAAGTACAATAAAAATCTGAATATTGCCGATTATAACGGTGAATATGCAACAATGGTTCACGTTTCCTCTGTGTCATCTCCTCGTTCGGTAAAATCCGATAACTCAACAAAGAGGACAGAGAATAATATGAAGCATAGCGAGGGTCTGCTGATGACTGTTTATGAAAACAGAATTGTTGTCAACGCTGTTGATTTCCTTACAGGTCAGATGCTGGCATATGCAACCTATAATATTGAAAGATAGTTTTTTAGTCCGTTCTGAAAAGAGCGGACTTTCACTTATATATATGTGTTTATTTACGAAAAACGGCATTGCTTTTTGTTAAGTATCACAATACTGAACGGATTGTATTTTTTGTAAAAATAAGATATAATTTTTATATTATATTCGGGGAGGCGCAGGCGTGGAAATTAACATTAAAAATCTGAAACAGACCGCAGTATCCGGACTTGCAAAACTGAAGCTTTACTGGAAAGAACCGCCCGAGGGAAGATATATGCCGTTTAAAGAAATTGCGGCTGTATCGGTCGGCGGTATGGGTGTACGTTTTATTGTCACCGTTGTCAGCTATATGATTCTCGGTGTCGGCAACGTCCTTATCGGAAACACCATCGGTATTCCGCCGATGTCGCTGTATTTTATTTATGTAATAAGTGTTCTTGCGGGATTTCCTCTTACAACGCTCCGAGCAAGAATAATAGATTACAGCCATAACAAAAAAGGCAAATACCGTCCGTACATTCTGTCAATGTCAATTCCGACAGCGATTCTCGGTATCGGATTTGTATTTATGCCGTATACAAAGATGACACTTTTCTGGAAATGCTTTACGGTTCTTGCGTTTAATATCGGTTTTCAGTTTTTCTATAATTTCCTCAATGATGCGAATGACAGCCTTATCAACGTGCTGTCACCGAATACATATGAGCGTTCAGACGTTTTCTCAATCAAGAGCATAACCGATTCACTTGCACCGTCGATAATGAACATTATCGTTCCGCTTGTTGCAAAGCTTGTTACAGGTGAGGAAACAATCTACGATATGCGCGTATACCGTGCGCTCTATCCGCCGCTTCTTGTTGTCGGTTCGCTGATGTCAATTATCGTTTACGCTAACACCAAAGAAAAAATTGTTCAGTCAAAAACTCATGTCGTTCAGATGAGCTTCATGGACACAATGCGTGCGGTTGCGAAGAATAAATATTTCTGGATTATTTCTCTTGCATCCTGCCTCGGATTCCTCGAGGGTTCTTTTGGTAATATTCTCGGTTGGATGTATAATTATCAGAATGTATGCAACGCAGGACAGTATGCTCTGATTACAACAATTTACGGCAATGCTTCGCTGTGGGCAATGATTTTTGCTCCCATACTTATCAGAAAAATAGGCAAGAAAAACCTTCTTGTTTTCTCAAATATTCTTAATATTGCTTTTATTGCAATTATGTATCCCGTTGTTAAATCTGCGCCGACAGGCTCAATGGTATGGATGTTCCTCATCTGCCTGTTTATTAACGGTGTTGTTTCTCAGGTTACGGTTACAATTACACCGAGTATTAACGGCGATATCCGTGACTATCAGCAGTATATCAGCGGTGACCGAGTTGACGGCATTTTTTCAGTTGCAGGTCTTATCGGCAGTATCTGGACGCTTGCGACAGGATCAATTCTTCCTGCGATTTATGATAAGGCGGGACTTAATTCCGAGGTTGCACAGTCGCTCGGCTACAATAAAAATAATATCTATGATGTTTTGTATGACGAGAAGTATTTCCGCAGCATCTGCGGCGTTCTGATTGTCGCTTCGGTTATCGGTGCAACGCTGAATGTTATTCCGTATTTCTTCTACGACCTGTCCGAAACAAAGCAGAAGGGTATGATTGCCGTCCTGAAAGTCCGTGCTATGTTCGAGGATTACAGAAGCGGAAATCTTAAGGACAAGGATCTTATTGAGACTGTTGAAATAATTAAAACTGCATTTGAGCTTGAAAACAAAGAGATTTTTGCACCCTATAAAAAGAAGATAAAAGCTGAAAAAGGTAAAGCATACAAGAAAGAGCTCAAAGAGCTTAAAAAGCTTTACGAGAACAAGATTGTTTCTGATTATGTTCTTGAAGAAATCCGATATTTCGGCTCTGATGAGTCAAAGCTTGAGGTTGAAAGAGCCGAAAAGATTATCGCAGGCGGCATAAAAGCTGTCGGAAAGCTTAAGACTGCTGACCTTGCCGCGGCGAAAGCGCTTCCGAAGAATACAAAGGCGGAAAAGGATTTCCGCTCAAGACAGATTGAGATTGCACACATCGAGGAAAGCTCAAAGAAAGCAATCAAAAAGAATTATCCCGACGGACTTGAAGAGTTTGACGAAACTGTTTTTGAAAAGCTTTTTGCGGCTGAGGACAACAACGAAAAAGAGCTTAAGGCGGCATATGCCGAGAATGATAAGGCTCGTACAGCAAGGCTTCGTCAGCAGAAAAAAGAGATTGCGGCTGAAATCAAAAAGGCAACGAATTATTTCTCAATTTACAACCGTGCTGTCAAGCCGTATACTGATGCAGAAAGACTTCTTCAGCGCAGAGAAAACTACGAAAAACTTGATGAAATTTTTGCACTTTACGAAAATGCAAAAGCAGTTACAGCAGAATAAAATTAAGCACTCACTTCATTTCGGAGTGAGTGCTGTTTTGTTAGAAGTTAATTAATGCCTACTGAATAACAGCAATTTTTTCAAAGCACACCCATTCAAGCAA
>JAKSQO010000030.1 GCA_024404095.1 Clostridia bacterium | reverse complement strand
CTTGTAAAGTACAGTGTTATGCGGGCTTTGGGGTTATTCAGTGGATATTATTTAAAATCTATATTTCAACTCACGCACCCCGTGTGGGGTGCGACGCATACATTAAATGATAAATTCGACACCTTAGAAATTTCAACTCACGCACCCCGTGTGGGGTGCGACTTGGTGCAAGTTCCAACTTATCCGCCATATCTTTATTTCAACTCACGCACCCCGTGTGGGGTGCGACTATACGGAATGGATTCAGACAACACATCAACTTCTTATTTCAACTCACGCACCCCGTGTGGGGTGCGACACTGAAAACGCATTATTACAAATTGTTGAAATTGTATTTCAACTCACGCACCCCGTGTGGGGTGCGACCTGTGGTAGACGTCAAGGTAAATGTCTTTGGGTATTTCAACTCACGCACCCCGTGTGGGGTGCGACACCCGAAGTTACAAAAGGATTTAATGACATAAAGATTTCAACTCACGCACCCCGTGTGGGGTGCGACAATCACAGCGGTGAAATCGGTGCAGTAATATATATTTCAACTCACGCACCCCGTGTGGGGTGCGACGATACAACATCTCAAAGTATTTGCGGATGTGGTATTTCAGCTCCCGCACCCCGGGTGGGGTGCGACCCCAAACTTGCTTATTTTGTGCATTGTACTCTGTATTTCAACTCACGCACCCCGTGTGGGGTGCGACAGGATCTTTTTTCAATTTTTCTTTTACCTTTTCAATTTCAACTCACGCACCCCGTGTGGGGTGCGACACAAATTTTGACTTGCTAAAAAATAAACCGCCAAATTTCAACTCACGCACCCCGTGTGGGGTGCGACATATCCTGCTTTTTATTGTAACCGTAATCGTCAATTTCAACTCACGCACCCCGTGTGGGGTGCGACAGGTTGCAGACATCGAAAAAGCAACAGAAGAAAAATTTCAACTCACGCACCCCGTGTGGGGTGCGACCCGATGTTCAACTGCTTCTTGGAATCCTTCGACATTTCAACTCACGCACCCCGTGTGGGGTGCGACCCTATAACGTCAATAATGGGTGGTTACCCGTCGATTTCAACTCACGCACCCCGTGTGGGGTGCGACATATGGCGGTGTGTCGGGGGTTGTGCCCTGCTTATTTCAACTCACGCACCCCGTGTGGGGTGCGACTAGGCATAGTGTTTACCTCCTTTAAATTGTTATATTTCAACTCACGCACCCCGTGTGGGGTGCGACCATTCAGCAATTTATTTATGCAAATATGGTAAGATTTCAACTCACGCACCCCGTGTGGGGTGCGACCGCAAAATATTGTATCACGGTAATACGCACCCACTACATAGGGCGGACTAAAAAACAACAAATACAAAATATAATATAAAGCACGCTTTATATTGATATTTCAGAAATAAATTCAGGCGAACCTGTCGGTATTTTTCAATCACCGGTAGTTCGCTTTTTTAAATAATCAAAACACCCTCCGGATTATACGTTTGCTTTGCTCCAATATGCTCAATTTTTCTCTCCCAGTTATTACCAAGATAATAGAATCGCAAGCCATCTTCTTCTTTATCAATAATTGAACATAACTTATCCTTTAGCTTTAAAAATGTGCCGTAATCAAGGTCTGCTTCAAACACCGAATTCTGTACCCTCTGAGCATGGTTCTGGCATTCTTTCGCAACTTTACGAAGCCTTTTTTGTCCTTGCTTATCAGAAGAAGCAACATCATAACTAATCAGTACCATCATTGTTGTTTATCTCCAATCATTTAACAATGTAGCAGGGATACTCAGGGATTTCTCCTCTTATATACTTTGCAAGCAGATTTGCCTGAACATAGGGAAGTAATCCAAACTGAATTTTTTGTTGCAGATAAGGATGATTAAAATCGCTCCTTTTCTTTTCCTGCCACTTTGTTATTACTTTTTTTCTACCGTCAATATTCAGGAAAACCGCTCCCGAAGGCTGATAATCAAAATCATCCGGCGACAAAATTCCTAAATTGACCAATGTCAAGGAAAAGCGTTCAGCAATACATCGTGTTTCTTCAACCAAGTCACATGCCAACGATTTTCTTCCGCTTCTTAATCTGTGATAAAAACCTATATAGCTGTCAATACCAACAGTTTCTAACGCAGATGCATATTCACTTACATACAAGGTGTATACAAATGATAGAATTGCATTTACCGGATCGAGTGGAGGTCTTTTGGTACGATTGTTAAAATAAAAGCGATTATTGGTGATGAGTTTTCCGAAAACTGAAAAATATTTTTTTGCACAGTTTCCTTCAATCCCCAATATAGTTTCTATACTGTCAGCGACTTTTATTGATTCAATCTCGCTTTTTAAATATTCAATTGCAGATTGAATGTCAGCATCTTCTCTTAATGCTTCAATATCGTGTTTTGAACGGCGTATAACACTAATGCTGTTAGTTATTTTAGCTGCGATTTGTTTTTTTGCAAGCTCAAGCTCCTTTTCACGAAAAACATCTATTTGACTTACTCTCATAAAAACATTTCCGTGAGTACCTCCCGATACGCTCGCAAGATACTTACCAAAAGGAGAAATAAAACTCAACGGAATGCATTTCTCGACACATTTACCCATAAACGCAGGAGAACAGCCAAGGAATGAGAAACAGACTATTGATTCCACATTATCAAACGGTATGCGAAAATTATCTTCATCCTCAATTTTACAAACAATATTTTCGCCGTCCAATGTCAGATAAGCCTTTTCGTTTGTTATGTAAAGTGTGTTTAAAAGTTTTCGCATACTTCCTCCTTAATTGATTTGTCAATCTGTTCAAAAACAGCTGCCTGCCGCCTCATTTTTGGAATACACAAATCTTTCATCGAACATCCACTACACTTTTGTTCTTTGCGAACAGGAGGTATAATTCCCCGTTTGAGGTATTCTCTCATTTCTGATAAAATCCTTTTCAATGTGCTTTCAAATTTTTCTTTATCATCAAATCGAACAGGAAACCGTTTTTTTACATCAGAATAATAAATCACAGCATCACTATCACATTGATACATACGGTCAACACAAAGCTTTTGGGCATAAACCTGCAGAGCATCCTCAAAATAATAATCTGAATTTTTCGGTTTTGTAGGTTTATACTCAACAATACATACTTTATATTTACCATTATAATTCTGAATTTCAACACCGTCAGATGCCTTTATAAATTCAATACAATCCGTTACTCCGTATATATTGTATTCCGGCTCATCACACCATACCGATGTACCTGTTGCAACAAACTTATTTTTTGAAGTATAGGCATTGTCAGGAGAGTGAACACGGTTATGAACAATATTTGCTTTTACAACAAAACTATTTTCTACCCAGCAGTCCCCGATTTCAAGCAAGCCCCAGCGATGCGGACAATAAAGATAATGCTGAAGTCTGCGAATATTAATTGTATCTGTCAAATTTTGCATATAAGCTCTACACCCTCAGGCATAGTATCATCAACCGTTATTTCATAATTGGAAAAACTTCTTGCAGGAAATTCGGGATTTTTCTGCTTTATATCAATCTTTTCAAAAAGAATATGTGACGGGCAAGCGCCGAGAACATTGTCATGCTTAAACACATAAAGCTTTCGCATTACCATTTTACCTCTTGCTGCCGAATGGTCATTTTCAAACATATTCACAATCGCATCAAAAAGCAACTCAACATCTTCATTTGACAAATCGGTTGCTTTATTAGCAAGAGCAGCCGAAACATATCCTTCAGAACGGTAAAGTGCATAAGGAATTACACTCTTTCTGCCTATTTCAGTATTGCCTGTTGCAGTTCGTTCGTCAGTAGTCCTTGCCTGACGTGTAATTGCAACCTCCTGAATTGAAATCGGAGAAATGCTTTTGGCAAAGTTTATCTGCACCGGACCTCTGACAATTCCGCACGGATTATCGCCTGTTGACATAACTGCACCGAATGTTCTGACATCATAGTAATTGCGGCAGATATAGTCTCTCGCTTTCTTTACGCTGTCATCATTACTGCCCTTTTTGCCTTTTTCAAGACCTTCTGCATCATAAGCAGCGGCAAATTTCGCATTTAGAGAGCTGTCGGGTTTTATAAGAATATTGTAACCAGGCTCGCCTTCCTTAACAAGTTCAACATAGTTTCTGATTTTCCTTTTCAGACAAACGTCTGTAATAAATCCCAAGCCGCTTTCAGGATCAATTCGGGGAGAATTGCCTGCATCCGGATCACCGTTTGGATTTCCGTTTTCTACATCAAAAATCATTACAAAATCAAATCTGTTTTCAAGTGCCATTTTTTATTCCTCCGTTTTCTTATTTTTATTACGATTGTTTTTTATTTCTTCTGTCTGATGGTAATAACCTATAATAAATTTACCTTGTTCCGTTAAATTAAGTGCAGTCGGAAACTCATTTTTCAGTTTTGCGGTAATTTCCGAAATATCATTCTGGTAATACACCGGATTTCCGAGCTTTGATAAATGATGCTGGGATAAATTGAGTATTCTCGGAAAAACTACCGCCGGTCTTGATGCCGCCGATGAAAAATATGCATCCTTAATTGTTCTGTTCAGACTGTATCCCGATGCATGAAGCTGAATCTGTTCCAAAACTGCAAATAATCTTCCGCAAAGATACGCCTGATTCTGATTTTCCCTGTCAATAGCCATATTCAATTCCTCCTTATTTTTAAATATTCTTAACTTTCTGTTTATGCATGCTTTTATGATAGCTGCACGTACAGCATTCACCTTATAATCGCTGTCCGTTTTAACACGATTTATTATACCGGACAGAAGGCTATCCGGATATGGCGTCCCGTTTATTACTGATTCGAAAAGCTTTGACACAAGCGCAGGATTCACATTATCATTTGAGCTTTTAGGTGAAATCAGTTCTTTTCCGATTCTCCACATAGAAACACTTTTATTGATACCGATTATTTTCAAATCCTTCTGATGTTGAGATACATTTAGCAGTAACTTTCCGAGTTGATTTCTGTAAATAAATTTAACAGACAACCGAGCATTGTTTGGCTTAATACCTACAATATAATAATTTGCCGAACAATCAATGTCATCGACATTTGCGAGCTTTTCCTCCGTTAAATTACCATTGTGGCAATCCTCCATTATGCTTTCCAATACTGAATCGTCAATCGCTTCATCATCTTCAAAAAGCAGAAAACTAAGCAACTCATCGCTTTGGGATTTTCGGCTTTCCACCCAATATATAACTGTTGTTTCATCAATCCGCTTGTGATTATTTTTTGAGGAAAGCAAATAATTCAATGCTTCCGTATACTTTTTCATAGCCGTTTCCGAGATATTACTGTTGTACGATTGTTCACGGCAATAGGACTCTTCAGCTGCACCATTGAATGATATTAAATTTGCACCGGAGGCATTACTCCCTCTAATACCTTTTATTTTGTTGTGAAGTCTTGCAATCGGGATATTTTCGCCGGTTATTGCGCATTGTGAAACAAGCTTGTCCTCCTCTGAGGCAGATGAGCGAAACATATTCCATTTTTTAATTATTTCCGAATCTTCATGTAGCAGTTTTTCTGAGTGACCGGAAAGGCAAAATATAAAGTTTGCGGCAACGTCTTTACCTAAATTTAACAATAGTTCATTCTGATACTGCTCATCCGGCTTCCAGTTATTAAGATATTCTCGAAAAGCATTTACAACAGGAGAATCAATACCCTCAATAAACTCAAGATTCGTTTTAATAAATGCATTATATTTATCTTTGGAATAAACCAGGTATTTCTCTTTTGTCAACTTGTCAACTTCGCATTTCAATCCGAAAATATACTCACCACGATGCTCAATTTTTTCACTGGCAATCGCCGATTTTCCCGCTCTCTCAAGCGTTGTTACCTGAGTAGGCTTTGACACAGGTTTCTTTCCTGTTGTATCCCAAGTCCGATAATCAACAATATGTTCGATATTACCGTCAGTCGAAAGCTCAATAAGATAACTGACATCAATATTGCTGAAACCATTCGGAATAACCTTCCCTTGTGACGCCAGTATATCGTAATATTCACATAAACCGTTTATAAGCATTCTGTTTCCCGCCTCCATTTCTGAACGTCAATAACTCCGTTAATCAGATGCGGACGGTAATATACCGCATTTGCCTTATCTGAAAAAACAGGATTATCCCAATCTCCGTTAATTGGTTTGCTGTTGTCTTCAAATTCAAGACCATACAACATATAGCCTAAATCAATATCTCTGCCTGCAAACTCATTGGCAACAAGTGAATAATCAAAATCATCTGTAATTTCCAGCTTTTTAACAGAATATTCGCAGCATCCTAAACACGGTGTGCGGAAAAACTGACCGTTTTCCAAGCGTCGTTTTATAATATTATAGTGCTTTTTCTCGTCATCATTTTCTCGTTCACTTTTTAAACCCGTCATCTCAAAATGAAAAGAAATACCATAGCGCACATCTTTAAGAATCATTGCTGAACGCTGATTGCGACAAGATGATGTATAAATATAAACGCCCTTCGCATTCTCTCCGCTTTTCATATCAGATTTCACTTTGCCCAGCGGAATTTTTTCCTTTACCTCGTTCCGTCGAACATTCATAAAATCAATCGGATTGAACACAACAATTTCATCAATTACATATCTTATTGCCGGTTTCCAGTATACACTCTTCAAAAGTCCCTCAAGAGCAGAAGGTGTAGGAACATCGTAGCTAACACGTTCAACCTTAAGCTCGGGTCTTGTAAAGCATGCATAGTCACCACTTACGATTATTTTAAATCCAAAACTCATTTTTAACCTCCCTAATGAAAATCATTGATTTTAATGCCTCAATTTAATCAATGGTTGCTTAATTACAAAATAATATCTTTGCCTTCGGTTGTAATTCCGACATCTCTCGAATAATAATCGAGATTTTCCAGTACATACACATCTGTATCATAATTTAAAACCGCACCGCATTCAAGTAATGCTTTAAATTCTTTTTCTGAAACTGAGCAGCAATAATTCTGAATGGCGCGTGTGCTGACTGTTCCGGTGTATTTCATCCTTTGATAGATTTCACGGCTAACTTCATCCGAAGGAACAAATACAGAAAACTGTTTGGAATCTATCATCTTGAAATCATATGAAGCAAACGGAATTTTATCAATATTGTCACACATTCTTGAAATCGAATTGTGTGCAATTCTTTCTCTGTCTATATAGAAAAGTCTGTTGTAGTATTCTGTTATTGAATCTGCTGACGAAATATCTGTAAAATCCTGTATGATTCCTCTTGTAACAGATATCCGAATATCTTTTTCTACTCTGTTTTTCTTATCCGCAAATTCAAACACATGCACTACGCTTTCCTTCAGCTTTCCTTCTCGATTACATCTTCCGCCTGTCTGCAGAATGCTGTCAAGTCCTGTCAATTCTCTGAAAGCACTACTGAAATCCAAGTCAACTCCCGCCTCAATCAGCGATGTTGAAATTACAATTATTCGTCTTTCCGGCGGAACATTTAACAAATCCGGGTAATCTTTTTCCAAGCTCGACAAATCTGCTTTTATTTTACTTATAGTTTTTGTTCTGTCAGAAGCTGTCATATATGTCGACAGATGATATTTTATTCCCGGAGCAAGCTTATACAACTCACTTGCCCGTTTCTTTTCGTTTACAACGATAAGTGAACTCGGAAATTCCATTGCCTTTTCCAATAAGCTTTCATTAGAATAAAATCCGTCAAAAGAATATCTGCTTGTTGCAAACATACTAAACTGTGATTTATCTTCAATCAAATCACAAACAGGTAGTTTAAGGCTTGTGTATTCTTTAAAAAGCTTTTTAAAGTCGGGCATCGTTGCTGTCAGAAACACAATATCGCTGTTTAATAGAGATGAAATATACTCAATAGCACGTAAACAAGGCTGCATATTTTCACGCGGCATTAGATGAATCTCATCAAATACAATAACACTGTCTGCAAAATTATGTAATTTTCTCAATCTTCGCCTTTTATTATCATAAACCGATTCAAAAAACTGCACAGCAGTCGTTATTATAATCTGTGCATCCCAATTCTCGCACGCAGAAGTCGCTCTGATCTTGTATTCCTCATCAAATTCTTCCTTGTCATTATAAGAAAATGTTGACTGATGCCGTAAAATCTCCGCATCATCACCAAAAACATTGTGAAGTACCGAATAGGTCTGGTCAATAATACTGTTGTACGGAATAACGTATATTATCCTTTTCTTTTGCTTTAAAACCGCACGATTCAAAGCAAACTTTGTGCTGCAAAGCGTTTTTCCGCTTCCTGTTGGCATATTCATTAAAAATAAATTACCGTCGCTGCTTGTCTTGTCATAAACCTGCTGTTGTAACCTACTTCTTGTTTTTTGCAATTCAGTAACACAATTAAATCCGTCTAACTTTTCATTTAGCTTGTGCAGGCACTTCTCAAAATCTGCCGACAATGATTCTTTTTTCATTCCGCTGCAAAATCTTGCTGTATCAATGCTGTCCGCATCGGTCAGACAGGAAAAGACATACCGTGTTATAAATGCAAATTTTTCAATTAAATCTTCTTTGGTTTTGCATGACTCCATAAGAAATCTATCAAAAATATTTTTATCAACAGAGGCAAACGGAACAGTAATTTCGCTGTCAAAAGCGGAAAAATCACCGTTATTACGCTTCAATCTGCCGAAAAGTGAACTGTCATCAGCAGTATCTATTCTACTGCCAAAATCAGGTATTCCACAATGATGTCCCATTATACATAATTCCAGAATATAAGATAGAGCAGATTTGTTAAAACGCTCATTTACAATTATGGCACCTGCGCCTGAATGTTCAACTTTGATACTGTCTTTCCCACGTATTCTTTTCTGAAAATCAGGCAGATATTTTCCTGCGTCATGCAGCAAACCGGCTAAATAACAAATATTTTTCAGTTCAGGCACCGAAAAACAACTTGAAAGTTCGGCAACATTTTTTAAATGTTCTTCAACGCTTTGCTCTTCACCATTTAATTTTGTATGTGCAATAAAATCCGTACTCATATATTAACCACCAATATATAGTATTTTATATAAGATGTTTTGAACATTATACTTCAGTTAATTCCTTATTACAATATAAAACATCTGATAGTTTTTGTGTTATTTTTACATTTGTAATCCATTTCTGTTCTATTTTCCATAAAACTGCTTGTATTGACGAATTATCATTTGACAAACGAGCTATATCAAAAATCTTTTGCCAGCTTTGCTCTTTTTCTGCGGAAGAGTATTCTTTTTTCTCATCAGATATTGCCTCATCATACAATACAAAATGCCAATAGTCAAAATCTGATAACAGCACATCTTTATCCGGTACTTCAAATGTAATAATGGCAACAGGATTTCGGGTGAAACATTCATCCTCAAAAGGCTTCATATTCGGGTATCTCTCCCCTTCCCATTGGTACCATGCCCAAACAGGAAGCAAAATACCGTCGGTGGGTTGAGCAACTTTTTGAGCAAGCTGCTCAGCCATCCATTTATATGCACACAGGAAACTGTCATCAAATATGTGTTTCCCATCCGACTTCAACACACCATAGCGACACATATTGTCATACGCTTCAAGACTTTGAGCAGTTTGTAAAATCATTTTTATATACCCCTTTTTTAATGTAATGCATTAAGATTTACGTAAATACTCTCCGATTATTGAGCCGCCGGATAAACATAACACTACCGTTTTCCCTCCCAAATACCATTCAGGTATCTCAGGTCCAAAGTTTATGAATGGTGATCCTGTATAAGTAAATTTATGTCCATAATTATCAATTACTATAAAACGCTTCACTCCTTCTAAATAACATTGCAACTATATTTCTTTTCTTCAACTTCCTGCATCAATCTGTAATCGTGCTTTTTGATATATTGTATTGCATCGGTAAACGACAGCAGCATTATCGGCTGACGGTGAAAAACTATTCGATTATTCGGCTGAACAACAAGATTGATATGCTCAATTGTCACAGGTTTTCGCCAAACAAACATCTTCCATATACCAACAGGCGTCTCAATAATCAGCGTATCGTTATTTTCGCAATAGCTTAATCGCAGCTAACTGCGTCGGTGATACATTGCCTTTGGAATTTGTTACCCATTCAATATTTGCAAATACATACATTTTCCATGCCTCCCTGATCTTTCTGCGCTGATTATATAACACCTTTTAACCATAGTCAATATTTCTCAGTCCCATATTCGGTACTCACTCGGAAATAGTTTGTCAGAGTCCTCTTTATGGTACTTTAAATGCATAAATCGAAAAGTTTTCATGTGTAATTTCATTCCGAAAAAGATTTAATAATAATTTTTTCAGTATAAAAATAAATAAAAACAGAACCATGGGAATTCACACACATCTGTCGGAATAAAACGCCAAGAAAAGCATTGATAAACTCAACAAATTTTATCTTACAAATTAAGATGTCAAGCATAAGACCTCGTAACCTTAGGAAATCAAGGGTTTAGGCAAAACAAGGAGCGGGTTCGGCCCCGCTATTCGATTTAATTTATTCCTTACAGTTTTGTAAGAAATCAGATCTGCCTTTACTTTTATGTTATTATTAAACCAAATTATAAAAATCGGAGCGATGGCAATGAAAAAAATACTGCTTTTAGAAGATGATTTAAGCCTTTCGGACGGTCTGACATTTGCGCTGAAAAAGCAAGGCTACGATGTGTCGGCAAAAAGAACGGTTGCCGAAGCAAAATCAGCATGGAACGGAAGCGTTTTCGACCTGCTGATTCTTGACGTTTCCCTGCCCGACGGCAGCGGTTTTGATTTCTGCAAATCAGTTCGGCAAAGCTCCGATGTGCCCGTTATTTTTCTGACCGCCTCCGACGAGGAAACAAGCGTAATTATGGGGCTTGACATAGGCGGTGACGATTATGTGACAAAGCCTTTCAAGCTCGGGATTCTTATGAGCCGAGTTGCCGCCCTTCTTCGCAGAGCAAATAACACTCCAGTTGATAACACCGTTTTAGAGTCAAACGGAATCCGCATTGACTTTTTACAGGGACAGGCATTCCGAAACGGAAAAGCCGTTGAGCTTACAGGCGTTGAATTCAAGCTTCTGTGCTTTTTTATGCAGAATCCCAATATAGTTCTTTCAAAGGAAAAGTTATATGAGCGTCTTTGGGACAGCGACGGTAATTTTGTTGATGACAATACAATCAGCGTATACATCAGACGGCTTCGCACAAAAATTGAGGATAATCCCGACCTGCCCGAAAAAATCGTAACGGTAAGAGGCTTGGGATATAAATGGAGGGTAACGGTATGAGAATATTTGCCGACCGCCATAACCGCAGACTGTTTCTGAGCGTTTCGGCGGTGCTTTTGATATACACAATTCTGATACAGCTTTTTTTAAGAAAATTTTCTCTGCCTGTTTTGATAATATCAGTTGTATCATCTTTTTCGGTTTTAATTATTTGTGTTTTATTTTTCAAAAAGCAGGACAGTATTATTGAAAACGCCGCACGGAACGTGAAAAGCTTTCTGTCGGGCAATAAGGACAAACGAATTGAATGTAACGAAGAAGGCGAGCTGTTTCATCTTTTTCAGACAGTTAATACTCTTTCCACCGTTCTGAACGCACAGACTGAACGAGAAATACAGACAAATGAGTTTCTGAAATCAACAATTTCCGATATTTCACATCAGCTTAAAACGCCGCTTTCGGCTATCAGCATATACAATGAACTGATCGCGGATAACCCCGATGATGCGAAACAGCTTGCACAAGCCGCTCAAAAGGAAATTGACAGAATGGAGAAGCTTGTCAAAAATCTGCTGAAGCTCACCCGTTTAGACGCGGGTGCGATTGTTTTTGAAAAGCATAATGAAAACATTGCCGATATAATGGGCGAAGTAAAAAGCCGATTTTCCTGCCGTGCGGAGCTTGAAAAGAAAGAAATCCGTCTTTCGGGCGGTGACGAGCTTTTATTCTGCGATGCATCGTGGCTTACCGAAGCTTTTTGCAACATAATAAAAAACGCTCTCGACCACACGGCAGAGAACAGCATTGTTTCTGTCAATTGGAAAAAGAGCGGAAATATACTGAATGTTACATTCAGCGATAACGGCAGCGGTATTCACCCCGAAGACATAGGTTATGTTTTCAAAAGATTTTACAGAAGCCGTTTTTCAAAGGAGACACAGGGCGCAGGTCTCGGACTGCCCATTGCGAAAACTATTATTGAAGCTCACGAGGGAATGGTCGAAGTTGAAAGTGAACTGGGAAAAGGCACAACGTTTTCAATAAGTTTTCTGATTCCGACAGAATTGTAAGACTGCATTAGCTTTGGAGTAAGAAAGCAGGGTTACAATGATACCAGCAAAACGCAGGAGGTAATTATATGAATTTGCTTGAAGTAAAATCTCTTTTCAAAACCTACGGAAGCGGAGATACCGCTGTTCACGCGCTGAAAGATGTGAGCTTTTGTGTACCGAAGGGGGAATTTGTCGCTGTTGTTGGTGAATCAGGTTCAGGAAAATCCACGCTTCTTAATATGATTGGAGCACTCGACACGCCGACAAAAGGAAAAATCTTTATTGACGGGAATGATATTCTTTCCATGAATGACGAAGCCATGACGGTTTTCCGACGCAGGAATATCGGGTTTATTTTTCAGTCATTCAATCTGATACCCGAGCTTACCGTTGAACAGAATATCATCTTTCCGACCCTGCTTGATTATCAGAAGCCCGACAAAGCGTATCTTGACGAGCTGCTGAAAATTCTCAATCTCACCGAACGCAGAAATCATCTGCCGAGTCAGCTTTCGGGTGGTCAGCAGCAGAGAGTTGCTATCGGCAGGGCGTTGTTTACAAGGCCGAGCCTTATTCTCGCCGACGAGCCTACGGGAAATCTTGATTCACAGAATACGAATGAGGTCATTGCTCTGCTGAAAGAAACATCAAAAAAGTATGAGCAGACAATTATCATGATTACGCACAGCCGCTCTGTTGCACAGACAGCAGACAGAATATTGCAGGTTTCCGACGGTTGTCTGACGGACTTCGGGAGGAGCTAATTATGAAGAATTATCTTTCAATGATTCCTATTTCCGCGAAGATTCACAAGCGGCAAAACAGAATGACAATATGGTGCATTGTCATAGCCGTTTTTCTTGTAACTGCGGTATTTTCAATGGCTGAAATGGCTGTCAGGCAGGAAACATCAAGACTTGTCGCAAAGCACGGAATTGAAGAAATAAAAAATTTGCTCACCTCGGAATCATTTATATCGCTGATTCCGATTGCGGTTATTCTGTTTCTGTTTGTGCTGTGTGCGGGTGTTTTTATGATTGCAGGCAGCATGAACAGCAATGTGGCACAGCGCACTCAGCTTTTCGGAATGATGCGCTGTATTGGAATGAGTAAGCGACAGGTTATCCGCTATGTCAGACTTGAAGCATTGAACTGGTGCAAAACCGCGATTCCGTCAGGACTTCTTGCAGGTACAGTCGTTACATGGATACTGTGTGCCGTACTTAAATACGGTATAGGCGGCGAATGGGCTGATATGCCTCAGCTAAAAATCAGCGTTTTAGGTATAATCGCCGGCATTGTTGTCGGTCTGCTGACAGTTCTGATTGCCGCAGGCAAGCCTGCAAGAAAAGCAGCAAAGGTCACTCCCCTTTCTGCATTATCGGGTGTTTCGGAAGAAAAGAAAAACGCCAACACAATAAAAACAGTCCAAAATATGCGGATTGAAAAAGCGCTGGGAATAAGCCATGCAACCGAGTCAAAAAAGAATCTGTTTCTTATGATCGGCTCCTTTGCGCTGAGCATTATTCTTTTCCTCAGCTTTTCGGTAATCATTGACCTCGTCAACTGCATGATGCCGCAGTCCGCAAGCTATACTGATATTGAAATATATTCAGAAGGCAACAGTTTTGTTGACAGCTCTCTGCTTGAAAAACTGAATAACACAGACGGTATAAAACGTGCTTTCGGGCGAAGAGCAATATTTGATATAAAAGCCGACTGCAAAAATGTTCCGTCATTAAAAAATGTTGATATTATTTCATTCGGAGACTTTGACATAGAAGCTCTGAAAAAAGATAAAATGCTGAAAAAGGGTTACAATCTTCAAAATGTAATTGAAAACGGCGGAGCACTGATTATTACAGATAAGAATATAAAAAGCGGTGATGCTGTTTCGGTTTGCGGAAAGCAGCTTCCCGTTTCAGGCAGTCTGAAATATAACCCGTTCAGCTCTGACGGAAGCACAGGCGACAAAACAACTCTTATCGTGTCGGATAAAACATTCGCAAATATGACAGGAATATCGGATTACACGATGATTCTTGTACAGCTTTCAGATTCTGCGACAGATGCAAATGTTGAAGCAATAAAGTCCTTGGCAGCGGATTATAAATTCACCGACAACCGTGAGAATAACACAAAAGGCACATACCTGGCGTTTCTTGTATGCGTTTACAGCTTTCTTTTAATTATCGCACTTGTAACTGTGCTGAATATTGTAAACAGCATTTCCATGAGCGTTTCCGCAAGAATAAAGCAGTACGGCGCGATGCGTGCGGTCGGTATGTCGAAAAAACAGATTGGCACAATGATAAAATCCGAAGTTCTTACATATGCTTCTCTTGGTTGCGGAACAGGACTTTTAACAGGACTGATTTTCAGCAAATGGCTGTACGGCTTCCTTGTAACATCTCACTACGCCTACTCGGTCTGGCAGCTTCCGATTGCGGAAATAGCAGTCATAATCGCTTTCTTTGTCCTGTCCGTTGCGGCAGGCATAAAAGCACCGATTAAACGTCTGAACGAAATGTCAGTTACCGAAACTATCGGACAATTGTGATTTTCGGAATAAAATAACAATCTTTGGAATAAATGCATAACCTCCCGTTATCCGGTAACTTCATTGTACCGAATAGCAGGAGGTTTGTTGTATATGCGGAATAAATCAGTTTACTTTAATTATTAACCTGATGTCAAATCAATAAAAATCTTCTATACGTTTACCCGAACGCTGAGGTTCCAGTCGCGGAAAGTTCGGCGGTAAATTATGATTGCTTTTATATGTAATTTTACTGCTCAGATATAATACATAGCGTAAACAACATATTGACTGTACAGCAATAAATACTTCCATAATTATCCTTACTAATGACAAATTTATAGTTTGTGCGGGAAGACACGGGGCATTATCTGCCCCGATGCTTCTCCTTTTTCTTTTGCTGTTTCAGTTCAAACTGACGATCTGCCTCTGCCTTCTTTTTTTCACGGCTTTTGACTTTTCTGTTTTGTTTGTTCTGCTCCTGTTGTAATTTTAGTGCCTGCTGAGATTTTGTGCCTATCCCGGTTTTTTCGAGAGACTTTTTTATATCTCTTTGCACCTTTTTCGGACTTCTTTTGGTTTCCTTTACAACAGCTGCCACAGCAGGGCTGAACCGCAAACTGTAATAGTGCTTTAAAACGAACTCGTATACCTCGTAATCCTTCGGCTCTGATCCGAAGATTACTTTTGCTGCGGATAGCTTTCCGTTTTCAATTTTCTCAAAAACACCTACCCAAAACGGTTCTTCAAAAAACACTGTCAGCTTGCATTGCTCTTCACCCATGACAATCCCTCCTTGTTGATTGTAACGAGCAAAGAACGGACAACCCGGAGGGGCAGGTTACTTACCACGATTCATCGTGACGGCCGGGCTACCTACCGGCTCTGGCATACTTTTCAGTACACGTTGCGTTTTTATCTTTGCTTTTAATATAACCAGGCTCTTCAGCCGGATTATCAAAAGTATTTTATTACATCGGCGTTCCGACTTCTATCAGATTTCCGTCAATATCATAAAAGCGAACAACCTTTTGTCCCCAGCTATGCGTCATTGGGAGATTGACAAACTCTGTTTCCGGATAAAGCGTTTTCAGCTTTTCATAAAAATCATCAAGATTTTCTTCCTCAAAATACAGCTCGCAGGCGTTGTTACACGGAATAATGTCTTTACCGATAAACCCTCGCCAGTATTTTTCCTCCTGTAAAACAAGTCCGTCCGACAGAATCATATTACCGTCATTATCTTGGAGTGTTTCAAGACCAAAGAGTTCGTGATAATATTTTTCTGCTTTTTTGATATCTTTAACAACAATCAAAAATCCGCTTAATTTCATTATTTTATCCTCCGTACTTCCCGAGTATTATCTGACTCCAACTTTCCGACAAACAAATACATACCATGTACCGCATTGAATACAACCACCGAGAATGTACCTGTTTGCATTTCGTGTCCCGTTATCATTCGTTGTTGTTTTTCTTCTCAATACACGAACCGATTACCAACCCCGCAAGCATTCCGAGCGAGAGTCCGATACCTGTATTGTTGCCGAAAGATGTGCCTATTGCTGTGCCGAAGCACATTCCCAAAGCCATTCCTTCAGTGCTGTAATTATTCTTTTTCGTTTTTTTGTCTTTTTTTCGGCTGTTTTGAGCAAAAAATATTGCAAGAAGCAGTCCTATACAAACCCACGGCAGTGCCGCAGATAAAAAAGCTGTAAAATCTTTCATAACAAATAATATTTTCTCCGTAATTTACTTTTTCGATACATTGTCCTGCAAAAGAATTCAAGTCTAAATGTTCGGCATATATTCATCGACAATTTTGTAGTCAATCCCCGCCTTCCGAGCCTGCGGCACCCGGAAACGGCGCGGAACATGGTACATTCTGCCGTCTTTTATAAAATATGCTCCCGTTTGATGGAACTGAAAAGAGACGTCTTTGTTTATACACTGTCGGCGCACAACCATCACCCAAAGCGTTTATCGCTTCCAGCGTTTCAGCGTCGGGAACAGTTTTTCGCAGTATGCTTTCATTTCTTCGTTTGTCATGCCTGCCTGTGCGCCGAACTGGCTGCACATATCAATGTACTCATCCATCGAAACCTTGTCGGTAAATTCGCCGTTCACGTAGCAATACTTGCAATAATCTTCATTGATACTGCCGTCAGCGTTTGTGCCGTAAACATCCTCTGATTCTATAGGCATTCCGCAGCTCTGACAGATTTTTAAATCTGCCTTTTTCTTTATCGGCACCCATATACCGCACTCATAATCGGGTGATTGCGGATTTCCTGCGGAATAGATTTCAAGTGATGACGTACCGACTTCATACATCGTTTTAATATGCGGTGCCCATTCGTCCCACACCTGCGAGTTGAGAGTCTGCAAAGACTGTGGAATCGGACCCTTTGCCGTGAATACTGCCCAATCACTTTCGGGGAAAGTGAAAAGCTCAAGTCCTTCAGGCACGTCACCGCCCTTGTAAAGTCCTGCTATCCAATACGCAAAGCCGTTTTCATTTTCGGCACAGATTGCATACATTCCGATACCGTTTTCAAGAATTGCCGCTTCAACAGGCGTTTCAGGCTTCATGGTCTGCCAAAGACGGGCGTATTTTTCTGCATATTCCTTATCCCAAAATTCAGGACATTTTTTGTAGCCCTCATCGGGTGCAATTTCGGTGTGAAAGCCGATAAATATCAGTTCGTTTTTATGTTCGTAGTTTGCGTTCATTTTCTTTCTCCGTTTCTTTTAATTTGTAATGTCATAGGAGTAAATCGTATTCCATTGACTAACTGTTCGCCGCTTGACGAATGAAAACCGAGTGATTTATAAAACGGCAAACCGTAAGGCGATGAGTTTAGAGTAATCGTTTTGCCTGTATATTCAGTCTTTAAACATTCAAACAATCTTGTGCCGATGCCGAGCCGATGATAGTTTCCGTCCACAAAGAAAAAGCAGATATGGCATTTTTCTTTTCGGATGCCGACCATTCCGATAAGCGTTCCGCTGTCAAATGCACCGAAGTATTCAATTCCGTCAAGATATTTTTCGTCACACAGACACTTTCGGAATTCTTCCGTACCCTCCGCTGAATAATCCGGAGATTCATATCGTGAAAACACTTCCCATGCAAGAGAAAGCGCTGTCTGTGTTTCGTGCTTTTCGAGTTTTCGAATTATAAATCCGGCTTTCCATTCTTCTTTCGTCAGCCGTGTAATATGTTCTGTACGGATATCATCCATTAGTTTCCAATGAATGTCCTTGTTCGTGTGATGATATGTAAATCCGCACTTTTCCTGACAGCGTTTGGATTTTTCATTGCCTTCAAAATAGCCGCACCAAAGCGTTTCAAGACGCAAATCGACAAAAGCGTGACGAATCAGCTCTCTTGTTGCTTCGGGAATAATCCCCTGACCCCAAAAAGGAACGCCGATCCAATAACCGATTTCTCCTTCGTTTTCGGACAGTCGGAGATTACTACTTTTGCCAATCATAAGACCGATACTTCCAACGGCTTTATTATCTTCTTTTAAACAAACTGCATAGGTTTCTGCCGCTGACAGAACATTTTTGATTACTTCACGGCTGTTTTCCACACTTGTGTGCGGCGGCCAGCCTGCGATAGGTCCCACACGGTCATCCTTTGCATATTCATATAAGCTCTCAGCGTCCGATTCTTCCCACGGACGGAGAATCAATCGTTCAGTATATAAAATCATTTTTACCTCATTTACACGTTTCTTTTTTGGTTGACAAACCTGGGGTTATGTGGATATTAGTGTTTCAAATTTTTTATTGAACCGATATTCCAATCATGACGGTCTCCTCATCCTGATTACTCCATACAGAATGCGGGATGCTACCCTTTACGAGATACGATTCATTCTCGTGAATTATAATTTTTCTGTCTTCGGCAAATACTACCGCCTCTCCCTTCACAACAATAAACAGATGATTGTGTTCATGAGTATGCTGTTCAAGCGGTCCTCCGCCTTTCAAAGTAATATAGGCTATTGAGCCGTCTATAATACGCCCTACAGAACCGAAAAGCTTTTTTGCCTGAAAATTAACGTGGTTAGGCGGTACAATAAATCCGTCTTTCATAATTTCTTCCTCCGTTATCTATTCTTTTTTCAAAAGCGACTTGATTTCTCCGCTTCAATTCTCATGGTTGGAAAGTGTTTTATTATTTATCTTCAATATCTTCGTCCATATTCTTGCCGCAATTCGGGCAGCATTTGCCTGTGCTTCTGCCTAAAAATCTGCCGCAATAAGGACACCGATAGAAAATAATATGAAAGAGTACACTTGTAAATATCCATACGATACCGAATATTTTCAGTATACTGTTCGGATACAGATATTCTCCGATCATTACAATGGCTAAGCCAATGAGAGCTACGGGTACCGTTTGTGATATTGTTATGTTTGATGTATACAATGTGCATATTGTTAGCCTGTGCCCATTCAACAGCTGCATTGATATTATCAATAACGTCTTTGTAATGCTTCGTGATATCGTTTTGTATGTCGATAACAATAAGCGCTTTATTCTCCATGGTTTTTCTCCGAGTTCCCGTATATCTTAATAAAATGTTTCACAAACGCTTCAATTCGCTGAATAATCTCCGCTTCTTTTTCCGGTTCACGGTCGCAGTAGTGCACAAGTTCTGTGATTGGAGCAGTATAGGCAAACGCAAGCATATCCGGGTCATCTTTTCTAAAAATTCCGTTATCCATCATTTCCGCAAAAATCTTTGTGTAGATTTCTTTTGTTCCGTTCAGGAAATGCAGAGTAGCGAAATGTCGTGCCCTTTCGTCACGGAACTGTTCCGTAAGCAAAAGCTGTCTCATAAGGATTACTCTTTTGTCATGCATGGTAAAGTTCAGCATCTGCATCGTCATATCAAACAGTTCTTCGCAGGACTTCGGCGCAGTCGGCAATTTTTCCGGTGAACCGAACCGTGAAACATAATATGCCTCCATTCGGTCAAAGACGGCATTCCAGATATCGTCCTTGCTTTCATAATGTCTGTATAGTGCAGATTTGCTCAGTCCCATCCCTGCGGCAAGATCACGCAGATTAGTTCCTTTGTAACCGTTTTCAGCAAAGCTGACAAGTGCTGCATCAAGAATCTTTTCTTTTGTTGTATTCCCCATAGTAACCTCCTTGTAGTACAGTGCGACCAACTGGACACATTCACATTATAGCGACCAATTGGTCACTTGTCAAGTATCTTTAAAATATAATTACTTTACGAGTTTTCTTTTGACGGATGCAGATTTTCCGAAATAACAGTCGGTAGGATTCCTTAGTTTTCAATGGCTTAAGTATCAGGCAACTCATTGTTTCAGGGTTATCATATCACAGTCTGTTGAAAAATTTTAAAAACTATGTTACTATCTGTTTAAGTAATTCAAAATTTAATTGTCGGGGAGCTGTTTTATGAAATTTATAACTTCAATCGTTACAGCGTTTTCTATTATCTTTTCGTTTTTTTCGGGAATGATGCCGTGGAAAGCGGTTTACTATTTTGATTCGGTTAACGGCTCTGATTCCAACAGCGGCAAAAGCATTGAAGAACCTTTGCAATCTCTCGATAAGCTTAACAGTATTAGACTTAAATCAGGCAACACCGTTTATATTGCCTGCGGAAGCGAGTACAGAGGTCAGCTTTTCTGTCAGAAAGGTGTTACATACGCAGCATACGGTGAGGGTGAAAAGCCAACATTTTTAGGCTCTGCCGATGCCGCTGACAAGACAAAATGGATTGAAACCGACGTTCCGAATGTATGGATGTTTGATGAAATCTTTACAGTCGATGTGGGCAACATTATTTTTAACGCAGGCGAAGCGGTCGGTTTAAAGCAGATAACGGGAATATTCGGCTTCAAAGGCTCGGTAGAAGAGCTGAAATCCGACCTTTCTTTCTGGCACAATACAAACGATAACAAAGTTTATCTTTACAGTGAGCAGAATCCTTCCGAACGATTCAATGAAATTGAGTTTGCTCTGTGTAATCCTGTTATATCTCTTGCAAAGGGTGTAACCGTTGACGGAATACGAGTGCTTTACGGTGGTGCTCACGGAATAAAGGGCGGCAAAATAAATGTTACTGTCAGAAACTGCGAAATCGGCTGGACAGGCGGTTCAATACAGCCGGGTCTTGACCATGTTGTAAGATACGGCAACGGCATTGAATTCTGGGCTGATTCAAATAATGTACTGGTTGAAAACTGCCATATCTATCAGATTTATGACGCAGGTATAACATTCCAGTCAAACACTGATTCAAAAATGAAAAATATTACATTCAGAAACAATGTAATTGAAAAATGCACATATTCATTTGAATATTTCAACGGCACAGGAGGACTGTTCAAAAATATTCTTATTGACTCAAATACTTTCCGCGATGCCGGAAAAGGCTGGGGAGTACAGCGACGTGACCCCGGTTATACAGCTCACATAAATTCATGGAGTAACCATGAACACAAAGCAAAGAATTTTGTTATTTCAAATAATATTCTTGACGGCTCGGAATATTCAATGTTTATTATTGAAAGCACGGCAGGCACACTTCCGGTAATGGATTCCAATACATATATTCAGTATGAGGACAGTATGCTTACCAAAGAGGTAAAATTCTCGGACTGTGAGGAATATCTGAAAGCTCTTGACCCGAACGCAGAAATAAAAACAAAAAGCATTACACACGAGGTTGAACCTGATAATACCAAAACTTTTCGCAATGTGATAGCCGACAGAGATGCTCCCGACCCGTTCGTGACATATGACTCTGACACAGGTTATTATTATTTGCTGTTCACCTGTGTCAACAGACTTGAAATCTACCGCAGCCGACACGCCGCAAAGCTTCTTTCCGACAACGATTCTGTTGTTGTATTCAGTGCCGACGGCGAAAACGGCATTTACGGTGATGTATGGGCACCTGAAATGCATAAAGCTCCAAACGGCAAATGGTATATTTACACAAGCGGCACAGCACAGCAGGGCAGCGGTGAAAAACGGCTGTTTGTCATGGAATCAAAAACCGAAAATCCTTTTGACGGATTTATATTCAAGGGTTTGCTTGACGATGACCTTTACGCCATAGACCCAACTGTATATACTGACAGAAACGGCAAGCAGTATATCTGCTATTCCTGTTGTGAAAGAAAGGTTGGCGCAGGCGCACAGTATCTTGTTATTCAGGAGCTTAAAAATCCTTGGACTCTCGGCAAGAAATCCGCTGTTATATCAAAAGCAGAATATGACTGGGAGCTCGTTGCGCCTTATAAGGGTAAAAATGCGATAAACGAGGGAGCGTTTTTTGTAAAGAGCGGAACGCACTTGTTCATCATCTATTCGGGCAACGGATGCTGGTCAGATGATTATTGTTTAGGAATACTCGAGTATCAGGGCGGAGAAATGTGTAATAAAAAGTCCTGGAAAAAATCATCAGAGCCGTTGTTTGTCAAGGGTAACGGGGTTTACGGTCCCGGACACGCATCGTTCTTTTATTCTCCCGACGGAACTGAGCTTTGGTGTGCTTACCATGGATTGAAACAAACAAATCCGAGTGTGACTTATGCACCGAGGTATCTGAATCTGCAAAAGGTAAATTCAGACGTATTCGGTTATCTGCTAAAGGACTCCCCAACAGGATACGAAACCGATATTCCGTATCCGTCCGGAGAAATCAACGATTAAAAAGTTTTGTATTTCCTTGTAATATCCCATCCGTTTTTGTGTTTCAACTATATTTACATTGATTTTAAAACTGTTATACACAAAGATTGGTAATTATTTTTTTGGAGTATATTTTACTATGGGTTATCTTTTAATTATCTTAAAATCAGTTGCTAATATCAGCGAAGGCGTTATGATTAAAAAATATAACGCAAAGCATTCAGCGGGTGGTATGTTTTTTACGGGGATTCTTTCTCTTTTTGCGTTAGCTTTCTTCTTTGTTTCAGATAAAAACGGACTCAGATTTTCAACAGATATGTTTCCTTATGCCATTGCTTACGGATTCATATATTGTATTGCATATTTTCTGACATTTGTTGCTCTTTCGTGCGGTTCATTTACACTTTCAATGCTTATCATTTCATATTCATTGATTTTCCCGATATTATTCGGAATAATATTTCTTCACGAGTCAGTTTCGGTATTCACTTGCATCGGGTTCGCGTTGTTGATGACTTCACTCTTTTTTGTAAGAGGAAACAAAGACGAAAAAGAAAACAAATTCTCTGTTAAATGGTTAATTTCTATTATAATTGTTATGTTGGGCAACGGACTGCTTGCCATTATCCAAAAAATGCAGCAGCTCAGATTTAATAACGAATGCAACAACGAATTTATGATTATCGGACTTTCTGTTTCAGCGTCCGTACTGCTGATTGGCGGTATACTTAAAGATCGCAAACAGCTTAAAGAAATACTACGCTATGGCATCCCCTATGCAGGTACAGCCGGAGTCGCAAACGGAATCAACAACCTGTTAGCTATTGTCGTAAACAATCTGCTGCCCCTTTCTATTGTTTCGCCTGTCTGCTCCGGAATGAATATAGTTGTTTCATTTTTGTCCGCAACTGTACTGTTTAAAGAAAAATATATGAAACGCCAAATTCTCGGTGTAGTTATGGGTGTGCTTGCGTTGGTGTTCTTAAATCTGTAAACACAGTTTTATCCTATACAAAAGCGTTTTCTTTGAAAGAAAAACGCAAAAAATATTTTTTGTTGATTATATTAAAATCAGGGATTTAAGGTTTATTCTCGAGTTGAAGCCTTAAATCCCTTTAGCTTTTTCCACTCTGAAATAAATGCAACAGACACGTTCTTTTCTCTCGAAGAATACACTATTGACGGAATATCCGGATACCTGTTTTTCATTATTGGCAGATTCCGACATTTTGCCTTATATTATTTGTAAAAACCGTCTATTTGTATAGAAATCCGCAATAACAATTGAAAGAAAATATTTAATATGTTATAGTTTTTTAAGTAGGATATTTCAGATAATAAGCAATCTGCTAATTTGGAGGTATCGGTATGAAAAATGAGCCTTATCAGGAAATACAGGTGATTAGTCGTAATACATTTGAAGGTTACTACATCGCCCGCAATAAGGGCATGAAAATCCCGCTTGAGAGGCACGAGCATTTTGAAACCGTGATTACGATAAAAAACAATTTTATCCATACGGTTAACGGCATATCGTTCAGGCCCGAGGTTGGAGATGTTGTAATTCTTCGTCCTCAGGATTACCATGCCGCATACCCGATTGATGAAAGCGCCGAGCACATTTGCTGTGATATTTATATTGAGCCCAAGCTTTTTAAGGAAGCTTGCGATTATATCTCGCCCACACTTTTTGTAAGAATTATGACAGCGAAAAATCCGCCCTCATTTCATCTGAGTGAAAGTGAACTGAAATCGTTTGAGGAAAGCATTGATTTTTCATATCTGTACGCTATGGCAAAGGATTACGAAGTTTATAAATCCGTTATACGCATTGTTGCGTGCAGTCTTATCGGACTTTATGTCAAAAAGTCGTTTGAAAAAGAAAAGCCGTTACCGGAATGTCTTACAAAGCTTCTCATCAATTTACAGCATAATTTTTCGGGTAAAACCAATATTTCCGAAACTGCACGAGAAGTTGGCTACACACCCGATTACCTGAATCGACTTTTCAAGGAGCATTTCGGCAAAAGCATTGAGCAGTACATAATTGAACGACGAATTTACGATTCGCTTACTCTCCTGCTTCAGACAGATATGTCGGTTAATGAAATTTCACAGAAAATGGGTTGGGAATGTACCGGCAACTATATAAACCATTTTAAGAAAATTTATAACGTAACACCTGCAAAATACAGAAAAGAGCTAACAAACAAAATGGTTTGATTCCGAGGAGGAGCATATATGGCAAATTGTCCTGAGTGCGGTAAAAAAGCGGTAATACTGCTATGGCAAAACACAGTATTTTTCCGTTTCTGCACTTTTTGAAGATAGTAACTGCAAAGCAAGCTGTGAGGTGACTGTAAAATGAGTGAAAATAAAAACGGTGTAAAAAATATAGTTGATAAAGTTGTCGGTGCGGAAGATAATTCGGCGGCAACTCTCGATAAAAGAAAACTTAATAAATACAGCAATATTGCCACAAGAATGTTTCATACACCTGTTCTTACTCCAAAAGAAATGGTTTTTCCTGCAATTGGCGAGTTTGCAACACGTGTTGTCACTGCGCTCGAGCAATACAGAATGCTGTATTTTGTAAATGTTCTTAAAATTGATATGGTTTATGTTACGCTCATACTTACCCTTATCGGTATCTATGACGTTCTGAACAATCCGCTTATGGGCATTGCATATGACCGCACAAGAACCCGTTGGGGCAAGGCCCGTCCGTATATCATATTTACGGCAATACCGTACTTTTTCAGCACCGTACTTCTATACAGCGGCGCAATGTTCTTCGGAGACACCCCGGGCAATGACCCGAAAAAAATAATTTTTGTTTTCATTGCCCTGTTTATTCAGGAAACATTCAGCACAATTTACAGCATTCCGCGAGGTAACCTTCTGTCTCTTCAGACAGCAAATCCGAAAGACCGTATCAATGTCGGTCTTGTTCAGAACTATCTCGGATTCACAGGTTCTCAGTTAGTTTCGGTTATCGTTGTTCCGCTTATGGAGCTTAATAACAAGGGTTACATCAATCTTCCCATGAGCACAGTTTTCTCAGGGCTGGCATTCATTGCGGCAATTATCGGCGCAGTCGGAAATATTGCGATGGCAATAAACTGCAAGGAAAGAATTATTCTTCAGTCGAAGCCCGCCCCGACAGCAAAAACACTTTTTTATATTTTGAAAAACAAGTATGCTCTGCGTAACTTTATTGCCAGTTTCTCAGTCAGCTGGTGGGCTAACGGCGGTTACAAGTGGGATGTTGTCACACAGCAGGAAATTTTCGGCGGCGTGATTCCGACATTCTTTGCTTATCTGCCAAACAATATTTTCAACTACCTCAGCGTAACTTTCATTCCGAAATTCCAGAAGATATTCAAAAACAACAACAAGAAGGCAGTTATCTGGCTTAGTATGTGGGATCTTTTCTGCTGTATCGGCATGGTTGCAATCGGTTGTCCGTTTATTGATAAAAAATGGGTTATCATTCCCGTTTATGCGTTATTCTACGGCATCAACGCAATCAACAACGGCCCCGGAGGTGTATTCGAGGCGGAAATCGGACGAGAAATCAATGACTATACAGAATATGTTACAGGTGAGCGACCTGACGGTACAATCGGTCTTCTGACAGGACTTATTTCAAAAATAACGTCACCGCTCAACGCTTTGCTGACAGTTCAGCTTTTCAAGTGGTCGGGCTATGACCCAACCATTCCCATGACGCCGTGGTCACAGGGCAGCAAACAGGTATATCAAAAAGTTTTCTTCCTGTCAAACGGCATCAATCTGCTTCCGACATTTATCAGAATCATTCCGTACTTTTTCTACGATCTCGAGGGCGAAAAGAGAGAAAAAATGTATATTGCTCTAAACGAAAGACGTGCGCTTATCGCAAGTCAGGAAGCTGATGAGCCTGATGAGATTGATGAACTGACAGAAATGCTTGCGTCCGAAGATAAAGAATAAAGGTGAATACAGATGAATAAAAAATTTCGTAAAGATCCGTGCTGCGGTCTGCTTCCGAATATGCCCAACGAAACAATGCAGCCCGACAGAATGAGAATAAATACAAACGGCAAAGCCGAAGCGGCAAAGCACAGCTTTGTGCGTAAGGGAACAGCAAGAGATTTTCGTTCGGGTATGCCGATTGGCAACGGCGATTTTGGTGCATCCATGCACGGCTTGCCGGATAATCTTACATTTAATATCGCAAAAAACGATTTGTGGTGGGATGACTTTGAAGCTCCCGAGCCGTGCTACCCTGACGGCGGAATTGAAAATGTAAGGAAGAAGGTCTCTGACGGAGATGAAACAATAAAGCTTGATATGTTTGAAGCTTCAAATCGCAGAGTAAATCTTCCGATTCAGACATCTGCCGCCAGACTTACGCTCCACCTTCTGAGTGGAGGATTCGGCTGCAATATTCGCGAGGAGCTTGACATTTCCACCGCTGTTGCGAAGCAGTATTTTTCCTGTGACAATCAGAACGGCAGCATCTTCGGACAGGATTATCTCGTAACCGCAAATGTCAGCCGAGTTGATGAGGTTATGCGCATTTCCGTTTCGGCTTCTGATTCAAGTCCGAGACAGGCTCTCGGTACGGTACGTTTTGAACTGACACGGGATCCTATGGAAGTACCTGCGGTGCTCACCTTTGGCAGAAGATTTGAGCTTATAGACGGATACGAAAAAGAAATTGATAAATATTATTCACCCGTCTGCTTTACTGACGGTGATTACTTCGGATTTAATATGCGTCTGAGAGCAGGCGAAAACCCGACCAATTCCCCCGATGTCCATTATACTGTAATGGCAAGAGTCGGTGGCGGAGAAATCAGGCTTTCAGACATCGGATACTCGGTTATGGGTACAGGAAGGTTTGGTAAAAGCTTTGAAATTCTTCTTACTGTTGTCAGCACACATGATGCAGAGGATACATACGCCGAGGCAAAAAGAAGGCTTGAATCGGCTTTTGCAAGAAACACAGTTCACGTTCTGCTGAACACTTCACAGCTTACATCCCATGACACAAACCGTTCGTGGATAAGATTGCCAAAAATCGAATATTCAATGCCATGGTACTGGGGAATCTATGAGGCTATGAGCGCAAGAAGACCGTCAAAGTTCGCGGCAGGTTATGTTGCGCCATGGTTTCAGTCCAGCTATGTAAACTGGGGACACCATATTCTGACCTACGAGCAGCCGAAAACAAATCTCGGTCTGCTTGCAACAAACCATGCCGAGTTGCTTGAACCGTGGTTCAGGCTCTGTTTTGACGCAAAGGAAAAGCTTCAGAAATACGCTTCGGATTTTTATAATTGCAGAGGTACTGCTTATCCTCACGCTATTTCCGGCACAGGTACGGTTATAGCTTCGTCAGCATTTCTCAACGGTACTATAATGAACATCTCCACCACAGGCGAAACCGTCAAATATGCATGGGATTATTATGACTTCACAGGCGATAAAGAGTATCTGCTCAATGTCGGTTATCCGATTTTGAAACAAGCGGCACTCTTCTATCATGATTACCTGCTTACTGATGAAAACGGTGAAAAATATATTTTCCCGTCACGCTCACAGGAATGTGTTGCCTGCCCCGGTCTTTCCAATGAATTTATGACGAATTCACTTATCGACCTTGCGCTATTTAAATTTATATTGAGTCGTGCGGCTGAATCAGCTGAAATCCTCGGTATTGATGCAGAGCTTGCGGCAGAGTGGCGCAATGATGTCTCCGCTCTGCGTAAGGATTACGCTCTCTGGCCTGACGGAACATGGAAAACCGCCGAAGACATTGATGATATTTCTATCGTTTACGGCAATCCGCCTGTTTCGGACTTGTGTCCCATATGCATCACGGATGAGGTTGATAAATGGCGTGGAAGTGATGAGATGAAAGCGGCTGCGGCAAAGTCAGTTGAAAAATTTGTGGACAAAAACAAAATGCCGTGGGATATGTCATACGGTATCCTTTCACGTCTGAGAATGGGTGACAAGGATTATGCCCGCCTTGCGTTAGAGCTTCTGCCAAAATGCAGAGAGGGCGGCAATCTTAACCGCTCAGATGCCTGCGACTATGACGAAAGCAATGAGATGAAGCCTGACGGACAGCACTCGTTCTTTGTCGATAAGGGCGGAGCTTATCTCAGCGAGGTCATAACCGAAATGCTTTTACAGTCGCAGGGAGAAGTTATAAGAATCTTCCCCGCCTATCCCGAGGATATCGGCGATGCGGCATTCTTCTCATTAAGAGCGAGGGGTGCTTTCCTTGTTTCCGCCGAAATGCGCAACCAAAAGCCTGCATATGCAATTATACGAAGCTTACGCGGAAACGAGTGCCGATTTATGAATGTGTTCGGAGAAAAGGTGTCTGTTCGTAATCTTGAGACTAATGAAAAAGTTGATTTCACAGAAACCGACGGTGACATAATTTTCAAAACTGTCGCAGAACACGAATATGTAATTGAAAACATTGACCGACCGCTGGAAAGCTTTGAAAAAATAAACTGAAATGAATAATATGAATAACAATGATAAAATAATGAAAATAGGTCTGAATGTTTTTGCAGATAAAGTTGTATCTGATGACAAGGCGTTATCCGAAGTAACCGATAACGGACGGCTGATTGATTTTGCCGTATGTCACATCGAAGGTCAGAATCATACACTTGCACAGTCTGTCGAGCTTTCGCAAAAACTGGCGAAAATCTTTGAAGCACAGAACACAGACTTCATTGCCAATTTTGAATATCAGAACTGGAACGAGAACTGTACTGCATCAGACGGAACTCAGTGGGCAGACAAAAGTGACGGATGCCACCGAATGAAGCTGCCTGACGAATTTGTTAAATCTCTCTCGGAAAGCAAAAACTTTAAAGGCATAATGTATGACGAATTTGAACATTCGATAATAAATCGCAATCCGATATTTCAGATGTCATCAAGGCTTAAAAAGATTTTTCCTGTATTCCCCTTTTCAGAAAGTCCTGACGCTTTAAAACAGGGAAAGCTTCTGTTCGCTCAGCTTAAAGAATATTCGGATTCCATCAAGCGAAACGGTGCGCCTTCGATTTTCGGGGAACACGTTTATCCTGTTTTCTTCCACATTTTTGCCCGAAGCGGCATAACCCCTAATTACAAGTCGCTGAAAGAAAACATTTCAAATGTTATTTTTTCATTTGCGGCAGGTGCGGCATTGCAGTACAGCACACCGCTTTATAACTGCGTTGATAACTGGTTTCAGTTTACCAATCCCGGACATTCAGCCCGGGAGATGTACTCAAATCTTTTGTTTGCTTATTATGCCGGTGTCGACTGCACGTATGTTGAAAGCATAAACGTGATGACTGACGATAAAAATCTGACAGAGCACGGAAAAGAATTCAGACGTTTCTGCACGGAATATCAAGGCAGAGAACGAAGCTACAACATTAAGGATTACCGTCCCGAAATCGGTATAATAAATTACGATACAGGCTACTGGGGACAATGGTATCCGATTCTTTTCAAGAAATGTCTTTTCGGTAATCCGAAGATTAAGCCCGATTATCGTTCAAAAGAAATATTTAAGGTTTTTAATATTCTGACTCACGGTGAAACCTGCAAGAACGGATTGTCATGGTGTAGAATTTCTCCGTGGTCTTTGAAAAACAAGCATTTTTCTTTTGCTTCGCTGAACAGTACAGCTGTATTCGACCATGAAGCAGACAGAAAAGTTCTCGATTCATTAAAGCTTTGCTTCCTGTGCGGAATACATATTTCAGACGAAACAATTGAAGCAGTTAAAGCATGTGTAAAAGAAAACGGACTTATCGCCGTAACACCCGAACGCTTTGCGCCGGCTGAAATTTTATCTGAATCCTACGGAAAAATCAGCGAAATAAATGACGGAAAAGGTAAATGGATTGTAATTAAAAGCTACCGCTCATGCAATCTGAAAAAACACATAAAAGAGTTCATCGGTAATAAAGGAGAAATGCGATTAACATTTTCCGATAAAGAGATTGTTATGAAAATAAACAAAGACAGAGATTCATTCTGTATAACAGAATAAAAGGAGGATATAGTCATGAAAAAAGTTATTTCAATTATACTTGCAATGCTGTTATCCCTGCTGACACTTGTCCCTGCTTTTGCTAAAGAGGAATGTGAAATCATTCTTGCTGAAAGCAGTTCAACTCAATACCGAATTGTTATTTCCGCAAATGCTGCAGAAGTTGAGAAAAATGCCGCACGTGAGCTGGCAGAATATCTTGAAAAAATCAGCTCTGCAAAATTTGAAATTGTAACAGATGAAATTTCTTCTTCTGAAAAGGAAATCGTTATCGGTGTTACAAACCGTGACGGAGAAATAAGCATTGACCGTTCGGAATATGAGCAGGACGGAGTCCGCATTCTTACAGTCGGCAGTAAGCTCTTTCTCACAGGCGGCAAAGAAAGGGGTGCAATCTATGCGGTTTATACATTCCTTGAGGACTGGCTCGGCTGCAGGTGGTTTACAGAAGAACTGACAGTTGTTCCCGAAACCGAACGTATTGCAATTTCACCGATTGATTATTCATTTATTCCGCCGCTCAAATTAAGACAGACTTACTGGCTGTTTTCAACAAAGTATGCGGATTTCTGCGTGAAGCACAAGCTCCACAGCTATATGGCTTATATTAACGAGGACTGGGGCGGTAGTCCGTCTGAATACTGTGTAAATACTGTTCATTCGCTTCAATGGATAATCACGCGTGATATGTTCACGGAGCATCCCGAATACTTTGGCTGTGACGATAAGGGTAACAGAAGCATGAATCGACAGCCCTGTCTTTCAAATGAAGATGTCTTTAATCTTACTGTAAAATTTGCAAAAACCTTTTTCTCTCAGTACAACACCATTTTCAGCGTGTCTCAGAATGACGGAATGTCCTTCTGCCAGTGTGATAAATGCAAAGCTTTCAATAAAGCTCACGGAAATACGGATTCCGCCTCCATGATCAATTTTGTCAACAGAGTGGCTGCGGCAGTAAGAGAAGATTATCCTGATGCACGTTTTGAAACTCTTGCATATCAGGATTCCCTCACACCGCCGAAAAATCTCAGTATTGCTGACGGAGTTGTCATCCGTATGTGTCCGATTAACGGCTGTGTGCTTCACGATTTCGGAGATTTATCCTGCCGTGAAAACAGAAAATTCAGCAAGGCACTTGAAGGTTGGGCAAAACTGACCGACAGTATTTATATGTGGAATTACAGCACAGATTTTCAGTATTATTATGCAACATTCCCGAATATTACTACCCTGCAGAAACGATATCAGTATTTCAGAGACAATAATGTTATTGCTGTTTTTGACAACGGATGCGGCGAGGATATGGTTGCAGGTGAATTCCATGATTTAAAGACTTATCTTGTTCTTAAGCTTCTCTGGAATCCCGACACGGATATCGAACGCCATATTTCAGAATTCTGTGAAGCTTACTACGGCGAAGCAGGGCAGGATGTTGTTGAGTTCATCAATAAATTTGAAAAATCTGTAAAGGGATATAAGCCTTTTGCGTTCAGCTCTGCTCATATGACCTGTCAGGATGGCGGCGAGGCGCTCGAAAACCATTCAGCACTTACAGAGCTTGAAATCAAAAAGCTCGACAAAATAATGGCACGTGCCGAAAGCAGAAATCTGACTGAGGATGAAGCGAACAGACTTAAAGGTCTTTCTATAAGCTGGCGTTTATTCAAATGCGGAACATTTGCAGGCGAGTTCAACTGGATTTCATTCAGAAACGACCCGATAAAAGAGGCTGAAAAGCTTTATAACGATATGAGAGATTACGGTATTAAGTTCCTCAGTGAAGGCGGCGGAGTACGCTTCACAGATGCAGAACCGAACTTCACAGTCAGACCGACATGGTGGTTCAGCGAAACGCAGAATATGCCGAAATCAGTTCAGCGTCAGTCGGCAATATTCCCTGTAATCAACCGAATTCTTCGCAAAATAAATATATTCAGTTGATCGTTGTGACAACTTGAAATATAAAAAGTAACTTGAAAAGGAGATTTCTTTATGAAAAAGATACTCAGCGTTTTATTGGCAATCGTCATTTCTGTATCCGGGTACTTAGGTGTAGCTGCCTATGCTTTGCAGAATGACACGTATAACCATCTTCCTCAGGTTTATATTGAGGGATTTGAATCCAAAAGAGTATATTATAAGGATGATGCAAACAAAACATCCCTGCTCTACCCTATTGACAGCAACAGATTGAGCGCTGCAACATCAAACATCAAAACCACTCTTACCGAAAGTCTCAAGCATTTTGATTTTAACCTTGTTTACAACTGCGTTTACGGTTGGTTTGATGATCTTCTCGGAGATACAAAGCTTGAGCCTGACGGAATTACAATGCAGTCTAACGTTACTGTTGACGCAACAGAGCTTAAATACTCCGGTGACGGCAAGTATGTTTTTAAATACGATTCACGTCTTGACCCTGTAGATCTTGCAAAAGAGCTTAATGAGTTTATCGGCTGGGTTAAGGATGACACAGGCAGTAACAAGGTTGAGCTTGTAAGTTCCAGCTACGGTACATCTGTTGAGCTTGCTTACATCAGCGAATATGGGGCTGACAGTCTTGATTCAATCCTTTTCTGTGTTCCGTCCATGGAAGGCATCAATTTTGTAAGCCAGATTTTTACAGGCAAGTTCCATTTTGATGCAGATGCAGTTGAAGCTTTTGCGTCAAATGCAGTCGGAAATGATACTGTTACATTCCTCCTTCAGTTACTTAACGAGTCGGGTATTCTCCGCCTTCTTATTGACACGAGTGTTGAACCGCTTCTTAAAATAGCTCTCAAGAAGGCTCTTCACGACGCTGTGCACGATATACTGGGTACACATCCCGCAATGTGGGCATTCGTTAAGGATGAAGATTTTGACGAGGCTATCGAATATATTTACGGAAATGACCGTGAAACATACGGCAAGCTTATTGAGAAGGTTACATATTATCACGAAAACATTATGGTCAACGACAGAAAGATTCTTCAGAAAGCTATTGATGACGGTCATAATGTAAGTATTATCTGTAAGTACAACATCCCTCCCTTCCCGTTCACATACGAGGGCAACTTTATGGGTGACGGATTTGTCGAAACATCGGTTGCAAGTCTTGGCGCAACCTGCGCAAAGAATGGCGAAAGCTTTGCAGATGATTATCAGCAGAAGCTTTATCCCGAATATAACTATATGTCACCTGACTGGTGTATTGACGCTTCAACCTGCTTTATTCCGCGTCACACATGGTTTGTAAAGGATCTTGCACACGGCGAAAAAAACGACAGCTATTACGGCATGATAAATTATATCATCTATAATGATATCGATGTTTTCACAGACCCCAACTGTCCTCAGTTCCTTCAGAATATATACGGCTACATTCTTCCTACACAGGACGGTAAGTTTGCACCGAAGGATAATTTCGTTCAGCTTGTCATCAAAGCTGTTGTAAAGCTTGTTACGGTTATTGTTGAAAAGATTAAAACATTGATCAAATAATAGTTATATCAGCAAGCTATGAATATACGGTCACAGAGCATCGTGAATCTGTTGTTCTGTGACTTTATTCTTTTGTCAGAAGAATACATCGAAGTTATCAGAACGGAGAGTTATTATGAAATTCACTAACAAATATCTGCTTGAAAAGCCGTTGATAAGCTTTGCAAATACCGTACAGATTCGTGAAATAAGAAAAAAAGAAGACGAAATATATATTTATGCTTTGCCCTGCATAGCCGGCAAACTGACCGTTGACATAGACCTGCTCACAGGATGAAAAGCCATCCAGCGCCAGAATGGTCCGTCGGTCGGTCACATTGTCACACACAAAAGAGCGGGCATATACACCAACCGCTGTCTGTGCGTCAGGCACATACGGCGGACTCAATTTACTCGCGTCCGGCTGAAATTCATAGACTGTATTGATATACTTTGGAATCCCGTAACCATTCAACTGCCAGCAGGATGGCACACGGATTGTATCCCATCCCTCAAAGTCGGTTACGTCCAGTTCATCAGGCATAAGATCAAGGCTTTCCCACCAGCGAAACGCCCAGTTGCCATCCAGGCATTGTTCGTTTTCGTGGGGCATAAAGTTTGCCCGTGCCTCTATTCGATGTATAGACGGAATAAAGCTCTCGATCATTCTTTCGCCATCAGGCAGCGTTTTCACAAACTGCATAAGTAATCCTTCCTTATTGTGAGTATACTTAATACTATGAAATATGATTTAAGATTTCGACAAAAATTCTAAACACGTTTTAGGACACTCACACGAAAACATTTTGTCAGACAGATATTTTTGCCGTTTTTCAGATCTGTTAGACAAATTCTGATTTGTTGATATTATTATATCATATAAAACTTTAAATCTAAACTAAAATCAAAAACGAACTTATTATTCTTATCACTCTATTTCAATTGTTACAAATGAATATCCCTCAAGCGTTATTCTGTCAGGAATAACACCGTTGTATGTTTCTTCATAGTCTTTGCTTTTACTTACTGTGCGGATAACAGCATTATTATCTTTTATCCCGCTTATTTCAAGCTTAATTTCTTCCGCGCTTTCGCTTATGTTTGAAATGCAGAGCAGCTTCTTTTCGCTTGCTGCGGCACAGGTATAAACAAGTCCTTCGCCGCAACTTTCACATTCGTTTTTCTGTTCATAAAGCTCACCGAACTGCTTAAAAGCATAGTATGTTTTTGTCGGTTCAAGGCTCGGCACATGATACATTCCGCCGTATTCAACCCAAAGCTGAGCGTCATAATACATTGCGGAATCTATCGGGCATCGCTGCATTTCATAAAGGCTTGCCGCAACATGAGAAGCGCCCTTTTCGTTGCGGTAATTTATATAATTCTGCGTGCGTCTGTTGTCAGTTTCAATGTCGCAGATGTTGACATTCCACTCTGCGTCAATGCACTCGGTTTCGTTAAAGCCGTAACGGTCAAGATTTTCTCGCACAAAGCGGCTTTCGATTTCAATCTTTTCAAGATACTGCTTTCCGAGATATCCGTGATATGTAAAAAAGTCAAGCGGAGCATTTTCGTCTTTTATATATTCAAGAAAATTCGTAAAATACGATGCGTCCCCTGCAACCCAGCGACCGTTTTCAAATTTACCGAGAATGTAGCAGCTTGAATAGCCACCGATCTTTACCTCGGGATGAAGCTCTTTGATTTTCTTTGCGGTACAGACATACAGCTCATAATACTGTTCCGCAGTGCCTATCCAGTTTGGACAGCCGAAAGGCTCACACTCGGGATTCAGTCCGTCGGGCTCGTTCCATACCTCCCAGTAATCGATACCGAAATGAAATCCGTCTGCCCATCCGTCGTTGTAATGTCTGACTATATGCTCACAGACAGACGCCCATTTCTGCGGATCGGACGGAGCAAAAATATTATGTTTTTTCGGCTCATGCTCGATTGTTACGCCCAGTCGATACATGACCTTTATGCCTTTTTCGATGAGCGGCTTTATGTAATAATCCGTCTGCGTAAAATCGTAGGATTTTTCATTCTCGGGGTCAGCAGAAAAATCGGGGAATATGCATGGAGTATCAACATAATGAGCATTACCGTGATAGCCTGTATCGTGAAGCCTTGCAAACGGCGGTTTAAGAGCCGAAAAGCTTTCAAGCAACGGACCGTAATTTGATTCACGGGCAGCGTTGTTAAAGCCGTGAACAGGCTTGATTTTACCGATTTTTTTATTGAAATCTGCACTTACAGTTACCATTTCAGTCCCTCGCAAATCTTTTGATATAAAGATATTCTCCTGACGAATGAACGCCAATGCGCTCGAATCCGCATTTCTCATACAGATGCTGTGCAGGAATGTTGTCTGTTGCTGTTCTCAGAAGAAGCCCTGCATAATCTTCAGAAAGAATATCTGCAAATATTTCTTTCATAAAAGCCGTGCCTACACCTTTGCCCTGCGCTGAATCACGCACGGCAATTCCGAACCATGGAACAGTTCTGTCAATATCCCAGATAAAAGCAAGAGCAACAAGCTCATTTTCTTCAAAAGCAACATAGAAAATGTGGTCTTTCTTGCCGTTTTCAAAGAACCCCATTGTTCTCTTTTCGTTGCCGTGATTCATGTTGAAAAAGTGTGTGCTTCGTTCCCCCATGGAAGCGAAGAATTCGGCGACCTTTTCTCTGTCGCACATCTGCATTCTTCTTACTGTCATTTTCCGTCACCCTCAGAAACATTATTATTGCCATCATACCATAATGTGTTATTATATTCAACCGGCTTATGCAAAAAGCGAGCCGTTCGCACTGTCTTTCAGTGCTTCGACTCGCTTGTTTTTTGCAATTTTGTTACAGCCTGTTAAATTATTGCGTATTACTTTTTCTGCTTACCGAGATAAGCCTCTTTGATTTCTTCATTTTCAAGAAGCTCTGCGCCTGTACCCTGCATAGTAATGCGGCCTGTCTCCATAACATAACCGTGATGTGCAACCTTAAGAGCCATATTAGCATTCTGTTCAATAAGAAGAACTGTGATTCCTTCTTTGTTGACCGTTTTAATGATTTCAAAAATATCGCGTACAACAAGCGGAGCAAGACCCAGCGAAGGCTCATCCATCATAATTACCTTCGGCTTGCTCATAAGTGCACGTCCGACTGCAAGCATCTGCTGCTCACCGCCGGAAAGCGTACCGCCTGCCTGCCAATGGCGTTCCTTAAGTCTCGGGAACAGAGAATATACACGCTCTAAATCAGCGGAAAGATCATCCTTACGGAGGTATGCGCCGATTTTGAGGTTTTCTTCAACAGTAAGGTCAGGGAAAATTCTTCTACCCTCCGGAACAAGGGTAATACCCTTTGTTACAATTGACTGTGTGTCCATACCGGCAATGTTTTCGCCATTGAATTCGATTGTACCCGAAACAGGCTTAACAAGACCTACTATTGAACGCAGAGTAGAACTTTTACCTGCACCGTTTGCACCGATAAGTGTAACAATTTCTCCCTCGGTAACATCAAAGCTGATACCCTTAACCGCTTCAATTCCGCCGTAATTAACTTTAAGATCATTGATTTTCAGTATTGTATTACTCATCTTCAACAACCCCCAGATATGC
>JAKSQO010000003.1 GCA_024404095.1 Clostridia bacterium | reverse complement strand
GAAACCGTACCCTGCTCCAAGAAAACCGCTCACACAAAAGTGTGGGCGGTTTTGAATAAGACAGGGAATCGAACCCGAGAGGGTCTGAGCGACAAGAAAACAGTCCGGTGGACTGTTTTCAGCGAAGAGCGGCGTGGCGGTACCGATTGCGAAGCAATGGGTGACACGGCGGTAAGTACGCCGCCGCAGGCGAGCGGACGGCGAAACCGTACCCTGCTCCAAGAAAACCGCTCACACAAAAGTGTGGGCGGTTTTGATTATATTATTAAAACTCTTTACACAGCCAATCCATAAGTTTCAGACTGCCTTGATAGTTTAAATGAGAATCATTTACAAAATCTGTATCATCTGATATTGTATTTCTGTCAGGATGGTAGTTGAAATCATAATAAGGACATCCGTATGATTCTGCAATTTCCTGTACTGTTTTATAAAATGTATCATAGTTGGCTGTTGCATTAAATAAGTTCTTCTTAAGTGGCGTATGGAAAATGTAAAGCTCAATTCCATTTGACTTGCACAGCTCAATGATTTTCTTGTACCATTCAATACTTTCGCAAGACAGGTCTTTCATGTCATGTACTCCCTCAACATATTCTGCATCACAGGAGTCGGTACGTACATAACCCTTATCGTAATAATATGTACCGCCCTCAAGAAGAAATTCCTCATTGGAGAGAGGAAGATAGTTCCTGTATTCATCGCTTAGCTTTGCTTTTACAGTATTAGAAATGTGCGCTATTCCGTTTACATTATTACGTTCTTGAAATATCCATTCCCATGCTTCGTCAAAATTAAAGAATTTTTTCAGATAATCAATTTTAACGGACGGATTTCTCAGCCTTTTATAAACAATCTGTGCACTGATTCTGTTTCCTTCTTCTGCTTCTTGCAGAAAATTGTAATAATCAAGTCCGAGATAAACAGTTTTTATATTTTCTTCCTTGATAAAATCAAGCAACAGGTAATATGTTTCATCCATAAATTGGGATGGTGAAGATGTATTGAAGGAGCAACAGCCTTTGCGCTTATCAAGTATACTCGGCTGAATACTGTACAGCGGAAGGGAATCGCCTATAATCAGAGTGTCAATTTTGCCTGTTAATTCACGGACATCATGTTTTGCCCAGTGTGCGTAAGAAATCGGTACAATCAGATAATTTGAGGCACAGCTTAAACAAATTATCAGTAATGCAGTTATTAAAATTTTTGAAAATCTTTTTATCTTATCTGCCATAATAATCCTTCCGATAATATAAATCTTTAATCAGAATTGTGCATACATAAATCCGCCTGTCATATCTGAAGCAGCACCACCAAAGAGTGCGCAGGTATAGAACAACAGAAACAGTACAATAACCTGCATAATCCAGCTTTTGGCAGTGATTTTTTTTATTAGTGATTCATTATGATTTTCGTCATAAATGCTATGAATTAAAAGCAGGATACAAGCGATAAAAACAACTATAACGCATGATATTCCGTTGATAACAATCTCAGGAAACAAATATGAAGGTGAAAACGAGGTGGGCAAAGGATTTTTTAAAGCAATCACCGTGCACTTAATGAAGTCTGAAAGCTTATCAAACTCGCACATAAAATTCAGGAAGGTCATAAAGACGTAAGTCCTCAGAATTCTGAACAGCTTCCATACAAAGGAGCTTTCCTTAATGTGGAGCTTGTGATTGATTTTATCATATGTGTCTTTGAACTGCTCACTTGAAATCATTACAACGCCGTTGATAAGTCCCCATAGAACTTCCGTCCAGCAGGCGGCATGCCATAATCCTGTCAATGACCATACAACAATCATTGCAATGTATTTCGGCATATTCATCGACAGAGTGATTCTGTTTTTATCCTTAAGCTTTTTACTGATTTTTTTACAAGCTGAGGAAAAAGAAATCGGATAGAAAAGATAATCTCTGAACCATGAGCAAAGTGAAATGTGCCATCTTCTCCAGAACTCTGCAACTGAAGTTGAAAAGTAAGGTCTTTTGAAGTTGTATGACAGCTGAATACCAAGGATATTAGAAAAGCCCATAGCAATATCCATACAACCTGAGAAATCAGCATAGAGCTGAATGCCGTAAAGCATACAGGTCAGGATAATCTGAAATCCCTGATAGTTACTGTAATCACCGACAACAGCCGTTATCATCGGCGCAAGATTATCTGCAATAACAACTTTTTTCGCAAATCCGACAAGAATCAGAAACAAATTCTCTTTAGTCCGTGAAAAAGAAAATTTGTTGCCTTTAAAGAGCTGCGGTGCGAGATGGTCAAATCTTCCGATAGGTCCTTCGATAATTTGAGGGAAGTAGGAGACAAAAAGAGCAACTTTGAAAAAGTTTGTCTCGCTTCTGTACTTTTGTCTGAAAACATCAATGATATATCCGAGACTTTGAAATGTGTAGAACGAAATGCCGAGAGGTAGAATAAGGTTGAATGTTCTCGGTTGAATTCCGAATCCTAATTTAGTAAGAAGGGAACCTGCGTTACCGACAAGGAAATCCGTATACTTAAAAACGCAGAGTATAAGCAGGTTAAGCACAACGGCAATAATCATAATTGCCTTGCTCTTGCTTTTGGCTTTTTTCTTTAACGCTTTCTTTTCGTCTTTTGATAATTCGCCCGAATGCTCTTTCAGATACGCTTTGCTGTTGTCAAACACCTTCTGCATCAGCGTTGTGAATACAAACGTCAGAACAGTGGTAACAAGCATATAAATCGGAAGCTTGTTGCAGGCAAGATAGTAGAATGCGTAGCTGAAAACAAGAAGGGCTGTCCATCGGATTTTTTCAGGCAGAATAAAGTAGATAATTGCAAGGATAAAGAAGAATATTACAAAGCTGAAAGATATGTAAGTCAAGGTTACACCACCGTGATTTGTAGAGTTTATCAGTCCTCAAGACGTTCAATCATTTCAACCATACCGTCAACCGAGTTGAAGTTTTCGGGTACGAGGTCGTTGACTGTGATTTCAACATCAAAAGTATCGCTGAGTTCATTGACAAGTGAAACGATTTCAAGTGATTCGAGAATACCGTTATCAACAAGGGCGGTTTCCTTATCGTAATCAACATTCTTTTTGATAACATTGAGAATTTCAATGATTTCTTCACGTACTGACATTTTTTATTCCTCCGTTAAATTGTTTTATAATTTTTACTGAGCCATACTCTGTCAATTTTTCCGTTGGCATTGTAGGGCATATTTTTTATTCTGATGATTTTTGACGGCATCATATAAGTGGGGAGAGAGCCTGCAAGAATGTCAAGGTACTCTTTCTCTTCAAATTTTCGTCCCTCATAAATCAGAATGATTTCATCGGTTGCGGAATCGTAAACTGCACAGGCATTTTTGATTTTTTCGGGTGCATTGGCGGCGGCCTCAACCTCGCCGAGCTCAATTCGGTAACCCATGTGCTTTATCTGAAAATCTTTTCTTGAAATATATTCAAGCTCACCGTACTTGTTTTTTCTTACAAGGTCTCCTGTCTTATATACTTTCTCGGGATATGAATGGTTGAGCGGATTCTGAACAAAAGCCTTGACGGTTGTATCAGGGTTGTTGAAATATCCGTACGAAATAAATGAACCTCTGACGTAAAGCTCACCCTCATCTGCCTGCTTGCCGTTTTCATCAATAATCAGACATTCGCAGTTATCACAGGCCTTGCCGATAGGAACACTTTCATTGTCCGCAATTTCTCTGTTCTGAATCCAGTAGGCGCAGATGTCGGTGGTTTCGGTAGGACCGAAAAGATTGGCGTACATTGCGTTCGGAAGATGTTTTCTCCAATAATTGAGATGTTTTGCGGCGATAGCCTCGCCTGCAAACATAATTTTTTCAATATAGTCAAGCTTTAGCGAATCAAGCGCTTTCCAGTTGGCAACAAGCGCAAGCGCGGACGGAACCCAGTAGATTGTGTTGACCTTACGTTCGTTAAGATAGTTGATAAGCTGGACAGGGAAAGAAAAATATTTTTTCGGAATAATGTTCAGCGTTGCACCGCTTCTGAGAGTGCCGTAAACATCGGACACAGACATACTGAAGTAAAATGGGGTCTGATTGCCGTAAATTGTGTTTTCATTGATATCAAATGTTTCGCACAGCCACTCGGAATATGCAAGCACATTCCTGTGGTTGATTACAGTTCCCTTAGGTGTTCCCGTTGAGCCCGAGGTAAAGAGAATATAGACAGGGTCGGTATCAATCTGAGAGGCTCTGATACTGTTCAGAAGCTCTTCGTCAGCATTTGTTTCCGTAATATCAGAAATACAGCAGAAATCGACATCGAGCTGTTCTGAAAGCTCAATATGTTCAGCGTCACATATTATAAGACTTGGTTTGACAATAGAAAAAATATTCTTAATTCTGTTTTCAGGCATTTTTCCGTCAATTACAACATAATGATTACCGCTGTAAACAACACCGAGCATTGCTTCAACGCTGTTAACGCTCTGCGTCATGTAAACGGCAATTGCCTTATTTCTGATTTGCTTCTTTGCAACAAATGTACCGATTGCCATGGATTTTTTGATAAGCTCAGAGTAGCTGTCGGCATTATCAATATCGGCGAATGCTGTTTTGTCAGGATATTTTTTTGCACTTTTTTCAAGAAGCTCAAGAATGTTTTTCATTTTATCACCTGATAACAAATAGATTTATAATCTTTTACATCTTATCATAATTATCTGAAAACTTCAATATTTTTTAATAAAATAAAAACATTCAAACGTATTAAATGGAGAAAAGATACTTGATGAGCTCAATGAAAAAGGTATGTCATTCAAAGGGAGAATGACATACCTTAGATTCAGATTTTTATCCATAGTTAGACGTCCCGGTACACCTTGCGGTTTGCTCCTGTGATGTTGAGGGCTGAATGTAACTTAATCTATCAGCTCGTTGACGGGAACGGACAGAAGTTCGCAGATTTTGGATATATTTTCAAACTGCGGTTTGCTTGCACCGCGTTCATAGTGTGCTATTGCCGTGCGGTCAAGTCCGAGTGCGTCCGCGACCTGTTGCTGACTTAATCCTGCCGCTTTTCTTGCTTTTTTAAAATTCTCTGCGAAGCTCATTTTACCATCTGCTTTCTTTTAAAAATAAAAAAGGCGCAGCCGAAGCTACGCCGAAAAATACATAGCTCAGTTGCGCCACACAACTTTCGGATTACTGTCAAAGTATGCCAAAAGAGAGCCTGTATTTTTACCAAATGATAAAGATACACACTTCGACAGTTTCCATATATTAAGTTGTGTGGCAGAATTATTTTATCACACAATATCCACGATTTCAATATTTCTGCAAAATAAAAACATCCGAACGCGAGCGAACGGATGTTTGACTTTAACCTAAAATACAAAGTGCGAGGATGCCTGCAAAGGAGAGCGCAACTGCTCCGATTTCGCGCTTCTTCGGTTTGTTCGGGGTAAAGTAGCAGATGATTGTCGAAACAATCATAACTCCGCCCGTTACAAACGGATACTGCGCCGAGGCAGGGAGCTGAGTAAGCCCGAGAAGAAGCAGAAAGTTTCCTATGTTGCCAAGCGTACCGTTTCCGATAATGCTGACAACGGATTTTGTGTTGAGCTTCAATTTTTCATCCTTGTTGAAAATCAGCATTATGACGCAGATAATAACCGCAATCAGCGCAATCTGAACGGAGTAGGCGGCTTCGCTTGCTTTGTGTACGTTTGCGGACTGATAAAACTTCGATATAACGCCCGACATTCCGTTGAAAACAAAGATGCCTGCGTAATAAATCAGACCGCCTTTTGTTTTGCCTTTTTCAATCGTCAGCGCAAGAGCGGCGGCAATTGTGACAAAACAGATTATTTTGCCGACAGTAAGCTTTTCGTCAAAAAAGAGAATGCCTGCGACAAAGGGGAGCGCCATTCCACCGAGCATACAGAATACTGAATAAAGCGAAAGGTTGATTTTGCCGAGCGATTTTATACTGCAAAAATTATAGAGTAGCAGATTTGCTGTGGCAAATGCCGCAACCGCTAATGAAAACGGGGTAAGCTCTATTCGGAATTTGTTGATTGCAAGCAGAATCAGAAATCCGACGGAATACGAGCCTGCGGTAAAGGTGAGAATTGCACGGATACTGTTGCCGCTGTTTTTTTCGTATTCGGAGTTGAAGAAAAACATGAATCCGAACATCACAACGGCAATGCCGACTAAAATATAACTATACATAAATCAGAGTGTGATTTTTTTCTCGTCAAGCGGCATATTCGGGCGGAAATTCGGAACCTGAAGATTCTTGCCGTTGTTTGTAACAGAAAGAGTAGAAAGAAGTCCGACAGCCGTCCACTCGCAAGCCTTGTAAACGTCAAGCTCAGGCTGAGTGTTTGTACGGATAGCATTGATGAAGTCCTCAACAATGAAGAAGTCACCGCCGTTGTGACCTGATTTTTTCTGCTCCTCAGTTGCATTTCTGTAACGCTCGGGGAGGTATTTTTCATAATTCATAAGAAGCTCCCAATCCTTTGCCATTATTTCGGGGCTTTCAACAAGAGAAACACGGTCAACGTCGCCCTCAAGATTGCCCTTGCCGTAAGCGGCTGACTGGAAAATGCCCTTTGTGCCCTGAAGAAGGTAGTGATCCATATTGTGCGGACGGGGAGAAAGGCAGTCGGTGCGGATGCTGAGAAGCTTGCCCTTTTCAGTACGGCACATTGTTGTTGTACCGCTGTCCTGCTTAACACCGCGGTCATTCCATACACCGGGTGAGAATGTGGAAATTTCGGTAATTCTGTCGCCGGGGAACCACTGCATAACAGGACCTATGCTGTGTGTCGGATAGAAGTTGCCTCGCTTGCCGCACTGCCAGAATGAACGCCATGAAGTTTTTCCGTCGGGGTAGATGAGAAGATCACGGATATCGTGAAGATACATACCCTCAGCGTAGTAAGGCTCACCAAACAGACCCTCGGCAACCATTTTCTTTACAAGCTGAACCTTGGGCGCGTAGATGTAGTTTTCAGCGTACATATAAATTTTGTTGTACTTTTCAACAGTTTCGCACAGCCAGAAAAGCTCATCCATGGAAACACCTGCTGTAACCTCGCACATAACGTGCTTGCCTGCCTCCATAGCGGCAATTGCCTGCGGAACGTGGCACTGCATCGGTGTTGCAATGATAACTGCGTCAATATCGCTTTCAAGCATATCATCAAAAACTCTGTATGTCTTAATGCTGTCATCGCCGATTCTCTTAACGGCATCCTTAAGATGCTCCTCGTCGAGGTCGCACATTGCGGCGATTTCAACATCGGGAATGCTCTGAAGACCGAGGAGAGTTGACAGTCCTCTTGTGCCGGCTATGCCGACTTTAATTTTTTTCATACAAATTAACTCCTTTGTGGGATTTTTTCGAGAATATTATATCACTTGAAAATAATAAGTAAATACTTTTTGAAAATAAAAAACGGTCAGCAGAAAAAATCTGTTGACCGTAAATATCTGTTCAGATTATTTAATCATTGACTCGCCTGTCATTTCCTCGGGCTGGGGAAGACCGAGGATTGTGAGCATTGTGGGAGCGATATCAGCAAGTCTGCCTGTTTCCTTAAGCTCGCAGTCATAACCGACAACACAGAAGGGAACGGGGTTTGTTGAATGAGGTGTGAACGGCTTGCCGTCATCACCGATCATTCTGTCAGCGTTACCGTGGTCAGCTGTGATAATTACAGAGCCGCCCATGCTGAGTGCTGCGTCACAAACCTTGCCGACACACTCGTCAACTGCTTCAACAGCCTTGATAGCTGCTTCCCAGATACCTGTGTGACCAACCATATCGCAGTTAGCGAAGTTGAGGATAACAACGTCATACTTGCCCGACTTAATCTGCTCAACAACTGCATCGCAAACAGGGTATGCGCTCATCTCGGGCTGGAGGTCAAAGGTCGGAACATCGGGAGACTGGATAAGGATTCTGTCCTCGCCCTCGAATGTCTTTTCCTCACCGCCGTTGAAGAAGAATGTTACGTGAGCATACTTCTGTGTCTCGGCGATTCGAAGCTGTGTCATATTCTTTGAAGCGAGATATTCGCCCATTGTCATCTTAAGTTCTTCGGGAGGGAAAGCAACGCTTACGTTGGGCATTGTCTCGTCATACTGTGTCATGCAGACGTAGTTGAGCGGGAAGAAACCGTTCTTTCTCTCGAAGCCGTCAAACTTTTCGTCAACGAATGTACGTGTAATCTGACGTGCACGGTCAGGACGGAAGTTGAAGAATACAACGCTGTCATTAGCCTTGATTGTGCCTTCCTTGTTGATAACTGTGGGAACGATGAACTCGTCTGTTACGCCGTTTGCGTATGACTCTTCCATTGACTTAACGCCGCAGTCAGCCTGAATGCCTTCGCCGTAAACCATAGCGGCATAAGCCTTCTCAACTCTGTCCCATGCGAAGTCACGGTCCATAGCGTAGTAACGGCCCATGATTGTTGCGATTTCGCCGACACCGAGCTCCTTGGTCTTGTCGTAAACGTCTTTGATGAAGCCCTTACCTGATGTAACTGAAACATCACGGCCGTCCATAATGCAGTGAACGTAAACCTTGTCAAGACCCTCAGCCTTTGCCATTTCAAGAAGACCGAAGAGGTGTTCGATATGGCTGTGAACGCCACCGTCTGAAAGAAGACCTACAAGATGAAGAGCTGTGCCGTTCTTCTTGCAGTTTGCGCAGGCATCCTTAAGAGCCTTAATCTGGAAGAAATCGCCGTCTGTGATAGACTTTGAAATCTTAACAAGCATCTGATAAACAACACGGCCTGCACCGATATTTGTGTGACCAACCTCGCTGTTGCCCATCTGTCCGTCGGGAAGACCGACGTCAAGACCTGATGCACCGATTGTTGTGAACGGATTTTCTTTAAAAAGCTTTGTAAGATTAGGTGTGTTTGCAGCTTCAATAGCGTTGCCGTTTGCGCCGGGATTGATGCCGAAACCGTCCATAATACAAAGAACTACAGGTTTTTTCATTCTAATCACCTTTATCTAAAATTTACGGGACACCGTTAAGTGCCCCGTGTATAAGTTAAATTATTTGCTTGCTGCCTTAACGATAGTAGCAAAATCGGGAGCCTTAAGTGAAGCACCGCCGATAAGACCGCCGTCAACGTTTACCTTAGCAACGAGACCGTCACAGTTCTTAGCGTTCATTGAACCGCCGTACTGAATTGTGATACCCTCAGCAGCGTCCTCGCCGTAAGCTTCTGCAACTGCTGCGCGAACAAAGCCGTTGCCCTCGTCAGCCTGGTCATCAGTAGCTGTAACGCCTGTGCCGATAGCCCAAACAGGCTCATAAGCGATGATAACATTCTTAAGCTCGTCAGCGCTTACGTTTGTAAGAGCCATCTTTGTCTGATATTTAAGGAGAGTCTCTGTGTAGCCGAGCTCTCTCTGCTCAAGTGTTTCACCAACGCAAACGATGGGCTTAAGACCCTTCTCAAGAGCCTTGAGTGTGCGGAGGTTAACTGTCTGGTCAGTTTCACCGAAGTAAGTTCTTCTCTCAGAGTGACCGATAACAACGTACTCAACGCCAAGCTCCTTGAGCATATCTGCTGCAACCTCGCCTGTGTATGCACCGCTGTCTTTGAAGTGAACGTTCTCAGCACCGATTTTGATGTTTGAGCCCTTAGCAGCCTCAACCGCAGCGGGGATGTCAACAAAAGGTACGCAAAGAACAACTTCGCAATCTGCATCAGCAACAAGAGGCTTCATCTCGTTGATGAGAGCTGTTGTCTCAGCGGGTGTTTTATTCATTTTCCAGTTACCTGCGATAACTGCCTTACGAACTGACTTTTTCATATTTTCAGATCCTTTCAGAAAGAATTGATATTAGTCCTTATCATTAAGTGCTACGATACCGGGAAGCTCCTTACCCTCGAGGAACTCAAGAGATGCGCCGCCGCCTGTTGAGATGTGAGACATCTTGTCAGCGAAGCCGAGCTTCTGAACTGCTGCAGCTGAGTCGCCGCCGCCGATAATTGAGATAGCGCCTGATTCAGCAACTGCTGTTGCAACTGCGATTGTACCTGCTGCAAAGTTTTCCCACTCTGAAACACCCATAGGTCCGTTCCAGATTACTGTGCCGCTGCCCTTGATAGCGTCAGCGAAGAGCTGCTGAGTAGCAGGACCGATATCAAGACCCATCCAGCCGTCGGGAATTGAGTCGCTGTCAATTACCATAGCCTCTGTGTCGGGATCATATTCCTTACCAACCTTGTTATCAACGGGGATAAGGAACTTAACGCCCTTAGCCTTAGCTGTTTCCATCATGTTCTTAGCGTCTTCGATTCTGTCCTCTTCAAGAAGAGATGTGCCGATGCTGTAACCGAGAGCCTTCATGAATGTGTAAGCCATACCACCGCCGACAATGATTGTGTCACACTTCTCAAGGAGATTTGTGATAACGCCAATCTTGTCAGAAACCTTTGCACCGCCGAGGATAGCAACAAGGGGACGCTTGGGATTAGCAAGTGCGCCGCCGATAAAGTCGATTTCCTTCTGGATGAGGTAACCGCAGGCTGCGGGAAGGTAATCAGCAACACCTGTTGTTGAGCTGTGAGCTCTGTGAGCTGAACCGAATGCGTCGTTTACATAGAGGTCTGCAAGGTCAGCGAGCTTCTTTGAGAAGTCGGGATCGTTCTTTGTCTCTTCCTTGTGGAAACGAACGTTTTCGATAAGCATTACATCGCCGTCGTTAAGCTCAGCTGCAAGAGCCTGTGCGCTTTCGCCGACAACGTCTGAAGCCATCTTAACTTCCTTGCCGAGGAGCTCTGAAAGACGAGCTGCAACGGGAGCGAGTGAAAATTCAGGATTGAATTCACCCTTGGGTCTGCCGAGATGTGAGCAAAGGATAACCTTTGCGTTGTTGTCAATAAGATACTTGATTGTGGGGAGAGAAGCAACGATTCTCTTGTCACTTGTGATAACGCCGTCCTTGAGGGGAACGTTGAAGTCACAACGAACGAGTACGCGCTTGCCGCTGACTTCGAGATCTTCAACGGTCTTTTTGTTAAGTGCGTTCATTAGTTTCATCCTTTCGATTTATGCATAATTTTTGATTTTAAATTTCAATCTGTAATATTTTATACCAATTCTTTCCGTTTTTCAAGTGTAATCCTTGAAATAATTAACATTTTGCACCTATAAACATAAAATGTTTCATTTTATCGGAAATATTCGCAATTTTGCACATTCAGAGCGGAGATAATTCAAATATAACGTCATTTTGTTTGAAACGTCAGAATTTTTTCGGGTTTATGTTGATTAAATTTCTTTATATGGTATAATCAAACAAAATTACAGTCGGATGTGTGATATGGAAATATTGGAATACTATAAGCTGAGTGACGAGAAAAAGGAATACTGGAAGAATGAGCTTTTGAAATGTGACTGGGATGCAGGTCAGTATTTGCACAGCCTGCTTGATAACGGAGAGTTCAAAAGCTTCTGCGGAGAAAATGCCGAGGTGTTGCTCGCCGTTGAGGGGGACAGTCTTACAGCGTTCTGTACGCTTGCGGAGCACGATGAAATTGTGTCCGACGAGATGAAGCCCTGGATAGGCTTTGTCTATACTTTTCCGCAATTCAGGGGCAGACGGCTTTCGGGTCTGCTGACGGAAAGAGCTGTCGGGCTTGCGGCAGAGGCAGGGTATGAGTATGTGTACGTTTCCTCCGAGGAAAAGGGCTTGTATGAGAAATACGGCTTTGAGTTTCTGTCGGATGCAATGTCCGAGCACGGATATATGACGCAGATTTTCAGAAGAAAGTTGAAATAAAAAGCAAAAAAATCGGAACTGTTATGAAGAATTACCTTCGTCAGTTCCGATTCTTATTTATACAGCAATATTCAGTTAATTGTTTTCAGTAAGCTCCGAAACAGCATTAACGGCGTTTGCGGTTGCTATCATACAGTTTATCCAGAAATTATGGCCGTTAAGTGTTTCCTCATTCATCCAATGAGTGGGAATCATTCCGTCCTCATGCTGAACACGTGTTACGGTATCGGCGAGTGCCCTTGCTTTTGCAAGATACAGTTCACCTCTGCCTGCCTTATACATAGCAATGAATGTGTTTATAATATTTGCGGAGCTTGCGTCAATAGGTACATACCAGTTGTACTGCTCAAGTGCGCACGGTGTCGGCCAAATCGAGGTGTCATCACTGTCCTTGTTCCACGGAGCGGGTCTGTTCCATACAACAAACTGATCTTCAATAAATCTTACAAGCTCATCCGCAATTTTCATTTTTGCTTCGTCGTCAGAGCAATATGCCGCGTAATACCTTGCCAATGACGATGCGCCGTAATGAGTCAGGTTGGAATAGTTGAAAGAAAGTCCGCTGTCCTCAAACTGTCCCTCCCAGTTATAGCTTACAAGAACATTCTTTTCAACAAATGCAATTGCATTTGTTGAAAGTGATTTCCATTTTTCGTTGCCTGTGCGTTTATAAAGCCGCATAAGAAAAGGAACAATATTCGTCAAAGGGTCGCAGGGATTTGAGCTGACAGTTCTTCCCGTTTTGCCGTCTATTATAATATTCCAGCTGCCGTCCTGTTGAACATTTTTGAGATAAAACTCGCCGATTTTTATTGCGGCATCAAGATATTTTTGCTCTTTTATTTTTTCTTCAAGCTGTAAATATGCCATTCCGACGTAGGACGGATAAACTGTCATAATTGTATTGCTTCTTTCCTCTACAAGTGAACCGAGGGAGAAGTTTTTGGCATTCTCACAGTAATCAAGCTTATATGTCGGAGGAACACCGTTCAGAGGACTGCCGTCACCGGGAGTTATTTTTAAAAGATAGTCTGCGGCATTTTGGGCGATTTTTAACGCGTCCTCTGCTTTTTCGGGAAACACCGACATATAATTTATCATTGCACCGATAATTGATGAATGTGTTTTACTCGGATATACATTCAGAATATAATTCGGGTCAGGCTCAGTGTTGTCAATCCAATACTTGATAAAATCGAGATTCATTATGTAGCTGAAGGCACGTGATGCACATTCCTTATACGTATATCTTGCTTCGGGATAATCAGCGCTGAACGGAGCAAGCTTAAAGAATGTTCTCGCGCCGACTAAATAGCCTTCGCTGTTGTCATTGTTTACTGTTCTGACGGTCAGTTCAACAACACCCTCGGGTAATTCTCCCCATATGTCAGTAAGCAGAGCCGATGGCTTATCCGCATCAAAAGAGTGGATTTTACCGGTCTCATCCTTTGCGGTGAATCTGTACTTTTTACACCCGGATATTGATTGAAACTGAAATGACGGCACATACATAAACTGAAATGATTCAGCATTCCAGAACGGTCTTCCGCTTCCTCCGCCATGATGTGCGGTTGTGGCTTCGCTGCTGCATTCCCTTTGCGCCTGTTTTGCAAGTTCTTCGTTTGTCATCATATCACCTCAAATTTATTTGTCCCATTTTCCGAAAGCAACAGGCTCACAATTCCTGTCATGCTCGCCGATGATTTTCTCCATCCAAATCATATCGTACCATGTATCGAACTTGTAGGAGCATTTGTGAAAGTGAGCAACCTCGACAAAGCCCATACCTCTGTGAAAATGCACGCTTGCCTGAGTGAGATATCTGTCCTCTGTTTCAGTATAAGCAATGCACGCATTCATATTTTTGACGTTCATCTTTTTAAGCAGCTTTTCAAGCTCACAATAAAGTGCTGTTCCGATACCTCTGCGACGGCTGTCGGGTCTGATGTAAACGGTGGCTTCTACTGACCAGTTGTAGGCGGCACGCGGCTTGAATGTGCCTGCGTAGGCATAGCCTATTATTCTGCCGTCATCTTCAACGGCTTTAATATAGGGATATTTTGCGGAAATTGTGATTATTCTGTTTCTGAATTCTTCAGCCGAGGGAGCTTCGCACTCGAAAGAAATCGCTGTGTTCTCCACATACGGTGCGTATATTTTCAGAAGCTCTTCGGCGTCCTCGGGTAAAACTTTTTCAATTTTCATAAATCAGACCTCGGTTAAACGTCAAATTCATAGTCAGGCATAAGCGGACGCAAATGCGAAAAATCATTGCAGAACGAGATTCTCTGCTTGCCATCGGTGGTGTATTTAACTTTTGAAACGCTTGTGTTGTTAAGGCTCAGAATGTAATTGCCTTCACCCATTTCAACTGCCTGCGGAAGAAAATGGTTTCCGAATGAGCCGTGAGCAAAAACAATAATGCGCTGACCGTAGGTAAAACGGCTGCGGAAATAGTCTATAACCGCTCTTGCACGCTTATCGTTATCGCTGTCCTCAAGGTTGTCATACATCAGCGGCATATCGCTGTTCAGCTTCAGCCTGTCATAGTACCTGCTCAGATATTCAAGACTTTCTCCGAAATATCCGTAGCTTGAGCCGTTCTCAATTATCTGCGGCAGTATCTCGATTTCAGGGTGATTGTCAAGCTGATTGCATACTGCGGCGGCAGTTCTCACAGCACGGACAAGCGGTGAAGAAAACACGGCATCAAAGTGTCTGCCCTTGAAGCGTTCACCAAGAAGCTCCGCCTGTTTAACCCCTGTTTCGGTAAGGTTAACGTCACAGGTGTCACGATCCTCAAAAAGTCCGTTGGTGGTTTCTCCGTGTCTAATATAAAATATTTCAAATTTTTCTTCCATTTTAAGTCTTCCTTTTTCAGATTGCATTTATTATAGCATAAATACATAAATATGAAAAGAATTTTTGAAATTCCTGATGTCAAAATTGTATTTGATATGATATAATATAACCATAATCTAAAAGGAGAGATTCTTATGAGAAAAAATTTCGGAGCAAAAACATATATCTATCCGCAGCCGGTTCTTATTATCGGAACATATAACGAGAACGGCAAGGCTAACGCAATGAATGCGGCGTGGGGCGGAATCTGCGGAGCCGACAGGGTTATGGTAGAGCTTGGCAGTCATCAGACCACGGACAATATAGCTGAGACAAAGGCTTTCACAATCGCAATAGCTGACGAAGCAAATGTTGTTGCTTGTGACTATGTAGGAATTGCCTCAGGCAGAGACGTTCCCGACAAAATGGAAAAGGCAGGCTTTACAACAGTAAAAAGTGAGTTTGTAAACGCTCCTGTTATTAACGAGCTTCCGATTACCCTTGAATGTGAGCTTGAAAGCGTTGACAAGGGTATGTATATCGGTAAAATTGTCAACGTCAGCGTTGATGAAAAATATCTCGGTGAGGACGGCGAGCCTGACCTTGTAAAATTTAACCCGATAACCTTTGACCCGGTTCATCACACCTATATCGCACTCGGTGATACTGTCGGCAAGGCATTCGCTGACGGCAAAAAGCTCTTTTAATAAGCAGTAAAAAGTGAGGGGAAGGCAATGTCAAAGAAAGAAAAAACAGCTGAACATGCGAGAAGTATTGAAAATAAGGGTGTTGTTTCAAACGGCAGACTTCTTTCGTATGCAATCGGTCTTGCAGGTCAGAATATGACCTACGCCTACATATCGAACTGGTTGTTTTACTTTATGACCTCCGTAATGAAAATCAATTCGGTTACGGTCGGTCTTATCACAAGCGTAACAAGAGCGTGGGACTCTGTCAACGACCCGATTGTCGGCGCACTTGTTGATAAGCACAGATTTAAAAACGGAAACAAGCTTCGTCCGTATCTGATTTACACTCCACCGATTATCGGTGTGCTTTCGGCGCTGATGTTCTTTAATTTCCCTGTTGCAACAGGTGCGAAAATAGCTATTATTTTTGCCGCATATATGCTGTGGGATTTCTTCTATTCGTTCCAGGACGTTGCACTGTGGGGAATGGTTGCGGTTTCGTCGCCGAATTCGCACGAAAGAGCCAAGGTTTCGCAATGGGTTTCAATCGGCGCAGGTGCAGGCTCAACGGTTATAATGGTTTTTCAGGTTCTGCGTTCGTCAATGAATAACGCAGGAATCAGCGATGCGGTTGTATTTGCAATTTTCGGTCTTGTATTCGGACTCGGCGGTGAGCTGATTTCAATGAGCGCACACAGGATGAAAGAAGTAGTTGAAACACCTAAGAGCGAGGAAAGTATTTTTGAGGCAATCTTTGTTCTTCGTCACAACAGAACACTTCTGCTGATTTCACTTGCGAGATTTTTCAAGGATATCACTCAGTCACTTCTGCCGTGGGCATACTTCTTTGAAAGCCGTGAGAGCTTTAATTTCGGCTTTGCATCGTTTGACGGTCCGACTTCGCAGGTTGTGTATACTGTTCTGACAGGCGCAATCGGTGCTCTTGCGATGTTCTTTGCAACAAAGGTTTCTGATAAGCTCGGAGGAATGAAGCGCATACTTATTCTTGCTCAGTCAACTTCGATAATTCTTCGTACCGTCAGCTATTTTATCGGAATCGGTTCTACACCGAGGCTCTACGCAGTAATGATACTTATGGCGATAGTCAGCGTGCCGGTTAATATGATGGATATTGCGCACCGTTCGCTCACCAGCGATTCAATTGACTATGTAGAGTATAAAACGGGAATGAGAACTGAGGGCATTTCGTTCTCAATTCAGAATTTCATCAGCAAGATTTCATCTGCTGTCGGTCTTCTGATAAACGGATTCATTCTTAAGTGGCTCAGATATGACAATACGCTCAAAAACTATCAGCAGGGAACACTCTTTATTAAATGGCAGTGGCCTATCTTCATTCTCGGTCCTGTGATCGGTCAGATTCTTTACCTGATTGTGATTTCTTTTGTAAGAGATGACCCTGCGGAAAGAAAAATGATTGAAGCCGAGCTTGAAAAACGCAGAGCGGAAGTGAAAGAGAAAACGGAAGCTCTTGCAAACTGACAATAAAATCACGAAACATTTGTAGGTTTTGTGTATGGCAAATTATTTTTCACTATGATATAATTTCAGAAAAAGACAAAGGAGAAAAGACATGGCAGTAGTTAAATCTATTTTCACACACTTTCTGGCATTTTTAATGTCAATTATCATCACAGCATTTCCTTACGCAGGCATCAAAGCTCCTGTTGTAAAAACTCTTGAGGACGATTGCCTTCTCAATATTGAAATGCTTTCAGACACACATATCGAGAAAAGTGAGCTTTTCCGTCAGGCATTTCTCAGATGGGGTCTTAAGAACATCAGCCGTGCGAAGTCACCTGTTGATGCAATCGTTGTTGCAGGTGATATCACAAACTATGCTGATGAGCCCTCACTTGCAAAGTATTTTGAACTTATCGACAAGTACAGTCCCGCACCTGTAATCACAGCCGCAGGCAACCACGATATCGGACACGCAGGCGACAGAGATAAGACGGATATTACAAGAGAAGAAGCAATGGCAAACTTCATCCGTTACCGCAACGAGAATATGGGCAGAAACGATGAAGTGAACTATTTCAGCACAGAGGTCAACGGCTTCAAGTTTATTGTAATGGGCGATGAGGTTATTGACGGCGGTCATTGGGATGCAATTTCGATGACACAGGAACAGCTTGATTTCATTGACAGAGAGCTTGCGGACGGCACAAAGGACGGCAAGCCTGTATTTGTTCTCAGCCACTGGCCGATTGACGGCATCAACGGTGAGGACACAATCTGGGACGGCAGCGGCATCGAGCGTGACGAGTACGATGTTCAGAGCATCCTTGAAAAGTATGATAATGTTTTCTACATCAGCGGTCATATGCACGCAGGTATCAAGGCAAAGGCTGTTGAAAATATGTACGGTCTTTCAAACGCTGAACAGGTAAACGGTGTTACATATCTCAATCTTCCGACATACGGCATTATCAATATGTTCGGCGCACCGTGGTCAGGTATCGGCGCACAGCTTGAGGTTTATGAAAATGAAGTTGTTTTCAGACCCAGAAACTTTATTACAAATAACTGGTACGAGAATGCGGAATATCACTTCGAGCTTGTATAAAATGAGCTAAAGGAGTAAAAATGGAAGTAGTAATTAAAGGTATTCTCACAAATTTCACGGCATTTATTATGTCGATAATTATTACGGTATTCCCTTACGCAGGAATAAAAGCACCTGTTGTCAAAACGCTGAGTGACGATTGCCTGCTCAATGTTGAGGTTTTTTCCGATACGCATATTAGTGAAAAAGAGCTTTCACGTCAGGCGTTTCTCAAATGGGGACTTAAAAATATCAGCAAAGCTGAATCACAGGTTGACGCTATTGTTCTTGCAGGTGATGTTACGGATAACGGCGACGAAGCCTCGCTTACAAGATATTATGAAATAGTCAATAAATACAGTCCTACACAGATAATAGCGACATCGGGTAACCACGATATCGGACATACGGGCGTGGACAGTAAGGCAAGCATTTCAAGAGAAGAAGCGATGGCAAACTTCATCCGTTACCGCAACGAGTATATGGGCAGAAATGATAAGGTTAACTATTTCAGCACGGAGATAAACGGATATAAGTTTATTGTCCTCGGTGATGAAGTTGTTGACGGTGGTGACGGTGATATAATCACAATGAAACCTGAACAGCTTGACTTTCTCGACCGCGAGCTTGCGGATGGAACAAAGGACGGCAAGCCGACTTTTGTTGTTTGCCATTGGCCGATAAGCGGTATCAACGGTGAGAAAATTGTCTGGGACGGTATGGGTATTAAACGTGAGCAGTACAATGTTCAGGGCATACTTGAAAAGTATGACAATGTTTTTTACATCAGCGGTCATATCCATTCGGGAATCAAAGCAAAGGCTGTTGAGGACAAGTACGGACTTTCGAGTGCCGAGCAGGTGAACGGTGTAACGTATATTAACCTGCCGACATACGGCAAAATCAATCTGTACGGAGCGCCGTGGTCAGGTCTCGGCGCACAGCTTGAGGTTTATGAAAATGAAGTTGTTTTCAGACCCAGAAACTTTATTACAAACAACTGGTACGAGAATGCGGAATATCACTTTGAGCTTGTAAAATAATTATCAGTAAGCTATCACATAAACCGATGTTGAAATGTCTCAGCGTGAAGTTTATGTGATATTCTTTTAGGGAGAAAAGAGAAAATGAAAAAATTCGTCTCGGGAACAACTGCATTTTTCCTTGCAATGCTTGTAACTTTTACAACCTTTCCAAACGCATTGGCGGCAGATAAATGCCAAAAAGGACATCATTTTGACAACCATATCTGCGTTGTTTGCGGCGAATATGACGCAAGCTATACAGGTCTTTTGAAATCTGAAAAGAATGAACTGATATATGTTAAAAATGGTGTTTTTAATTCTGAATATTGCGGTCTTGCAAGGGGAGATGAAGGTACCTTCCTTGTGAAAAACGGAGTTTACAATTCAAGTGTGAACGGACTTGTAAAAATTTCCGAGGGCAATCTTATGACTGGAAAATGGGTTTATCTTGTCGACGGTCAGATGGAAGAAGTCGATGCGGACGGTAATTATATAAGTCTGTTTTCAGATGCAATGGCAAAGAATGACTACGGCTGGTGGTATATTAAAAACGGAACGATAGATTTTTCATATACAGGTCTTTCGGAAAATCAGTACGGTGTATATTATATTGTCAACGGTAAGTTTGACAGCAGGGTGAACGGACTTGTTAAAATTACAGACGGCTCTATGCTTAAGGGTCAATGGGTTTATCTTGTCAACGGTCAGTTTGCCAAAAAGAATAACGGTGGAATTGTTCCGATATACAGCGGTATGGCAAAGAATGATTACGGTTGGTGGTACGTTAAGAACGGAGAAATTGATTTCACTTTTAAGGGTCTTGCTAAAAACAGCTATGGCTGGTGGTATCTCAGAAACGGAAAACTTGACCAGACATTTAACGGCTCAGCGAAGAATACATACGGTTGGTGGTATGTTGTCAACGGCAAAGTAAACACCACAAAAACAGGAACGGTAACAATCAAAAAAGGCTCTTTCCGAATGAACAAAGGAAAGGTTTCAAGGATTATGCTTGATGTTCCGTATGTTAATCAGTGTCCTGATTACCCTACAGGATGTGAAGCGGCTTCATCTACGATGCTTCTTAAATACTATGGTATAAACATAACGCTTGATAAAATGATAGATGCTATACCGAGGGAGAATCTCCACAAGGAAAACGGACGTATGTACGGCCCGTCAATAAACGAAAAGTTTGTCGGTGACCCCCGCAAAACATACACTTCAAGTACTCCGGGTTACGGTGCATTCTCGCCTGTTGTGACAAAATCAATCAATTCGGTTCTGACAAAAAACAAGAGCAAATTACAGGCATATAACATTACGGGCACAAAGGCGGATGATTTGCTTACATATATAGGTGAGGGTAAGCCTGTAATTGTGTGGGCGACTTACAATATGATGTCTCCAAGCACGGTAAACGCGTGGTATATCAAAACTGAAAATGGTGATGAGTATTTCTCTTATCCGAGAGGTACGCACGTTATGGTTCTGACAGGCTTTGATTCTGATTATGTCTATGTCTCAGATCCTTATAATCAGGGTGTTGTAAAGTTCAGCAAGAGCGCATTTACAAGCAAGTACAATCTGCTCGGAAAACAGGCGATTGTTATTGAATGACAGTAAAAAACGGCGGAGCAACTAAGCTTCGCCGTTAATTATTTGTGTTCAGTTGGAGGACGTCATTTTTTCCTGCTTGACCTTCTTGTCGATAACGTGACGTGAGGCAAGCTCCTTGTGGATATCGTCAAGAGAGATGCCCATTTCAATCATCATAACCATTACATGATATGTAAGGTCAGCAACCTCGTAGATTGTTTCTTTCTTATCGTTGTCCTTTGCGGCAATGATAACCTCTGTTGACTCCTCGCCGACCTTTTTGAGAATCTTATCAAGACCCTTTTCAAAGAGGTATGTGGTGTAGGAGCCTTCTTTTTTGTCTGTCTTTCTTCCCTCGATAAGCTCCATGAGTCCCTCGAGTGAGAATGCGGAATTTTCATCGCTCTCCCAAACGGGATTGTGGAAGCAGGAGGTTGTACCCATATGACACGCAGGACCGTCAGGCTTAACCTCAACGGTAAGTGCGTCCTTGTCGCAGTCAGCTGTGATTGAAACAATGTGCTGATAATTACCGCTTGTCTCGCCCTTGAGCCAGAGCTCCTGTCTTGAACGGCTCCAGAAGCAGGTCAGACCCTTTTCCATTGAAATCTTAAGGCTTTCCTTGTTCATATATGCAAGTGTAAGAACCTTTTTTGTTTCCGCGTCAACAACGATTGCGGGGATAAGACCCTTTTCGTCAAATTTAAGTTCATCAATATTTATCATTTTACCAACCCATCCTTACAGGAATATTATTTTTCTTAAGTTCTTCTTTCAAATCCCTTATGCTGACCTCGCCGAAGTGGAAGATTGAAGCGGCAAGACCTGCGTCAACCTTCGGGAGTGTCTTGAAAAGAGTGGTGAAGTCGTCCATACAGCCTGCACCGCCCGAAGCGATAACAGGAACATTTACAACATTGCAGACAGCGTCAAGCATTTCAAGGTCAAAGCCTTTTTTAACACCGTCGGTGTCAATTGAATTGAGCACAACCTCGCCTGCGCCGTTACCGACACAGCGCTTAATCCACTCAATTGCCTCCATGCCTGTGTTCTCACGTCCGCCCTTGGCGAAAACCCGGAACACTCCGTCAACACGCTTGACGTCAGCTGAAATAACAACGCATTGATCACCGTAGAGCTTGGCGGCTTCATAGATTAAATCGGGATTTCTGATTGCGCCCGAATTAACGCTTACCTTGTCCGCACCGCATTTAAGCACACGGTCAAAGTCCTCAACCGTATTGATTCCGCCGCCGACGGTAAGCGGAATGAAAACTTTTTTTGCTGTTTCACAGAGTATGTCGGTGAAGAGCTTTCTGCCGTCAGATGAAGCTGTTATATCGTAGAAAACAAGCTCATCCGCACCGCAGCCTGAGTAAAACTCAGCCAGCTCAACAGGTGAGGAAACGTCGTTAAGCCCCTCAAAGTTGACACCCTTTACAACTCTGCCGTTTCTTACGTCGAGGCAGGGAATAATTCTCTTGGTAATCATTTTGCCACCTCGATTGCTTTCTTAAGGTCGATTGCACCCGTGTAATATGCCTTGCCGATTATCGCACCGTAAAGGTCGAGCTTGCGGAGCTTTTCAATGTCCTCAATGCTCGAAACACCGCCCGAAGCGGTTATCTGCATATTGAATTTTTCGGAAAGCTCTCTGTATAATTCGTGATTTGTTCCCTGCATTGCGCCGTCCTTTGAAATGTCGGTGCAGATGAGGGTTTTAACGCCGATATCCTGCATTTTTTTGCAGAAATCAAATGCGTCATATTCGGATTTTTCCGTCCAGCCCTTTATCGCAACAAAGCCGTCTTTTATGTCAACACCGACTGCAATTTTTTCGCCGTATTTGCCGACAGCTTCTTTCAGAAATGCCTCGTCATTTACAGCGGCTGTGCCGAGAATGACACGGTCAATGCCGATTGCAATGTATTTTTCGATGGTTTCCATACTGCGTATGCCGCCGCCGATTTCGGTAAAGAGCTTTGTATTTTTAACTATTTTTTCAACTGTTTCAATATTGGGTGTTTCACCGTTTTTTGCGCCCTCAAGGTCGACAAGGTGAATGTATCCCGCACCCGCCTTTTCAAAGTCCTCCGCAATTTCGAGAGGGTTGTCGCTGTAAACCGTCATCTGAGCATAGTCGCCCTTTAAAAGACGTACAGCCTTGCTGCCGATAATATCAATGGCAGGAAATATATTCATAATCAGCCCTCCGTTTCGCAGAATGCACGTAAAATATTAAGCCCGACTGTGCCGCTCTTTTCGGGATGGAACTGACAGCCGAAAATATTGCCTTCAGCAACAGCCGCTGTCAGCGGTGCGCCGTATTCGGAAACAGCGATTGTATTTTTTTCGCAGTCAGCCGCATAGAACGAATGAACAAAGTAAACAAAGTCGCCGTCATTTATGTATTTAAAGAGCGGACTTTTTTCGCCCCTGAACTCGAGTGCGTTCCAGCCGATGTGAGGAATTTTGAGGTCAGACGGAATGACATCTGCAATCGGGCGGACATTGCCCTTGATAAGTCCGAGACCGTCATGTTCGCCGTACTCAAAGCTTTTGTCAAAGAGAAGCTGCATACCGAGACAGATACCGAGAATCGGCTTGCCGTTCTTTGCTTCCTCAATAACGGTTTCCTGAAGCCCTGAGTTTTTCAGCTTTTTAGCGGCATCCTCGAATGCGCCGACACCGGGTAGGATAATGCGGTCAGCTTTTTTCAGCTCTTCGGCGTCAGATGTAACCTTTGCTGAAATGCCGATAGCATCAAACGAGGATTTGAGCGAAAAGAGATTGCCGACACCGTAATCAACAATACAGAGCATCAAAGCACTCCTTTCGTTGACGGGATTTCATCTGCAAAGTCAGCGTCAATTTTAACAGCCTGCTTAAGGCTTCTTGCAACCGACTTGAATGTGCCCTCAATGATGTGATGTGTGTTCTTTCCGTCAAGCTGTTTTATGTGAAGTGAAATCGGGAAATTTCTTGTGAATGCAAGGAAGAATTCCTCAACAAGCTCTGTGTCAAAGTCGCCGACCTTTTCGGCGGGAATGTTCAGACCGAAGCCGAGAAAACCTCTGCCCGAAATGTCAATGGCAGAAAGAATGAGAGTTTCATCCATTGGCAGAGCCATACTGCCGTAACGGATTATACCACGCTTGTCACCGAGAGCCTTTTCAAAAGCCTGACCGAGACAGATGCCGATATCCTCAACTGTGTGGTGATAATCAACGTCAACGTCACCGTTGCAGGTAAGCTCTAAATCAAAGCGTCCGTGCTTTGCGAAAAGCGTAAGCATATGATTGAGAAAACCGCATCCGCTGTCAATTTTGCTTTCACCCTTGCCGTCAAGGTTCAGCTTGAGAGCGATATCTGTTTCAGCGGTTTTTCTGATGATTTCAGCTGTTCTCATTTATTTCACCATTTCCTTAAGATTGTCTATAAGTGCCTGCATCTGCTCTTTTGTGCCGATTGTGATTCTGTTGTATTGGCTCAGAAGCGGCTTGTCAAAGTGACGTACAAGAATACCTCGCTCCTTAAGCTCAAGATAGATTTCCTTGCCGTCCTTGTTCGGATGCTTTGCGAAAATAAAGTTGCTTGAAGAATCGAGAATTTCAAAGCCGATTTTCTTAAGCTCCTTTACTGTATATTCTCTGTTTTCGATAATAGTCTGACAGTTTTTCTTTGTGTATTCCTCGTCACACAGAACGCCCACGCCTGCTGCCATTGTCATGCGGTTGATGTTGTAGGGATTTGTGGAATATTTGATTGTATTAAGATCCTGAATCAGCTTCTTGTTTGCGATACCGAAGCCGAGTCTTGCTCCTGCCATAGAACGTGACTTTGAAAAAGTCTGTGTAACAAGAAGATTGTCATATTTTTTAATGAGCGGAACACAGCTTTCAGCACCGAAGTCAACATAAGCCTCGTCAATAACAACAACATTGTCGGGATTGCTCTTGATGATTTTTTCAATCTCGGAAACGGGAAGTGCAATTCCTGTCGGTGCGTTGGGGTTGGCAATGAAGATTGTCTTATTGATGCCGATATAATCGTCAACATTGATTGTAAAATCTTCTCTGAGAGGGATTTCCTCGTAGGGGAGATTGTTGATTTCAGCAAAAACAGGATAAAAGCCGTAGCTGATGTTCGGAAAAGCGGCAGGGTGATCCTTGTCGCAGTATGCCATGAACGCAAAGTTCAGAATTTCATCCGAGCCGTTTGTCATCAGCACCTCGTCCTTGTCAACGCCGAAAACCTCTGACATTTTTTCAACAAGGGGAGTAACCTCGGGGTCGGAATAAAGCTGAAGCGTCTTTGCAATTTCCGCTGCTGCGGCAACAGCCTTTTCAGACGGAGGGAAAGGGGATTCGTTTGTGTTAAGCTTGATATATTTCATATTCTTCGGCTGCTCGCCGGGTGTGTACGGTACAAGCTTTTCATATTTACTGCTGAAAAATCTGCTCATTATTTATCATCCTCTAATCTGATTACTGCGCTTTTTGCGTGAGCGGTAAGACCTTCCTTGCGTGCAAAATATGCAACATCCTCGGCAACTCTTTCGAGTGCGTCACGCGTATAGTATGTGTACTGTGTTTTCTTTATGAAATCGTCAACGGAAAGGGGACTTGAAAACTTAGCCGTTCCGCTTGTGGGAAGTGTGTGGTTCGGACCTGCAAAATAGTCGCCGAGCGCTTCGGGACAATTCCTGCCCATGAAAATTGAACCTGCGTGACGAATTGAGTCAAGATAATCAAACGGATTATCAACGCAGAGCTCGAGATGCTCGGGAGCAATTTCGTTGGCAATTTCGATAACAACATCGAGCGTGTCGGCTACAATGATTTTGCCGTTGTTGTCGATTGAAGCTCTTGCGATTTCCGCACGCTCAAGCTGAGGTATCTGAACTTCAAGCTCCTGACGGACAGCCTCTGCAAGCTCCATTGAATCGGTAACAAGAACTGCGCTTGCCATTTTGTCATGCTCTGCCTGTGAAAGAAGGTCAGCGGCGGCGTGACGGGGATTTGTCCTGCCGTCAGCAACAATAAGAATTTCGCTCGGACCTGCAATCATATCAATTGATACTGTGCCGAAAACCTGTTTCTTCGCTTCGGCAACAAAAGCATTGCCGGGGCCTACGATTTTATCAACCTTCGGCACACTCTCGGTACCGTATGCAAGTGCGGCGATTGCCTGAGCACCGCCCACCTTGAAGATTTTATCAACGCCTGCGATTTTAGCGGCGGCAAGAATTACGGGGTTAACCTTTCCGTCGGCTGACGGAGGAGTTACCATAACAACCTCCTTGACACCTGCAATTTTTGCGGGAATGGAGTCCATAAGAACGGTTGACGGATAAGCCGCTGTGCCGCCCGGAACGTAAAGACCCGCTCTGTCAACGGGGATGATTTTCTGACCGCAGACAATACCGTTTTCGTCATTTATGATAAAGCTGTTGCGGACCTGCTTTTCGTGGAACTTTCTGATGTTCTTTGCAGCACGTTTGAGAATGTCAATAAACTCCTTGGAAACAGCCTTGAACGCTTCGTCAATTTCAGCTTCACCTACGAGCAGAGTGCTGAGCTTTGCTTTGTCAAATTTTTCTGTGTATTCATAAAGAGCGGCATCACCGTTTTTTCTTACGTTATAGATGATGTCGGCAACGATGCTTTCGACATCAAGCTTCATTTCGGCTCTTGCAAAAATATCCTTGTTTGCAACCTCGCCGTATTTCATTATTTTAATCATTTGTCTGCCTCCGTCTGCGCCGCAATTTCCCTTGCGATAAATTCGATTTTCTCGCTTTTGAATCTGAAGCTTGTTTTGTTGGCAATAAGTCGTGCGCTTATGGGAACAATGTTTTCTTTTACTTCAAGATTGTTTTCTTTAAGTGTTGAACCTGTCTCAACAATGTCAACGATTACGTCTGAAAGACCGAGAATCGGCGCAATTTCAATTGAACCGTTGAGGTGAATCATATCAATATCTCTGCCGATTGAGTTGTAGTAAGTCTGTGCAATATTTGAAAACTTGGTTGCAACCTTAAGTGTTTTCTGAGGGTTGTCACGGAACTCCTTCGGAGCGGCAACAGCCATTCTGCACTTGCCGATGTTAAGGTCAACAAGCTCATAAACATCAGGCTCATATTCAAGCAGTATGTCCTTGCCTGCAACACCGATATCAGCCGCACCGCGCTCAACATAAATTGCAACGTCCGACGGCTTTACCCAGAAATATCTGACACCTTTTTCGGCATTTTCAAAAATCAGCTTGCGGTTTTTCTCTTTGATTGACGGACACTCGAAGCCTGCTTTTTCAAACATATCGTAAACTTTTTCGCCAAGCCTTCCCTTCGGAAGAGCGACGTTAATCATATTACTCACAGAGCTTCGCCTCCTCGCCGTCGAATTTCATAAGCACTCTGTATCTGAGCTTCTGAGGTATTTCTTTAATTGCAAGAATGCTTGCGCATTTATCGGCAAGCTCTCTTAATACTTTGTTCAGCTTTGCGATGTCATCGCTGTCGCTGTAAAGCAGAACGGTATCAACATCGTAGTCATTGAACTTCTCGTTAAGGCTTTCAAGCATATCCATATAAATCGCAAAGCCGATTGCCTTATCACTCTGCTTCATTTTGCGCATCAGTCTGTCATACTGACCGCCTGAAAGTACGCTGCCCGAAATACCGCTGATGTAACCCTTGAATGCGATTCCGTTGTAATATTTTGAATCGCCCGTGATTGAAAAATCAATTTCTATTATGTCATTAAGCTCATCGCTGATTGAATTAAGAATGCTTTCAAACTTATCCACTTCAGCACAGTCGGGGAAAAGCTCACGAAGCTTTGGCATAACACGGTCGGGACTGCCGTGAAGCGTTGCAAGCACACAGAGCTTTTCTGCGTTTTCCTCGCTGATTTCAGCTTCCTTAAGGAGGACGCTCAGCTCATGCAGATTTTTTTCTCCGATAAATTTAAACACAGCGGATTTGATATCCGATGATACATCTTCTGCGTCAAGAATGTTTGAAATAAAATCAATGTTGGAAACGCTTAGAATGCATTCGTCGGAAATGCTTCTGAGACTTTCTGCGGCAAGAGAAAGCACCTCGGAAATGTTGTAGTTGTCAATATCGCCTAAGCATTCAAGACCGACCTGCATGATTTCCCTGAAGGAGTTTGAACCCTTGGAAACTCGGTAAACATTTTCGTTGTAATACACCTTGCGGACAGGTGCGCTGTTGTTCTTGTTGCTCTTGATAATAGAAAGAGTTACATCGGGCTTGAGTGCCATCAGCTTTCCGTTGGTATCGTTGAATGTAATAATGTTATCGGAAATAAGGAAATCCTTGTTTCTGACATAGAGGTCATATTCCTCGAATTTTGTCATTTTGTACTGCGAATAGCCGTACTTTTCATAAAGTGAACGAAGCGCAAAGATAACCTGTTCATCATTTCTTATTGTTAAATCAGTCATCTTCCGCCAACCTTTCGATAGCTTTTTTATATCCGTCATTACCGTAATTCAGGCACTTGCTTACCCGGCTGATTGTAGCCGTGCTTACGCCGACCTCTTTTGAAATTGTCTGATAGTTCAGACCCTCGTTAAGAAGTATAGCGGTGTCAAGGCGCTGCGCCATGTCCTGAATTTCTTTTATTGTGCAGAGGTCACCGAAGAAATCATAGCATTCTTCGATGTTTTCAAGCTTGAGAATAGTCTTAAAAAGCTTGTCAATTGACTCTGATCTGATGTTCATAATACCAGCTCCCATTAAAAACTTTTAGTATGTTATCACATTACTGTGCTAAAGTCAAGAGGAAAATCCACTTTATTATTACATTTTGGAATGTGTTTGAATATTTAAAAATCTCCGCCGACGATTGACCGCCGACGGAGTAAGGTGCTATTATACAGCTTTTGCAAACGAAAAAGCGTTTTTGATTTCTTCTTTTACATCCTTTGACTTAACAACGTCAATGCTTTCCTTAATCAGCTTGCCTGCGCCGCTGAATGCATTCTTAAAGCTGTCTCTGACATCGGGCTCAATCTCGTCCCATGCTGATTTTGCGCCCTTGACGGCAGACAATGCATTTTTTGCAAAGTCGGTAATTGTTTCCTGACCTGAGCCAATGAAAAGATCACCGATAACCCTGTCGAGTGCCTCAAGTGATTTATCGTCCGCACGGTTAATGAGCTTAGCAAGGAAAACGTCTGTTATCTTTGAAAGAATATCTGTATCGGGAACAACAACAAGGTCGCCGTCAGCTATCTGCCATGTTTCAAGGTCGTGCTGAAGAGGTCCGAGGTGGCGGGTGCTCTTGACAGCCTTATAGTCATAATCGTGTGCGAGAAGCATACCGACAAAGGATGAACTCGGCACAAAATGTCTGTATCTGTCTGAAAGCTCATCATATGCGCCTGTGCGGAAAATAGAGTAGTCATAGAAGCCCGGGCCGTCGTTATTATAAAGGTATTTAATGCGTTTTCTGATTGCGGGGGAGCATTTGAGAGCAGTATAAAGAGCTTCGTGTCCGCCCTTAGAATGACCAATAAGAATAATCTCACCGTCAAACTTTTCGCTTACCTCGTTTATGTAGTCAATAGCGTACTGATAGGAAGGAGAGGTACGGCGAACAAAAAAGTCGAGATCCTCTTTCCAGCCTGCAAGTGTATCGTCAGTACCCTGATAAGAAACGACAACAGTACCGTCAGGCAGAATAAATGTGCCGGCAACAAACTGAACGGCAGGCGTAACGCTGTAAAAACGTCTGAATGCTGCAATTTTAACGTCAGCATATCTTTCGCTGTTTGCCATGACCATCATTCTTTTTCCGAGATTGGGAGAAATCATAAGACCGAGCTTGCGAACTCTCTTTTCGTCGATTTCCATAAGCTTTTTGCTTGTCTCAGCAAAGCTGACGGGCTCGTCGTCAAATGACGGTGAAACGATGTCCTCATAGTGAATGTATGTGATTTCACATAAAGCAACAGCGTCACCGTCGCAGAAAGGACGTTCGTCAAATGTAATTGAACTGAATTGCTCAAGAAATTCCTTTGTTCCTGCCAAAATAAACATTCCCCTCATTATTTTTTCGGATATTATACCACAAATTTGAAAAAATGTTAATATTTTTTAATTCTTTTTGCAATATTTTTTATCTGTCAATTGAAAATAACTTCCTCAGATGATATAATCTTAGAATAATCACCGTTTAAGGGCGTGCTTTTATGAAGAAAAATGAAATGTTCGGTTCGGCTTTGTTTGTCAAACCTTCCGCGGAGTGCGTTGCACCGTGCTTCAGAGGTGTTTTTGAGGCAAAGCAGGGAACAAAAACAGAGATAACTGTCTGCGGACTCGGTGTTTTCAGACTTTACGTAAACGGCAGAAAGGTCAGTGATGATATTTTCGCTCCCGTAACGAGCTTCTATCACGAGTATGACAGCTGTGCGAATTACGTTAAATACGGCGAAAAGATGAACAGCAGAATATACTGCATGAAGTACGATATCACCGAGCTGATTGCTGACGGCAAAAACTCCGTCTGTGCCGTTGTCGGCCCGAGCTGGTACAGCGTCTATTCAAATTGCTGTATTTTCTGCTATAAAATTGAGAGCGGAACTGATGTCTTTTACAGCGATACATCGGTTAAATGGAGCGATTCTCCGCTTACGTGGTACTTTTTCGCGAGAGGTGAAAAACAGGACTACACAAAGCACAGCTATGACGGAAAGTGGCTGAATGCCGAATTTGACGATTCCGAATGGCAGAACACAGTTGAAGCGTTTATCCCCGAGACTGAGTATTATATTCAGGATTGCCCGAATGATAAAATTATCCGCTCAATAGAGTGTAAAAAAATACTTGAAGCTGAAAACTATGATGTATATGACGCAGGCGAAAACATAACAGGCTGGTACGTTTTCAAGTGTCCCGAAAAGGGAAGAAAAATAACCGTAACCGTAAGTGAGGAGCTTGATGAAAGCGGCGACCTGCACGAAAAGTGGGTTCACGGTCAGACTGCTGAGTATATCTGTGACGGCAGCGACAGAGAATATCATCTTCTGTTCACGTGGCAGGCTTTCCGTTATCTCAGAATTGATAAGGGCGCAGAGCTTCTCCGAATTGACGTTATCCACACCGGCTTGCCTGTCAGCTCGGATTTCAAATGCGAAAACGCTGTTCTTAACGGCATATACAATAACTATATCAGAACCCAGCTGTGCAATATGCATATGGGCATTCCGTCTGACTGTCCTCATCTTGAGCGCCGCGGCTACACAGGTGACGGACAGCTTGCCTGCGAGGCGGCTATGGTAAGCATTGAAAGCAGGAAGTTTTATCTTAAATGGATGGAGGACATTGCGGACTGTCAGGATGAAATATCGGGTCATGTTCAGTACACCGCCCCGTATATCGAGAGCGGCGGAGGTCCTGGCGGATGGGGCTGTGCGATTGCCGAAGTTCCGTATGTTTTCTATAAAATGTATGGAGACAGCGAGCCGTTCAGAAAATATTTTGATAAAATGCTCCATTACTTCGACTACCTCGAAGCTCACAGCGAAAACGAGCTTGTGATTTCCGACCAGCCGAATCAATGGTGCTTGGGTGACTGGTGTTCGCCTCACGAAAAGCACGGAATGAAACCCGAAATTCCCGAACCGTTTGTCAATAACTATTTCTATGTTAGAACGATTGACCGAATGCTTGAAATGCTCGACGTTATCGGCAGAGCGGATGAAAAGGAAAATCTCCTTGCGATAAGAAAACGCAAGACTGATGCGCTCGTGAAGAATTACTTTAACGCTGAAACAGGCGATTTTGCCGACAACCTTAATAGCGCAAACGCGTTCGCACTTGATATCGGTCTCGGCGATGAAAGAACACTCAAAAGCCTTGTCAATGCGGTAAAGACAAAGCCGCTCGACACAGGCATATTTGGCACTGAGCTTGTGCCCAAGGTACTTTTCTCAAACGGATATTTTGACGAAGCTGTTAACTTCCTCGCACAGGAGGAGTATCCGTCATTCGGATATATGTTCAAATGCGGAGCAACCACACTCTGGGAAGAGTGGAAAGACCCGCGCTCAATGTCACACCCGATGTTCGGCAGCGTTGTTAAATTCCTTTTCTATTATATTCTCGGAATCAGACGTGCCGAGGGTGACGCAGGTTTCAGAAAAATTGTGATTGAGCCGAAAATCAACGCAATAACAGGAAGCGTGTCGGGCTTTATCACAACCGAAAAGGGCAGGGTTAGCGTTGCTGTTGACAGCATGGAGAACATCTGCACAGTTACTGTTCCGAACGGAATAGAAGCTGAAATTATCTTTGACGGAAAAATCGTACGTAAGTGAGGTTAAAATATGAAAAAATCACTCAGAAAAATTTTATCGGCGGTTCTTGCGGTTACCTTGATTTTCTGTACGCTCTGCTTTTCTCCGATATCCTTTGCGAAAGATGATTCAATCAGATTCGCATTGACAACGGATATTCATATCGAGGTTGGCAGAGATACTCTCGAGCAGAACCACCCCGAAAATCCGCTCTATTTCCACGCAAGCGGTTCGGGCAATCTCTATGACGAGGCGCCGGGACTTACAAATGCGTTTCTTAACGAGGCGGCGGAGCAGGATGTTGATTTTGTACTGATCTCGGGTGACCTCACAAGATCGGGCAACGAGGTTGAGCACAGCTTTGTTGCAAATCTTCTTAAAGGCTTTGAAAAAAGAACGGGAGTTCCCGTCTATGTTATTCCGGGAAATCACGACTATTACCATACAACACCCGATGAGTTCAAGGCTTATTATAAAGAACTCGGCTATGGTGAGGCTCTTACGGTTGACGCTGAAACAGCTTCGTACACAGCTGACCTGCCGAACGGCTACCGACTGATTGCGGTTGACTCCAACGACCCCGGCAATGACGGCGACGGAATTACAGACAGACTGTATGAGTGGATAGCTGAGCAGGTTAACACGGCTCACGCTGAGGGCAGAGAGGTGCTTTACACAATGCACCATTCGCTGCTCGGACATCTTACACTCGGCAAGCTGCTTATGAAGGACTTTGTTGTTAAAGCCTCCGATAAGTCAGCTGAAAAATTCTGCGAGCTTGGTATTCAGTATGTGTTCACAGGTCACGAGCACGGCAACGACATTGCAAAGTACGTTGCTAAGGACGGTAGTGTAATCTATGACGTTCTCACAACCGCGTTGTCATCATATCCGCTCGAATACCGTATGGTTACATACGGCAGGGACGGTGTTTCGCTCAGAATGAAAGGCATTGACAAGTGCGATTTTTCAACTTTGATTGGCGGTTACACCGACGAACAGCTTGCACTTATGAAGTCAGACTATACCGCATATTCCTACGGCTATTTCAAGTATGCGATTGAAAAGAAGATTCTGAAGTACACTTCACCCGATTTTATCAAAAAGAAAATCAAGATTGATGACGGCGTTATTGCTGACGAAATTGATGCGCTTATGGGTCTTGTCGGAACGGCACTTGATATGCCGATTTACGACAGCGGAGACGGTCGGCATAGTGTGGAATCTCTTGCGGCAATGAAAGGAGTAACTCTGCCGAAGTCCAATTACACATCACTCTGCGACCTTGTAACGTCTCTTGTAGCTCAGCACTATTACGGTGACGAGAATATGCCGAGCGCAGGCAGTCCCGAATGTGAAATTCTTGTAAAGGGGCTTAATACAGGACTTGAATTTATCCTTTCAAATGCAGGCGAGGAGAGTCTGAAAGCGCTGTTCAAAATTTCGGATGAAATATTCAATACACCTGCTCTTGACTGCTGGTATCTTGCAATCGGAAGCGAAAGTTCATACGATACAGCTGAGGCTGTGCTTTATCCGATACTTGATCAGTTTGTGATTGACAAAGCACCTGCCGACAGGGATGTTGACCTGCCTGCATTCGGAGAGAATGTCGGCAAGACAACAAAAATTGCAGATGTTCTTGAAATAATAATGAATGTCATCAAGTACATTCTTGATGTTGTAATTGTTATAATTAAATAATGAAACAGGAGAGATATTATGAGTAAGAATAAAAATGTTCCCGCAGCGGAAACCGATGATTTTTCAGATGAGCTTTTTGACGTAGAGGGCTTTGACAATGTAATTGTTCTTGAGGACGAGGACGGAAACGAGACCGAGTTTGAGCTGCTTGATGTTATTGATTACAAGAAAGAGAATTATATCGTTCTTGCCGAAACAGGTGTTGCGGAAAGTGCAGGCGTGATTATACTTAAGGTTGAACCGTCAGAGAGCAATCCCGACGAGGAAAACTATGTCGGCATTGAGGACGAGAAGCTTGTTATGAAGCTGTTTGATATGTTCAAGGAAAAGCATAAGGACGATTTCAATTTCGCCGAATAGTCTATTATTAAAAAGTGAAATAGCGTTTTATTTTTATTAACAAAAGGGATTTTAAGGCTTGTATTTTATACATACTTTAAAATCTCTTTTTGCAATTGGTGTAAAACACTTTTGTGGCAATTGTGTTAATGTGAAATCTATATTGTTAATTTATACAAAAAAAAAACGTATATCGTCAAAATTTAGGAATATACTTCATTGACATAGTATAGCATATATAATAAAATAATAAGGTATATATATGAAAATTGGGTTAATCCGTTTCATATAATTTATATATATAGGAAATAAAAACAAGGAGGAAATTTTTGTGAAAAAAATTCTCAAACGAACATTGAGTATGGTACTGTGCATTGCCATGCTCATAACAACATTCTGCTTCTTTGATGTTGGTATACTCAAATCAAGTGCGAATGTTACAAAGGAACACATAACTGAACTTAAGGCAGTCGTAGAGGATCAATATGTTTATACACCTGAAAGCATATGGCTCGATACGAAAAGAAAAGATTTCAGATATGTTGCAGCATGGGACATAACCAGAGGCTCAGCAGAAGCAGGTCTGCGTGATTTTACTCAAGGTGGCTCAGATTCTCTTGAGTTTGAGTATAAAAATGCTTCAGAGGTAAAGCTCGCAGTTAACAATGTGTATTATTACGATTATAACACAGGTACAAAAACACGTACAGGAAGTGCAAAACAGGTATCGGTGAATAATCTTGTTCTTAACATAAAAGGAACGCCTATTACCATTGCGTCTTATGCTAATTGTTCTGATAGCTCAAATCAATGGTCAGGTTCCCCGACTATCGTTGCCAGCGGTGTGAACCGTTTTGATGTTGAGATTACAGGCGGTTCTCTTAATAATGCCAAACCAGGTACTACCTACTTTATTCAGTGGGTGTATCAGTATAAGGTGAAAACTGATTATCACGTTACTTATATGTATACTGCAATCTATGTCCCGGAATCAGGCGTTGCAGGTATGGTAGGTGACGATGAACGTGAAAGAGACAGCTATAGTACAGCTGAAATGAAGAACTTTGCGTTTATTACAGGCGCAATGTACTATTCCGGCGGTAATACAAAGTTTACAGGTGCAGATCCTCTTACAAGCTTTGGTTCTTTTAATAAATCAAATAATGCCAATTTAAGCGTAAGTGAAGCTAATCTTACTCTTTCATCTGTGACCAATGGCGGTGTTTTCCTTTCGTCGAGCAAGAATAGAACAACAAGCGGCGACGGTAGTAAAGAGACGGAAAATAAAGACAATCATATCTATAAAACGCAGTGGGGCAGTGCTAATGCTGCACCGACTCTTGCTTATGGTCAGCCAATCAATGTTAGCAATATTAGCGGAAATGTTGTAACATGGCGTTTGTATGGATACGGAGACAACGGTAATTTAGGAACGTATCGTGATAGCAATAACAACGGCAGCGATAACGGTACAACAGGTGTTGCATATGTTGTTGCCGACACATCCCGTTTTACAAATTATAATCAGATTCCTAATCTTGCGGCAGGATATTATTGTCATTACATTCATGATACATATGCAAATCTCCAGTATATCCGCTCAATAGAAACCAATAAATATAATGATGCTCCTGCAGGCGGAATCACAACTACTGTTAATCAGTCAGATATGAATCCCGGAGATTCACGTGGTCCTTATAAGTTTAACGGATCAATTCACAGCGGTTATGATACCATTTGTTTCAATAACCTTACATACCGCTGGGGATTTTTAGATGATAATGATCTTTATCAGCGTCTTACCGTAGGACTTAATACAACGACCGTGGATAAGACATCATGGCGTCAGGTTTATGCTGCGGCGGCAAACAGCCATGTTGATAACAAAACTATTGCCGATACAGCAAATACAGGAATCACATATTCAACCTACTATACACAGATGAAGAATCTTGCTGAGGCACTTTGTGACCCTCAGGCAACAGCACTTAATGGCTCTATTTCTTATGATAAGGATAAAATTAACAGTGCAGATTCAAAAATCAGGGATATGGTAAAAATGGATACCGATATTCCCGGTGTATACTTTAATGTACCTGAGGTAATTTATCTCAAGCCCGGTAATAATTCTTTCCAGGATGTTCTTGATCAGACATGTACTCTTAACGGAGAATCTGTAAGCCAGACTCCTAATCAGGGATATAAGAATATTTCATCAGGCGGTAAAGTCTGGTTCTATTACAAAAATGCTGAAAGTGTTACTATTTCATATTCAGGGCCTTCTGCTATGGGTATTGGCACGACAACATGGAACAATCCGAATGGTAAGCTTCTTCAAACTTCAATAACAAGCGGAACATGGACGAGTTCATCCACATCAGGCTATATAACATGGACAGCTAAATATGTTGACGGCGGCGTAGAAAAATCCGTTACAGCAAAAACGTATGTATATGCGCCGTATTTAGGCACAGTAGCCTGTGAAGTAGCACGTAAACGTGCAGGCAGTTGGACTCAAGTTTCTTCCAGTGACTTTGCAATGGCTAATGGTACAACTTGGTTAACAGGTATCCATGATTTATCCAAAAATACGGAGGCTGTAAGAGATGCAGATGGAGCATTTAACCATACACCTTTAACTGAAACATGGGTAATGGGTTCAGCTGGAACAACAGGTGTTGCGTCAACTACATCTTGTGATTCTGGAAATACTGATCCATCGAATTCGAGAGATTTACGTTATACTTCGGGTCAGGGATATACAGGTTATTGGACTAAAAAAAAGGATAGTGGTACAAGTACAATTACAGGTCAGTGGGATGGTATTTTATATGTTGACCCATCAAGAGTGTCAAACTTAAATCAGATACCGAACCTTTATGGCGGCGTAGATATCCAAGAACAGTGGGATGCAAATGAAGCTAAAAAAGGTACTGTGACTTTATCAGTAGTTGGAGCTTCTGAAAACTTAATTAATAAGGAAGCAAAAGATTCTCCCAATAAGAAGCAAAACTATCAGGGATACAGATTTGCAGAAACTATTAACTATAGCATTACTAAGAAACCTTCTAAGGTATCTTTGCAATCAATAATTACAGCAAGAGTTTCAACCGCTAATCCCATAGTAAATCTTAACTTAGAATACAAGGATAAAAATGACCTCCGTTCAGCTGTCGAATATGCAACAAAATATAGTCCTGTACTTCAGCCGCAGTATTATGATACAACATCACCAAAATGGCAAACATATCTTACTGAACTGGAAAATGCTCAGAAGGTACTTACGCAAGTTGATTCAGGTACAGATCCCGGTACATGCTCACGTAAAGCGGCAGGTACTAATTCGGGCAGCGGTCCCGCATATAATCTATATCAGGCAGTTGATGCTCTTCTGATGCAGGATGCACCGCGTAATACTACCAACCATACTGCAAAACAATATAACTATGGCCTTATCGCTCAGAGTGACGGTAAATATAGGGTGACCGAAATAGCTGAGGCTAAGATTAATAATACAAGCTTGATGTCAGTTGAATATAATCCCTATGACAAGGTTGAATATACATCTGAAAGCTATGTTGGTTATAATTATATCGGATATGCAGATGAAGCAAAAGCTCTTGGTACAACTCTTACTGCCTCTGAGTTTACTGCTCTTGACGATTCCGATACAATAACCTATGATCATGCGGAAAACGTTGACTATACAAAGACATTCTTCTATCTTCTTAAGCCCGAAGTTCTTTTTGATAACGAATTTGATTTTGATGCACAGGGCTTCAGAAGTGATACAATAGCTTTACATAATCTGAATAATGTAATAGTTGATTATACAGCAAATTCAGTTTCATTCATTACTCCTTCTGCATATGGCGAATCATATATCGACCAGAATGCAAAGGCAGATATGAACCTTATCCCGGGTCATACCTATCAGTTGCTTTATGATTTTGAAACAACAGGTAAGGGCGAACCGAGAATTACAATTTTGAACTCACAGACCAATGGAGGCACGGTTAAAACCTTGGTTGAAACAGGCTTAAACGGAACAGAATTTACTGTTCCTGAAAATGGTACTTATGTTTACCTTCGCTTAGGAATCAATGCACCGTCTGCGAATGAGAAAACAACATATTCAAACATTATTGTTCGTGATGTTACGAATTATAATGATCCGCAGATTACAGATATTATTCATGTTTCACCGACAAATAAGACTGTAGTAGCACCGTCGATTTATTCAGGTTCAAAAATCGGTGAGCTTGCTTCTGCACAGCGTGACGGATATAAGTTCCTCGGATGGTATCAGAGCAAGGACACTAATGGTCACGGTACAGGTACACAGGCAACAGCTAATGATGCTACGAAAAACTATAATATTCATTTGTGGTCAAAGTGGCAGTCTGTTCCTGATGTTCTATTTGACAATATGCTTGACTTTGACTATTGGTCAAGATCAATTAGCGAGACGAATAATCCTAATATACCACCAACAATAAAAGTAGTAGTAGATCGTGAATTAAATTCATTTCTTCTTACAAATTTAAAAAGTGATAGCAACGATGTGTATACGAAAGGATATGAAAGCACAAATGCTTATAAGATGCCTGTAGTTGCAGGTCATACTTATAAAATAATGGCAAAGGTTGAAGCAATTGGTGCTGCAACTAACGTTGACTATATGGCGTTTATGTACAGAGACGACGGTTGCTCAAATCCCGGTGCAGGTACAAGTGGCTATTGCGGCAGAAAATTAGTTGAGCTTGGTGAAAATGAAACAAAGCTGCTTGAAGGAACTATTGTTGCTCCGTCAGACGCTGTTTATATGACATTGCGTCTTGGTATAAGAACAGCTAACGGTACGGCAAAGTTCTCTAATATCTATGTTTACGATATTACAAACCCGGCAGGTTTTGCTGACGATAAGAGTGTTGCTGAACCGATATATAAAAATGTTTCTGTAGGTGATAAACTCGGAAATATGGCGGTTCAGTCTCGTACAGGCTACACGTTCGTCGGATGGAACACTAAACAAGATGGCTCGGGGGTAACCTATACAGCTGATTCAATTATGCCTTCAAACCTTTCAGGCTCTCTTCAGCTATACTCGCAGTGGATTGTTAATAAGTTCAGCCTGACATACCATGCTAATGGATATGACACGGTTGCAGGTACAATGCCTTCAACTGATCCTTATGAACTTGCATATGATAAAGATTACAAAGTGTCCGATAACCTTATCAGTGCAAAGATTCCTAAGAATACAGAGAATGTTTTCATTGGTTGGAACACACAGGCTGATGGCAAAGGTACAACCTTCTATCCGAACAATGCACTTACGAAAGAGAATGTAAATGCACTTTACATCTCTTCAAAAGGCGGTCCGGTAACCCTTTATGCTCAATGGCTTCCGACAAAGACAGCAGACGATAATTCAAAGAATGGTGAGACTTATCGTATTGAAAATCCGAGCATAAAGGTTCTTAAGGGTCTTGAACTCGACAGCAAAAATAACTGGAATGAGATTACACAGAATACGGATAAGACATATACCGAAACATCATATAATGCTTATAAGGAAGCTGCTGATGAATATGTAACAGCAAAAGCTGCAATTCTTAGTGCTGTTAATGCAACTAATGTAGAGAACATAAAGACAAAGATGTCAGAACTTGGCGATAAGGTAAAAGACCTCGACAGCAGTTACAATAATATAAATAAGAATTATTTCAACAACTTTGTTATCGAATACGCTTCAGGTGCAACACCTCTCAATGGTATTCCGGCGGGAACATATTCTCTTGCCGATATGAATCTCAACCATTACACAGATACAATGATTAAGAAAGCACAAGCAGATCTTAAAAATGGTAATGATTATCTGAAATCCTCGCATAAGATTACAGATCAGGAAACACTTAATGATTATGTTGAGAATATTGCAACTGATTTTGTCAGCGTTGCTCAGATCAACGCAACACCGACCTTTGAGGTATACGAAACAACAGCTGCGTTGGAGGCACAGAAAGATCAACCCTTATCAGGCAATATCGCAGGCGTAAACTTTGTTTTGACAGATGCCGGTTCACATACCTACTATATGTACACCAACCAGCCTAAACCGAAGGTTGTGGTATCGGTAGATGATATTGCTGTAACTGGAGGTCGAGTATGTTATCCGACAACAGCTACACTTGAATCAACAGTGATAACTTATAGTGATGGCTCAAAATCTGCAGCAGTAGCATATAAAGAAATTACAAACACACAGTATAAAACTTATACTGATAATGATAATGGTAATGGTATCGGAACAAAGCATAGTTATAATAAAAAAGCTGTTATTACACTTAGTCCTCAGCTTTCAGCGATAAGAGAAGAAGTTGTATATAAGTTCAAGGCTCATGATGACAGCCTTAACGAAACAATGGCTAAGAAATCAGCTCTTAAAAGCGGTAATGACCTTGTAAATGGTACCAATGCTATTGATATGGCAGATGCATCATCCAACGAGGTAACGATTATTATCAGCTATAAGCCTAATAATGGATTTGATGTAACATATGACCAGTGGGACAACGGAACAAACTATGACTACTGGCTCAAGCAGTTCCATCTTTACAGAACATCAGGCGGAGCAAGCAACTGGGAGATTCCAGGTTGGGATGCATCAAGTATCTCTGACAAGACAGTAATAAATCATGCAAAGCCGATAAATAAGTATGCTATATGTGATGAAAACTTCGGTAAGCTTAATTACTGCTCATTCTACTACACATTCACAGAAGATATGATCAGTGGATTCTCAGACACCAACGGAACAAAGTTTAACTTTGCAAAGAGCTTCGATAAGAGAACAAATGATGATAAGAACTACTCAGCATCCGGAGCAAATACCCAAGCACTTGAGGCAGCACTTAACAGCAATGCAAACCTTGATGTAATGCACGCATATATCAAGTCACTTATAGGAGAAAAGGACTTTGATACAGTAGCAAACGGAGCTCATAAGTACCAGGGTAAAAATTCAGGCGGTTCAGGTACAGGCTTCGTAATCTGGCCGGGTACAGGCAGCTGGAGTTCAAACTACTATCCAGCAAGCTGTGCATATACATATGTACATCTTATTGACAGATGGGGTAATGTAGTAGATAAGATAATTCCGTGTCCGAACATTGACGCACAGCCTGTAAAGACAGCATCAAGCGCAGGCTCAGCAACAATACTTGAGGACGGCGGAAGCGGTATCGACATTGTTACAATGAGCGCAAACAGCTTCGAAATCATTACAGATGAAACATCAACACTCAATGATAATGTATACAGAACAACAGGTAATACTGTTAAGGTATACACAGGCGAAGCAAACAAGAACTACACACTTACAATGAAGGACGTTGCAACAAACAGCACAACCGCAACAGTCAAGACCGATGCAGAGGGATATCTCGTAATGACATTTGAGGATGCATGCTACACCGACGGTGTATATACATTCAGCCTCAACGGATTTGAAATCAATCTTTACGATGCAAGCGCAGAACCTGCAAAGGGCAAGGTAGTAGATGTTCAGTATGTACCGACAGTCGGAATAACCAATACATACAATGTAAAGGTTGAAGACAGAGCGAATATGGTTCAGTTCATTGAGCTCGATAAGGGCAACGGAACAAGATCATATGACAGATACGATGACAGAGTGACAATAGTAAGCTACGATGCACAGGGCAATGTAGTAAGCAGCACAAGCAAGGATCTGGCATATGAAATCTGGACAGTTAAGTCAACTCTTGCAGAGGGAAATATCGGAGTAAGAGTAAAGGAAAGCGGCTCAAAGGTATGGGAAGACAAGGAGCTTGCTTATAACTTCACAAATGAGTATGTAAAGGCAGACTCAGGACTTGTAAGCGCAGAGCTTGCAAAGACAGAGGGCGCAAGCGGACCGGTAGGATTTACAGTAGTAACAGGATCTGACGTAATGAGCGTACAGCTCAAGAACGAAGAGGGCAAAACAGTTACAAAGAAATCCGACAGCGCAACAGTAAACGCGGACGGAACACTTACATTCACAGGCAAGGTATGGTTCCACTCAACAGGAACAAGAATTGCAACAGTAAGAATACTCGACGCATACGGCTGGCATGACGCAGGCACACTCGAATATGTTATAAATAAATAACAGCAAGGCGGCAGGGGAAACCCTGCCGCTGATGTTTTGTAAAAAAGCTATACATCTTTGCCGATGTGATATATAAAACTGATTTTTTTCTTGTCATAATATGTAAAATTAGTTATAATAAAGCTTAGCTTGTAAAGGAGGGATTGTATGCCCCCATCAGTTCCGATGTTCGGAAAGAAAAGAAAAAACGGTGTTTTCCCGAAACACATTTTATCTGCGCTGGAAAAATGCGGACTTAAAACAGAAAACCTGATTTATTCAGCTGTTACCGACATGAACGATAACGGCGAGTTTTGCGATACATTTATCTGCTTTGATGATAAAGGGCTTTATGTTGCAAACGGCAATGTTGATGTGCCGTCAAAAAAAGGCGCAGAACCGTTTGTTACTGTCGATAAAATCGAGTCGTTTCCGATTGATGCTATTGACGAGGGTTACATAGAAAAATTCGTGTCCACCGCACGTCTGGTTTATAAAAAGTCGGAGGAGGAATTCCCTCTGATTCGTTTTTCTTATGCCTGCCTTGAGGATATGGATGCGTTTGTTTATGCATTTAATTCATTTAAAAACGGTGTGCCTGTTGAGGAAATCAAAGCAGAAAAGGAAAACGGAGAGGAAGATAATCCGTTTGAAAAGAAAAAGCGACGTGACAGAGGAATCGTTTTCAGACTTCTTGCGTTCTATAAAAAATATATTTTGATTGTGCTTGTTGTTACTGTTGCCATTGGTGCAGGCGCAGTCTTTCAGCTGCTTGTTCCGCAGGTCGGAACGCGTGCGCTTTTTGATAAAATAATTTCAAATCCCAACCATCTTTCTCAGCTTGACCTTGTTAAATCGCTCGGTATTCTTGTTGCGGAGATTTTCTTTCTGAAGCTGTTCAAGGTTATACTTGATTCGGGTCATCAGTTCCTTATGGCGTCAATCACACCGAAGGTTGTTTATGATATTAAAATCCGAATTTTTACGGCAATGCAGAAACAGTCCGTATCGTTCTACACCTCAAAGCAGACAGGCTTTCTGATGCAGAGGGTCACGGGTGATGCAAGGCACATATACTGGTTCCTCATCAACGACCTGCCCGATATCATAGTCAATGTTCTGATGGTTGCAGGTATATTTGTGATAATGTTCAATATGAGCTGGAAGCTGTCGCTTCTTGTGCTTACGATTATTCCGATTCTTATAGCCGTAATCAAGGGCAGTGAAAAAATGTTTCATCGCCTTCACCACGCACATTGGGCAACCAATTCCAATGTTTCTTCAATCGTCAGCGATAACATAAACGGTCAGCGTGTTATCAAGGCATTCTGCAAGGAGAATTTTGAATCAAAGCGTTTCAGAAAGGCAAGTGAAGAGTTAAGAAAAGCAGAGGTCAAGCTTGCTAAAAGAGAAGCAACAATTTTTCCGCTTTTTCAGGCTGTGGTTCATATCGTTTCAACCGTTATTTTTGCGTGGGGAAGTATTCTTGCTGTTAAGGGTGAAATCAGTATCGGTTCGGTGCTGAGCTTCATTGTTTACGTTGAGATGATTCAACAGCCGATAAATTTCCTCTCAGGCGTTGTAAACCGATGGGCAAGATGTATGGATTCCGCTACGCGAATGTTTGAAATTATGGATGCTCAGCCTCAGATAACGGAGAAGGAAAATGCCGTTTCAATGGAAAATATGGCAGGAAGCATTGACCTGTCTGAGCTTGAATTTGAATACGAGCCTGCAAGACCGATTCTGAAAAATCTGAATCTTCATGTTGAAGCAGGCGAAATGCTCGGTATTGTGGGCAAAACAGGCGCAGGAAAAACAACTATTGCCTCGCTTATAGCCCGTCTGTATGACCCGAAGAGAGGCTCGGTGAAAATTGACGGTGTTGATGTGTGTGACATTAAGCTTCACGAAATACACACGAATGTCGGAATGGTTTCGCAGGATATTTTCCTGTTTATGGGTTCGATAGCGGACAATATACGTTATGCAAAGCCTGACGCAACAATGGACGAGGTAATCTCGGCGGCAAAGGCTGCGGCGGCTCACGAGTTCATAATGAAATTGCCCGACGCATACGAAACAAGAGTCGGTTCGGGCGGACGAGATTTGTCGGGTGGCGAAAGACAGAGAATTTCAATTGCCAGAACAATTATTCAGAACCCGAAAATTCTTATTCTTGACGAAGCAACTGCGGCTATGGACACTCAGACGGAGGCTCGCATACAGCAGTCAATCTCAAAGCTTAAGGACGGCAGAACTACAATCGCAATTGCGCACCGACTTTCAACATTAAGAGAAGCCGACCATCTCGCTGTAATTGAGAACGGAGAGATTGTCGAATACGGTACATATAACGAGCTTCTTACTCAGCAGGGTCAGTTCTATACCTTGTATAAAATACAGAATAAGGCACTCAATGCCATTGGTATCGGAGAATAAATTATGCTTACTGAATCAAATTGTATTTTCAAAAAGAATGAAAACGGTTTTCTGCTTGCTGAAATTGACGGCAAACAGGCAAGCCGTGTGAAGATTGTCTGCACTCAGCCACTCACAAGGCCGTACGAATATGTTTCGGTTATGAGCATGGATGATGAGGAATATGGCATTATTGAAAATGTTTCGGACTTTGACGGTGAACAGAGAAGGTTGATTGAAGAAGATATCAGACAGAGATATTTCTGCCCTGTGATTTCCGAGATTTCTTCAATAAAGGATAAGATGGGCAACTTTTATTTTGACGTTGTTATAAATGGCAGAAAGAAAAATTTTCTTGTACGTGACCTTACAAAAAACATCCGGCAGTATTCAAACAGCATTATGATTATTGATACGGACGGAAACAGATATATGATAGACGATATCAATGCTGTGCCAAAAAAGAGCCGAAGAAAGCTTCAGCCGTATCTTTATTGATTGTAACGACAAAGGAGCCATTTTAATGGAACACACTTGCACAAAAATTCCGTTTGACCTTGACAGTAATTCTGATTATTGCGACGGATATATTATGTTTGAAAACCGAATACTTTTCGTGTATGAAAACGGTGCGGAAGCTCAGTATCCAGCCGATGAAATGGCGGAGCTTATTATACGTTCTGATGTCGGCTGCGGTTCGCTTGAAATCCGGCCGAAAAATTCGGAGGGCAGCGAGAACAATATTCCTGTGTGCCGCTTTACAATGACCTGCATTGATGCCTTGGGTGAGCTTTGCAAGTCAGTCAATCATTTTATTGACACAGGCGAAGAAACTGAGGTTTCGCTTGAACAGACTCGAATTTGCCCGAAGTGCGGACGGCACTATATGGGCGGTATGAATAAGTGCATTTTCTGCACAAAAAAGACGGGACTTTATAAGCGTATTTTCAAGCTTGCCGTTCCGTATACAAAATATATTGTTTTATCGGGAGTTATGGTTCTGCTTGCCAATGCCGCAAGCGCACTGAACCCTGTGCTGAATGCGAAAATACTTGATGGTTTTCTTTACGCGCCGAATCTTGAAATATCAGCAGCGATAAAAGGCATACTGTCCATCGCGGCAATCATGATAACCGCAAGTCTGATAGGTCAGATATTTACGGTTATCGGCAGGCGGTCGGCTTCAATTGTCAGCGCAGGAATTTCACATTCGCTGAGGACAATGGTATATGAAAAGCTGCAAAGAATCAGTCTGAAAAAATTGCAGAACCGCACAGGCGGAGACCTTATGGGTCGAGTAACTGACGACACCGAGGAGGTCAAGGACTTTATCTCCGAGGACGCAATGAGAGCGCTTTATCAGGGCTTGCTTTTCCTTGTTATTGTTGTCATTCTCTGCACAATCAGCCCGATGCTGACTATACTTGTGCTTCTGCCTGTTCCTGTCGGTCTGTATATTTTCTATATGTTCCGAGTTACCGTGCATATTCGATACATGAAGCAATGGCGATGCGAAAGACAGGGCAAATCCGTTCTGCGTGATATCGTTGAGGGTATACGAGTTGTCAAGCTTTTCGGAGCCGAACAGCGTGAAATAAGCAAGTATGATAAAATCAGCTTAAGGCTTGCTAAAATAGGAATCAGCAACGAACGTCTGTGGGCGCTGACGTTTCCGTATGTAACGTTTTTTATCGGAATCGGTGAGTTCCTTGTAATATTTTTCGGCGGTAAAATGGCGATAAACGGCGATATAACCGCAGGTCAGCTGTTGCAGTTTACACTTTATCTTGCATATCTTTACGGACCTATTGACTGGTTTTCACGTCTTCCTCAGAAGCTCGGACGTGTCAATACTTCGATAATTAAGATTTTTGAGATTCTTGACGAAACCGAGGAAGCTGAGCTTGTTCCGGCAACTCTGACAAACGCTTCATTCAATGATAAAATAGAGTTTAAAAATGTACGCTTCGGATACACGGCATATGAGCCTGTCCTCAAGGATATAAATCTTACGGTCAATAAGGGTGAAATGATTGGTCTTGTCGGTCACTCGGGCGCAGGCAAATCGACAATGATTAACCTCATTATGCGCCTTTATGATGTTGACGCAGGTCAGATAACGATTGACGGAGATGACATCCGTGCGTTTGAACCCGAGGAATACCGCAGTAAGGTTGCGGTTGTTTTTCAGCAGACATTTCTGTTTGCAGGCTCAATTTACGATAATATTGCTTATGCAAAACCGAATGCAGAAGCAGATGAGATTATCCGTGCCGCAAAGATTGCAAACGCGCATGATTTTATTATGAAGCTTCCGGACGGATATAATACACAGGTCGGGGAGAATGCGCACACACTTTCGGGCGGTGAGAAACAGCGAATTGCGATTGCGAGAGCGGTTTTGCGTGACCCAGAAATACTCATTCTTGACGAAGCGACAAGTGCGCTTGATACACAGACGGAAAGCCTTATTCAGGAGGCTATGAGCCGACTTGTCAAGGGACGCACAACCTTTGCGATAGCACACCGTCTGTCAACGCTTAAGGATGCGGACAGGCTTGTGGTAATTGAAAAAGGCAGAATCGCCGAGGTTGGTTCACACAGCGAGCTTGTGAAGCGCGGCGGAATTTATGCTTCGCTTGTAGCTGCACAGAAGCAGACCGCAAAACTGCGTAAAAGCGAAAAATAGAATCTGTATATCGTTAAAAGCTTCCTTTTTGCATTGCAGAGGGGAGGTTTTTATGTATTTATATTTGAACTCTGTCGGGTGCTCAAGCTTTTTTGGGGGCATACGATTATTTAACCGAAATTCAATTTGAAATAGAAAAATGTATTCAAAACAGCTTATTTGCAACAATTTCGCAATGAAAAACACGGCTTTCAGATGTGTTTAAACGGATAGAGTCAAATAAGGCGGTGAATTGTGACATTCCTTTGTTTTTTGACAACAGAATAAACGAATTTATCGGGATGAAAAAAAGACAAAAGCGGGACAAAAGAATATAAACAGCCTGTTTACAACCAATTTGTTTGACAAATAACTAACAAATGTATAGAATAAAGCGCTTTTTGCCAACTTTTACCTTGATTTTTACTATTGGTAATTATACACAATAATATTAAACAATGTTAAAAATAATTAGTTAACATATATAAAACGAACTGCTATAATAAACACGTAAACAAAACCAACAACCAAAAACAATGTTTACAAAGCCAACCGTTTTGAAACGGTAAATTGACAATCAGGAGGGATGACGATGAATGAAATGTTATACGGCGGAGCAATCGGACTGGTTGCCGGACTTGCCTTTAACAGAATCGCCGCCTTCCAGGTTAAGCAGAGAACCGAGGATAGCAAAAGTCGGGAGGCAGTAGACAATGTGGCATTGGCAGTAGTAACTGCAATTATTTCAGGTATTTTGTTTGCACTGATTTTTTAAGCTATGTGACAGCACCGCAAAACGAATTGAATTCGCGGCGTATATCTCCATAGCAATCTCGATAGGAGTGGTTGACCTTGGTATTAAAAAGATACCGAACCTCTCTGTGCTGGCTCTCTTAATTGTTCGCATAGCGGCCATAGTTTTTGAGCTGATAAACGGGGCTTCGGTAAAAGGTGCAATCTTTCCCTCGGTGATAGGACTTGCGGCGGCGTTCATTCTTTACCAGCTTCCGATGCTTGTTGGTATTCCAATCGGAGTCGGCGATGTAAAGTTTGCATCTGCAATCGGTTATTGCTTAGGAGTTTTCGGATTTCTGCAAGCCGCCATTATAATGGCAGTAGGGCTGGCGCTCTTACTCATCTACTTAATGGCGACAAAAAAGGGTTCTCTGAAAACCAAAGTTCCGATGGGTCCTTTCCTCGCACTTGGAACGGTTGCAACAGTAATCTATCCTGTATTTGCAGGAGTCTCACAGCAAATCTTTTAAAGTAACATCAGAAACAAATAAAATGAATGGAGGGTTCAATATGTTACGTAAGTGGTTTAAGGACGAAGAAGGACAGGGCATGGTAGAGTATGGTTTGATTATCGCGCTGATTGCAATTGTTGTAATTGTTGCACTCGTAGCACTTGGCCCGAAAATCAGAGATATTTTCCAGGCCGCTAACGATTCAATTCCTGAGGTTACAGCAGCTGCACCCGCAGGCGGCTAATTTGCAAAAACAGCTTAATCAAAAATCAGCACAACAGACTGAATGAGAGGCTGAAGGCATAATACAACATGGCGGGCTCGCAGTAATGTGAGCCCGCCTTTCTTAACAAAGACACAATATTATTTCAGCACTTAAAAAAGAAAAGTCCATTCCCGCTTATGGAATGTAAGAATAAATATTGAAAAGTCAGACGGAAGCGGGTTCTCCCTTCCGTCTTTTTGCTTAAAATAAAAACAGGAGGTTATCGACATGAGAAAGCTGTTTCGGCGCAATGAAGACGGTCAGGCTATGCTGGAATTTGCATTGGTTCTGCCAATATTCCTGTTGATCCTCTGCGGAATAATAGATTTCGGATGGCTGTTTTACAATCAGCTTGCGCTGAACAATATTTGCAGGGAGGGCGCGAGATACGCAGTTGTCAATACAGCGGCTGACCATTCAACAGATGATATCGTTCATCACATTGATAATTATATCGAAAGCACATATACTCTCGGCGATGTTAATGTTTCGGTGACATACACAAAGCCTAACGACCCGGTTGGCGGTGATGTGGTTGTAGCAGCGAACAAGGAATTCCGATATCTTACACCGGTAATAAGCACAGTAACAGGAAAACCGTCAAGACCGCTTGTTGCGGAGGTAATTATGAAGGTTGAGTCATAGAAAGGTTTGAAGCTATATGAAAAAAATATATCTTTTTGCAGTAATATTTGCGCTGATTGCCGGTTTTTCAACATACTTTTTTGTCAACGGACTTCAGCATAATTCAGCTATCACCGGCGTAGCTGAGTCGGATGTAGTAATTGCACTTCAGGACATTGAGCCTGATACAGTAATTAAATCGGAAATGCTTAAGGTTGTCAGACTTCCCGAATCTTCAATTACATACGGAACAGCCGTTAAGGCTTCTGACATTGAAGGTTGGGTTGTAACAGAAAAGATTTTTAAGGGTGAGCAGGTTCAGGTTGCAAAGCTTGCTAAGCTTGATGAAAATGGCGGAAAAGGCGGCTTAGAGTATGATGATGGTTACAGATTGTCATATCATCTTGATAAAGGACATTATGCCGTTACAATAAGTGTTGCCAATACTGATGCGGTAGGATTTTTTATAAGACGAGGAGATTATATAAACATTTTCCTTGATAATCATTTGAGTACACCGGTAACCGAAAATCCGCTTCTGAGAAATGTCAAGGTTCTTGAATTAGGAACATATGCAGATCATAAAGCAAATGCTGAAGGAATTGAAACTACAAATTATGATTGGATTACAGTATCGCTTACTGAAGCTCAGATAAAAAAACTTTTACCGTATGAAAATGAGCATTCCGAGGGAGTACATTTCCTTGTTGCTCTTGTTCCTTACGCCGAGGGTGCGAACATCACGACCCTCCCCGAAAAGACAACCGTTAACGAAAACGGTGAAACCGTCACTGTGCCGAGGGTTGAAGAACCTGTAACCAACCGAGGTATGGGCGATATTCAGGCCGAAACAACAACTACTGCACCTGCTAAGTAAACCGAAGACAAGGAGGCAGCAAAATGGAAAAAATCAATGTCGTTATTCTATCCGATGATCTCGATTTACGAATAGATATAAAAAATCTGCTTCAGGATGACCGATTCGCAATCAGCGGATATTCGGGCTTCGGAGCGGAGGCGAAAACAAAAATTATAAATCTTTTCCCTGAAATTGCACTTTGTGTTGTACGTGGGGATGTGGATGAAAGCATATTCACTTTTGTTCAGGATGTTCTGTCAACTGTTCACGGCACGATGATGATACTTGCGTCTGACAACATAACTGTTGACCTTGTCAATAAAGCGGCAGGCTACGGAATCCGAAAGGTTATACCGTTTACCGATATTTCCGCTGAACAGTTTTCATCTGAGTTGGAGAACGTGTTTGACCTTGAGCAGCAGCGTTCACTTGACACAAACGAGGGAAAGAAAACCCGATGCAAGGTACTCGGATTTTTCAGCGGAAAGGGCGGCACAGGCAAAACCACGGTCGCAGTCAACACAGCGGTTTCACTCGCAAGAGCGGGTAAACGTGTAATGCTTCTTGATCTCGACCTGCAATTCGGTGATGTTGCAATTTCGCTTGATTCCGATGCAAGATATTCAATAGTTGATCTTGTTCAGGACAGAGGCGGTATAACGATTGAAAATATCAACAGCTTTGCGGTTGACCACAGCAGCGGAATGAGAGTTCTCTGCGCACCGAAAAGCTCCGAGTTTGCCGAGTACGTTCAGGTGTCACATATTGAAAAGATAATTGATATCATGAGACCGTATTACGAATATGTAAGGTTATTTCAGAGCATTCGGGCGTTGAGATTCTTGCAGAGCCTGTAAAACGTCAGAAAAAGCTTCTGAATCTCAAAGGCAAAAAATAAGGCGGAAATAAAGTGAAGGAGGGTTCTTGATGGGACTTTTAGACAGAATCGACAAACAGAAAACAGATGAACAGGCTGTCGATACACAGGCGCAGTACAATGTTCCGGGTGAAGAAAGTGCCAAGTCAGAGCCAGCCAAGGATAAGGATCCGTATCTTGAAATAAAGCGGAATATTCACAATGAAATCATCCGTGAAATGAACAAAAGAGGTCAGGCAATCACCGACCGCGCGGTTATGTATAAAATGATTGACGACCGTGTAAATGATGACGAGAATATGATTGCCCGTATCGACCGTGTGCAGGTTGCAACGGATTTGTTCAACGATATCATGGGTTACGGCCCTATCGAAGTTCTCATTCAGGACCCGAAGTATTCGGAAATAATGGTTAACGGTCCTGATCATATATATGTAGAAGAAAAAGGTAAGTTAAAGCTTACGGGACTTAAATTCCGTGACGAGGAACATCTGATGAATGTCATTGACCGAATTGTTTCGCAGGTCGGCAGACACGTTGACGAAGCAAGCCCGATGGTTGACGCAAGACTTCTTGACGGTTCCCGTGTCAACGCAATCATTCCTCCGCTGTCACTCGTAGGACCTGTTCTTACAATCAGAAAGTTCGGAAAAACTCCGATAACCGCTCAGCAGCTTTTACAGTTCGGCTCTCTCAGCCCGAAGATGCTTCAGTTCCTTGAAGCCTGCGTTAAGGGCAAGCTGAATATCGTTGTTGCAGGCGGTACGGGCAGTGGTAAAACAACACTTCTTAATGTTCTTTCATCGTACATTCCCGATGATGAACGAATTGTAACAATCGAGGATGCCGCCGAGGTTCAGCTTCACCAGGAGCACGTTATAACTCTTGAAGCAAGACCCGCAAACCTCGAGGGCAAGGGCGCAATCACTATCAGAAATCTTGTTAAGAACGCCCTGCGAATGAGACCCGACCGAATTATCGTCGGTGAGGTTCGAAGCGAGGAAACACTCGATATGCTGCAGGCTATGAACACGGGTCATGACGGTTCGCTGACAACAACTCATGCAAACTCACCGAGAGATACGCTGTCACGACTTGAAACAATGGTTCTTATGTCAGGTATGGATTTGCCGCTGAGAGCAATCAGAGATCAGGTTTCATCTGCTATTGACCTCATAGTTCAGCAGAGCCGACTTCGTGACGGTACAAGAAAGATTACAAGTATTACAGAGGTTGTCGGCATGGAGGGTGACGTCATCAGTATGCAGGACATTTTTGTTTACGAAACAGACGGCAGTGTTGATGCAAACGGAAAATTCGTCGGAAAGTTCAAGTCGACAGGTGTACGTCCCAAAGCTCTTGAAAAAATTCGCGGAAACGGGGTGAGCGTAAGTAATGAGTGGTTTACAAATTAGTGCTATCATCCTGGCAGTCGTAATAGGACTGTTCAACTTCTTCCTTGCGGCAAGTATCGCAGGGACGGCGACAGAGGACAAAAGAGCCGTTCGCAAACGAGTAAAGGCAATGCAGAAAAAGCCGTCCGCACGCATAAACAAGGAGAAGAGAAAAGAATCCATTCTTCAGCGTGCAAAGGGTGCTTCTCAAAACTCACGTTCTTCAAGACAGCGCAAGCTTATGGACAGCCTGTTTGACGAGCTTGTGAGTGCGGAGATAATGATGCGTCCCGAAGAATTCGCACTTGTATGGATTATCGCAACATTCGTTCCGGCAGGACTTGCCGCTCTGTTCGGTGCGGGAATGATACCTGCCGCAACACTTGCAGGCCTCGGAGCGTTTCTCCCGATACTATACATAAAAATCAAGAAAGAAAAGCGAACCAAGGTTTTTGAAAGTCAGCTCGGCGACACATTGATAATGATGTGCAACAGCCTGCGCTCCGGCTTCTCGTTTCAGCAGGCAATGGACAGCGTGGCATCGGATATGCCTGCTCCCGTAGGTGTTGAATTTGCCCGTGCGTGCAACGAAATCCGTTACGGCGCAACGCTTGACGAAGCACTCGAAAATATGACAGACCGTGTTAAAAGCCCTGACCTTATGCTTGTGGTTTCAGCGGTTTGCATACAGCGAACAACGGGTGGTAATCTTTCGGAAATACTTACAACAATCTCCGAAACAATTCGTGACCGACTTAAAATAAAAGGTGAAATCCGTTCAATTACCGCACAGGGTCGAACCTCGGGAATGATAATCGGCGCACTGCCCGTTATGATTGCGGTAGCTCTGATGCTGATAAATCCCGACTATATGAATTCATTTTTCACAACCGCTCCCGGCAGAGTAATGCTTTCGGTATCGGTTGTAATGGAAATTATCGGATTCCTCGGAATCAAGAAGGTAGTAACTATAAAGTATTGACAGGGGGTGCTTTTGTGGAATATATGGTCATTTCATATTCATTGTTTGCGTTTATTCTGTTTGTGCTTCTGACAGCACCGCTTGGCAAACGCGCGGATGAAAAGCAGAAAAGAATTGATCAGATTACAGGAACGACTGAACGTCCCGGATTTGAAGAGCTTCAGGTTTCACTTTTATCCCGCATATTCGGCAAAAGCGTCAGAAAAATGTCAGATGCGATGCAGAAATTTGCTCCGAAAAAGAAAAAGAATGAGGAGTCGAAAAAGCTGGAGCTTATCAGAAAACAGCTGAGATTTGCGGGCATATTTATGGACGCCGAGGACTTCAGCTTTATCAAAACAGTTGTTCTGATAATAAGCGTTGTTGCAACCTTACTGATAATCTTAATCGCAAAGCCCGAACCACTTTCAATGCTTATGATTCTTTGCCTCGGACTTATCGTCGGAGTAATGGGGCCGACATATTACCTCAAAACACGTGTCAACGGACATCAGAACGGAATTAAAAAACAGCTTCCCGATGCGATGGATTTGCTGTGTGTTTGTATCGAGGCAGGACTCAGCTTTGACGCTTCGCTAATAAAGGTTTCGGAAAAGCTTCACGGACCTTTTATAGAGGAACTGATGATAGTTTACCGAGAAATTCAGATGGGCGTCACAAGACGTGAAGCTCTCCAGCATATGTGCGACAGCACAACACTTGACGAACTGAAAACATTTGCTTCGGCTCTGATACAGGCGGAGCAGCTGGGTATCCCGATAAATAATGTTATGCGTTCTCAGGCAGAACAGCTGAGAATTGAAAGAAGTCAGCAGGCTAAGGAAAAGGGCAACAAGGCGTCAATCAAGATGCTGATACCTATGCTTCTGTTCATTTTCCCTGTAATATTCATTATTCTTATGGGACCGTCAGTTCTTAATATTATTGATACATTTAAAAATTAGTCATCAGCCGAGAAAGGAGCAAACCGATGAAAAAAGCCATAGTTAAAAAAGACAATTTAGTTCTTATCAGAAATGTTGATGTCGCAGACGGCTTTTGGGAAAGGTTCCGCGGTCTGATGTTTGCCCAGTCCATTCCCGATAACTACGGACTTCTCATAAAGCCGTGCAATCAGATTCATATGATGAATATGAAATTTCCGCTGGATATCATCTATCTGTCTGAGGATGACACAATCGTTCAGATAGATGAAAATATGCGCCCGTGGAAAATCGGCAAGACAGTAAAAGCCGCTAAAAGTGTGGTCGAAATCAATGCAGGAACCTGTGCCTGCTGCGGAATAAATGTCGGCGACAGGCTGACCGTTGAAAATATCGGACAGAGTGAGGGATAAATATGAAAAACGAAGTTGATAAGAAAATCGCTGAAATCGAAAATGCTATTACTTTCAAAAAGGCGATGCGCGGCTTCGACCCCGAAGAAGTTATCGCTTATATAGATGAAATGAGCAAAACCATGCAGGAAGCTTCAAAAAACTATGAGCTTCGCATGGCGGAAATGAAGCAGGAGCTTACTTTGGCAAACCGAGAGCGTGATACTCTCCGCACAAGATGCGAAGAGCTTGAACGCAGTTCAATGCCTGCTCCCGTGCCTGCACCTGCTTCTGTGACCGAATCCGAGACAGTTCCCGAAAAACCAAAGAGGGGAAAGAGTCAGCAGGCTCAGATAGAAAGCCTTCAGAAACAGCTCGAGGAAGAAAAAGCATTGAATGCCTCCGCGGCGGATGCGGTGCGGAATATAAATGCACAGATTGATGCGCTGTCGGCACAGCTGCAGGATAAGGAAGCACAGCTTGCGAGCTGTTATGAGCGTATAAACCTGCTTGAGGAGCAGAACGGCAAACAGCAGTTAATGCGTGAAAACTATGAGGACGCACTTGCTCAGCTCGAAAAAGTGAAAGCAGATTCAATGGCGTTCAAGGAACAGATAGATGTTTTTACTGCCGAGGCTAAAGCAACCGAGGCTCATCTGCAAAAAAACAGAAATCGAAAACGGAAATCTCAAAACCGAGCTTGGACGGGTGAGTATAGAAAACTCTCTGCTCAAAGAGAAAAACGAGCAGTATAAAAAAGAAATTTTTGAAATGAAAGCCGAAGCAAAGGAAAAGGCTTACGAAAATGCCGAAAAGCTTGCCGCAGGCGAGGACGCGTTACAACAGGAAAAAATGAAGCTGCAAAAACAGATTCAGCTTCAGAATTATCACATTGAGCAGGCGGGAGCGGCTGTGGAAGAATTGAAAAAACAGCTTGAACAGATTAGCCTTTCGTTTGAATAATAATTGAATATCGGAAAGGAAGTGTGCAGCGATGAAAAACAGAAAAAGATTTTCTTCATTTCGTAGGGATGAAAGCGGAGCGGTTATGATCGTTGCCGCTTTCGGTCTGGTAGCTTTTCTCACAATAGCCTCACTGGTTACGGATTTAGGCTTGAGATATTATCAGAAAAGCCGTTTGCAGAATGCAATGGATGCTGCAGCACTTGCATCGGTAACCTATCTTCCCGATAAGGTTCGGGCAAGAGAGGTTGCACTCGAATACGTTCAGAAAAACGGTTTCGACGCAGCGGATGTTCAGATTGAATTTCCCGAAGAGGGTGTTGTCAGAGTAAGGGATACATATGTTTGCAAAACTCTTTTTGCCAATGTATTTTCCGAGGACAAAATGGTAATCAACGGACTTGCTGCCGCAAAATATGTCAACAAGAATATGTCGATTGACTTTGATTATCTTATGTATTACGGTGACGATTCAACATTCTATCTCAACGGTGACTTCCGGGAGGTTGCGGGAAGTATTTTTGGTAACGGCAATATTCAGGTCGGATGCAATGACTCGGCTGTAATTTATGATATTGTTTCCGCAAGAGAAGTTTCATTTGCCAACCGGATGTCGCATCCTCCGACAGTTGCAAATAATGCGGCTCGTCAGGAAATGCCCGACTGGGACGAGATGATTATGTCAGTATCACCGGATGCGGAAAAGGAGCAGTTCATATCTTCTTATCCTCACATAGGCAAAACACAGAGATATAAATATTCGTTTTCAGGCGATACGTTTTTAAATAACTTCATTAACTATGCCGACGGAAGTGTTTTCTGCGGCGGCACATTGGGAACTAATTACTCTAATGTTATCTTTTATGTCCGCGGAGACCTTTATGTTGAAAAGGATTTTACACCGCAATGTCCGCTTTATGTTACGGGCAATGTCTATGTCGGCGGCGATTTCAACGGTGTATGGGGAATGAGCGTTAATGTCGGCGGTGAAATGTATGTCAGCGGTAATGTTACTCTACAGGGTACAACAACAATTAACGGCAATCTTTACTGCGGAAAGAATTTAAGCATATTAAACGGCAACGGTACAGTATATAAATTCGGCTCTATCCGTTGTTTAGGCAATTTTGTTACAACTTCAGCGTGGGGCGCAAAGGTCAATGTGAACGGCTCAATGTTTGTTTACGGAAAGCTTGCCCTCGGTGGCGGCGGACAAAATAACCTCAAAGGTAATGTTTATGTATGGGGACACGATGTGCCGGCGAACGAGGATGTGTGTTTTCTTAACGGACATCTTGATCTCAAGGGAGACGTATGGTGTCACAGAGGTGTTGTAGCTTTCGGCGGTAACGGTGACTGCACGATTCAGGGCATTGTTTATTCAGGCGGTTCAATTGAAACCCGCTCAGGCGGAGATATTTCTCTTAACGGCTGTATGATTGCCGAGGGTAATATCAAGGTTGGCGGTGCATCGCATACCTATAATGACTCGGGTGCAACACTTTCTCTTTACTCACGCAAGGGCAATATCGAGCTTGGTTCGCAGGGTACCGAACTGAAAATGTGGGGTATCGTTTATGCGCCGAAGGGCGATATAAAAATCAGCACCGACGGTCTGAAAATATACGGCAGCTTAGTCGGTAATTCTTTGACGTGCAATATCGGTTGCGGCTTCTATATCGGACAGAACGACCGCACTCTTCCGTTTGCCAAAACGGTTCGTGTAGCGGCGCTGGTTGAATGATGTATATCTAAAGCGGAGGAATTTATATGCAGGAGATTCAAGATGTATTCGCTGAAAGCCTTGCAAAGGTTGTATTTAACCCGGTTTTGATTTTGTTCCTGTGTGCTTTGATTATTGCAATAGTTATTAAAGTATTGCTTTATAAAAGAACAACATACTACAAAGAAACAAAAGCTCCGTATCTTAAAGTTCACCGAGATTCTGGAAGATACGGAGAATATCTGATATATAAATATCTATCTTCTTTTGAAAAAGATGGATGCAGATTCCTGTTTAATGTTTATCTTCCAAAGGATAACGGTGAAACATCGGAGCTTGATGTTGTGGCACTTTGCAAAGAAGGAATATTTGTGTTTGAAAGTAAAAATTACAGCGGTTGGATATTCGGAGACGAAAAGCAGAAAATGTGGACACAGGTTCTGCCCGGTGGCAAAGGAAAAAGCAGAAAGGAGCACTTCTATAACCCGATTTTTCAGAACAGAACGCATATAAGGTGGCTGAAAGAAATTGTCGGAGATGAAATTCCGATTTATTCGGTAATTGTTTTTTCGGAGCGCTGTACTTTTAAAAAGCTTGAAGTGTCTGATGAAGTGCCTGTTATTTACAGGGATAAAGTATTCAGAACAGTAAAGTCAATTCGCGAAAAGTCGGTTTCAGAAACAGATGTGCAGAGCCTATATAACATATTAAAGCCATATACAGAGGTTTCGGATGAAGTGAAACAACAGCATATTGATAACATAAAGATAAAAAATAAGTAACAGAAAAATGCCGCTCCTTTTTCGGGAACGGCATATCTCATTTAACAATATCATTTATTTTTTCTTTCATAGCCTGCTCAGTATCACGATAATACTGTGTCTTGGGATTGGGGTGCTTGTTTTCTGCCCACAGCTTGTCCGCCTGAGGCTTCCATGCGGCGGCAAATTTTTCGCACTTTGCACACAGATTCTCAACGCCCTCCTGATTTTCAAGGTCGGTTGATTTTGCACCTGTAAGCTTAATCATCTTGCGCAGATACTCGGGGTTTTCAAGCATCGGGCAGGGGCGAAGGTGATTGTCGTTGAACGGCTGATTATGATAATAACACATAAACAGCGGATTTCTGAGTGCTTCAAGAATTGTATGTGTTCTGATGTTAGCATCTGAGAAGTGAATGAAAACGCACGGCTCAATATCACCTGCGGAGTTGATGTGAAAATAGTTTCGTCCGCCTGCGATACATCCGCCGACATACTCGCCGTCATCCTGGAAATCCATGATAAACAGTGGCTTGCCGGTCTTGCCGTTACGCATTTTCTTGAGCCAGAAATACATATGTGTTCTCTGCTCGGGAGTGGGGATAAGCTCCTCGACGGCGTTTGTGCCAACAGGCATATAGTTGAAATAGAGTGCGAACATTACACCCTTATCAACCATTTTATCTATGAATTCATCGCTTGTTACCATGTCAATATTCTTTGACGTGTAGCAGACGGAAATACCGTAAAGACACTTGTTCTTCTTCAGCAAATCCATTGCTGCCATAGTGCGGGCGTATGCACCCTCGCCACGGCGGAAGTCATTTGAATCCTCACTGCCCTCAATGCTGAGTGCAAGCGAGAGGTTGCCGACTTCTTTCATATCATCGCAGAACTTCTGGTCAACAAGAGTAGCGTTTGTATATGCAAGGAAAGTACAGTTCTTATGCTCACGGCAAAGTCGGAGAATATCGTCCTTGCGGATAAGCGGCTCGCCGCCTGTGAACATATAAAGGTGTGTGCCGAGCTCAACACCCTGATTGACAACGCTGTTCATTTCGTCATAAGTCAGATTGAGCTTGTGACCGTATTCAGCTGACCAGCAGCCCTTGCAGCGCATATTGCAGGCACTTGTCGGGTCGAGAAGCATCAGCCACGGAATATTGCACTTGTATTTTTCACGGTTCTCTCTTACTGCCTTTGTGCCGTGCAGTCCTGCACCAAGAGCAAAGGAGAGAAACATCTTTTCAAGGTTATCTCTGTCAATGTTGTTGACATACTTCATTGCGTAGTCGAACCAGACGTTGTCCTTGTCGTTTAACGCGTTGCGAAAGCTCTCAAAGGTCTTTTTCGGAAAAGTTTTTCCCGAAACTTTATCCGCGATATTTATTATTTTGATTATATTTGCCTGCGGGTTCTTGTCGATGTATCTGAGCGTTCTGTCAAGAACAAACTTTGCTCCGACCCACTGAAGCTTTTCTCTAATCATTGCGGTACCTCCGAGTAATATTTTTCAGAATAACAAACATTATTTTCTCATATTTTGACAGTAAAGTCAACGAAAAACTCATAAATTTATATTTCCTTATTTTATACAGTTTTATCCGCATAAAAAATATTGACTTTATTATAACAATAATATATAATAATTAAGCAAAAATTAAATATTTTGGAGGTTTTGCTATGAAAAAGATTCTTAGTGTCCTCTTGGCAATTGTTATGTGCATCGGTATTATGGTGCCTGCTTTTGCTGCTGACACAAAAAAGGCTGAGCTTAAGTTCCATGACGGCGAATTCAGAATCATGCAGCTTAATGACACACAGGATGTAGTTCTTAAGGACGTTTTACAGCGCGATTATTTCCTTGCTCTTGTTGAGCAGGAGAAGCCTGACCTTATCGTTTTTGCAGGCGATATGCTCACAGACTTTTTCCCCGGTGCAACAAGAAAGTCACTTGAAAAGTGCATTGCAAATTTCTTCCCTGTTGTTAATGAGTGCGGTGTTCCGTTTGTAGTAACATTCGGTAACCATGACCATGACTGGGATGATAAGGGCAAGTTCTCCCTTGCGGAGCAGGAAGCATTTTACAGACAGTTTGAAAACTGCATCAATGCAACCGACGGCTATAACTTCGGTACATTCAACCTTCCTGTTAAGTCATCTGACGGTAAGAAGACAGCTTTCAATGTTTATGTATTTGACTCAAACAACAAGGCTCCCGAAGGTGTAATCACAGGTTACGAAGGTGTTCGCGCGGAGCAGGTTGAGTGGTATAAGGCAAAGAGCAACGAGCTTAAGGCTGCTAACGGCGGCAAGGTCGTTCCTTCACTTGTTTTCCAGCACGTTCCTGTTAAGGAAATCTATCAGTTCCTTGACGAAGTTCCCTTTACATCAGATCTTACAGATGCTGTTTTCAATATTGATGAAAACAAGTGGTACGTTCTCAATGATAAGGTTGAAGAGGGTGTTCTCGGCGAAGTTCCCTGCTCAGAGTCACAGGACAGCACAGGCGGTCAGTATGATGCATTTGTAGAACAGGGTGACGTTATCGGTGCTTTCTTCGCACACGACCACGTAAACAACTTCTACGGATATACAGATGACGGTATTGCACTTGGCTACAACGGCGGCACAGGCTTCAGCACATACGGCAGAGGCGGCAACCGTTCAGCAAGAATGTATATCATCAACGAGAAGGATCCTTCAAACTTTGAAACATATCTTGCAACTTACAACGATACAATGGGCAAGAACATGAACTTCTGGGTAATGGACCTTGTTTCTCCTGTTGATATCACAGTTATCGTTAAGTTCCTTGTAAATCTTATTCCTGATTTTGTAATGAGCATCATTGCAAAGTTTATGTAATTTAAGATAGATTTAACAATAAAAGCTCCGCTTCGGCGGAGCTTTTTGTTATATGGATTTGAATTTTTCTTCAAGGAGCTTTATGAAAAGTCCACCCTGAACAGTACGGTGGCGGAAGCCGACCATCTGTGCTGTGTTGGTATCGTACCAGTCTGTCATCGGAACTCGTGAGCAGGAAACATTGTATGCGTCCCACAGGGGAGAGATGAAGTCCTCAAAGTCCTTTCTTGTCGGAGCAAGGCAGGCCGTCCATACGAGCCAGTCAGACTTGGTGTAAGCCTTACGGCTGTCAAGCGGCATACCGTAATAGTTTACGTGTTTTTGATTGCTGAAAAATTCTGAAGTGATAAGATAATCCTTAAAGAGCTTTGTTCCCCAGATTTTATCCCAGACAATATTGTACTTCATGCTGAATGTATCGGGCTTGTCGAACGCAAGTCGGAAGCTGCCGTCTCCGTTGTATGCACGTTCTGACCAGCTGTCAGCCATATCCTTGGCAATCTTTGCGTACTTCTCTGCATTTTCCTTATTGCCCTGCATACCGAGCATTATTGAATAGCCCTGAATACCCATAATCGCTTTAAGAGAAAGGTTGCAGTTGTGAGCGAGATGACCTGCAAAGTCATCTGTGCAGAGCTGATTCTCGGGGTCTGCGCCGAATTCAACAAGATACTTAACCCACTGTTCAAGTATCGGCATATAAGGTGTTGCGAAATCCATATTGCCGTCAAGCATTGCAATGTTAGCCATAAGGATGAGCATATTGCCGCATTCCTCAACAGGCATCTGCTTTGTGCGGTATTCTTCGAGAGTCTTTGACTTCCAGCCGTAACGCTGACCGTTTACAAGCGGATAAGTGCCGACATCGTGAGGAGCAAAGTCGAATACCCATTCATCAGAAGATGCATATTTGAAAATAGGACGAAGCATACCCTTAAGTAGCTCGGTGTTGTAGAGCAGGAAAAGGGGAGCAGATGGATATGTAACGTCAACTGTTGCGGCACAGCCGTTGCTGAAGCATTCCTTTGAGATGAAAAGAATGTCACCGTTTTCATCCGTTACAATCTTGTGAGCGGCAATAACCTGACGGTATGCAAGAGCGAGAAGCTCAGCGTATTTCTCTCCGCCGACACGGTTAGCGTCATCAGCCATCTTTTTTGAAAATTCGTGGCACTTAATAAGCATTTCATCGCTCTCGGCGAGAGCTTCGGCGATTGCTTCAATAATGCTGATACCCTTTGTGTGCCAGTATGCCTTAAGAGGCTTTTTGAAGTACTCAATACTTACAATATCATCGTAAGCGAAAAGTACGTCAGCCTTTTTGCTTTCTTCAAGCTTAAATTCAGCACATACGAATGTCATTTCATTCTTTACGTCAACTGAATACTCGGAGTTTTTCGGAGCGCAGAGGTAGAAATAACCCCAGTCAATTCTTAAATCATCACCCTCACGGTTGACGTAATTCTGAACCTTTGAGCCCATTTTGATAGCTGAAACGCCGTCAGCAATGCTGACAACCTCGGTTTCAATCTCATACTGTCCTGCTTTGTCAAGACAGAGCTGTTCGGAAGCGGAAATCTTCACGCTGACATCGTGCTTGTTTCCGTCAAGACTTTCGTAGCCGATTTTAAGATATGATACGGGACGTGAAAGCCTGTAAATATCGTCAATGAAAAACGGTGTATAGAAGTCAAGCGAAAGCTTGATTTTTTCGTTTGCAAATTCATAGCTTGTTACAAGCGCATCCATATCAAACTTTGTCTGCGGCATCGGAGTGCCGTAACTGCAATCCATAAAACGAAGTGTTTCGCCGTCAATGGTTATAAATCCGTCAATTCGGTTATCCTTGCCTGTCCAGTGAACAGCTGTTCTGTCGTTAAGCTTATCGCTCGGTGACCATATTGAAAAATAAGGGTCAATAGTAATAAGCGGCACTGCGGGTGGTCTTAATTTCATGATTATTCCTCCTGAATAAGTATAAAAAAATAGTATCAAAATCGGATGAGACTGTCAAGCGGATAAATACATTTATTTAATTTATCTGAGGTGAAAACAGTTGACTTTTGTTTTTCGGGCTGATATATTTAAGTAAAAAATATTCGAGGAGTGTATTTATGATTATAACAAGACCGCCCATGGGTTGGAACTCATGGAACACATTCGGTGAAGATATAAATGAAAAGGTAGTTATGGAAACTGCCGATTTCATAGTAGAGAACGGACTTAAGGATTGCGGATATGAGTATGTTATCATTGATGACTGCTGGAGCCTTCGCGAAAGAAACGAGGCAGGCGAAATGGTTCCCGATCCCGAAAAGTTCCCTCACGGAATGAAGTATGTTGCCGATTATGTTCATTCAAAGGGACTTAAGTTCGGTATGTATTCCTGTGCAGGTACTCTTACCTGTGCACGTTATCCGGGCAGCTATGACCACGAATTTGTTGATGCAAAGAAGTTTGCCGAGTGGGGAATTGACTATCTTAAGTATGACTACTGCTATCACCCCGAAACAACATACGGACACATTGTTTACAAGAGAATGGCTCTTGCACTTGCTAACTGTGGTCGTGACATTGTTTTTGCGGCTTGCTCATGGGGCGCAGAGAATACCAAGACATGGATTAAGGAAACAGGCGCACACACATGGCGTTCAACAGGCGATATTAACGATTCATTTGCTTCAATAAAGAATCTTGCACAGGATCAGCTCAAGCTTATGGAATACAACGGCAACGGATGTTACAACGATATGGATATGCTTGTTGTCGGCATGAGAGGAGAGGGCAATGTTGCTCTTACAGGCTGCACAAATGATGAATACAAAACTCATTTTGCTCTCTGGGCACTCATGGGTTCACCGCTGATTATCGGCTGTGACCTGAGAAAAGCAGATAAAGATTGTATGGATATTCTTAAGAATAAAGTGCTTATTGATATCAACCAGGACGAGGCATACAGACAGCCGTTTATCTGCAACAACCGCCGCGAGGAAAGAGAGGTCCGTAAGATTGATGAGCCTGTTTACAAGAATTATCAGGTTGACCAGCCTGTTGTTGCACGTTTCCTTGCTAACGGCGATATTGCAATCGGTCTGTTTAATTTCCTTGACAGAAAAGCATCTCCGTTCACAAATCTTGACGCTTTCGGTCTCGGTGAATGCACAGGCAAAACTCTTGAACTGACAAACGCATGGACAGGTGAGGTTACAAGACCGAAGAACGGACTTATCCGTGCTGAGCTTGAACCGCATAGCTGTGTTGTTTACCGTGCAAAGGTTGTTGACGCAAAGTGAGTCAGTGTAAAAAGTGTGGACACGAGCTTGACAGTGACGATATCGGTCTGACAAAAAAGCTGATAAACAGAGGCTCAATGGAGTTTTACTGTATGGAATGTCTTGCAGAGATGTTCAATTGCAGCACAGAACTGCTTGAAAAGAAAATACAGCAGTTTATAAAACAAGGTTGTTCCTTGTTTGTAGAATAAAGAACAGACCGCGTTCGGCGCGTGGATTTTTATACGGTAAAATTCGATGCTTGTTGCTGAGGGTATAGACAAATTAGAATTTGCAGGGATAATAAATTTGAATTTAATGCGGAGGTATTAAGAATGAATAAGAAAGTAATTTTTCCAGTTTTGCTGGTTATCGTTGTAATTGTTATGATTATTGCCTTTCTTGTCTTTCCGAGAGTGATAGGTAAAAAGCCATTTGCAGATTTAAGAGCAGAGGACATTGCAAATGTTTCTGTTCAGTTATTGCCACCTGATGAGACTGTAGAAATAGCAGATTATACGGAATTGGTCAATGCTTTGAATGAAGTGGTTACTTATGGTAAAGATGCTTCATACAAGGAATATAGCGGACAAGCTGTAATCTATACCATTACTATGAATGATGGAACAGAAATCACGGTTAATGCCTACAATCCGTTTATCATTATTGACGGGATTGGCTATAAGACAAAGTATGAACTTTGTGAGAGATTATCTCAAATTGCAAATGAACTGGCTAAATAATAGAGTAACAAATCCCAGTTTATTGAGTAAAAGGCAAACCCCACCGAAAGCGTGTTCGGTGGGGTTTGATTTTTAACTTTTAGTCAATCTCAACTGAGATTTTCTGTTCGCTGCGGTTAGCAGCTGAACGCATTACTGTTCTGATTGCCTTAGCAATTCTGCCCTGCTTGCCGATAACACGTCCCATATCGTCTGAAGCAACATGAAGATGATAAACGATTACGCCATCCTCATCCGGCTCATCAACAACAACTGAAACTGCATCGGGCTCATTAACAAGACCCTGAGCAATCTGAGTTAACAACTCTTTCATCACGGTACTCCTACTTATTTAATGATGCCGTTCTTCTTGAAGAGCTCTTTAACAGTATCTGTGGGCTGAGCACCGTTTGCAAGCCACTTTGCTGCTGCTTCTGCATCAATCTTGATTTCTGCAGGCTCTACCATAGGATTGTAAGTGCCGATTTCCTCGATGAATCTGCCGTCACGGGGATACTTTGAATCTGCAACTACTACACGATAGAAAGGAGCTTTCTTAGCGCCCATGCGACGAAGTCTGATTTTAACCATTGTTAATTCCTCCAAAATAAAAATTATTTTATATATCAATCACGCAAGTGAAAAATGTGCGTGTTTGAATTCATTATTTATACGTTAAAACCCTTGAACTGCGAAAGGTCGGGTCTGCCGCGACGGCGTTTTTTGCCCTTGCCGTTCATCTGCTTGAACATTTTCTGCATCTGCTTGTGCTGTGTAAGAAGCTTGTTAACATCCTCAACCTGCTGACCGCAGCCTGCCGCAATACGGCGCTTACGTGAGGGGTTGATGATTTCGGGCTTCTCTCTTTCCTGCGGTGTCATTGATTCGATAATCGCACGTACACGGTCAAACTGACGCTCGTCAATGTCGATATCCTTAATCTGCTTTTCAACACCGGGAATCATTTTGAGCATATCCTTGATATTGCCCATTCGGCGAATCTGTGCGAGCTGGTCAAGCAAGTCGTTCATATCGAATTTGTTCTGCTTAAGACGCTTTTCAAGCTCCATAGCTTTCTTTTCGTCAAGTGCCATTTCAGCCTTTTCGATAAGTGAAAGCATATCGCCCATGCCGAGGATACGTGAAGCCATTCGGTCGGGATGGAAAACATCGAGGTCACCGAGCTTTTCACCGATACCGACAAATTTAATAGGCTTGCCTGTAACCGCTCTGGTCGAGAGTGCGGCACCGCCTCGTGTGTCACCGTCAAGCTTTGTAAGAACGATACCGTCAATGCCGAGGGCATCGTTGAAGGATGTTGCAACATTAACCGCATCCTGACCTGTCATCGCATCGACAACAAGAAGGATTTCGTGCGGCTTAACCTCTGCCTTGACGTTCTTAAGCTCATTCATAAGCTCCTCGTCAATGTGCAGACGGCCTGCGGTGTCAAGAAAGACATAGTCATAACCCTGATCCTTAGCAAGCTTGATAGCTTCCTGAGCGATTGTAACAGGGTTAATCTGACCCATTTCAAAAACAGGAACGCCGATGCTCTCACCGACAACCTGTAACTGCTTGATAGCTGCGGGACGGTAAATATCGCAGGCAACGAGCAAGGGTCTGTGACCTTCGTTCTTAAGTCTTAACGCAATCTTACCGCTGTGAGTAGTTTTACCTGAACCCTGAAGACCGCACATCATAACGACTGTCGGGGGATGGTTGGCAATGGCAAGACGTGCCTTTGTACCGCCCATGAGCTCGGTAAGCTCTTCGTTAACTATTTTTATAACCATCTGTGCAGGTGTAAGGCTTTCCATAACCTGCTCACCGACGGCTCTCTTGGTAACCTTTTCGGTAAAGTCCTTTGCAACCTTGTAGTTCACGTCTGCTTCAAGAAGAGCAAGACGAACTTCACGCATTGCACTTTTAACGTCCGCCTCTGTCAAGGCGCCTTTGCTTTTAAGTCGCTGGAAAGCGGCTTCGAGTCTGTCGGAAAGACCCTCAAATGCCATAAGCGGCACCACCTAACTTTTAAGAATAATGCTCTGCCAGAAGTGTCTGCGCCACCGCATTGATTTTTGCGGTGCAGTCATTGACCTCCATTGAAAGCCCGTGGGTGCGGTTATAAATCGCAATTTCTTCCGAAAGCTCCATTATTTCGCTGAGCCCCACTTTAACATTTTCAAATCGGGCAACAAGTCCGAGTCGTTCCTCCATATTGATAAGCTGTGCTTCGGCACGCTTGATGGCGTCACGCACTCCCTGTCTTGTAATGCCCTCGTCAGCTGCAATTTCTGAAAGAGAAAGGTCTTCATTATAATAATAACTGATGAAGCTTCTCTGCTTTTCGGTAAGCATATCGCCGTAAAAGTCGAGCAAAAGCGTTATGTCAAGATTTTTACTCACGACAGCCACCCCTTTTAAAATAGCCTGTAAAGTTTATTTCTTTACAGGCATTGATTATATATGAATTTTAATCTGTTGTCAAGTGTTTTTACGAATTTCGGAAAGGTAAATTTTACGAATTTCGGAAAGGTAAATTCAATAAATTTTTGCTTCTCCCGCTTTTCCGCTGTATGTTGTTCCGTTAAAACTGAAATCACCTTTTTTAAAGAATGCCGCGGCGATTCTTCCGTCGGGAAGTCTGACCGCCTGAAGGTTTTCATTATTCTCAATTACGGTGAAATCGGCATCGGTATTTTCACTCATTACCGAGTAGGCGTAAGAGCCGTTATTTTCAAGATACAGAGTGAACAAATCTGCCTCGGCGGGAATCGCTGCCAATGTAACATTGTTTCTGTTCCACGTACCTGTGCGGTGCACCGCATCGGTGTGAACTGTGCCGCCGTCAAGAATATTGTACTTTATTCCGTTATGAATTACGGTGTTTCCGTTCTGCGTAAACGAGCCTGTATAGTATGACTGGTCAATTGTTGTGTTCATCGCTTTACCGTCGGCATTTTTAATACCTGCCCCGAGAATTACGGCGGCATTGTCAACGGCGAAGCAGGTGATTGTCATATCAATTCCGTCGTGTGAGGTTTTAATTGCGGAAACGGCCGCACCGTCTGCAACGGCATTACTGTATGTGCCCGAAAGAGTTCTGTATGTGTTGTCCGAGTGAGCCTTAAGCTCATTATCTGTTTCATAAATCGCGGTGGTGCCAGGAACAAATGAATAATCATAAACAGGGCTTATGTTGTAATACTCATTACCTGTATGCATTATTGTGGTGACACCCGGAACAGCGGAATTGTACGAAAGAATGTTTTCATCATTGATAATTTCGGAGTACAGCATTTCATTATCGCCTCCGCGGAAGCTGAAGTAGAAATCGCTGTTGTTTATTACAATGAATTTTGCAACATCATAATAGTGAAGTCCGTAATCATTTTTCTTATCGCTGTTGATGGAAGAGATATACTCGGCTATCTCATCTTTTCTCGGCATTTCATCTGTCTGTGCAAGCATTGAGAGGGGACGGACTATACCCTTAAGAGGCTGAGTATTCAAGCGAGAAACGGAGCGACCCATTGTAGTCGGGTCAAGCGTACTGCCGAAGCTCATATATCTCATTCCGTCAAGAATGAAATCTGCGAGCGGCTTCAACTGCTCGGCAGAGAGAATGTAATCGGTGCCCGAAAGCATTGTTATAAGCTGAGTTAATCCGCTGATAAATTCAGCACCGTAACCGCCCATATAAAGCCTGTTGCCATGCTGGAAAAATGTGCTGTCAGAATTCAAGCCCTCACCGTTTGAATATTTAAGCTCGCCTGCAATGACCTTTGCCGCTTTTTTTATTGCCTGTCGGTTTCCTGTGAGCACGCCGAACTTGATTGTCGACATTGAAAGGTCAATCGCATTTGCACCTGTATGTGAATTGAGCTTGGGGTCAACCGTGGAGCTTCCGCGGCTGACAAGCTGAGCTAATTTTCTGAGCTGTTTTCTGCTGAGGTCATTTTTCATCAGAATACCGATATCGCCGAGGCAGTTGGGCATTGACAGCCTGTTGTGCCACCAGTTCGGATTGGTGTAATCCTTGTCAATCCAGTAGTCAAGCAGTTCAAGAATGGTTTTTCTGTATTCATCCTTTTTGTCCGCATCCGTTTCAAGGCGATAAAGAATTGCAAGCTTCTCGGTTCTTGTAACGTGTCTTGCGGCAATCCACGTTGTTCTGTCCTGATTTGCGTAGTCAACGTCCGTAAAATAGCGATTGCCTTTGCTGTCACATTTTGTCAGAGAAATGATTGTATCGGCGTCCTGAATATCGGAACCCGAAACAGGGGAGAGCTGACCGGAAAGAAGTCCGTCTGTGATATTCTGACCGATTTTCTTAATGTCAGCATTTTTATTGCCGCCGGTGATTGTTGAACCGAGGGTGATAAAGAATACAAGTATTACGCTGAAGAATTTCTGAAAAGGACCTATCATGGCTGTTCCTCCTTGAACATCTGATTATTTTAAATTAGATGATATCTTCTGGGCAATTGTATATACCTTTGGCGATAAGTACTTATCATATATTTTTAACGAATATTTTTCGATTGTATTTATTCTTGCAAATTCAATCAGAGAACAGACTGTAAATACAACTATTACAATAAAAAATGTGTAAGGGATGAAAAACAGAGTGCTTTCGTGTTCACTGATTTTAAATACCGTTTTCCATAAGAACGGTCTTACAAAACAATTGTCATGTATAAGATAAATTCCGAACGTTGTTGATGCAACAGTATTTATTATTTTGTTTGTCTTTATCTGAATTTGTGAAAATCCTAAAAATAAAAGCAGAGAAATTATAAAAATCAAAAGATTGTTGTGGTTGCAAAAAGCACTTGCTCTATTGTCTAAATTAGGGTTAGAAGAATTGAACTTTATAATTCCTAAATATAATATTGCTTTAATTATGTATAGCCCTGCGGAAAGTAACAGGCAGAATTGCGGAGCAACTTTAGGAAAACCGTAAAGCTTGAAATATGCGGCTGTGCTGTAAAGAAAAACAAACCAAAGTGAAGAATCTGGCAGATATTCTGTGGCAAATACGGTTGGGATAATACAAAGGATAACAAATAAAATCAACAGGAATTTTTTATAAGTTGACTTATTAAATGACAACAGCATACAGTTAATAAACGGATGCAACAGGAAAAGAATAAAATAGTCCGTTGCAAACCACCATTTTGAATTTGATATCGGCATGAGATACTTGATGCATTCATTGATATTGAATGTCTTATTTACTATCGCTTCAAAAAGAATATAGAATACTATTGAGTAAAATAAAATCTGAAGAATCAGCTTAAGAGATTTACGTACAATTTTAAAAGATGGTGCGTTATCACCAATCAGAAAATATCCTGAAATAATGACGAAAACATCTACACCGATTTTACCGCCGATTTTTATGAATTTTGCCCAGATTAAAGAAAAAAGCGAAGCGTCTGCATAGACTGAAAATCCATGAAAAGATATGTGATGAAAAATAATCAGTATCATAGAAATAATTCTTAATAATTCTATGGAGCTGTTTCGTTCTTTAGTCATAAAAATCACCTGCACTTTTCTTAGTTTTCATTATACAGATTATTTTTCTAAAGTCAACAATCATAAGCGGAATAATAATTCAGTGCAGGCAACAGTTTTATTGACTTTTTTGAAATTATATAATAAAATATGTCAAAGAAGTCTCGGGGTGATTAAATGATTTTAGCTGTTGATATCGGAAATTCAAATATCTGCCTCGGCGGATTTAACGGCGATAATCTTGTGTTCACGGCAAGGTTGTCTACCGATGCCAAAAACACCGAGGACGAATACGCAAGCAGGCTTGTCAATACGATGAAAATTCACAATGTTGACAAAAGCGAGATAAACGGTGCTATAATCTCGTCGGTTGTTCCGTCGCTCACAGCAACCTTCGCAAAGTCAATCGGCTTTGTTTTCGGTATAGAGCCGTTGCTTGTAGGCCCCGGAATAAAGACAGGGGTAAACATTCATTGTGATATTCCGTCATCGGTAGGGGCTGATATTATATGTGCCTGTGCGGCGGTGCACGGGATTTACGGCAGTCCCGCACTTGTGATTGATTTCGGAACGGCAACAAAAATGATTGTTGTCAATGAAAACTGCACGTTTGACGGACTTTCGATTATACCCGGAGTTATGACAGGACTTCACGCTCTGTCAGAAAGTGCGGCACAGCTTCCCGAGGTCGGACTCGGAGCACCGAATGCAGTTGCGGCAAAGAATACAGCTGACTGTATGCGCTCGGGTGTTATTTACGGCAATGCAAGCCTGATTGACGGAATGACGGAGCGCCTTTGTGAAGAATTCGGTAAGCAGTTCAAGGTTTATGCCACAGGAGGTCTTGCGGAACCGATTGTAAGATACTGCAAAACAGAAATTACAAAAGATGATAATCTTGTACTGAAAGGATTAAACATCATATATTTAAAAAATAATAAGAAATAATAATTGTTGGTTGTATTTCCCGCTGGGGATAATATAAAAATTTTATGCGTTGTACCGCTTGACGGACGACAGCAAGGAGGAAATTTTATGAAAGCAACAAACAAGAAAAGCAATCTGATGACCCTGACAATGGGCGCGGTGCTGACGGCGACTGTAATTGTATTGCAGATGCTCGGACAGTTTATTCACCTCGGACCTTTTTCGGTTTCGCTTGTTCTTGTGCCGATTATTGTCGGTGCGGCTATGTGCGGCCCGCTCGTGAGTATGTGGCTCGGCTTTATATTCGGTGTTGTTGTACTTATGACAGATGCCGCAGCATTTCTGGCAATCAGCGTACCGGGAACGATTGTGACTGTTCTGTTGAAAGGTGCGTTGTGCGGACTTGCCGCAGGTCTTATTTATAAGACTCTTGCAAAGGTGAATCAGTATTTTGCCGTGATTGTTTCTGCGATTGCCTGTCCGATAGTCAACACGGGAATATTCCTTATCGGATGCAGATTGTTCTTTTATGATACGATTTCACAGTGGGGAATGGGCGCAGGCTTTGACAGCCCTGTGAAATATATGCTTCTCGGACTTGTCGGCGGCAACTTTCTCTTCGAGCTCGGAATAAATATTATTCTTTGCCCCGCGATAGTAAGGATACTGCGAATAAAAATCAGATAAAAAAACCGTCGAAAAGGATTTGTTCCTCTTCGGCGGATTTCTTTTTATGCAAGCTTTGTAAACATTTCAAGAATACGTTTAACGCAAACCTCAAGGTCTGTTCTTGTTATTCTTCCGTCATCAAGACCTTTCTGCAGGTCTTCGGGGTATCCGCAATGCATCTTCATATCATTGCCGGCTTTGATTTCTTTTACGGGGTCATTCTTGACACCCCAGTCGGTTACAACCATGCCTTTGAAGCCCCATTCGTTACGGAGAATACCTGTCAGAAGCTCATAGCTTTCGGAAGTGTGCTGACCGTTGATGAGGTTGTATGACGACATAACCGTCCACGGGTCAGCCTCCTTGACGCAGATTTCAAAGCCCTTGAGATAAATCTCACGCAGAGCACGTTCTGAAAGACGTGAATCGCAGGCAAAGCGGTTCGGCTCCTTATTGTTACAGGCGAAGTGCTTCATTGAAACTGCAATTTTCTGTGACTGAATACCTCTGATTTCAGCGGCACACATTTTACCTGCAAGAACAGGGTCCTCTGAGAAATACTCAAAGTTTCGACCGCAGAGAGGATTTCTGTGAATATTGAGCGCAGGCGCAAGCCATACACCGAGGTTGTTTTCTCTCAGCTCAGAAGCTGCTGCCGCACCGACCTCGTAAACGATATCGGGATTCCACGTCGCTGCGAGCAGAGTTGCGCACGGCCACGCTGTTGTCGGAATACCTGTTTTGGTGTCGAGACGCAGACCTGCGGGACCGTCAGCTGTCGGTACGGCAGGAACGCCGACTCTCTTTATTCCGCCGAAGCATCCTGTGTTTGCAACGCCTGTCGGCGGCTGACCGCCTACGAAATCCTTAAGCTCATCAATTGTGAGCTGAGCTACAAATTCGTCCATTGTGATGTCTGTGCCGACCTTGTCAAACATAACGAGTTCTTCAGGCGCAACGGCATCTGACGGCTTGTTCTCACCATAGAAATAACTTTCCTCACCCGTCGGAAGTGCTTCATAGCTTCCGTCTGCAAGCATTCTCTTCTCAAGCTTGAACGGCTTGCAAAGCTGAGTGAGCTGTTCTGTGACGGTATCGTTATCTACCGTATACTCATAATCAAGCTTTACGTTATCCTTTACCGATGTTCCGAGATAGAATTTATAATTGCCCTTTTCAAGCACATATGCGGATTTTGCAATTTTTCCGAGGTCGTCAAAGCTTGCCATATCGTTCACGTTAAATGTGATTGCAAGTGTTTCTGATTCGCCCGGGTTGAGAAGCTTTGTCTTTTTGAAGCCTGCAAGCTCTTTTGACGGCTTGCCGAGCTTGCCCTGCGGAGCAGAGTAGTAAAGCTGAACAACCTCTTTGCCTGCACAGCTGCCTGTGTTTTTAACTGTGCATACGGCAACGATTTTTCCGTCGCTGTGTCCGCAAAAGCTTCCGCTGATGTCGAAGGTTGTGTATGAAAGACCGAATCCGAAGGGATAGCGAACATCTTTCTGCTTACCCGGAACAGTTTCAAAGTATCTGTATCCGACATAGATATCTTCGCTGTAATCGACATATTCAAAGCCGACCTCATAATCAGCCTTGCTCGGATAGCTGTCATAAGATTTAACAAGCGTGTCGGGCATCTTGCCTGAGGGGTTGACGTCACCGCAGAGAATATCGGCGATAGCTCCGCCGCCCTCCATACCTGCCTGCCAGCCCATAAGCACAGCCTGAATTTTATCGTTATCCGCAAAATATTCGCAGTCAAGCACCGCACCTGCGTTGAGCACAACGATAACCTTGCTGAAAAGCTTTGTCGCTCTGTCGATAAGGTGCTTTTCAACATCAGACGTTATATAGTCACCGCCGAGAACACGTCTGTCTGTTCCCTCAGCGGAAAAGCGTCCGATTGTAATGATTGCTGTTTCTGCAAATTTTGCCGCACCCTCGATAAGCTCATCGGAGATATCGGCTTCTTTGACGAACATACTTTGAAATGTGTCATATGTCATATCGTCGCGGAGCTGGCAGAAATCCATATTGTTTACAACATCCCACGTTGCGTTAATCTGTTCCTGCGTGGGAACATTCTTCTCCATTTCCTCAACGTAGTCCTTGTAAAAATCAATAAGGGGGAGATAGATATCAACCTTGCCCTCAGCTTTCTTTTCGCACATACCCTCATAGACGTTGCGGATGTACGGGCAGTTTACGTCACCGCTTCCGCCGCCGCCCTTAATATACTCAATTGTGGTTTTGCCGAGCAGAGCAACCTTTTCACCCTTTTTAAGCGGAAGTGCGTTGTTGATGTTTTTGAGAAGAACCATACCTTCGCCTGCTGCCTGACGTGAAAGTGAGGTATGCTCCTTGGATGCTGTTACGCATCTGCCGTCTTTTCCGAGAGGAATACACGGCTGATATTTGAATCTTGCATATTTTTCCATACAGAATCTCCATTCCGAATAAAATAACAAGTGTATTATAGCATATAAAAATCTGTTAAACAATACATAATAAATCAAAAAAGCTGAACCGATGAACGGCTCAGCCTTTAATATTACTGCTGATAAATTTTTACATAGTCAACAACCATCTGTGTTGAGTAGTCTTTGTTTGAAGCAATCTTTTTGGGAAGCTCATCGGGAATTTCAAGTGAAACGATTACTTCCTCGGGAATCTGTGAAACGCCGTTACCGAATGAACTGCGTGCGCTTTCAACACCGTTGATATAGAAAATGTACTCGTCCTCTGTCCATTTAAGACCGTAGGTGTTGTACTCATCGTAAATATCGTTGCCGACCTTGAAAATGCCGAGACATCTTGAATCAATGTTCTCAATATCGTCATCCCAGCCGTTGCAATGGATTGTCTGAGTAACAGAATTGCGATTCTTTTTAAGTATTTTATCGCCGCTCATAGCTTCAAAAATATCAAGCTCAGCACCGTTGACACCGCCCTGTGAGATATAGTGGTCATACGGGTTGTTAGGTGACTGAATCCAGAAAGCACTCCAGAATCCCTTGTCCTTGTTGCACTTGCAGCGGATTTCAAAATAACCCTGCTTGTAATGTTCTCTAAGGCTTATCATACCTGTGTACCAGCCTGCGCCGTATGCGCCGTCCTCAAGGTATTCGCCTGTAAGGTAAAGATTGCCGTTGCTGACAGAAACCTGGCTTTCTCCGTTGAATCCTGTTCGGCGAGTTCCGAGACCGCGGTGCTTCCACACATCCATGTTAAGCTCATTACCCTCAAATTCATCACAGAAAACGAGATGATAGCCTTCAAGGTCAAGCTCCGGTCCGCGAGGTGTTACAGGCTTGTCAAAGAGAACACAGGCGAACATTTCAAAAAATGCAAGAATACCTGCGAATAATCTTTTAAACGAAAATCCGCCTGCAAATATATTTTTGAAAAAGTCTCCGACTGCGTATACAGCGGCTTTCTGACGATACGCAAATTTCAGCGCATCCATGATTGCATCAAGTTTCATAATTAACCCTCCGTTAATTTACTGTAAATTTATACTATCACATTGTATTGTCAAATTCAAGTAGTTCCATACTGAAAATTTAGCATACTTTAAATATTGAATAACGGAAAGTTTTGTGGTATAATTACTCTATCTCGTGAAAGGAGAAAGAGTATGAAAAAGATATTTTTATCAGTTATTTCAGTTCTTCTTTGCTTCAGTCTCCTTATCCCTGCAAGCGTTTGCGCTTTTGCAGAGGATACACAGCCTGTTGTTGAAGAAACTGTAACAAGCAATTTTGCTGATTATATCAGCAGCGCTGTTGATGAGGGAAAAATCATCGACACAGCAAACGCAATAGGTGATAAGTTTGAGGCACTTTCCTCAACTGATTTCAAGACGGTGTTCATGAACGGACTTGCAAAGTTTGTAAACACTCTCAGCAATCTGCTTATCAATGTTCTCGGCAAGGTGCTCGGTCTTGTGATTCCAAAGACTTCTGTAATTAACGATTTTGCGGATTTCAATCTTGACAATTACGGCAATTTCTATGCAGGCATGAAGGATTTTGTTGACGCTCCCGTTGCAGGCGCAAAATGGAATCTCGGTTATGCAGAGGCTTCAATTATGCCCGATGACTTCGGCGAAGTGCCCTATACGATGGGCGGCTACGGTCTTATGGCTGAAACATATGAAACCTTTGACGGACTTTCAGTTCGTACAATTATTCTTAATGACGGTTCAGGCAGAGGAAATGTTGTTTTCGCAGTTCTTGATGCAATCGGCATTGCAAACGCTGATGTAAGACTTATCCGTCAGGAGATTGCTGATTTTGCGGCAGCAAACAACATTGTCAGCGTTAATATCTCTGTTACTCATACACACAGCGGTATTGACCTTCAGGGTGTTTGGGACAACACAGTAACAAATGTTCTCAACAACATTTTCCTTTCAAATCTCGGAATCACAGATATCAAGAGCGGTGTTAACCGTACATTCCTTAAGAAGATTGTTGATCAGACAACAAAGACAATCAAGGAAGCATATGCAGATATGACAGACGGTACACTCACACTTGCAAAGAAGGATATCAGCGGATATCTTCGTGACAGAACCGCTCCCGATGCATTTGACACAAATCTTTACAGACTTGAGTTCCGGCCGACAGACAAGACAAAGACTCCGACAATGATCGCAACATTCAGCGCACATCCCGAAAACTCCGGCTTCGAGTTCGAGGTTATCTCAGCTGACTTTGTTCCTTACATTGAAGAGGTTGTCAATGCGGCAGGCTACAACTTCATTTACATTCAGGGCTGTATCGGTACAATTACATACACAAGAGGCAATTCCGATGACGGTCTTGACCTCAACAGATATGAAGAGGCTGTACGTTACGGCCACGAAATCGGATATATCATTCTCGGACTTACAAAGACTGAGGCTGAGTGCGCAAAGCTCAACAATGACCTCGGTGACTTCCTCGGTGTAAACGAGCTTGCAGGCAGCGAGGGCTATTCCGTATGGTATCAGGGCTGGCAGCCTGTCAAGGCGGAAACAGTTAAGCCTTTCCTCAACATTGCTCATAAGCAGTACCTTATCGAAGTTACAAACCCGCTTATGTGCATTGTCGGCAAGTCAGGTATCACAGACTATTTCTTCCTTTATGACAAGGCAACAGGCAAGTATTACTCAGTAACTGAGTGCGGCTATATGGAGCTCGGAGATTCACTTCTTGTTGAAATCTGCCCCGGCGAAACATACGGCGAAATTCTTCTCGGCGGCAAAGGCATTGACGGCTTCGGCTTTGAGGCTCTCCGTGATACATACGGCGATAATCTTATCGTATTTGACCTTATGAACGATGCTATCGGTTATATTGAGCCTGATAACGAGTTCGTTATGGCAGGTATGCAGTACGACGCAAAGAATGATGAGGTTGATACAGATACATGGTGCCTTATCTCATTCGGCGGAACAACAGCATCAAAGGTTGTTACAGAGTTCAAGAGCCTTGTTGACAGCGTAAGATAAATTATAATGATTCAGGTATGGGCTGTGATTTTTCATAGTCCATACTTTTTTGCTTTTTATGATTGAAAAATACTCGGATTGCTGATAAACTAAAACAGGGAGGAGATAAAATGACTTCAAAAATTCTTGTAGTTGATGATGATAATGAAATCCGTGAGCTTGTTTCAATGCTTCTTGAAAAAGAAGGCTTTGCCGTTGAGTGTATGCCCGACGCTGTGCAGGCTGTTGAAGCAATTAAGTCGGGAAAGAGATATTCGCTTATCGTTATGGATATCGGCTTGCCCGGAATTGACGGATTTGAGGCTGTAAAACGTATTCGTGTGTTTACCGATTGTCCTGTGCTTTATCTGACGGCGAAATCCGCCGAGGAAGATATGATACGTGCATATGACGCTGGCGGTGATGATTTTATTTCAAAGCCGTTTTCAAGCATTCAGATTATATTCAGTGTGAAAGCTTTGCTCAGACGTTATAAAGAGGATGATCCCTCAGAGGAAATAGTAAAAATTGATGCTGACAAAAGGCGTGTTTTTAAAAACGGTGAACAGGTAAAGCTTACCGAGAAAGAATTTGAGGTGCTTTATTTTCTTTACTCAAATCGCGGTATTCCTTTTGATATGAATGAAATATATGAGAGCGTGTGGAAAGAGGCGTGCAACTCTGCTTCGGCAAACAAGGTTATGGTTCATATACTGAACCTGAGAAAAAAGCTTGAGGATAATTTCAAAGCTCCGAAGCTGATTCTGACTGAGTGGGGAAAGGGCTATCTCTATGTTGAAAAAAATTAAAAATTCACTTGGCTTTCAGGCGGGCTTTGCCATTGCCATGGCGGTCGTTATAGGTACGCTGTGTTCTATGCTTGTAAGCTCTGTCGGCAAATATGCCGTTGAAAAGGTGTATATGTCTGTCAGCGCAAATGAGGAAAGAATGGAAAAAATCAGCAAGGAATTTGAAGAGTTTACTCGATCGCAGTATAACAGCGATAATCCTATTATAAGTATTCAGGATTGGCTGAAAAACAAACCCGGTTTGTATCTGTATGCATTTGAGGCGGAAACCGACAGGCTGATTTTTGAGAGCGACGGCTATTTTACAACAACGTATAACGTAAGCAGTTCAAAATCTTTCCTGAACAGAAACGTTGATTACATTGAGGTTGAACAAAAACACGGAAAATATAATGTTGTTATCAAGGATAACACTTATATGGGATATTTTAACTATGTTGATTATGCGGCGCTGATTATAGGCTGCGTAGTCGCTATCGCAATTCTGTTTGTGATATTCGGAAAAACAATCAAACGTATTCTCACGCTTTCAAGACAGGTGAAGGCTGTATCGTGCGGTGACATGGAAAGAGTAGTATCAATAGACGGTACGGATGAGGTCGGAGAGCTTGGCAAAAATATTGACGCTATGCGCAGGTCGATTATTGAGCATTATCAGAAAGAGCAGGATGCAATAAAATCAAACAACGATTTGCTTACGTCAATATCTCATGATATCAGAACCCCGCTGACATCTATTATCGGCTTTTCTGAGTTGATGGCAGATGATAGCGTGACCAATATTGATGAAATGAAAAAATACGCCAATATCTGCAAGGATAAGGCGTATAGATTGAAAGAGCTTACCGATACAATGTTCCGCTATTTTTATGTTTACGGCAAAGATGATACGGACTTCATTTTTCAGAAGTTTGAAGCGAAACAGCTGTTTACTCAGCTTCTCGGCGAATATGTTATCGACCTTATGCAGGAGGGCTTCACGGTTGAAGTTCCGCATAAGATTGACACCGATATATACATATACATTGATGTGGATATGTTCAAAAGAGTAATAGATAATATTTTCTCTAACTTTAAGCGATATGCAGACGAATCAAAAACAATTTACGTCAGCGCATATGTCGAAGATAAAAACATTGTTGTTGAATGTGAAAACACCGCTAAGTCGGAGCTGAGAAATGCCGAAAGCACAAAAATCGGACTTAAAACCTGCTCACGAATTATGTCGCAGATGAACGGCAGATTTGAAATAACAACAAACGGTAAGGTGTTTAACGAGAAAATATACATCCCGATTATGAAATAGGTAAAAATAACGCAGAAGATTTTGAAGTCTTCTGCGCTTGTTTTTTATATTTACATACTTTCAGGAACCGATATCTTAAGCATTTCAAGAACATTCTTAAGAACGCTCTTGACGCATCCGCAAAGATAAAGTCTTGCCTGCATAAGCGCCTCGTCACCGCACTGAACGTGGCAGGCGTTGTAGAACTTGTGGAACAGAGTTGCAAGTCCGACAGCATACTTTGTAAGACGTGACGGGTCAAGCGCAACAGCGGCATGCTCAACCTCATCTGTGAGGGAAGCAATGTAGCGGATAAGCTCCTTTTCTTCCTCAGTCTTGAGCAGGCAGAGGTCTTCAACTGAGCAGTCCTTCGGCTCAATTCCGTCAGCGGCAAGCTTCTTGAAAATACTGCATATTCTTGCGTGTGCATACTGGCAGTAGTAAACAGGATTCTGTGAGGATTCCTCAACGGCAAGGTCAAGGTCAAAGTCGCAATGTGTGTTAGCCTCGCGCATATTGAAGAAGAATCTTGCGGCATCAATCGGAACTTCCTCAAGCAGAGTTACAAGTGTGATAGCCTTGCCTGAACGCTTGGAAGCCTTGATGATTTCACCGTCCTTAACAAGACGAACCATCTGCATAAGAACAACATGAAGTCTTTCGGGGTCAACGCCGAGTGCCTGAAGAGCCGCCTTAAGACGAGGCACATAGCCGTGATGGTCAGCACCGAGAATGTCAATTGCTATATCGAAGTTTCTTGTGCAGAGCTTGTTGTAGTGATATGCGATATCGGGAACGATGTAGGTGAGGAATCCGTTTGAACGTACAAGAACAAAGTCCTTGTCACAGCCGAACTGCTCAGCCTTGAACCATACAGCTCCGTCCATCTCGTAGGTATAACCCTTTTCGGTAAGGTCTGCAACAACCTTTTTTGCGGCACCGCTGTTGTGAAGCGTGCTTTCCTTAAACCATGTATCGTATTTGATTTTATACTTGAGAAGGTCTCTTTCAAGTCCCTGAATGTTGAGGGGAAGAGCGTATTCAACAAGAGCCTTGCGTCTTTCCTCTTCGGAAGCCGACATAAACTTGTCACCGTGTATTTCAGCAAAAGCCTTGGCGTGGTCGATAATATCCTGTCCGTGATATGAATCCTCGGGCATCTCAATGCCGTCCTCAAAAAGTTGACGGTATCTGATATCGAGTGAAAGACCGAATTTTTCAATCTGATTACCGCCGTCATTGATGTAGAACTCACGCTCGGTTTCGTAACCTGCCCATGAAAGAACCTCAGCAAGGCAGTCACCCATGGCACCGCCTCGAGCGTTACCGACGTGCATAGGACCTGTGGGGTTTGCGGAAACAAACTCAACAAGAGCTTTCTTGCCCTTGCCCATATCGGAATGGCCGTACATTGTACCCTTTTCGGTGACATCCTTAAGAATAGCGGCATAGTATCTGCCGTCAAGATAGAAATTCATAAATCCGGGGCCTGCAACCTCGGCACGTTCAAAATAAGTGCCCTCAAGGTCGATTTCAGCCATTATTGCATCAGCAATCTTACGTGGTGCGTTATGAAGCTCACGAGCCCATACCATAGCTGCATTTGCCGAGAAATCGCCGTTAGCTCTGTCGGCAGGAACTTCAACCTTGAACTCTGCTGTCGGAGCGGCGCTAAAGACACCTTTTTCAACAGCTTTGGCAACTGCGTTTCCGATTGCACTCTTAAGCTGTGCTTCAACTTCCTTAACAATATAAGACATTTTTATTCAGCCTCCTTATTTGCCGCCGCAATTCTTACTCTGTTGCGGCTGATAAGCTCGTTGTTAAAATCAAGCGTATATGTAAAATCAAGTTTTATATTTTTTTCTGTGAATTCCGAGATTACTCTCGAGGTGAAAACGCCCATTGAAATCTGACCGACAGGAGTTATGTAACAGCATTGACTGCGTTTGCCCTTATCCATCATCAGCTCGGTGCTGTAACTGCCCTTGCGTGTGATGTGGACACAGCATCCGTCTGTAACGTGAACGGTTGTGTGACAGCCCTTCATCTCTTCGCTCTGCTCGTCATATTCAATTTTGTAGTCGTTTTCGGTTCCGCTGACCTCAGCCACGGTTTCAAGCTCAGAGTTTTCAACCTGACCGTCAGTCTTGTGGGTATCGTTTATTGTGATAAGCCAGCTCATTTGTCCCACTTCTCCAGTGCGTATGTAAACAGACGGTCAATAAGCTCGGAGTAGGGGACACCAGAAGCGGCGAACATCTTGGGATACATACTGATTGAAGTGAAGCCGGGAATGGTGTTCGGCTCGTTGAGCATAACCTTTCCGTCGCTTTCACGTACAAAGAAGTCAACTCTTGCAAGACCTGTGCAGCCGAGAGCGATATAAGCGTTCTTTGCGGCTTCACGAACTTCATTCATCTTTGCATCGTCAAGACGTGCGGGAATGTGAAGAAGGCTTGCGGGATTAACATACTTTGCTTCGTAGTCGTAAAAGTCATTTGCAGGTTCAATTTCACCGCAGATTGAAGCGATAGGCTCCTCATTACCGAGTACCGCACATTCAACCTCCATGCCGGTTATGCCTTCCTCAAGAACGAGCTTGTTGTCCTCTGCGAAGGCGATATCAATAGCCTTTACAAGAGCGTCCTTGTCCTTTGCTTTACTTACTCCGACAGATGAGCCTGCGTTTGCAGGTTTTACGAAAATCGGGAAGCCGAGATAATCGGCAGCCTTGTCAATATACATCTGCGGATTCTTTCTGTAATTGTATTCGTTAAGACCAATCCACTTTGCCTGTGCGATTCCTGCCGCGTCGGCAAGTGTGTTTGTCATAACCTTGTCCATACAGCAGGCAGAGGAAATCATATCACAGCCGACAAACGGAATGCCTGCTACCTGCAGAAATCCCTGAATTGTGCCGTCCTCACCGTTTTTGCCGTGAAGAACAGGGAAGCACACGTCAATGCGGATTGTTTCGACTTTATCCTTGCCGAAAACGATGATGCCGTGGTCGTTTCTGTCGGGGGAGATAACCGCTTTTGTGAGGTTATCCGTATCCTTAACCCACTTATCCTCGGGAAGATTGCTGATTTCACCGTCATACTTGAACCAGCGGCCGTCCTTGGTTATTCCTATTTTGATTACGTTGTATTTTTCGGTCGGAATGTTATCGAGAACATAGCTTGCAGACACTGTTGAAACGTCGTGCTCGCTTGATACTCCGCCGAAAAGAACAAGAGCATTTTTCATTGAATTTTCATCTCCAGAAATTATTTTAAGCCCATATTTACACAGTATAATATGTTATCATAATTATTATATCAAGTCAAGAAAAATGTATCGTGTAAATGCACGAAAAAAGATAAATTTTCTTGCAAAAAAAGGGTGACAAATTTACATATATATGATATAATCTATTAGATTATAATGTACTATCATAATTATATATTTTAAGGAGCATAAAAATGGAACTTAATTCTGCATTTGCACAGATTATTAAAGGTCTTGACAGCGTTATGAACACTAACGGATTTTCTGTTGTTGTTCCCGACGGAATCGAAAAGGGCGAGCTTCCCGTAACCGAGAAGGACGGACGTTCAACTGTTCTTTACGGCGGCAAAAAGGGCGCGGCGAAAATAGAGTATTTCGAGGGTAAAATTTCTCTTTACTGCTCTCTTGCCGATGCTTCAAGCGCTGTTGACAATGACTACAAAAAGACATCAATGAGCCTTTTTAACATTGATACCGTTGATGACAGAGATGTCAAGTATATCATCAATGATTTTTCTGACGGCATCAACGATACATTCGGCAAAAAGGAAAAGGCGGCAAAGAAGCTTCCCCAGCCGATTTCAAAGTCTGCTGCAAAGAGCGGTTCGGTTTACTACGATCTTGTAACACTCGGCTCACGTTTTGTCGGGGTATATCCCGAGCTTAAGGACGCTTACAGAGAGAATATTGAGAAGTACGGCGAATTCCTTGCAGATGAGTTCTTCCTTAACTACGGCAATGCGAAGTTCCGTGAAACGGTAAGACAGAACAATCCCACTCAGATGAAGAAGCTCTTCAATGTTCTTAACGATATCTACAATGACGGAATCAATCAGGTTCAGAGCGTTATCGTTGTTACAATTATGGGTTCACTTTACGATGACGAACAGCTTCTTGCAAACTGCGTTGACTATATGGATGACATGACGCTTTCGGTTCTTGAAACAATCAAGCTTCTCAAGAAGCCTGCAAACAGAGCAAAGCTCGAGCATCCGCCGCTTTACAAACCCAAGAAACAGAAAAAGACAAGCAGTCTTTTAAATCAGCTTAACGGAGGTATTTAACTGTGGAAAACGAAGAAAGAATTGTTGAAGAACAGCAGCAGACGGTTACTGTAACTGCTGATGTGGAAGACGGTTCTATGCTTGAAGAGGCTATGGACACAGTTGTTACCGAAGAATACGGTGCTGACCAGATTCAGGTTCTTGAGGGACTTGAGGCTGTACGTAAACGTCCCGGTATGTATATCGGTTCAACAGGTCCGAGAGGTCTTCACCATCTTGTTTATGAAATCGTGGACAACTCAATCGACGAAGCTCTTGCAGGCTTCTGTACTCATATCGAGGTTGAGATTCTTCCCGATGATATTATTACAGTAAGAGATAACGGACGAGGCATTCCTGTTGCGATTCACGAAAAAATGGGCATTCCCACTTTGACAGTTGTTCTTACCGTGCTTCATGCAGGCGGTAAGTTCGGCGGCAGCGGATACAAGGTATCGGGCGGTCTTCACGGCGTTGGTTCATCAGTTGTTAACGCTCTTTCCGAGTGGATGGAGGCTGAGGTAAGCCGTGACGGTCACGTTCATTATCAGCGTTTCTCACGCGGTAACGCTGTCGGCGATATGGAGATTATCGGCGATACCGAGGAGACAGGTACTCTTATCCGTTTCAAGGCTGACCCCGAAATCTTTACAGAAACAACAATCTATGACTTTGACGTGCTTGAAAGAAGACTCCGTGAGTCCGCTTTCCTTAACGCAGGACTTTCAATTTCACTTACAGATAAACGTGACCCCGAGAACATTATCGAAAAGGTTTATTGCTATGAGGGCGGTCTTTCAAGCTTTGTTGAGTATATCAATACAAGCCGTGCGCTGACACCGCTTCATACTCCGCCGATTCACATTTCAACCTCAAACGGAGACAAGTACGCAGAGCTTGCGCTTATGTATAACGACAGCTACAACGAGGTTATTCTCTCGTTCGCAAATAATGTTCATACTCCCGACGGCGGTACTCACGAAACAGGCTTTAAAACAGCTCTTACCCGTGTGTTTAATGACTACGGAAAAAAATATAACATTCTCAAGGACGGCGACAAGAAGCTTTCGGGTGATGATGTACGTGAGGGTCTTACCTGCGTTATCAGCGTAAAGCTTACTGAGGCTGAATTTGAGGGACAGACAAAATCAAAGCTCGGCAACACGGAAATCACAGGACTTGTTTCCTCAATGGTTTACGAAAAGCTGATGACATATTTTGAGGAAAATCCTTCTGTTGCAAAGGCGATTTTCTCGAAGGCACTTGACGCTTCACGTGCTCGTGAGGCTGCACGAAAGGCTCGTGACCTTGCACGCCGCAAGGGTGCGCTTGAAAGCAACTCACTTCCCGGCAAGCTTGCTGACTGCACAGAAAAAAGTGCGGAATGCACAGAGCTTTACATCGTCGAGGGAGATTCTGCGGGCGGTTCTGCAAAAGAAGGCAGAGACAGACGTTATCAGGCTATCCTTCCTCTTTGGGGTAAAATGCTCAACGTTGAGAAGTCAAGACTTGATAAGGTTATTTCAAACGAAAAGCTTATCCCTGTTGTCACCGCTCTCGGTACGGGAATCGGTGATGAATTTGATATAAGCAAAATCAGATACAATAAAATAGTAATCATGGCCGATGCCGATGTCGACGGTGCTCATATCAGAACACTTCTTCTGACATTCTTCTTCAGATATATGCGTCCTCTTATTGACGAGGGTCATATCTATCTTGCTCAGCCGCCTCTTTTCAAGGTCAGCAAGGGTAAAAGGCATGAATATGCTTTCTCTGACGAGGAACGTGACCAGAAGATTGAAGAAATGGGCGGCAGCTGTGATATTCAGCGATACAAAGGTCTTGGTGAAATGGACCCCGAACAGCTTTGGGAGACAACCATGGATCCGAAAACACGTATCATGCTTCGTGTAACTCTCGAGGACGCTATGGAAGCGGACGAAACCTTCTCTGTTCTTATGGGCGATAAGGTTGAGCCCCGCCGTGAGTTTATCGAAAAGAACGCAAAGTATGTTCAGAATCTTGACGTATAAGAAAGGAGGAGGATTGCAAAATGGCTAAGGAAAAAGACTTGCATCCCGATGAGGATTTTGTCGCCAATCTTGAAAACACCAAGATTTATAATATTGATATCAACAAAGAAGTCCGCAAGGCATTCCTTGACTACTCAATGTCAGTTATCGTATCCCGTGCGCTTCCCGATGTTCGTGACGGTCTGAAACCCGTTCACCGCCGTATTCTCTATACTATGTATGAGAACAATCTGACTCCCGACAAGGCTTACCGTAAATGCGCCGACACCGTCGGTTCTGTTCTCGGTCGTTACCATCCTCACGGTGACGCTTCCGTTTATGATGCAATGGTACGTCTTGCACAGTCTTTCTCTATGAGATATATGCTTGTTGACGGTCACGGTAACTTCGGTTCAATCGACGGCGACCCGCCGGCTGCTTACCGATACACAGAGTCACGTATGAGCAAAATGGCTCTTAAAATGCTGACAGATATCGACAAGGATACAATAGATTTCACAACAAACTACGATGACAGACTTAAAGAGCCGACAGTTCTTCCGTCACGTTTCCCCAATATCCTTGTAAACGGTTCAATGGGTATCGCTGTTGGTATGGCAACAAACATTCCTCCTCATAACCTCAGCGAGGTTATCAACGGTATGTGCTGTCTTATCGACAATCCCGATGCAACTCTTGACGAGCTTATGGAGCACATCAAGGGTCCCGACTTCCCGACACGCGGTATCATCATGGGCCGCTCGGGCATCCGTGCCGCATATGCAACAGGCCGAGGTAAGGTTGTTGTAAGAGCGAGAGCGGAAATTGTTGAAAAGAAAAACGGCCGCTTTGAAATAAAGGTTACGGAAATTCCGTATACAGTAAATAAAGCTCGGCTTATTGAAAGTATTGCAGACCTTGTTAAGGATAAGAAAATCGAGGGAATCTCCGATATTAACGACTATTCTTCAAAGGCAGGTATGCACATTTCAATCGACCTCAAGCGTGACGCAAATCCGCAGGTTGTACTTAATCAGCTTTATTCATTTACACAGCTTCAGACAACATTCGGTGTAATTATGCTTGCTATTGTAAACGGTGAGCCGAAGATTCTTACACTTAAGGATGTTCTCAGAAATTATATCGACTTCCAGCAGGAGGTTGTTACAAGACGTACACAGTACGATCTCAAAAAAGCTCAGGACAGAGCACACATTCTCGAAGGTCTTCTTACAGCTCTTGATTTTATCGACGAGGTTATTGCAATCCTCCGTTCATCAAAGAGCGTCAATGAAGGTAAGGAAGCTCTTATGGAGCGTTTCGGACTTGACGATGTTCAGGCACAGGCAATCGTTCAGATGCGACTGGGTCAGTTGACAGGTCTCGAAAGACAGAAGATTGAGGATGAACTCGGAGAACTTAAAATTAAAATTGCCGAATTCCTCGAACTGCTTGCAGACGAGTCAAAGCTTCTCGGCGTTGTTAAGGCTGAGGCTCTTGAAATTGCGGACAAGTTCGGAGATGACAGACGTACAGAAATTCAGAATGTTTCGGGCGAGGTTGATATCGAGGATCTTATTCCCGAGGAGACCTGCGTATTCACATTTACTGATTTCGGATATATCAAACGTATTCCGATGGATGAATACCAGACTCAGCGCCGAGGCGGTAAGGGCATAAAGGGTCTTACACGAAGAGAGGATGACATTGTAAAGACAATGTTCACCGCTTCGACTCACGATCAGATTGCTTTCTTTACAACAAGAGGACGAGTATTCAAGCTCAAGGGCTATGAAATTCCCGAGGGTTCACGTACAAGCAAGGGTATGAATATTGTAAACCTTCTTCCGCTTGAGCCCGATGAAAAGATTTCCTCAATGAACAGATGGACAAAGGAAGATGATGACTTCAAATACCTTTGTATGTTTACACGCAACGGCATCATTAAGCGTTCATCTGTTGATGAATACTCAAATATCCGCCGCACAGGTGTTATCGCCATCACTCTTGACGAGGGCGACGAGCTTGCATGGGTTAAGATGACACGCGGTGAGGATGACCTTATTGTTGCAACCAAAGACGGTATGTGTATCCGCTTTAATGAAAACGATGCACGTCCCATTGGCCGAACCGCACGAGGCGTTAAGGCTATCGAGCTTAAGGACGGCGACGAGGTAGTAGGTGTAGCGGCTGTTGAAGAGGGCAAGACAATTCTTACCGTCAGCGAAACAGGCTACGGACGCAAGAGCGATTTTGACAATTACCGTATCCAGTCAAGAGGCGGTAAGGGTCTTATCAACTACCATACAGATAAATACGGCAAGGTTGCCGCAGTTACATCAGTTGACGACAGTGAGGATATTATTCTTATTGCATCTGATGGTATTATTATCAGAATTCCAGCCGAGGGTATCAGCACATTCGCACGTCCGTCAAAGGGCGTACGCGTAATGCGTGTTACTGACAGCGAAAGAATAATCACAATCACTCCCGTTCCTCACGAGGAGGAAAAGGAGAATACTGTAGAAGAAACAGAAAAAACGGAAATTTCAGCAGATGAAACCGATGATGTGAAAAATAACATTTAAAAGGATGTTGTAATTTTGAAAGACTTATCGAAGGTTAAAGATGATAAATTCAGTAAAATGTTTTTCTGGATTACCGTTGCAATTGTTGCAATAATTTATTTTATAAGACTTGCACCGTTTGAACTATACGGTGATGACTATCTTTATGAAAAGGCTGCCGTATGCAATTTACCTCAGATAGTGCAGTTTATAAAATGGCATATTATGAACTATAATGGGCGTACTTTTGTGCATATTCTTTGTCTGATATTTTTAAGGAACAAGGCAACAATTCTACTATGGAAAGCAATAACATCATTTATGCTTCCGTTTACTTGCTTTGTAGTTTCAAGAGCTGCAACTCAAAATAGAAATGATGCTTTTAAATATGCTGTTTACGGAATAGCAGTTATGTTCCTTACAGGTCCTGTAGTATACTGCGAATCTGTCTATTGGCTTATAGGTTCATTTAACTATTTCTATCCTGTTGTTGGCATTATTGCAACGATGATTCTATATAAAAATAATCCGTCTTCAGTGTGGCTTTTCCCGATTGCATTTATTCTTTCAGCAACGACAGAACAGTGCGGAATTATGGCAGTGGGATTATTTGTAATTCTTTTTCTTGCAAAGCTTATTCAGGAGGGAAAGATCGACAAAAGACTGATTGTACAGATTATTTTTGCAATTGCAGGTTATTTGACTGATATTCTTTCACCCGGCACATCAGCGAGAATGGATAAACAGGGTAACCCGGGCATAGCAGGAATAATATACAATATATTTATTGTATTCAGAGACAACTGGTTTTCAAGTCTGAACATGTTTGTGATTCTCACGTTGCTTACCGCTTCGATGATTTACTGGCTTATTAAGGTTAAACGACTCAATAAATTTACGAAAAAAGCAAATGTTCCGCTTGCAGTTTTTCTCGGTGTAGTTTTTGCAGGAAATACGGGACTTATTGCGCTGAGTATAGTTGCAAATCATTTTATTGCAGGATTTACTTTACCGACTGCGTTGAGCTACGCTGTATTTGTGGTATGGGTTGTCGGCGTTACAATGTTTTTTGCCGTTTTTGCATATACAACACTTCTGATTTTCTTTGAAAAGAAAACGGCGATTCCTTTTATTTCATTTGCTCTCGGAACAGGCTCGCAAATGGTAATGGGCATAACTGCAAAACCGTTATTCAGAGCTTGCGTTCCTGCAATATTTATGTATATGGTTTTTCTCTTGTTTACATTAGCTGAAGTTGATAAGGATGATAGTCCTAAACTCGAGAAAATCAGAAATATAAAAATCTTTAAACCTGTACTTATCCGTGCGGCGGTTTGTTTTGGATGTGTAGTTTTGTGTGCAATCCATGCGTTCCTTATTACGCACTTTATGACTTTTGGTAAGTCGGAAGAATTCGGTGAAATTACACCTATGACAGAGCAGGAAATGACCGAATTTACAAACAGGATAAATGAAACAAACAAAGAATATTACCAGAAAGACTGGGAAGCATCTCACAAACTGACAGATTTTTCAAAGTATTAAACAGGAGGTTAATTTATGAATATTGCACTTATTGCACATGACGCTAAGAAAGAACTTATGACTCAGTTCTGTATAGCATACTGCGGTATTCTCAGCCGACACAGACTTTTTGCAACAGGCACAACAGGTAAGCAGGTTGCTGACGCAACAGGTCTTGATATCACAAAATTCTTAAGCGGCGCACAGGGAGGAGATCAGCAGATCGGTTCTCTCATTGCCTGCAACGAAATTGATATGCTCCTGATTTTCAGCGACCCTCTTGACCCGAAGGAACACGAGCCGAATGTTAACAGTCTTCTCAGAATCTGTGACGTTCACAATGTTCCGGCGGCTACAAACATCGCAACGGCGGAGGCTCTTATTCACAGCCTTGACCGCGGCGATCTTGACTGGAGAGACATCGTTAATCCCAAGTATTGATTTTGTACTAATAGCGCTGACAACCCCTGTTTTGCAGAGGGTTGTCTTAGTGCGGCTATGGAGGATTTATGCGTTGTAAAAACTGTAAAAAAAATATAGAAAACGAAAATCTTTTTCGCTGTCCGCATTGCGGCAAGCCCATTCAGAAGAAGAAAAAAAGAGATGTAAAGGAGCTTGCAAGTGTAATCTCATTTTTTGCGATCTCATTTATATTTGTCGTTCTCAACTTCTTCAGCCTGTTTTTTAAATGCGATTATTATAATTCCGCAGCAATAGTAATAGGTATAGTTGTTTATCTTGTTATTCTGCCGTTTGTATTCGGCAATTACAAGGGGATGAAAAGATCGGTTGCAGATATTTTCGGAGTTGTCTTAAGCCTGCCTTTTCTTGCAAACTGGATTGTCGGCTTTGCGAAAAATTCGGATTATCTTGCTTCGGATGTAAAGTCAATTGTCTATTATTTCTCGGTTCTTGCAAACATTCTTATAATAGATATTATTATGATTCTGAAAGCATCAGGCGCAATCGGAAACGGAAAAATAATCAAATGGGTATGCCTTGCGCTCGGCGTTATTGAGGGCATTTTCTCAATTGTATTTTACGCAGGTCTGAATGTTGTTCAGCCTATGGCAATTGCAATTATAGCATTTAATGCACTTATGCCCGGATTTATTGCATATCACATAATTTCCAGAGACAGTAAAGATATAAGGAGTTAAAATTATGGCGTTAATTACAAAGGCTATCAAGGGCACACAGGATGTTCTGCCTGCTGACAGCCACAAAAACCAGTTTATTGAAAGCACTGTGCTTGAAATAGCAAGTGAGTTCGGATTCAAAGAAATCCGCACACCTGTTTTTGAGCATACTGAGCTTTTTACACGTTCAGTAGGTGATACCACCGACGTTGTTCAGAAGGAAATGTATACCTTTGACGATAAGGGCGGTCGTTCAATCACACTTCGTCCCGAGGGCACAGCAGGTGCGGCAAGAGCTTTTCTCGAGCACGGACTTCAGAATGAGCCGATGCCGCAGAAGGTCAGCTACCTTACATCCTGCTACCGTTACGAAAAGCCCCAGGCCGGACGTCTTCGTGAGTTCCACCAGTTTGGTATTGAGTGCTACGGCGCAGAATCTCCGGCTGCTGACGCGGAGGTTATCTCTGTCGGCAATGAGGTTTTCGGCTTCCTCGGTATAGACAGAATCCGACTTGAAATCAATTCAATCGGTTGTCCGACCTGTCGTAAAGAGTATCAGACAGCACTTAAGGCATATTTTGAGAGCCGCAAGGACGAGCTTTGCCCGACCTGTCTTGAGCGTCTTGACAGAAACCCGATGAGAATTCTTGACTGCAAGAGTCCTATCTGCCACGAGATTGCCGCAGGTGCTCCGATAATTCTTGATTATCTCTGCGACGATTGCCGTGAGCATTTTGAAGAGGTTAAAAAGTATCTTGAAGAAATGAACATCTCTTATGAGGTCAATCCGCACATTGTTCGCGGTCTTGACTATTACACACGTACTGTTTTCGAGTTCGTAACCGATTCACTCGGCGCACAGGCTGCTGTCTGCGCAGGCGGACGTTATGACGGACTTATTGAAGAAATCGGCGGCAGTCACGTTCCCGCACTCGGTTTCGGTATGGGTATTGAAAGACTTCTTCTTCTTCTTGAGGCTCAGGGAATTGAGCTTCCCGAGGCAAAGAAGTGTGATATTTATATCGCAAATATCGGCAAAAATGCTTCATATAAGGCGGCGGCACTTGCTACTGAGCTTCGCCAGTCGGGTATGAGCGCACAATTCGATGTTGTCGGACGTTCGCTTAAGGCTCAGATGAAGTATGCCGACAAGATAAACGCAAGATATACAACTGTTCTCGGCGATGACGATATCGCATCGGGTATTGCCAAGGTTAAAAATATGGAAACAGGCGAAACAACAGAAATAAATCTTGAAGATTTCGCAGATTCCTTCATGGACTTATCACTTCAGAGCGCGGCAAGTGAATTACAGAACTTGGTAAGCGATGATAAAAGTGTTGATATAAGCAAATTTTTAGGAGGCATAATGTAATGGATTTTATGACAGGCTTAAAACGCACCGACTATTGCGGTGATTTACGTATAGGCGATGCAGGCAAAGAGGTTACCGTTGCAGGCTGGGTACAGCGTCAGCGTGACCTCGGTTCACTCATCTTTATTGATCTTCGCGACAGAACAGGCATTGTTCAGCTTGCTTTTGACGAGAATACCGATAAGGAAATTTTTGACAAGGCTTTCGGCGCAAGAAGCGAGTTTGTACTTATGGCAAAGGGCGTTGTCCGTGAGCGTTCATCAAAGAACAAGGATATCCCCACAGGTGAGATTGAAATTGATGTTAAGGATCTCAGAGTTCTCGGAAAGAGCGAAACTCCTCCCTTCGAGATTATTGAAAACTGCCAGACATCGGAGCTTACAAGACTTAAGTACCGTTATCTTGACCTTCGCCGTCCCGACCTTCAGAAGAACATCATCATGCGTCACAAAATCTGCAAGATTACACGTGACTACTTCGATGAGAACGGTTTTATCGAGATTGAAACGCCTATACTTATCCGTTCTACTCCCGAGGGAGCAAGAGACTTCCTTGTTCCGAGCCGTATCCACAACGGTTCATTCTACGCTCTTCCCCAGTCGCCTCAGCTTTACAAGCAGCTTTCAATGGTAGCTGGCTTTGACAGATATATGCAGATTGCACGCTGCTTCCGTGACGAGGATCTTCGTGCTGACCGTCAGCCCGAGTTCACACAGATTGACCTTGAAATGTCTTTTGTTGATATGGAAGACGTTCTTGCAATCGGCGAGGGCTATATGAAGAGAGTATTCAAAGAAGCTCTCGGTGTTGATATCACAACTCCGCTTCCCAGACTTACATATAAGGACGCTATGGAGCGCTACGGTTCAGATAAGCCCGATACACGTTACGGTCTTGAGCTTTATGACCTGAGCGAAATCGTTAAGGATTGCGGCTTCGGTGTGTTCAGCGGTCCTGTTGCCGCAGGCGGTTCTGTAAGAGGAATCACAGCAAAGAAGGCTTTCTCAACTCTTACACGTAAGGAAATTGACAAGCTCACTGAGAAGGCAAAGGGCAACGGCGCAAAGGGTCTTGCCTGGGTTAGACTTGGCGAGGACGGCACAGTTTCATCTTCATTTGCAAAGTTTCTTACAGAGGACGAGATGAAGGCTATCCTTGAAAAGGCAGGCGCAGAGGCAGGCGACGTAGTTCTTATCGTCGGCGACGCAAAGAATTCTATCGTATTCTCAGTTCTCGGCGCACTCCGTCAGGAGGTTGCAAAGAAACTCGACATCATCCCCGAGGGACAGTATAATCTTCTCTGGATTACAGAGTTCCCGTTCTTCGATTGGGACGAGGATTCACAGACATGGGTTGCAATGCACCATCCCTTCACAGCTCCTATGGACGAGTGCCTTGAGTACCTTGAAACAGATAAGGCTAAGGTTCGTGCAAAGGCATACGACCTTGTTCTCAATGGTATTGAGCTTTCATCAGGTTCAATCCGTATCACAAACCCCGAGCTTCAGAGCAGAATTTTCTCACTCCTCAACCTCACAGAAGAGGAAGCATATGCAAAGTTCGGCTATCTGCTTGACGCATTCCGTTACGGTGCACCGCCGCACGGTGGTATGGGTATCGGTCTTGACCGTCTTGTTATGCAGATGCTCGGTTGTGAAAGCCTTCGTGATGTAGTTGCTTATCCGAAGGTACAGAATGCAAGTGAGCCGATGACAGGCTGTCCTGCAAATGTTGACACAATTCAGCTTGATGAGCTTGGAATTGCAGTTAAGAATACAGAAGAATAAGCTATAACAAAAGACTTTCGATTTTCGGTCGAAAGTCTTTTCTCTTATTACTGATAAGCGTCTTTGTTGATTTTGTAATATTTTTTTGCTTCTGTAAATTCCGTGTTGTCTGTAAGTGTGATTATGTATTCTGCGTCTTCCTTGTGTTCACCGTTTAACTCATCGCTCAGCACAGTGTCTTTTGTTGTATCAAACCACTTTGCATGAGCGTAATCGGGTACGTTTACTTCAAAATCTTCTTCCGAAGCAATCATCGGAATTACAGCAACATAGCGTTTATCTGCATGATATGTATGTTCTATTACTTGTCTGCCGTATGACATATGTTTTATGTTTGTTGAATAGTATTTTATCTCGGGAATACAGAACGCTTCATCAGAGGTTACGTTTCCAAAAAAATATCCGCCCCAGTTTGTATGGTAGATTCCTAAAACGAACAAATCATAATCTACATATAGAGGAAAGCCGTCTGTTTCATAATCAACGCTTTTTATGTCTGTCATCTCATCGCAGTCAATAAAATATATTAAATCAAGCGGTCGATAGTCCTCTGATGTTCTGAAATAAAAAATACCTGCAAAAAGCGTTATGATAAATGAAGTAAAGGTTATGGTGCTTATTGCCCGTATAAGATGTTGTCTGATTTTATTGTGCTTGGGTCGGGGGATTTTCTGACTTGTAATGCTAATGTAAAAAATCTGAATTCCGATAATAACAGCAAACATCATAAGTGTTGCGATTATCAGCGGTATGCTGTCGGATTTTAACCACGTTTTATGCAGAAGAGGTAAGCCGTCGGATGTCTGTCCCGAAATAATCAGCCACAGAATGAACAGGATTTGCGAACAAAATGTTTTTGTATAAATCCGAAATCCGATATAAAGTGTTGTTGTGATTAAGTTCAGAATCATTATGGTCAGATGTTTGCCTTTTCTGTTTACAATGACAGAGATAAAAGGCGGAATGAACAAAAATAGAAATTCGGAAATAAAATGGTGGCCTAAATTTCCTGTTCCTTCGTAACCAAAAGACACAAAAAGAATAATATAGGCAACAAGCGGTAAAGGCAGCACAGCCAAAACATCAATAATAAAGCTTAAAACACTTTTATGGACCTTACCTATTTCCGTACCGACGGTTTCAGCATCGCCCATATGTTGTAAGGCCTTTTCAATAGCCGTATTTTCATCATATCCTGCATCCGTGTAATATTCCACACGGTCAAGGATATGATTTTTCATTTCTTTTTCGATTTGTTCACGTTTTTTCTTTGCCGTAATCTTTGCCGAGGCAAGTTTTACGTATTCGTCAACAGTCATAAGCTCATCATCTCAGTTGAAGTTCAGCAACATTAGTTTTCAGCCTTGTGAACAATAAATCGGAATTCGGGAGTGCTTTCTCCTATTTCACCGTATATTGTTTCATTGTCTGATAATTCATAATATTGAGTTTCTGCATAGTTTCTTTCGGTTACCTGTCCGTCAAATAAAATTCCGCTTCCGAATGCTATATGCTCCGGCAATACAGCAAGATATTTATAATCAGATTTGTATTCAATATCAAATACTTTTGCCGTGTATGTAAGTCCTCGTATGGATGTTTTTACTGTAATTCTCGTTTCTTCTTTTATGGTATAGTTTGTTTTATTTTCAGTAGTACCGACTATGCTCATAGGATAAGGAACTATTGGGAAATCTTCAAACCAGCTTATTTTATCAGGCTCTGTTTTTTTATCTAAAAAGACAAAATTAACATTGAAATATTTGCTCTGATATGTACATAAAAAGGGAATCGCAATGCTGATACAAAAGCAAAAGGCGATAATTATTCTGAGAGAATTGAGGGCGATTTTTTTGATTTTTATGTCTGTTTTTTTCTTAAAACCTTTGCTTGTAATAATAAGGATAATCTGAAGAAATTCTATTATGAAAGCAAAAGCTATACTGACAAGTAAAAAAGGAAAATTGTTCAATTCCGTATTTTGATTGTAGATAACAGAAAGAACTTCCTGCTTTCCTGTGAAAATTGTGTAAGCTGCAAAAAGAAGAACCGAATAAAGGTTTCTTGATAAAACTCGGAATACTATATATATTACTTCGATTGAGAACAGTTCAACCATACATAAAATTCGGCCTTTGTGGTTGAGCAATAGCATAACAGCCGGGATAATTCCAAAAACAATAAGTTCTTCTAAAGCCATAGTATAATGTATATTTCCCGAGATTTCCGCTTCAAGATAGAATAAAATAAAGCATAGAAATGGGATAATTAAAACCAACATAACCGAGAAGATTATATTAAAAATATGAGGATTCCCATAGACTTTCGCGATTTCTGAGCTTATTTTTTCGGCATCGCCCATATGTTGTAAGGCCTTTTCAATAGCCGTATTTTCATCATATCCTGCGTCCGTGTAATATTCGACACGGTCAAGGATATGATTTTTCATTTCCTTTTCAAATTGTTCACGCTTTTTCCTTGCCGTAATCTTTGCCGAGGCAAGTTTTACATATTCATCAACAGTCATAAGCTCATCACCTCAGGCAAAATTCAACACACGGTCAACGCTTGCGGAGAATGATTTCCATTCGGATTTCTTTTCCTCAAGCTGTTTGATACCTTTCTTTGTCAGATGGTAGTATTTTCTTTCTCTGCCGTCATATGTTTCCCAATATGATTCAAGATATCCTTCTTTTTCGAGTGCGTGCAGAATAGGGTAGAGTGTACCCTCGCTCATCTCGAACGCATTTTCAGAACGTATTTCAAGCTCACGGATAATTTTGTAACCGTACATATCTTTTGACTCAAGTACGCTCATAACAAGAGTGGATGTACTGCCTTTTAAAAGTTCTTTACTGTAACGCATAATATAACACCTCGTAATTCAATGTATATGCATTGTAACACAAGGTATTATAACTGTCAAGTCTTTTTTAATAATTCCCATACTTCTGAATACATTTGTTATATAACTTTAAAAGGGTGGTTATATGATAAAAATCGGTATTGCGGGATACGGTAATCTCGGAAAAGGTGTCGAAAAAGCAATTGAATTAAACTCGGATATGAAATTGAGTGCTGTTTTTACAAGACGAAATCCAAAGAATATCAAATTAAGAACTGACAGCGCACAGGTGATTGAGTATAACAGAATTGCAGAATTTAAAAATGAAATAGATGTAATTATTAACTGCGGAGGCAGTGCGTGTGATTTGCCGCTGACAACTCCGAAAATCGCAGAATATTTTAATGTAATAGACAGTTTTGACACGCACACAAGAATAAAAGAACATTTTGATGCAGTTGATAAAATTTCAAAATCAAGCAAAAAGACTGCGATAATCTCTGTCGGTTGGGATCCGGGTTTGTTTTCTCTTGCACGAATTTATTCGCAGGCGGTTTTGTCGAGTGGCAATACATACACCTTTTGGGGCAGGGGAGTAAGTCAGGGACATTCCGATGCTGTGCGGCGTATCGACGGCGTGCTTGATGCCCGTCAGTATACTGTGCCTGTAATGAGTGCGATTGAAAAAGTTCAGAATGGTGATAATGCAGATTTTTCTGCACGTGAAATGCACACGCGCGAATGTTATGTCGTTGCCGAAAACGGAGCAAATAAAAAAGAAATCGAACGGAAAATAAAAACGATGCCCAATTATTTTGCAGACTATGATACAACAGTTAATTTTATATCTGAGGAAGAGATGAAACACAGCCACAGCGGATTGCCTCATGGCGGCAGGGTAATCAGAAACGGAAAAACGGATGAAAACATAAATCATACGGTTGAATTCAGTCTGAAGCTTGATTCAAATCCCGAATTTACAGGGAGCATTCTTGCGGCATTTGCCCGAGCAGCATACAGACTTAATAAAAAAGGCGAAACAGGATGTCGAACAGTTTTAGATATTCCGCCTGTGTTGCTTTTGCCCGAAAGTATAAATACTATGAAGCTATTATAAAAAGAAAAAGCAGGGCGAACCCTGCTTTATTTTGTCCAAAATTTTCTGTCGAGTGAACGGTATTGAATTGCTTCGGCTATGTGTGTGGCTTCGATAATTTCCGAGTTATCAAGGTCGGCTATTGTCCGTGAAACACGAAGTATTTTATCATAAGCACGTGCCGAAAGTCCCAGCCTGTCAAATGCCATCTGTAACATTGACATCGCCTTGTCACTTGCCTTGCAGAATTCACGTGTCATCGCCGAATTCATCTGTGCGTTGCAGTTGGCGGTTGTGCCTTTAAGTCTTTCCTGCTGAATTTTTCTTGCCGCTTCAACTCTTTTTCTGATTTCTGCCGAGCTTTCTCCCCGTGTTTCGTCAGACAGCTTGTCAAAATCCACAGGCGGAACTTCAATATGAATATCAATTCGGTCAAGCAGAGGTCCGCTGACCTTTGAGAGATATTTTGCCGCCGCACCCTCACGGCAGGTACACTCTCTTGTAGGGTGACCGTAGTAGCCGCAGGGACATGGGTTCATTGCGCAGACAAGCATAACCGAACACGGATAGCTTGATGTACCCGAAGCACGTGAAATTGTAATCACTCCGTCCTCAAGCGGCTGACGCATTATTTCCATAGCCTGTCTTGAAAACTCAGGAAGCTCGTCAAGAAAAAGTATTCCATTATGAGCAAGCGACATTTCGCCCGGCTTTGGGATTGAGCCGCCGCCCGAAAGACCGACAGTTGATACTGTATGGTGCGGACTTCTGAACGGGCGTTCGGTGATAAGCTGTGATTTACCTTTAAGCGCACCTGCGATTGAATATATTTTAGTTGTTTCAAGGCTTTCTTCAAATGTCATTGAGGGGAGTATTGACGGCATTCTTTTGGCAAGCATACTCTTGCCTGTGCCGGGACTGCCAATCATAAGTGTGTTGTGTCCACCTGCGGCGGCAACCTCAAGCGCACGCTTTGCTTCAAACTGACCTTTTACGTCTGCAAAGTCGGGCATATAAAGAAACGCACTTTCCATGTGCTTGTCAGACGGAACGGCAGGTTCAATGCGGTTAAGACCTTTCAAATGGTCAATAACCTGCCACACCTCTGATACGGGAAGCACGCTGATACCTTCGACAACGGCCGCCTCATTTGCATTTTCTTCGGGTACAAATACATTCTTCATTCCGAACTGCTGTGCGCCGATAACCATAGGCAGAACACCGTTGACATGACGTATTTTGCCGTCAAGCGAGAGCTCACCGAGAAACGCATAGCCACCGAGGTCAACATTTATCTGCTCGGATGCCTGTAAGAGTGCAACAAGGATAGCAAGGTCGTAAATCGGACCTTCTTTTCGTCTGTCAGCAGGTGCGAGGTTGAGTGTAATTCTGCTGACAGGAAAGTCAAAACCGCAGTTCTTTATTGCCGCACGGACTCTGTCCTTGGATTCGCTTACGGCAGAGTCGGGCAGACCGACAACATCAACCCTCGGCAGACCCGAGGAAATGTCAGCCTCAACGCTCACAGGAAAAACCTCCATGCCGTAAATGCCCATGCTGTTAACCTTTGCAAACAATGCGCTCACCTCAAATCAATTACTAAAAATATTAAACCAAATTTATGCAAATTTTTCAAGCTATTTACTTTATTTTTACGGATGTTTATTGTATAATACATATGTATAGGTGTAAATCTGCCTTTAACTAATTTGATTGGAGTGCTTAAAATGCTTAAAAACATACCCTCCGTACTTTCACCGGAGCTTCTTAAAACACTTATGGAAATGGGCCATGGCGATTATCTTGTAATCGGTGACGGCAATTTCCCCGCAGCAACAAATGCAAAGAGACTTATTCGCTGTGACGGTCACGGCGTTCCCGAGATTCTTGATGCTATCCTCAAGCTTATGCCGCTTGATACTTATGTTGAGAATCCTGTTGGTCTTATGGACAACGGCGACCCCGACAACCGTCCCGAAATCTGGGCTACTTATGAAGAAATCATCAAGAAGAACGAGGGCGACAAGGGTATCGAGCTTGTTGAGCGTTTTGATTTCTACGATAAGGCAAAGGGTGCTTTCGCAATCATTGCAACAGGCGAAACAGCAATTTACGCAAACATTATTCTTCAAAAGGGTGTTGTAATCAATGACTAAGAGAGTTCTTGCTTTTGACTTCGGCGCTTCAAGCGGACGAGCTATAATCGGTCAGTTTGACGGCGAAAAAATTACGCTTGAGGAGGTTCACCGTTTCTCAAACGACCCTGTAAGCGTCGGCGGTACTGTGTACTGGGATGTGCTCCGACTTTTCCACGAGATTAAGCAGGGCATCATCAAGGCACGTATGGCAGGCGGATTCGACAGTATCGGTATTGACACATGGGGTGTTGACTTCGGACTTATTGACTCCGAGGGCAGACTTATGGAAAACCCGATTCACTACCGTGATACAAGAACTGTCGGACTTGTTGAAGAAGCCTTCAAGACAATGCCGAAGGAAAAGCTTTACAGCATAACAGGTATTCAGTTCATGGAGCTGAACACTCTGTTCCAGCTTATTTCACTCAAAAAATACAGACCGTGGATGCTTGAAAGAGCTGATAAAATGCTCTTTATGCCCGACCTGTTCGCATATATGCTGACAGGCAAGATGTGCGCTGAATATTCAATCGCATCTACCTCACAGCTTATTGACCTCAAGACAAATTCATGGTCAAAGGAGATTCTTGATGCATTCGGTATTAAAGAAAGCCTTTTTGCTCCGATTGTAAAGCCGGGTACAGTTCTCGGCGAGCTTGCTCCCGAGGTATGTGAGGAGTGCGGTGTTGACCCTGTTCCTGTAATTTCTGTTTGCGGTCACGATACACAGTCGGCAATCACATCCGTTCCGTGCGAGGACGGCAAGTTTGCATTCCTTTCAAGCGGCACATGGTCGCTGTTCGGCACAGAGCTTGAAAAACCGATTGTCAACGAAACTTCTCTTAATATCAATATCACAAATGAGGGCGGCTTTGACGGTTCGACAGGCTTCCTCAAGAATATTATCGGTCTTTGGCTCATTCAGGAGAGTCGCCGTCAGTGGCAGAGACAGGGCGAGGATTATTCCTATGCCGACCTTGAAAAGCTTGCACTTGCGGCTGAACCATTCAAGTGCTTTATTGACCCCGATGCTCCCGAGTTTGTTCCTCACGGAAACATCCCGAAGCGAGTTCAGGAGTTCTGCGAAAAGACAGGTCAGTATGTACCGCAGACAGTCGGCGAAATTATGCGCTGTATCTACGAGAGCCTTGCAATGAAGTACAAGCTCACATTTGAAAAGCTCCGTGAATGCACCGAGCAGGATTACCCTGTAATCCACGTTATAGGCGGCGGTACAAAGGACGGACTTCTCTGTCAGTTTACCGCAAATTCCTGTAACCGTACGGTTAAGGCAGGCCCGATTGAAGCTACTGTTATGGGTAACGTTGCAGTTCAGTTTATGTCTGACGGAAGCGTTGAGAATATCGGACAGGCAAGAAAGATTGTTGCCGACTCCTCCGAACTTAAAATATATGAACCCATTGACACAGACAAATGGGAAAAGGCTTACGCTGATTTCCTTAAAATAGTATAATCAATCACGAAAGGATGATTTAATATGGCAGAAAACAGATACTTAGGCGAATACCCTGTAATCGGTATCCGTCCTATCATTGACGGCAGAAGAGGACCTCTTAAGGTAAGAGAATCTCTCGAAGATCAGACAATGGGTATGGCTAAGGCAGCTAAGAAGCTCTTTGAGGAGAATCTTTGCTATTCAAACGGCGAGCCTGTTAAGGTTGTTATCTCAAACACATCTATCGGTCGTGTTGCTGAGGCAGCAGCTTGCGCAGAGCAGTTCAAGAAAGAGGGCGTTTCAATCACTCTTTCAGTTACACCCTGCTGGTGCTACGGCTCAGAAACAATGGATATGGACCCGATGACAATCAAGGGTGTATGGGGCTTCAACGCAACAGAGCGTCCGGGTGCAGTTTATCTTGCATCAGTTCTTGCAGCACACGCACAGAAGGGCCTTCCTGCATTCGGCATCTACGGCCGTGAGGTTCAGGAAGCTGACGATTCAGAAAATATCACAGACGATGTTAAGGAAAAGCTTCTCCGTTTTGCACGCTCAGCTGTTGCTGTTGCTACAATGAAGGGTAAGTCATATCTTCAGATTGGTTCAATCTGCATGGGCATCGCAGGTTCATCAATTATTCCCGATTTCATGGAAGAGTATCTCGGTCTCCGCGTTGAGTCAGTTGACGAGGTAGAAATTCTCCGTCGAATGGACGAGGGCATCTACGATGAGGAAGAGTTCCAGAAGGCTCTTAAGTGGACAAAGGAAAACTGCAAAGAAGGCTTCGACAAGAACCCCGAGTTCGTAAGAAAGTCAGACGAAGAGAAGGAAAAGGATTGGGAGTTCACAGTTAAGATGATGTGCATCATCAAGGATTTGATGAACGGCAACAAGAATCTTCCCGAGGGCAGAGAAGAAGAGATGGCAGGTCACAATGCTATCGCAGCAGGCTTCCAGGGTCAGCGTCAGTGGACAGACCATTGGCCGAATGCAGACTTTGCAGAAGCTCTTCTCAATACATCATTTGACTGGAACGGCGTAAGAGAACCCTACATCCTCGCAACAGAGAATGATGTTCTCAACGGTATTTCAATGCTCTTCCAGAAGCTTCTTACAAATCAGCCGTCAATGTTCTCTGACGTTCGTACTCACTGGAGTGCAGAGTCAGTTAAGAGAGTTACAGGCTATGACATCGAGGGTCACGCTAAGGAAGCAGGCGGATTTATCCACCTTATCAACTCAGGTGCATCCTGCCTTGATGCTTGCGGCGAGCTTCGCAACGAAAAGGGCGAGCCCTGCATGAAGAAGTGGTTCGACGTTACAGATGAGGATGTTGACAAGATGCTTAAGGCAACAACATGGAATACATCCGATATGGGTTACTTCCGTGGCGGCGGATTCTCATCACGTTTCGTTACACGTGCAGAAATGCCTGCAACAATGATCCGTATCAACTATGTTAAGGGTGTCGGCCCGACAATCCAGATCTGTGAGGGTTATTATGTAAACCTTCCCGACGAGGTTACAGACACACTCTGGAAGAGAACAGACTACACATGGCCCTGCACATGGTTCGCACCCATCTGCAACGGCAAGGGCGCATTTAAGTCAGCTTATGACCTCATGAACAACTGGGGCGCAAACCACGGTGCATCAACATACGGTCATATCGGTGCTGATATCATCACAATGTGCTCAATGCTCCGTATTCCTGTTTCACTTCACAACGTTCCCGAAGAGAAAATCTTCCGTCCTGCAAACTGGAACTATTTCGGTATGGACAAGGAAGGTCAGGACTACCGTGCTTGCGCAACATACGGTCCGCTTTACAAATAATTTAATATTTAGATAAATAAAAAGCCTGTTAATTCATATTGAAATAACAGGCTTTAACTTTTTTGAGTTAGAAAATCAAACTTTATTTAATAGTTTTTGTTGTTCAAAAAGTCTTTTAGAAATGACAGTTGCTTGTAGCATCTACAGACCAGTAGTAGCATTTTCCAAGATTAGTCCAATTCCAAGACTGAGTAGAAATAGAATTTCCTGATTTCTGTTTAGCGGACATAACAATTTTATATCCTGAATGATCATTTCCTAGGTTTATTTTAGAACCAGATGTAGTATCAAATTCACATATGTATTTGTTTTTGAGATCATAAAGTTTTATATGAATTGTTGCGTTATTTTTTATGTTGGTTGCACTGAATGAGCAAATTTTAACTTTTGCGTTTTGGTATTTTCCTTTAGAATCTTTATTCAAATAGACTACAACACTTCCGTTGAAACGTCCGGTTTTTACGGCTGTTTTTGCTGAAGAGAATACAACGAGACTTGAACATAATGATAATACTGTTGCAATACAAAGTAATAATGATACCAATTTTTTCATAACTGAAATCTCCTTTTGATTTTAAGCATTTTTAATGAAAACGATGTTTTACTATAACCGTCTACTAATAAAACAGTTATATTTTATAATGATTTTCCCTTTCAAAAATGATGTTTGTTATTTTTTCTACATAATTATACACCCTCTTTGTCAATGAATATATTTTGAGTTAATGGGGGTTCATTTTGATTTGAATGTAGAATATTTTCCTCAAAAATCATATTCATATATTATTTGATAACAATAATATCACAATAGAGATACGAAGTCAACACTATAGCTGTAATTTTTGCAACAAAATTTGATATCATTATATCTATAGAGTTAATTTTAGGAGCGTTTCTATGGATGTAGGCGAAAGAATAAGGTTTTTCAGAGAAAAGAAAAATATAACTGTTAATAAGCTGGCAAATCTCAGCGGTGTGTCGCAAAGTTATTTAAGAGATATAGAATTAGGAAATAAGCAACCAACGGTTGAATATCTTGAATATATTTGCTATGGATTAGATATTAGCCTTAAGGATTTTTTTGATACTGATAAAGTTGAAGATGATATTTATAATGCAATGTCAAAGCTCAATAAGAAACAGAAGGATTTACTGATAAACTTTTTGGAATCGTTATAAAATAATTATTCCTGCGAAAGCTTAGCTCTCGCAGGAATTTTCTATATCAATATTCCGTTACAATGGTCAATTTCGTGCTGAATAATCTGTGCTGTCAAGCCTGTGAAATTTTTAATTCTATACTGAAATTGGCGGTTTTGCCACTTGACTTTGATTGCTTTGTACCGTTTTGTTTTGCGTGTGCCTGTCAGCGAAAGACAGCCTTCCTCGGCTTCAAACTGCTCTTTTCCCGAGATAATTTCGGGGTTAAACATCTCTGCAATCTTACCGTTATCGTCAAAAACGATAATGCGTTTTGTTTCACCAATCATATTTGCCGCCATGCCTACGCATCTGCCAGAATTAGCTCTTAGCGTATCAATCAGATTATCCGCAATCGGAATGTCTTCCTCTGTTGCAGGCTTGGATTTCTGTGCAAGCAGAATCGGGTCGTGAATTATATCTTTTATCATAATTTATCCTTTTATTTTACTGTAAAGCTTGTGGTTACGGGCTGACTCTGCGGACCCCATGCACTTTCAGCGACAACGCTTACTGTGTAGTTACCTGCATTGAGACTGCCGACTGTAAAGCGAATGTCCTGAGGTATGGGATTTTTATAATAATCTCCGAGCGATTTCTGTGAAGAAACAACCTCGCCCTTGCTGTTTGTTACGTTAACTCTGTAAATGAAAACGACATCATCTTTTCCTGCCGTTGCAGGTTTTACTGTTATTGCTGCATCTGAACCGTTAACCGAAACCTCGGGGGCAGATGTAAGTACAGGTGCAGTCGCATTTGCATGGCGTGTATCGTGAGCATATTTTGTCTTTACAGGTTCTGTAATGTTGTCAATCATATACTCTGTCATAACGGCCTCGGCATTGAGGTCACAAACTCGAACTCTTACGCGGTTGGCAGCGTCAACCTCAACAAGAAGCATATGCGCCATATTACTGCTGCTTTCGGGGTGCTGTACATTCTGTCCGTCGATTGTGAATTCATAATAGTTAAGACCGCCGTCGTTAATGGCTGTGAATGCACCCTGCCAGATTGATCTCGGGTCGTTTGCAGGATAGTGTGAATGGCCTGAGAAATCTACTGCCTGCGGATATTTGGAGAGAATTTCTGTGAAAAATTCAACGCCCCAGCCGTCCTCGGTATAACTGCCGTAAACTGTGTTTGTAATGTTTTCGTGCTGGAATACAAATACAGGCTGTTCAGGCTTATCGGCAACTGCCTTTGCGAGCTCAGCGTCAAGCCATTTGAGCTGTTTCTTTGTGTAGTGTTTAAGTGATGTCGGCGAAGCGGAGATACCAATGAAATGATAGCCGTTTATAATCTTGTGGAAATCGGCAGAATCACCCGAAATCTGAGAAGCGTAGCTTCTGCTGATTCTGCCCTTGTAGCTGTCGTGGCTCTTTGCTACAACACACATAAAGTCTGTGCCGTCACGAAGAGTGTTATCAACACACGCTTTAATTGATGCAAATGCGGTAGGCTTTCCACTGTCGGTAATGTCACCTACAAGAACAGCGGCATCAAGCTTGCCGTATTCCGGGTCAGACTGTGCAGCATTGTATCCTGTTTCAAGCATTTTCATTATGCGGACACAACCTTTGTCAGCAAACTCATTAACATGAGAGTCGCTCGAAACAACAAATCTTATTACGGGTTTGAAGCTTCCGTCATAAGGCACTGCCGTGCCTGTTACTTCAGGCATCGGGGTTGAACCTATTGCGATAGTCATAAAAAGGGAAACGAAAAGACTGAATATTTTTCTGAACATAAAAACACCTCAATTCATTTGATAATACTACAATACCATATTTTAATAAAAATAACAATATCAAATATTTTTATTCAAAAGGACTTGGAAATAATTTCAGATACGTTTATAATAAAGAAAAATGCTTTTGGAGGACGTTATGCCGAATAAAGAAGTTTATCATATTTTAAGCAACACACATTGGGACAGAGAGTGGTATCAGTCTCACGAAAAATACCTTGTCAGACTTGTTTCATTGTTTGACAAGCTGATTGATTTGCTTGAGCGCAAGCCCGACTATCGCTTTATTACTGACGGTCAGTATGCGTTGGTTGACGACTATCTTACAGCACGCCCCGAGATGAAAGACAGAATTAAGAAGGTTGTTTCAAACGGACAGCTTCTTGTCGGCCCTTGGTACACTCAGCCGCTTGAAAATATTGTCGGTGGTGAGGCTCTTGTGCGCAATCTCCAGTACGGTGTGAAAAAGTCCGGGGAGCTTGGCAGAGCAATGCGCTTTTCGTATGAGATTGACGAGTTCGGTCATGCGTCACAGATTCCGCAGATTCTTGCAGGCTTTGATATTCACGCTTCGATGGCATGGAGAGGTCATCCGAAAAATCAGAAGAGTGTTTATGAATGGATTGGCTCTGACGGCACAAGTGCGCATATGTTCAACTCCCGTTCGGGCTATGGTTTTGCTACAACTCTGCCCGAAAATGAGGACGATTTTGACGAGGTTATTGACGGTGTAACATTCCGCAGACGTGGAATAAAGAACCGTGTTGAAGCTCTGCGTGAATACTGCCTTTATAATTCTGAAACAAGCCATATGTTCTGGCTCAACGGTATTGACCATTCGTGGGCGCAGGAGGATTTGCTTGAGGTTATTGACAAAATCCGTGCATTGTTCCCCAATATTGAGGTTAAACAGTCGACACCCGAGGAGTTTGCCGCTGACGTGCTTGCCGATTATGAAGCTATGGGGAAAAAGCCCGAACAGGTCAAGGGTGAGCTGATTTATACTTTTGAAGATATACTTGAATCGACAAACTCACTTCATCCCCGACAGAAAAAACGTCATTGGGAATCAGAAAAGCACCTTGTTGACCGATTTGAACCGCTTGCTGCCGCATCATGGCTGCTTGGTGCAAAATATCCGAAGTGGTCGCTTGACAGAGCTTGGAAATATGTTCTTGAAAATCACGCACACGACAGTCTCGGCTGCTGCTCGGTTGACGAGGTTTTTGAGCAGGTTATGGCTCGTTACGGTGCGGCAATATCACTTAGCGAGCAGGAAGAGAATAATGCGCTCAGATATATTATGAGCTGTTCATCAGATGACCCTGCTGTATTTGTATTTAACATTTCTTCATATGAAATCAGCGGCGCAAAGAAGGTTTCATTTGATATTCCCGCAGGCTACTGCGACGGCTTCTTTGAACTGTATGCACCTGACGGACAGAAGGTTGAGATGTCGATAATCGGCAAGGAACTTGTCGGTGATGTAAGATACAATCCGCGCCGCGGTCATCCGACATGGGGCAAGCGTTGGAAAATTGACGCTGTTCTTGACCTGCCGACAGTACCTGCCGCAGGCTGGATGAAGCTTAAAATGGTAAAGACCGAGGATGAAAAGCGCGTTGACAACAGACGTTATCATCATATTGAAACAAATCCGTGCTCAATTGAAAACGAATTTATATCAGTTTCGATTGATGTTAGCGGCAGATTAACTATTAAGGATAAAACTAATGCAAAAGCAGTGACAGAAGGTGCACTTATTTTTGAGGATACAGGTGAGTGCGATTCTGTTTATGTTCACTGTGAACCTGAGAATGACAGACGTGTGATTTATTCGGGTGCGCCGACCTCGATTACCTGCCTGTTCGATACTCCGCTCGGTGCGGCATATGAGCTTTGTTTTGAAATGAGCATTCCCGACGGGCTTACAGCAGACAGAAAGAAGCGTTCCGAAATCTGCAAACCGCTTAAGATAAAAGCTGTTGTTTCGCTTATGAAGGGTGACAGAAAAGTCGGTCTTAAAATTCATATTGAAAATCAGAGCAGATATCATCGTCTTCGTGTTTTATTCCCGACAAATTATAAAAACGCTGTTTCTGCAGGCGGTCAGGCATTTGACCATTGTGAGCGTGAGATAAATGTACCGTTTGATCCCGAGCTTCCTCGTGAACAGGATTACCCGACAAAGCCGTTTATTGATTACTGCTGCGTCAGCGGTGACGGTGCAGGCTTGGGTATTGCGGCAAAGGGAATTTACGAATACGAATGTATCGACAATCAGGTTCAGTCGCTTGCACTTACACTTCTGCGCTGCGTTGAAGATATTGATACAATGACATTTGCAATCACTCCCGAGTATAAATGTCACGAAGCTCAGAATCTTACTTCAATTGATTACGAGCTTGCAATTATTCCCTATGACGGAAACAAGGCAAACCTGCTTAAAGAGGTTTCAGCTTTTGTTGCTCCGCTTATCACGGAATTTAACCGCAAACCTGAGGAAAGCGTTCTTCCCGAATATAAATGTCCCGAGGTTACAATTCCCGATACAGGCTCTGCAATTAAGCTGACGGGTGAGGGTGTTATTGTTACCTGTTTTAAACAGGCTATGGAGCGGGACACTCTTATTGTCAGATTGCTCAACAATTCAGACAAGGCGGTTGACGGTTCAGTTGAACTGACAATGCCGAACACAGAGGTTTCTGCGATATACGAAACAACGCTTGAGGAGAAAAGACTCGGCAAGGTCAGCGACAATGCATTAACTGAGTTTTCACTTGTTCCGCATAAACTGATAACTCTTGAATTTGAAATAAAATAATTTTAGGAGTGATTTGGTGCATTATTCTGAACATATAAGGTTTGTTTTTCTCGGATTTTTGCTGGTAGCTTCGGCACTGAATCTTTTCACAAAACATAAAAATATTTCAAAACCGCTTCTGCTTCCGCTGATAACTGCATATTATGTTGCTTCCGTGCAGGAAATCAACTGGATTCTCGTTGCGGCACTTGCGGCAAGCTGGTTTGGCGATGTGTTGCTTATGCTGGAAACAAATGCGTGGTTTACGGCAGGCGGAATCAGCTTTATGCTGTCACATTTTCTGTTTATTGCCGTTTATGTGGCAAGGGTGGATTTTTTGTTTGTCAATTGGCTTGCAATAATTCCTGCGGCGATTGTTTATTTCACTGTTTCAGCTGTGATAATCAGACTTGTCAAGCCGACAACACCGAAAATGATGGTTGTACCTATGTATATTTATCTGCTTGCAAACAGCAGTATGAATATTTTTGCGTTGATGCAGCTTTTAAGCAATCCCTGCTTTGGTTCGGTTGTGGCTTATATCGGTGCTGTTCTGTTCTTTGTTTCAGATTGCACATTGTTTGTTGTCAGATATTATAAAAACGGATATTTTAAAAGCTTTTTTCTCTGTATGCTTACATATATTCTTGGTGAACTGTTTATTGTGCAGGGAATAATAATGATGAGTTAAAAGGAGAGATTCTTATATTCAGAAAAATGAGAAGATTTAAACAGCAGATAAGTGAAGAAGAATGTATCGCTGTTCTTAAAAGTCAGCCGAGGGGAGTTCTCTCTGTTATCGGAGATGACGGATATCCCTACGGACTACCGATAGATTACTGGTACTGCGAGGATAACGGACACATCTGTTTTCACGGCGCAAAGGAAGGACACAAAATTGATGCAATCAAAAAGTGTGATAAGGTTTCCTTCTGCGTTTATGATGATGGCTATCGCTGTGAAGGCGAGTGGGCGCTGAATATAAAAAGCGTTATTGTTTTCGGCAGAATAAAATTTGTTGAGGACTATGAACGAACGGTTGAAATCAGCAGAAATCTATGCCTTAAATTCACGGATGACCAAAGCTATATTGAAAAAGAAATTGAAAATTTCAGCAGTAAAGTTCAATGCCTTGAGATTGTGCCCGAGCATATCACAGGTAAGCTTGTAAACGAATCGTAATTGAAGATTCAGATATTATTGCATAAAAAATCAGGATGAAAATATGGAAAGTTCAAAATCAGTTTTTGTAAAAATTAAAGAGCTTCTGAAAAAAGAAATCATGCTGTCGGTCTCTGTGCTGGCGGCAGTAATTGCGTTGTTTATAACACCGCCAAGCGCGGCACTTATTTCTGATATTGACTGGAAAACGCTTGCAACTCTTTTTATGATGCTTACGGTTCTTGAGGGCTTCAAAAAAGAAAATATTTTTCTTCCGCTTATAAGATTTTCGTCAAAGCTGAGCACGATGTTCGGCTTATCGCTGTTTCTTGTATTCGGAGTTTTCTTCACGTCAATGTTTGTTACAAATGATGTTTCGCTGATAATTTTTGTTCCGCTTACGATTCTTCTCTTTCGTTCGGGCAAAAAGGAAAAATATATTTTACCTGTAATTTCCATGGAAAATATTGCGGCTATACGCGGCTCAATGCTTATGCCTTTCGGCAGCCCGCAAAATCTGTTTTTGTTCGGCAAATCGGGAGTGTCTGTATGGAAGTTTATGCTTCATATGCTGCCGCTGAATGTTTTTTCGGGACTGCTTCTCATTTTGTTTATACGTATTCTTTATCATAAGGATAAGAGTGAAAAAATTGTGCTTTCATCTGAAACTACCGACACTCGGTGGAGCGCCGACAAAAAGAAGAACAGAATAGTTTACATTCTTCTTTTTATGATGATTATTCTGACGATTGTAACAAGAACCTCGTTATGGTACATTGCGGCAATTATAGTCGCTGTTGCGGTGTATATCGTTGATAAACAATTGCTGAAGCAGACAGACTATGTTTTACTGTTGACGTTTTTATGCTTCTTTATTTTCTCGTCCTCAATTGCGGCAAATCCGACAATTTCGGAATTCCTTTCAAAGAGCGTTGCTGAGCACGAATACTGGTGGGCGATTGCGTTAAGCCAGGTTATTTCAAATGTGCCGGCTTCAATTGTTCTTTATCCGTTTACAACCAATCTTTCCGCCCTTCTCTACGGCGCAGATACGGCAGGACTTTGTTCGCTTATCGGCTCACTTGCATCTGTAATTAACTACAGAATTTACATCAGAGAATATCCGAAAAACGGATTGAAATTTGTAAAAGCTTTTACTCTTATTTCGTGGGCATTTTTTGCAATAGTTGCAGTTCCCGGATTGCTCCTTTCAGCATGGAGGTTTTAATATGAGTTCGAGCAGAGAATATCTTGATTTTATTTTAGAGCAGTTGTCCGACCTTGATGAAATATCATACAGGGCGATGATGGGTGAATTTATTATTTATTACAGAGGAAAAATTGCAGGCGGAATTTATGATGACAGATTACTTGTGAAGCCTGTCAGAGGTGCGATTGAGCTTATGCCTGAGGCTGAATACGAATTGCCTTATGAGGGCGGCAGGGAAATGCTGTTAGTCGGCGATGTTGACAACAGGGATTTTCTGACTGAGCTTTTTAACAGAATGTACGATGATTTGCCCGAGCCTAAAACGAAAAAGCGAAAATGAAAACTGCGTAATGACAAAAATTTTGCGCAGTTTTGTATACTTATTCGATTGACATATTTTGCCGTTGAATGATATAATTATTATACTTTTAGATAAAGGAGATAAACTCAAAATGGCACATAAAAAACTTGATGATATTTTGAATAATTATGATGTTTATCCGCTTGTTGTTGTAAAGGACAAGCCGACAACTATTCACATAAGACCGCTTGGATGCGATCAGGATTTTGAACCCGGCAGGGAGTACGAGCTTGTTATCTGCGCACTTGAGGATGGCAATCCGAGAGACTTCCCCGCAACGGGAGATTTCAGACGTAAAAAGGTTATATGCAATGAAAACGGCGGTTTTGATATTGAACACACCTTCAACAAGGAGCAGAAATATCACCTCAAATTCTTTGACGGCGAAAAGGGTATGGAAAGATTCTCTGTTTACTGTGTTGACGAGGATTTGAGAGGACGTTATCCGTTTATGGGTGATCTCCATATGCATACGAACCGCTCTGACGGAAATCAGACACCGCCGGTTGTCTGTGCAAACTATCGACGTTACGGATACGACTTTATGGTAATCAGCGACCACAAAAGATACTATCCGTCACTCGAAGCTATTGACGCATACAAGGATGTAAATATTGAGCTGAACATTGTTCCCGGTGAGGAAGTTCATATGCCGAGAATCAACGGAAAGACAAACGATGTTCATATTGTCAGCTTCGGTGCGGAGTACAGCATAAACGCACTTACCGACGGCGACCATCTTAAAGAGGTCGGTCCTGACCTTAAGTACCGTTCACTTTACGGAAAAGCTCCCGATATTATGTCATATGACGAGTATCAGAAAAAGATGCAGGAGCTTGCTGACAATACAGAAGTTCCCGATGATGTTGACGCTGTTCCTTATGCTTCATGCTGTTGGATTTTTGATGAAATCCGCAAGGCAAACGGCCTTGGTATTTTCGCTCATCCGACATGGAAACGTGACGCGTATCATGTACCCGAAGCATTTACAAAATATATGTTTGAGCAGAAGCCTTTTGATGCTTTTGAGGTTCTCGGCGGTGAGAGATATTTTGAGCATAACGGCTTCCAGACAGTATTGTATTACGAGGCTATGGCAAAGGGAATCCGTATGCCGATTGTAGGAAGTACGGACAGTCATTCTTCCTACGAATCAAATAAGGGCGCATTCATTTGCGAGACAATTGTTTTCTCACCTGAAAATGAGAGAAAAGCTCTTATTCAGTCAATCAAGGATTTCTATTCAACTGCAGTCGACACAATCAGCACGGAATACCGAGTTGTCGGTGAGGGTCGTCTTGTAAGATACAGTAGTTTCTTAATTGAGAATTATTTCCCGATTCACGATGAGCTTTGCTACGAAGAGGGCAGACTGATGAAGCAGTATATTACAGGTACTGACGAAGAAAAAGCGGATGCAAAAGCAGCGCTTGAATTTGTTTACGGCAGAGGAAAGAAACTCAGAGAAAAATATTTTGATTTCTGATAAAAAACTGCGGAGAACTTTTTGAAATTCTCCGCAGTCTTTTTTATTTATTCTTTTCATACAGATAGAACGTCAATGTCATTTCTTTTGTGTTGACGTCAATGATTTTTTCCTGCTGTGTCTTAACAAGAGAATAGTTTTTTGAAAGTGTCGGATAATATTGATGATTGCGTTTTTCGTCGGGTTCTTTTGTCTGACGCACAATAACATAATCCGCTAATGCTTCGTTAAGATAACGCATCTGCTCGTTAACATTCTCCGCGTATTTTTCAGGTGGAATATTCTGACGTTCAAAGTGTTTGAACGGAGGAAGTGTATCGTTCATAACATAAAATCCGCCGTCAAGGAATCCGAGATTGAGAACCTTTGCGTTCGGGTTGTGCTCGGTTATGTAGTGGCTGAAGCTGTACTGAACTGTGTCTTCAGTTTTTCTGTGAACCGTTTTTGAGCTGGTACTGTTATACATTGAGAAAGGAATAACACCGATACACAGAACCGCTGTCAGGGTGATTGAAACAGCCTGACGGATTTTTTTGTCCTTTACAAGCATTTCAAAGTATGAGAATAAAACGATGAACGCAAGCGGAACGAAAACAGCAAAGGTTAAATGATAATATGCGATTCCTGTGCCGAAATATGTAAGAAATATGTGGCAGATGAATACGGCGGGGAAAACAAAATGAGGAACAAGTTTCTTCGGGAAAATTCTTCTTGTAACCGAGGCGAGAACAACACCTGCAAAAGAAAGAATTGAGAGCCATTCAGAATAGAGCGAATATATTACCAGACGGTTATAAACATTCTTAAGAAGATGAAGAATGCCTGTTGTTTTATCTCTTGAATAGCTGCCCGAATTGATAATAAAGTAAGTAACGATAAAATCTTTAAGTGCTCCGTTAGCCGCAAAATAAATTATCCACGGAATAAAAGAAACACCCATTCCGATAAGGAAAATTATCGAATTTACAAATGCGGATTTGACATCCTTTTTTATTATCAGAGTGTAGAGTGCGATGCAAGCCATCCACGCGAACCAAATTCCGATAATGCTGTATTTTATCATTGCAACACAACCTGCGAGAATTCCACAGATGAAATATGTATACCCTTTCAGCTCTTTACTGTCAGGATTGCGAAAAAACCTAACAAGATAATAAATTGCGATTGCAAGGCTCGGAAGACAAAATTCCTCGGCACTGTCTCCGAGATAAAGTGCGAAAGTGTTAGTGATAACCACACCTGTGATTACGGAAACAAGAACAGAAGCTTTTTCATTTATGCAAAGCTTTGCGAGCTTGTAAACAAAGAAAAGCGTAATGGTTAAAGAAAGCGATTCCAGAACATAAACACCTGTAAAGGATGTGTTTGAAATCTTGTATGCAATGCAATGGATGAGGTAGAGCAGGGGACCTTTTTGCTCAAACAAATCCTTGTACGGTATCATTCCCTTTGCCATACCTTTTCCGACTGTGAAAAACGCATTTGCGTCAACCCACGGATTTATTGCATATCTCGGACTTGACGAAGTGCAGATATAAAGAACGGTAAACGAGAATGCTGTCAGCAACAAAAGTGCCAACAGGCTGTTGACACTTTTGTTTTTATTTTCAGATGATAATCGGTTCATAAATATTCCTTGACTTTCTGCTTGTGATTATTTTTTTACGGCTTCAATTATGCCGTTTGCAAGACCTGCTGCGCCCTGAATTTCTGACGGAATAATAATCTTGGTTGCCTGACCGTCAGCCGCTTTACCGAATGCCTCAAGGCTCTTGATTCTGAGATATGCGTCACTCGGATTTGCTGAGTTGATAAGCTCAATTGCTTTTGCTTCGGCTTCCTGAACCTTGAGAATAGCCTCAGCCTGACCCTCAGCCTCGCGGATTTTTGCTTCCTTGACAGCTTCTGCATGAAGAATCGCTGCCTGCTTGTCAGCTTCAGCGGCAAGAATCTGAGATTCCTTACGACCCTCGGCAACAAGCACCTGACTTGCTTTTTCACCCTCGGCGCGAAGGATAGCTTCACGGCGCTGACGCTCAGCCTTCATCTGCTTTTCCATTGCGTCCTGAATTTCGGGCGGAGGAAGAATGTTCTTAAGCTCAACACGGTTAACCTTGATGCCCCACGGGTCGGTTGCCTCGTCAAGAATACCGCGAATTTTTGCATTGATTGTATCTCTTGAAGTGAGAGTGTGGTCAAGCTCAAGCTCACCGATAATATTTCTGAGCGTTGTAGCGGAAAGATTTTCAATTGCGGAAATCGGATTTTCAACGCCGTAAGCGTAGAGCTTAGGGTCTGTTATCTGGAAGAAAACAACCGTATCAATCTGCATGGTTACGTTATCCTTGGTGATAACAGGCTGCGGCGGGAAGTCAACGACCTGCTCTTTGAGCGATACGTTTCTTGCGATTCTTTCAAAGAACGGAAGCTTAAGGTGAAGACCTGTCTGCCATGTTTCTTTGTATGCGCCGAGACGCTCAATAACATATGCACGTGACTGAGGAACAATTTTGACGTTTGAAATTACGAGAACAATTACAATAAAAATGAGAATACCCAATGCTAAAAATGTGCCGAAATTTTCCATAATAACACTCCTTTAAATCTTTACTATCAGCTTTGCACCCTCGATTTTTTCGACGGTGACAACTGTATCTTTTTCCGCCTTACAGCCGTCCGATGTGCGTGCTGTCCATTCAAGCCCTCCGACAGTTACGGCACCCTTGCTCATAAGATTGTCAATAGGTTCAGTAACAACTGCCTGTTGTCCTATTAGTCTGTCGGCATTGGTAGGCTGTTTTTTGCTCTGCGTAAAGCGTTTTACAAATGGCTTTGTAACAACAAGAGTTACCGCAGAAACCGCAACAAATACCAACGCCTGAACCCAGACGGGAAGGTTGAAAAGACTTGCAATCAATCCGCCGACCGCACCGACAGCAAACCATATGGTGACGAGCTGAACGGTTATGGCTTCAATGATTATAAAAATGACAATTGCAGCTACCCATATCCATAGCATACGAATCATCTCCTTCAGCGTGATTGTATCACGAGGCAGGAAAATTGTCAATCATAATGGATACGAATTAACCGTTTGTTCAAAATAGTGATTTGAAATCAAGCTTTTCCGATTCGGAAATATGTTCAAGCCTGCTTGTGCAGTCATTAAGAGCTTTAATATATTCCTCGGCAAAATCTTGTTGTTGATAATACGACAGTTTTTTTATATTCATCTCAATTTCATCCAGCTCCTCGTGCGGAAGAATTGCAACAAGAAATGTTTCCTTTTCTTTCCATATTTTCTGAATTTTTTCTGCACGCTCCGGAGATATATTTCCGCTTTCAAGAGTAAGCTTTCTGTCCTCTGAGATGACGTTTATTATTTCATCAGCTGACTGTACTATATAAAAATAACCCGATACACTAACGCTGACAGAGATAAGAAGAAGGATAAGGGCGGCGGCAAGTCGGTTCATTTTTCAGCCTCTTTTCGTACGATAGTTACATTGCCTTTTTTATCCGCAAGCATAAAGAAAACGTCCTCTGCTTTTATTTTATTTTCGCTTAATATTTTGTTCAGCTTTTTCTCGTTCATATTGCATTCTTCGAATGTCCTTTTCAATATTTCTCCGTCGTTTATCACCAAACAAAGCAGTCCTTTTTCGAAATTGTTTATGTCAATCATCTCGGCGGTAACCGGTTCTTTTTCTGGCTTTAACATAACGCTGAGCTGACCGTTTGTTTCTATAATTGCATACTGCACGTCATTGATGTCAAATACATCCTTCTGACGCAGCTGGTCAAGCAAATCGTCAACGGAAAAGCGCAGTTTTTTCAGCTGTTTCTGATCAATAACTCCGTCACGGATTATTACAATAGAGTTTCCCTCAAAAAAGCTTCGCCATTTGCTGCTTTTCAAAACGATTGAAGAGTTGATAATTTCAAGCGAAACAAGCAGAAGAACAGCGACAATTGAATTGCCGAGGGGCAGAGCATTGTCCTGCATCGGAACCGCGGCAATCGCGGAAACAAGAATTGTTATAACAAGCTCTGTCGGCTGAAGCTCTCCAAGCTGTCTTTTTCCCATAAGGCGCATACAGAAAAAGATAAGTATATACAAAATTAACGCACGGACAAGAGAAATAAGCATAGCATCACCGTTGATAGCTTTTGTAAAAAGGTGAAAAAAATACCTCCGCCGAAGCGAAGGTATAGTAATTATTTTATCCACTCACGAACTCTGAGAGGTATTCCGAGTTCTGATGATATTTTTTTGCATTTTTCGATTTCCTCTGCGGTTATCACATCGACAACCGTAAATTTTACTTCGGGAATATATTTCTTGCAATCAGATGCAAATTTTATTACTGCATCAAATGATTTATCACCGAATTTTGAACGGCTTACACGCTGATAGCTTTCTGCATCAGGAGCGTTCAGGCTGATTGAAATACAGTCTACAATTCCGCTGAGCATTTTTGCCGTTTCTTTTCCGTTTATCAGATCGCCGAGGCCGTTTGAGTTCAGACGAATTTTCAGACCGTATTTTTCCTTAAGATATTTTGCTGATTCAATAAGGTTGTCGAGTGCCTGTGTCGGCTCACCGTAACCGCAGAAAACAACTTCTTTATACGGAGTAAAATCAAATGAATCAATTTCGGCTTTTATCTCGTCGAGAGTCGGGTCTTTTTTGTGCCAGAGAGTTTCCGCCGAACCAAGTCCGTCACCGTTGCTTCTGATACAGAAAACGCAGGAGCACGGACACTTGTTTGTAATGTTCAGATATGCGCTTCCCTCGTATGTGTAAATGATGTCTGCCATTTTAAATCACCTTGTATTTTAATATTTTATTATCTTTTGTTTTACCTTTGATTTGTCAAGTGCTGTTCCGAGAATAAAGAAGATGACTGCGCTTGCAACTGCCTGAACAATATTGCCGGGAAAGGTTGCGACCGATGCACTCCACGGAACGACGTTGAAGAGCTCAGTTTTAAACTGTGCAAAATCTGAAGCATTTGTCATTGCTACGATAATAACCTCAGAGAAATAATAACCGACAACTGTAATTATTGCACCGATGCCTGTTGCCAGAGCGTTTCTCTTGTTTACAATCTTCTTCGCTGTGCTTGTGAATGCGACAGCAAGCAATGACTTGATAATAAAAGTCGGCAATGCATACATTGTATATCCGCCGAGCAGATCCGCAAACATTCCGCCGAGCGCACCCGTAAGCATAGCGAGCGGCGTCGGCAGGAGGCAGGCGGCAATATAAATAACGCTGTCACCTACGTGAATGTACCCGTTTATTGTAGGTATTTTTATGTAATATGTCAATACCGTTGTCATTGCTGCAAGAAGCGAAGCAAGAATTATTTGCCGTAAAACGTTCTTTTTCACAGAGAAATCACCTCAGTTGATTTTGTTGTTGATTTTTATTCTGATTTGATATATACTATACAACAGATTTGTCATTGTTAAAATAGACAGTATCAATAATTATGATAAGGACAGTTTATGAACGAGTTATTCAGAAATTATGAAGGTGAACCGCTGTATATACAATTATATATGTATTACAGAGATCAGATTATTAACGGAACATTGAAATATGGCGACAAGCTTCCGTCAATACGCAAGTGCTGTTCAGAGTTCAATATCAGCAAAATGACAGTTGAAAGTGCGTATATGCAGTTGACTGCTGAGGGCTATGTTTATGCGAAAAGTCAGAGCGGCTATTACGTCAGTCAGATTTCTGATTTGCCGAAGAATGCAAATGTAAACAGGGTCAGTGAGGAATATGAAGAAATATCAAAACCTGAATTTGATTTATCGGGTTCCTCAGCTGATCCTGATTGTTTCGATTTCAAGCTGTGGCAAAAATATATAAAGAATGCACTCAGATGTGAGGACAGACTGATAAGCTACGGTGAATATCAGGGTGAATATGATTTACGAAAGGCTTTAAGTGATTACGCCGGCTCACAGCGGGGTGTTGTCTGCCGTCCGTCTCAGATTGTAATCGGAGCGAGCGTACAGAATCTGATTTATCTTCTCTGTTCTCTTGAAAAAAAGCGTTCGTCAGTTATATTCAGCGGGAGTCCGTTCAGGCAGGGCATGGCTGTATTTAACGATTACGGATATAAGATATTTAAAAACAGGGGAGAGTACGATGGAATAGCTGATGTTAATTTTATTTATACTTCACCGTCAAGATATAAAAACAACGGTATAATGAGCATTACGGACAGAATCAATATGCTTAACTTTGCCCGTGAGCATAACAGTATTGTTATCGAGGATGATATTGACAGCGAATTCTGCTATATTTCAAGACCGGTTTCATCTTTGCAGGGACTTGACGGAGGAGAAAACGTTGCATATATCGGAACAATGTCACGTCTGCTTCTGCCGTCAATACGTATCAGCTTTATGGTGCTTCCGCAAAAGCTTGCGGATGAATACAGATTACGCGGAAATCTTTATAATCAGACTGCGTCAAAGACAGAACAGATTGCACTTGCGAGATATATTACAGACGGAAAACTGGTTGCACAGATAAAGAAGGCGAGAAAGGTTTTTGAAAACAAGACAAAAATATTGAAGAATATGATTGAAAGCGAATTCAATCCGCAGTCGATAGAAGTAAGCGACTCGGGATTTATTGTCAGTTTTCGAATCAAAACGAATAAATCACCGGAAAATATTAAAGCGCTTCTTTTACAAAACGGCATTGCTGTAAAAAGAGTAAGTCAAAGTGAACAAAAAGAGGTTGAAATATTTGTATCATCTGCCGGCGTGTCGGAAAACGATATTTATAAATCAATAAATCTGATGAAAAATACAATATATTGCACATAAATTTTCCTGAAATTTTAGCGGTTTCGCTATTTACAAACTGTTAATTATTTGGTAAACTTAACATAAGTAAAAGTGTAATAGTATCAGTATTATTATCTTTTGCCGTTATCCACGCTTAAGGTAAAGAGAACTTAAGCAAATTTAATGGAGGTGCATTTAGATGAAACAATCTAAACGACTTTTGTCCGTTCTGTTGTCGATGCTGTTGATTCTTTCAACTTTCACCATCGGTGTCAGTGCGTACAAGACCAGCTATGAGGAGCCGGCAGGATATGACTCTATCCTTACTCCTTACTTCACCAACGATCAGGCAGCTACTGCTTTGCTTGATATGCTTGATGATGAAGTATTTGCTCCCATGGATATCCATGAGTCAATCGTAGGCATCGATATCAATATTTCTTCATTTGATACTCTTTGCGATACACTTGACGAAGTTATGAGCAGTACGCTCTACGGTCTCGCTTCAGGTGTCCTTAACCTTGGTGATATCGAAAAGCTTAATGTTAAGGCACTCCGCAACAGCTCTAACAGACGTAGAAATGCAAATCTTTCTGATTTCCAGCTGTTTATGGTTATCTGTAACTGCCTTTCACTTGATGACAACGCAGATGTTCTTGCAGGTATTTTTGACGGATCATTTTCATTAGGTTTTATTAACCGTTGGTTTGATCTTTATGAAGAAGTTCCTATGCTCAAGAATGTTCATGGATACGTCTGTGATATGGTTTATAAGCTTCTCATGAATGACGGTCAGGATACAGGCTATGTTGAGGGTGCAGCTGACAGCTATAATCTTGACAATATGGTTCAGACCTTCCTTAACGACCGAGTTCTTACATTTGTATTCAACCTTCTCGATGAGGAAACAGTTGCAACAGTAGCTGACTTTATGAGTATTCCTATCGAAAGAGATGAAGAGGGTAAGATTACAAATCAGATGGGTCTTCTTTCTATCCTTCCTTCACTTAATGCAAGCGACATAAGCCTTACAAGCACTTCTACATACGATTTCATTATCAATACAGTTAACGCACTTGTTGATGATATCGTTATTCCTTTCGCAGGTTCACTTATACTCGAACTTCTCAAGGTTGCTCCTGATGATTACGATGCAACAGAGACTTCATACTTTGATGTTGCTATCAACCTTTTCGTTGATTACAATACTCTCGTTGAAGCAGGCGTAGTCAGTGCAGATACACCTGAGGATGACGTTAATGTAGTAGAAGAATTCCTTCGCTGGAAGGGTGTAGAGAATCCTGAGAGACCGAAGCCCATTGACAAGCTCAATGTTGCTCTTGAGTACATCATCAAGGTTGGACTTAAGAAGTATATCTGGTTTGAGCCTACAGCTATGGGTTCACACCTCCAGCTTACAGACCTCTTTGCAGGTATGTTCTCAGACCTTATCCGAATGGTAGTTCCTATGCTTCCGTCATTTACTTCTGACTTTACTCCTCTTACAGCAGAGCAGGAAGCAGCTATTGAAACAATGGGTGACGAGGAGCTCTTCGCTTTCCTTGCAAAGATGCTTCTTGAAGCATTTGTTGACGGTGTTTACTTCCCCGACAACTGCGATACAATCAAGGAACTTGCTACATACACACTTATCAATGTTTGTGAAGAACTTGTTCACAGCGAAAATGCTGACTTCCAGAAGATGATTGATCAGGGTGCTCTTGATCCTGATTCAGATCAGTGTCTTGATGTTGCAGCTGCTGTTCTTAACTATTATCTTGTTGGTCAGACTACCTTCGAGTCAAGCAATCTTACTCCTTCTTTTGTAGAACTTCTTAATGACTGCTTCGAAACATTCCTCGGAAAGTATGTTACATTGTTCTCAATGTATCCGAATGCAAGCGACAGACAGACATATGCAAACAACCCCTGGTACAAGCTTTATATGTCTGCAAATCAGTGGATTCCTCTTACAAACATCTTCTACGGTGTTGAGGACAGCTGGTACGGTATGCAGAACCTCTTTATGGACAGCATTATCGGTAATGTTCTTAACTTCGATATCAACGGTCTTCTTGGTATTATCGGTCGTCGTTCAGACTCAGATCTTAACAAGCCGCTTTCAAAGGTTCTCAGCAACCTCCTTGCAAGAATCCTCAATGGCGTGTTTAAGCTCCCTGTTGAAAAGGCTAACCAGAGCACAAACGACTTCCAGCTTAATAGACTTATTGTTCCTTATGACTACACAACTCTTGACCAGATTCTTCAGACAAAGAACTCAGGCGGCTCACTTGCAAACACAGGTCTTAAGAATACAGTAAGAATGCTCATGAAGAGCCTTCCGAACATTACTCAGAGCGGTGCAGTTGCAGCTGAATCACTTGACCTTATCTGCGAGCTTGTCGGAATTATTGACCTTGATCAGTTCGGATATATCAAAAGACAGTTTGCAAATACATTCACAGGTTCTTACAGCATGAATCAGCTTAAGACTCTTTATAACGAGCTTAAGATTCCTGACAACGAAGGCATCGAGTATTACGAGGATGGCTACACATTCTGTCATACAGTTGACTTCGACCCATGGACATACAAAGATTTCAAGGGCGCTCTCGGTGATGCGGCAAAGCTTATTGAACAGTTTGATAACGGCGAATCAGTTAAGCGTGCAGATATCACATATGCGTACTACTATCTCCAGCACGTTTATGATGACTGGCTTCTTGCAAACCAGCCTGCAGCAAATGATTTCTATCTTCTCAGAATCATAAACAATAATCCCAGAATCACATCTAATGTTGACGGTAACGGCGATCAGCTTTATACAAACAGATCATGGGATGCATACGTTAAGGCATATAACTTTGCAACTAAGGTTGTAAACGAATATAACCAGTACAAGGATCGCGGAACACTTGGTGACTATCCGCAGTCAAAGGTTAACACAGCAAGAAGCGAACTTCGTGATGCAATCAGAGGACTGAAGCTCAATGCTGGTCTTGGTGATGCTGATTACTCAGCACTTATCGCTGCTATTGATAACCTTGTTTTCCTTGACAGCCCTGCAGTATTCACAGATAAGTCAGTTCAGAATGTTGTTGAAACATATAATGAAGCACTTAAGTTTGTTCGTCAGGTTTGGTACGACGCTGACAGCCAGGCAATCGTTGACGGTGTAACAGAAAGACTTAACAAGGCCTACAATGCACTTGTAACAATTCCTGTTATTGATTACTATGATCCTAACGAGACATACTTCCTTAAGGATGAGGTTAATTCTTACCTTTACGGCTTCGAAGAAGCTCTTTACACAGAGCTTGACGAAGAAGATTTCGGTGATTTCGTAACATATATGGATCAGTGGCTTATGGCTTATGCTACAAACGGCTGCACAAGAATGGATATCGTTCCGACAAGCAATGGTAACGGTACAGGCGCTAAGGTTCTTCTTCGTTCAGACCTTGACGGTGACGGCGTATTTATTACAGAACGTGAATACACAGTTATCTTCTTCGGTGACGTTAACGGTGATGGACTTATAGATGGTACAGATGCTGTTATCCTCAGATGTTATGCATCTCGTCTTCTCAGCACAAATACAAGCAATGCTTATATTAAGTTTGCTGGTGACGTTGACTGTGACGAAACACTTTCAACAAAGGATGCTAACGCTGTAATTAACGCAGGTATCATGAAGACAACGATCGATCAGGCACCTTCAGCACGTGCGGATCATCAGATTGCTTTCTCAGATATTGTTAACAAATAATCTGAAATTCTTTTCGGGCAGTACGTTTTGTGCTGCCCGTTTCCTTTTTTAAGATTAAGATTGAATAGAAAAATATAATATGGTATAATAAAGAAAAAACTGGAGGAGAGTATATGAGAAATATGAAAAGAGCTTTATCTGTATTTCTTTGTATTGTAATTGCATTCAGCTGCACAGGTGTGGCTTTTGCTCAGGACAGCTGGAACGCATATTGGCAATCTAACAGTACAGATATTGAAAAGGGTGTGTATGTTGCGCCCGGACAGACCGAAAGCGAAAGAACAATCAGATGGTACACGGATTCAAAAGATAGAAATTATGTACTGCTGAGTGAAAGCAAGGATATGTCAAAAGCACAACAGATTACTGCAAATGTGACTGCAACTCCGCAGGGTGACTATTCTGCCGAGGCACATATCACCTCTCTTAAGGAAGGCACTACATATTATTACACCTGTAATTCTGATGGTTATAAATCGGCTGTTTACAGCATTACAACTTCAACGAGAAGCGAATTTTCAGCGCTCTATGTAACAGATGTTCACATCAGTTATGATGAAGAAAACAAGGACAGCATAAAGAATAATTCAGGAAAATTTGCTTCTGTAATTTCACAGGCTAAAGAAAAGAGCGACATTTCTCTTATTCTTTCAACAGGCGATCAGGCGTCACTTGGCAGAAGAGACGAATACTGCGGATATGTTTCTTCGGCTGATGCAAAGAATACAACAGTAGCGATTCTTGAAGGAAACCATGACAGAAAAAATATTGATTACAGATATTTCAATGCGAATCCTGAGACAAACGATAAGGGAATAAAGAGTTATATCGGCGGTGACTATTGGTTTGTCAAGGGTGATACGCTGTTCCTCGTTTGCGATTCAAACAATGCGGACGGTGTGTATCATCGCAGATTTATTAAGAATGCAATTAAAGCGAATCCTGACGTGAAATGGAGGGTTGCGATGTTCCACCACGACCTTCTCGGCTCACGTATTCCTCACCGAGAGAGTGAGAACAAGCTTATTCGACTTTTGTGGATGCCCCTTATTGATGAATTTGCTATCGACCTTGTGCTTATGGGACACAGCCATTACTACACAATGTCGAATGTTGTGTATAACAAGAAGACGGTGACACCGATTGCGGACATCAACGAGGTTACCGATGCGAAGGGCAGCATTTACATGGTTTCGGGTTCAATCAACAGACCTCGTTCGCTTGATGACGGAGAAATACCGCCTGTCGGCGAGCATATCGGAAAGTATGTAGATACAGAAAACGTAATTTACAATGTTCTTGATTTCTCAGAAAATTCGATTGTGATTAAGAGCTATTATGACGGTGAGAGCACTCCGTTTAACGAATTTACTATTTCAAAAACAACACAGCAGGGCGGTCATCCGAAAAGGACATTCAACCCGATAAATAATATTGTAAGATTCCTTGGTGGAGTTTATTCGATTTTTAATAACATCGGAGTTCGCAGTGACCTTAAGAAAAAGTATGATATAAAAGTTCCGTTTTTTGCGGGAATTTCAGGTAAATAAGAACTTGTGCGGCAGAGATAATCTGCCGTATTTTCTTTTTGTAACTTTAGTAAAATCTAAATAAGAAAATTGATGCATTTAGTGCAAAATGTCAATTGACCTAAATGTGAAAATCTTATATATTATAGATATAATAATATGGATAATAATACATATTATTTGTTGCAAACGAATAGTTTTTATGGAAATTTGAACAAGATGTGGAATGAATTAGATAATGCTCAATTCTATTATCTGAAACAGAAAAACTGATTGATTTAAAATATTATTGGTTAGTATGGTGTAAGCATTTTAAAAATTCCGTTTCGGCATATATATGAAAACCGGGTTATTCCGTTTCATGTAATTACATATAGATTAAAGAATAAGGAGGAAATTTTTATGAAAAAAATTCTCAAACGTACGTTGAGTATGGTACTGTGCCTTGCCATGCTCATAACCACATTCTTTATTTTTGACCCGTCAATTTTAAAGATTGATTCTAAGGCATGGGTTGACGTTGATGCCAATACAATGGGTTCATCAATAGCAGCACAGCGTGCCAATGCCCCGGAAACAATTTATCTTAAACCGGGCGCAGATAACTTCGAGTATTTCAGCGTGATTGACGTTGAAAGCGGTAAAGCTGGAAACTCGAAGGCTGAATCAGGTGCTGTAACATTTTCCAATCCTGATGCAACAGATGTTAAGCTTTATGTTAACAATCTCTGGCACAGAACAAGCAAATCGAGCTATAGCTATGAGGAAGTTGCAACTTCAAAACTTAAGCTTGTGGGTAACGGAATCTCCAATGGTCAAAACATCGCAGCGGCTAAAGCGGCAAGCACAGCAACAGCTGTTTCATCTGGCACAGTACTTGCAAGCGGCACAAACTCAATCAATGTAACAATAGACGCAAACTCAACGCTTACAGGTGCAATCGAGGGTGATGTTTACATCATTGAGTGGGTAGTTGCATACGTAGTTAACGGCTCAACTCGCTTGGAGTTTATGTATACAGGTATCTACAAACCCCGCCTCCAGCTCACAGGTGTATCGGGTTATGCACTACACGATGGTACTTTAAATAACACTAAATCAGATGGCTTCGGTTTTATCACTGGTGCTATGGATTATGCAGCAGTTGGTAACAGATCACATAGTTATACAAACACATCAGGTGCTTATACTGCTCCACTTATACGTTTTATTGGTCAGGCAAATGATGGCTCAAGTTATACTATTCCTTCTGAAGACTATAGAGACACAAAACATTTTCCGGAAACAACACCGAGGACAGTGCTTGTTTGCCCAAATAGGATTGATGAAAAGTCTGATAATTTCTATTTCCGAACAAATTATACTGATTACGGTTCATATACCAATATGAGACCATCAGGTACTAACCATAATGATGTAGAAGACGGCGGTGTAAGTGGCAATACATACTTAACCGGCGTAGCGTACATGGTTGTTGATAAGTCACGTTTCACCGACTATAGTCAGATTCCTAATCTGAGTGTAGGTTACATTCGTTATTATTTTGATGTCGGTGGAGGTAACGCATACCTTGACTACATTCAGGCATATGACTCAAACTATGAGACAGCGCAGGGCATTACTGCATCTGTTGACCGTTCAGATTATAAGAATGGTGCGGGTTCTGACAATGCACGAACATGGGGTCTTTACTCTCTCAACGGTGCAATTCCGGAAAAAAGCAAAGGTGTATCAATACAATTTAAGTACAGGCAGAACTGGGACGGCTATCTTGGCATTGAAAGATGGGTAAACCTTTATTTTGGTGTTGGTCTTCATACAACTGTTGTTGATAAGGATGCCATCCGTCAGGCATATTGTGAAGGTTTGAAGTCAAACATCGACAGAGTGAATGATTCAAGCTTCAGTTCTTATTACAGTAGTATGAAAACACAGGCTCTTATTCTTTGCGACCCCACAGCAACAACAGATACTGTTTCAATTTCAAAAGATACTATTGCGGCAAAACAGAAAAAAATAGTAAGTTCAAATACATCTTATGTTCTTACTTTCTATGTTCCAGAAGTTATTTATCTTAAGCCCTCAACCGGTAATATGAAAGAGTTTCAGTATTATGTTGATCGTGAAAATGCCGACAACGGTGCACTCAGAACAGGTGAGAATACAACTGGTAATGTTTATCTTAATGTTCCCGGTGCAACAAGTGTCAGTGTTGCTTGTACTTCTGGTGCATCGGTTACACTTAGTAAATCGTCAGATACGAGCTCCCTTGCTTCAACTATCACTGCAGGCACACTTTTAACTGCAATTTCACAGAACACTACAACACAGATTGAGTGGACTGCAACATATGTTATCAATAGTGTATCTTACTCTACAAAAGCATATTCGATTGTTTATGCACCCTGCCTTGATTCTTCAACAGGTGCGACAAACTCACAGAGTAAGAGCTATCAAAATACGGCATATTACAACAGTTCTTTTGCTGTAATTTATGGTATTACAGGTATCCGCACTTCATTTGAGTCAACCCTTCTTACAAAGGCTGGCTTAACCTATTATATTCCTACTATAGGTGCAAAGAGTTCTGATAGTGATATTGGATACTGGTCATCATCAGGCTCATATGCAGGTGGTTTCTCAGTTGACGGAGCAGCAACAGGTTATCCTATACTTTATCCGACGACAAATGTTTCGTGGCGCCCACATGAGCATGATTGTCCTAAGAGAAGCACTTCAATGACGACATCAATGCACTATGCAGGACACGTGGACAAGAAAGAATCACATAGTGAAACCGGTACAGGTGGTATCGGTTATCTGGTAGTTGATAACTCAAGATATACAAAGTTTAATATGCCTAATTTGACGGTTAAGGCATACTTTAGCTCAGGCGGTGGCTCCTCAAATTGTAACGCTTCATGTATTATGTCTGACTATGAATGGAACAACTCGGGAGTTAGCTCATTAACAGCAGCTGCTGCAAATAGCTCTATCGCATCATCTTATAGTGTTAGTGAAACCGGACAGAAAACTGGAGATATTAAAAATGTAAATGTTGGTAATGTAAAGTCATTCTTCGTCAAAGCAGAAGCTACTAATACGAAAGAAAACAAAAAGACAGCAACGTCATTTACTGCCTGTGAAGTTGTTCAAGTTAACAAAGCGGAGCTTCGTCGAATTCTTAACGAAGAGATTTCGACAGGTAAGCAGTCTGATTACTATAAGTCAAATACTTGGAACAGTTACATCAATGCAATTAAAGATGCATATTTAAAACTTGGTTCTATTGACGTAACACAGGCTCAAATTGACAGTGCGAAAACAAATATTAACACTACGGCAAGTGGCCTTGAAAAGGAAACAAGCACAGCAACGGCAAATCACATATCTACTGTTAATGCTAAAGTTCTTGAAAATCCCGCAGAAACAGAAACCTATACTTACGGTGATACTGTTTCAGCAGGATCGAATGAATATACAGGTTACACATTTGATCATTTTGAACGTAATTTTGACGGCGAAGCATTTATGAAAGCTGAAGGTTCAAAAACAGGTAAAAATGTTTCAAGCGTTACTTGGAACGATACAAATAAATCGCTCACATTCAAGAGTACAAGTACGGATAGCAATGGTAACCCTGCCATAGATAACTATACATCAATGCCAACGGCATCAAATTTGTATTTTTTACCTGTTAAGGCAAATACAACGTATAAGCTCTCTTATACTGCATCAGGTACTACGGCTCAGGTTTATGAGTTTATGCTGAAGGATATATCCTCATCATATGCGAATCCTGAACAGGGAAGAACCGATCCTTATCGAGGAAATTATGGTTTAGGAGATCAGAGTATAACATTCACCACTACTGGCAACTGTAATTTTATTTCGTTTAGATTTGGTAATACAACACCAAACGCAACAACGACATTTACAAACATAAAAATAGAAGAAGTTGGTGCAACAGAAGATAGCATCAAAAATGTATGTTCAAGCAACATTGGCTGGACATTCTATTACACACCCAATAAGTATGACGTAACATATGATCCAAATGGCGGTACATTCAACGGTCAAACCGTAGAAAAGACATATGCAAATATCGCTACATATGATTCTCCGTTTACTGTCGGTGCAGTAGCAAACGGCGGAAGTGCTATTGCTGCTCCTACAAGAGAGGGCTATAAATTTGATGGCTGGTTAAAAGAGGGGGTTGGAGAGCCCATTAAACATGGCAAAACGGCTAATTGGGTAAATACAACAGCAGTAACCTATACAGCCAAATGGACGGCTCTTACCTATAATGTCTACTATGTATCCAACGGAGGAAGTCCGACTAAGAATGAGCCTATCGGTACATTGTCATCTGAGGATACGATTACAACACGCGGTAAACTGGATTTACCCTACACAAATGAAGGATACCGTTTGGCAGCATGGGGTGCAAAATCTGATTCATATAATTTATATGGTACCGGAACAAATGCAGCGGTTCTCCCGGGTGATATGATTTCTGTTGCATTCCTTGCAAAACAACAGGGTAAGGGTTATGATACAACTTGTCCTAACCTCTATTTGTACGCACATTGGGAAAATAACACATATTCTGTTTCATATGATAATTACTTCTCTTACGAGGGATGGCATCGAAGCAAAAGTGAACCAAGTAAAAGAATTATCGGTTCATTTGCCTTCCATGGATCTTCATCAGAGGGAAGTTTGACAGATCTTGGAAACGGTTCATTTAGACTTGAAAACAAAAAGGAACCTAACAAAGAAGCGTATACCGAATACGAAACAAACATATATAGTCCGAATCTGTACTATATGGAAATCCCGGCAAACACGTCTATAAAATTTATGTTTGACTACAGACGTACTGCCAAAGCATCGACCAGTGGAGATGAATATGTTGCTGATATGCTTCTTTTCTTCTTTGATAAGGATTTAAAAATCATAAATCCAAATGGAGAATGGGCAAGCTGTGGCACAAGTAATTCGGAGTGGGTTACTGCATCATCAACAACTACAACTCCTGCAAACTGTAAATATGTAGCAGTTCGTTTCGATGTCAACTATGGCGGTGACACATGTGAGTTTAAAAACATTCGTGTTGTACCCAATAATGGCCCATACAATGAAACCTCATATTATGGCAACGTAAACTATCCGGCAACGTATACAACACGTGAGGATACATTTACTTACTCGTCAGGTAATACGTTCAATAATATCGTAAGCGGTTTTGATACTGCACGTAAACCCACACGAACAGGCTATACCTTCGAGAACTGGTACACGGGGCCTAATGGTTCGGGTACACAGATAGTACGTACTACAACCGCAGAAGCAAAGAATTATTCACTCTTTGCAAAGTGGAAAACTAATACTTATAATATAGAATATGATCTTGCGTACGGTACTTTTGGAACAAATCACCCTGGAAATGCAACTTATGATACTGTATTCAAGGTTTCTGCTCCTACGAGAACAGGTTATATCTTTACTGGCTGGAAGGTTACAGACAATCTCAATAATAAAACCGCAAAATGGGGTGCGACGGATAGCCCCGAAAATGGAATAAGCAATTCTTCAACAGTATGCTTTAACGGCGAAACAGGAGATGTTTATTTCAAAAATCTTACAGCAGATGATAATGTTACTGTTACGCTTACAGCAACATGGACAGCGGAAACATTTAGTCTTATTTACGACCCAAATACTACTGGTGATATAAGAAATATGCCGACTAATCCGTCTGGTGCATCATCATGGACACTTATCTATGATAAGGCGACAACAGCAACAGCTGACGGCGTTATCAGCAGCGCAATACCCAAAAACAATACAAACGCAAACAAACTGTTTATAGGTTGGAGTACAGCTCCTAACGCAACTGTTGCAGAGTTCTATCCAAATGGCAATGTTAGCAAGGATACAATTAACAGCTGGTACATGGATGCAAAAAAGACATCAAACAAAACAAAGACCCTCTATGCGGTATGGTATGATGTAACTGACGCAGAAAATGCAAAAAATAGTTATCCTGAGAATAATCCGACAATTCAGGTTGTTGACGGTATACGTTTTGACACCGATAAAAATGAATGGGTAGCTAATCAGGCGTCAAGCGGTACAACGCAGTACACAGGATTGTCTTGGAGCGCTTATGATAGTGCAAGAACTGCATATGTAAATGCGAAAAAGGCTATTAGTGCTGTTACGGCAGAAACTGTATCAAATCTCAAAAATGCGGTTAACGGAGAAAACGGAATTATCAGTTCTGCGAAATCTCTTGGCAATTCACTTGAGCCTCTCCACAGTAATTATTTCAATAACTTTACTGTTATTGATAAAAACGGAAGCAAAACAACCGGCAATAAGCTTGAAGATATGAACCTGAACCATTATGCAACAGGCGACTTGAATAGTGCTCTGTATGCTAAAAAGGATGCTTCTGCTATCATAAACAGTAATCTCAAAGCAGCAAATAATTTTGAGTTTAATTCTGCTGATGGAAAAACAAAGAGTGGCAATGCACAGGAACTTTTGAATGCTGAGGTTGCAGCAATGGCTAAAGCATATGCCAATAAAACGCAGGTCAACGCAACACCGACATTTGAGGTATATGAAACAACGGCGGCGTTATCGCAAGCGAATAAGGATAATATCTTTGATTCAAGCAACAGTAAAGGCGTAAACTTTGTATTAGCAGATGCAGGTTCACATACCTACTATATGTATACTAATGTTAACAAACCGAAAGTTGTTATATCAGTTGATGATATTGCCGAAAGAGAAGGACGAGTATGCTATCCGACAACAGCTACACTTGAATCAACAGTAATAACTTATAGTGACAAAACAGAATCTGCAAAAGTAGAAAATAAAGAAATTACAAACACACAGTATGAAGCTTATACTGATAATGGTATCGGAATAAATCACAGTTATAATAAAAAAGCTGTCATCACACTTAGCCCTCAGCTTTCAGCGATAAGAGAAGAAGCTGTATATAAGTTCAAGGCTCATGACGACAGTCTTAACGAAACAATGGCTAAGAAATCAGCCCTTAAGAGCGGTAATGACCTTGTAAACGGTACCAATGCTGTTGATATGGCAGATGCATCATCCAACGAGATAACGATTATTATCAGCTATAAGCCTGCAAACGGATTTAGTGTAACAGCTTCACAGTGGGATAATGGAACAGAATATGACCAAAAACTCAATCAGTATCACCTTTGGAGAACATCAGGTGGAGCAAACAACTGGGAAATCCACGGTTGGGATAAATCAAGTGTTGATGATAGAGACAACCATAACGCAGATAAGAACTATGCAAAACCGATAAATCTTTATGCAATAGAAGATTCGGAATATGATACTGATCCAAATGCTGAAAAGAATTACAACTTCTGTTCTTTCTTCTATATCTTTAATGTAGGTTCTTCGAACAATAATTCGAAGTGTCAAATTAAGAGCACTGATCTCGGGGATATTCATGCGTTTATTAAGGAAAACTTCAATAATCTTGTACAGTTCACAAATGCTTTCAGTAAAAAATTGAGCAGCCCGACAGAAGGTTTAGGCTATCATTCGTGGTCAGGCTCAGACGGATGGGCACCGAATTTTTATCCGCAAAGTAACTCATATGCGTATGTTCATATTATCGACAGATGGGGTAATGTATTTGAAGAAGTCTTTAAGATAGAAGGAATAGATCCGGATAAGGTGTATGTAGAGACAGCTTCAGCAGGATCAGCGTTGCTTTCAGAAACCGGCGGAAGCGGAATTGATACAGCAAGCATCAATGCTTCAGGCTTCACAATTCTGACAGACGAACACTCAACACTTGTTGATAATGTTTACAGAACAACAGGCAACACGGTTCTTCTGAATACAGGTGAGCCGAATAAGAGCTACACAATTACTGTTAATGACCGCGCTACTAACAAGACAACTGCAACCGTAAAGACAGATGCAGAAGGAAATCTTCTTCTTACAGTAGAGGATGACGAATACGCAGGAGGAATATATACATTCAGCCTCAACGGATTTGAAATCAATCTTTACGACGCAAGCGCAGAACCTGCAAAGGGCAAGGTAGTAGATGTTCAGTATGTACCGACAGTCGGAATAACCAATACATACAATGTAAAGGTTGAAGACAGAGCGAATATGGTTCAGTTCATTGAGCTCGATAAGGGCAACGGAACAAGATCATATGACAGATACGATGACAGAGTGACAATAGTAAGCTACGATGCACAGGGCAATGTAGTAAGCAGCACAAGCAAGGATCTGGCATATGAAATCTGGACAGTTAAGTCAACTCTTGCAGAGGGAAATATCGGAGTAAGAGTAAAGGAAAGCGGCTCAAAGGTATGGGAAGACAAGGAGCTTGCTTATAACTTCACAAATGAGTATGTAAAGGCAGACTCAGGACTTGTAAGCGCAGAGCTTGCAAAGACAGAGGGCGCAAGCGGACCGGTAGGATTTACAGTAGTAACAGGATCTGACGTAATGAGCGTACAGCTCAAGAACGAAGAGGGCAAAACAGTTACAAAGAAATCCGACAGCGCAACAGTAAACGCGGACGGAACACTTACATTCACAGGCAAGGTATGGTTCCACTCAACAGGAACAAGAATTGCAACAGTAAGAATACTCGACGCATACGGCTGGCATGACGCAGGCACACTCGAATATGTTATAAATAAATAACAGCAAGGCGGCAGGGGAAACCCTGCCGCTGATGTTTTATGAGATACAAGTTTTTGAAGAACTATGCGCTTGATAAATTTCTGACCCTGTGATATAGTATATGAAATTTCAGGAGAAATAAAAAATGTCAAGAGGTATATTATGGAAATAAAAACAACGAAAATTAAAGATATTGAAATGGATTGGTTTTCGTTCGGAAAGTAACCGCCAAATCAGAGGTACCTACAAAAGTCCAAGAAAAGCTGATAAAATAC
>JAKSQO010000029.1 GCA_024404095.1 Clostridia bacterium | reverse complement strand
CTCGCCTTTCCACCCTTACCGCAAATGCGGCGGTATATCTCTGTTGCACTGTCCCGGAGGTTTCCCTCGGCGGCCGTTAGCCGTTATTCTGCTCTGTGGGGCTCGGACTTTCCTCATGCCTTGTGGGGTGATAAGTCCCGCGGCATGCAACTGCCCAATCTGCTCGCATATAGTATTTTAATGTAAAATGAACGATATGTCAATTTTTTCTTAAAAATTTTTATTTTTGGTTGATTTAAATTTTTCAATATAGTAAAATATGGCGGAAAAGAGGCCAAGTTTATGAAAGATATGAATTTCAGCGACTATAAAAAAATGAAGGAGCAGGAAAGGACTAACGCCAATCCCCTCCCTCCGACATACTTAGAGCTTCACGGCAATGACGAAAACAAACATCACGCACCGAGAAATATTCAGGTTCACACCGTTAAAAGTCAGGGCAGAAACATACCTGTCAGACAGGTTGAACAGGAAAGATATTGTCAATCGGATTACAATAACGGATATTATCCGCAGAACAGCCGTCCGCAATACTATCAGAGTTCACCGCAGAATCAGCAGTATAACGGATATATACAGAACGAAAATATTCTACCCGAACCGCCGCGCAAGACACCGATTAAAAAGAGGAAAAAGAAACACCATTTTTCAAGGTTTCTGCTTTCCGTTCTGCTGATTGCGGCAATTATCAGCGGTACTGTTTTCGGATATGCATACAGTCTTTGCAGTAAGACGAACTATGTAAAAACCGACTGGCGGCATCCGAACTTCTCGGCAATGTCCGACAGTTCCGTATACAACGTCCTGCTTGTCGGAACTGACAAGGAAAGCGACGGGGCTTCACGCTCGGATACAATGATGCTGTTGTCAATTGATACCAAAAACCAGAAACTAAAAATGACATCATTCCTGCGTGATATGTGGGTCGAGATTCCCGGTGAGGAAAGCCATGCAAAACTGAACGCGGCATTCGCACACGGCGGCGCATCACTTATGATGGAAACTATCGAAGAAAACTTCAAGGTCAGAATTGACAACTACATCCTTGTTGACTTTGACATGTTTAAGGCTCTGATTGACGGTCTCGGCGGTGTTGACGTTGACATCACCAAAAAAGAAGCAAGCTTTATCAACCGCACTTCACACGCAAAAGTTACCGAGGGCATCAATCATCTTGACGGCGACTATGCTCTTATCTACTGCCGAATCAGAAAGCTCGATTCCGACTTTAACAGGACTCAGAGACAGCGCAAGGTTATGACTGCAATTCTCAGACAGGTGCAGGAAAACGGTATTTTCAAATCTGCTTCAACTGCTTCTGATGTTTTGCCGTATATTACAACCGACATCAACGCTTTCAAACTGACGATTAAGGCTTTCAGCGCGTTGAAATATCTCAGCTACGAAAGCGAACAGCTTCAGATTCCGCTTGACAACGCATATCAGGATAAGCGAATCAACGGTCAGGCTGTCTTGTCAGTCGACTTTGACAAAAATATTGAAGCGTTGCAGAACTTTATTTACGGTGAATAACAAAAATGGAATTGGCACTTTTTACGTCAATTCCATTTATTTTTATTTTTGCTATTGACTCTCCCCTTAGAGTATGGCTTATCATTAAATCACGAGGTGAGATTATGTATAAGATTGGTGAGTTTTCCGCTCTTTCAAAAACCACTATCAAAACAATAAGATATTACGAACAGGAAGGACTGTTAAAGCCGTGTTTCATAGATGAATACACCGGTTACAGATACTATGAAACAAGTCAGCTTGACGAAGCTGCAAAAATTATCAGTCTCAGAAAAATCGGATTATCTATCAAGGAAATCAAATATGTTCTTGACGGCGGTGATTTAAAAGAAACGCTTAACGCAAGAACGGAAAATATCAGAAATGAAATCAGACTGCATAATGAACAGCTCCTCGAAATTGATAAAATGTTAAAGGAGATTGCTATGAGTCAGGATATAATTATTAAACGGATTCCATCTTGTACGGTTTATTACAAAGAAGGCGAAATTGAAGATTACAGTAAGCTTTCTGAGTTCATTCTGCAATCGGGAGAAAAGTGCTGTAAGCTCAACCCCGACATACAATGTGTTGAACCCAATTATTGCTTTGTGAACTATCTTAACGGTCAGTACAAAGAAAAGAATATAAAAATTCGATATTCGCAGGCCGTTGTCGAAACAGAAAAACCGTTTAACGAAAACGAAGAAATAAAATTCAGAAAGCTTGATGAAATAAAGGCTGTCTGTATTTATCACAAAGGTTCGTATGATACCCTGGGTAAATCGTATTCGGAGATAATGAAGTATGTCGAAGAACACGGCTTTGAAATTTCAGATTATCCGAGAGAGTGCTACATTGACGGCATATGGAATAAGGATGATGTAAACGACTGGCTGACCGAAATACAGATACCTGTTAAATAACAGATAAAATCGCACCCTCATTTCTGAGAGTGCGATTACTTATTTCTTTAACTTATGCAATTTTGTCGATGATTTCTACAAAACCGCCCTTGTCAAAAATCTTAAGAAGAACTTCATCAGCAATCTTAAGAACTACCGTAAGAACCTCCATAGCAGCTGAGGGCTGTTTGTCGGGCTGATACTTGTCCTCAAAGAGATTGTACTTTGCGTTGAGTACCTTGAGGAGTGAAAGGAGATTCTGAATGATTTCGTCATCCTTTTCCTTGTTGTTTACTGTGCGTGCAATCATAGCCTCTGCATCTGCAATAGCCTTTTCAAGTCTTGCAGCATCAGCAGCATCAAGAACTGATGTGTCAATTGATTTTGCATCGGGAAGATAATCACGTGTAAGACGTCTGATATTTCTTGCCTCGTTGAACTGAGGATATGTATCCTTGCAATCGTCAACTGACTTAATCTTGCCGAGTGCGATATTGAAAGCAAGGCTGAGAGCTGAGTTGTTGTCGTTAAGCTCGTGCATCTGTCCCTCAAAGTACCATGATGTATCCTCATAGTAGCAGGTTGAAGCATCAATTGAGCCGTCGGGTGAGCAGTTGTGTGCAGGGTCTGCAATATAAGCATCGTCAAACTTTGTGCCTGCGGGAACATATGATGTTCCGGGAGCTGTTGAAGAAATCTGGATTACTTCGTCAGAGTTTGTTGTGTCGTATGTTTCAAAGAACTTGAAGAAACCGAACTCACCGTCACCGAACTGCATATTGTAGCCGCTGATGAAGTAGAACTCTGTGCCGTACTTTTCTTCCTGATACTTAAGTCTTGACTCAAGATTTCTCTGAGCATCTGCATATCTTGCAGCCTGTGCTCTGAGGTCAGCTGTTTCTTCTGTGTTGTAGAACTTGTCAGCAACCTGCTCAAATCTGTCAGGAGGACAAAGAGCCATGAAAGCAGTATTCTTGATGATTACTGTTTCAAGAAGTCCGTCAAGGATATCGTAAAGGAGATAGTCAACCTCCTGCTTGGGAAGGATTCTAACTGCGATATTGATAAGGTAACCGATATAGTTTTCATCAGCGCCGAAAAGGCCGATATTGTTGATAGCATCTGTGTAGCAGAGGTCGGGAGCGTTCTCGTCGAAATCTGCAAGAAGAAGGTCGCCGAAGACATCGCTGCCCTGCCATGCGCCTACAATGCTGATAACCTTTTCAACTCTGCCCGCATCGGGATAGAGATTGAGGTAATTGTTTACAAGTGAAGCGCCCATGCTCATGGGAACAAGGATAACCTTCTCAGCACCTGTCTGAGGAAGAACAACTTTTTCAATATAATCATTGAGATTGCGTGCGTTATTGTCAACATTTGAGAAAACAGAGTAGTTGAAGCAGTAGATATTCTCCTCGCCTACTTCGTCAACAAGCTCCTGACAGGGAATACGGCTGTTGAAAACACGTCTTGCCTCATCGTCATAATCCTTGATTGAGCAGGGATAGTTGGGACAAACAACGTTGTTTATAAAATCACCGTTCTCGTCAACAAGGTGATCAGCCATAAGTACAGTAAAGAGGCTGTCAATCGGAGCTCTTGTAACTACATCCTTCTGAATAGCGATTGTTGTTACAAGCTCTGTAACAAGAAGAACAAGATTAACCCACTGTGCAAATGTGATTGTTTCTGTGTCGAATGTGATGTGAAACAGATTCCAGTCAGCAATTACGTTGCCCTCGTCATCATACTTATAGGTCTGTGACTGACCGATACCGGGTATAAAGACGATAGGTGTTACTTCTTTGGTGTCCTTTGCGTATGCACCGAATGCAGCTGTGCAAACAGAGAAAATCATTACAACGCAAAGAAGAACCGAAAGAATTTTCTTTGAAATTTTCATTCTCATTAACCTCCTGAGATTTATTTACAGCTTATTATAGCAGATACAAAAACTTAATTCAATAAGTAAAAATATATAAGAAATCTGAATTAAATTGTATATTATTACAACTGTCTTATTCAAGAACAGACAATATCTCAGTTATATTTCCAATACTGAAAGTTGCAGGGTTTTCGGCTTTGCTGTTCCACCTTACCCAGCAGGAATCAATGCCGTAGTCAACCGCACCCTTGATATCCGACGTGAGCGAATCACCGATAACAAGAACCTTGGATTTGTCGGTTTCTTCAATTTTTGAGAAAACGCAGTCAAAAAACTCCCTCTGCGGCTTCACAAATCCGATTTCCTCCGAGATAAATATCCCGTCAAAATACTGCGTCAGCGGAGAATCCTTAAGCCTGCCGCGCTGAGCCTTTACCGCTCCGTTTGTAATAAGGTACATCTTATACTCACGGTGCAGTTTTTCGCACACTTCAAGCGCACCGTCAATAAGATAACTGTCCTGTGCAATATATGAAACAAACTCGGAATTTGCTTTTATTCCGTCAGCATCAATATTCATCATTCTGAAAAGCTCAGTAAAACGCACCTTAAAAAGCTGTTCACGGGTTATCTCTCCCCTTTCAAAAGCCTTCCAGAGTGACTTGTTATGGTCAGAATAAAGTTGTTTATTCTCCGGAGTACACGGAATATTATAGCTTTCAAAAACCTTTGTGATTGCATTATCCTCCGACTTTCCGAAATCGAGCAGAGTATCATCGAGGTCGAAAAGCAGAGTTGAATATTTCTTATTCATAAACAATAAGTGCTACAAGCTCGACAGTTTCGTCGCCCTCGTTGGCAATACCGTGACCTGTTCCTGTCGGGCAGATTGTTGTGTCGCCTGCTGTAACTGTTACAACCTTGTCACCGTCGGTATATTTTGCCGTACCCTTGAGAATGTAGAAAAGCTCAGCATCCTTTTCGTGAACATGATAACCAATCGAGCAACCCGGCTCAAGAATAATTTTGCCGAAAAGTCTGCCCTTGTCGTTAAGCTCAGCCGCTGAAACGAAGTTTTCAATTTTTACTGTTCCGTTTCCTCCGCGCATCTGCTCACGGATGTCAATTTTGTATTCTTCAGGTTTTTTAATCATAGAAAACACTCCCTAATTTATTGTGTAAAAATCTTATCATATAACCAAATGAAATTCAATATTTTATTGCGTTTTATAAGGTTTTGGTTTAGAATAATTCTATAAATTAACTCGGGGTGAAAATAATGAATATGAATTTTTATGTCGGTACAAAGGTTATCACAGGTCTTGACTGTGTTAAAAATAATGCCGATGAATTTAAACGCTTTGGCAAGCGATGCATAATCGTTACCGGCAGAAGTTCTGCCGAAAAATGCGGTGCGCTCGGAGATGTCATTTCGGTGCTTGAAAAGGTCGGCACAGAATACATTATATACAATAAAATCTGTCAGAATCCAACGGTCAGCTCCTGCTTTGAGGCCGCCGCTGAGGCTCTGAGCTTCGGAGCAAACTTTGTTATCGGTATAGGCGGAGGTTCACCTCTTGACGCATCTAAGGCCGTTGCTGTTGTGATTGCAAATCCGAACATCTCCGAAAAAGATCTTTACGCTATGAACTGGAAATACACTCCGCTCCCTGTTGTTGCTGTCGGCACTACGGCAGGTACAGGAAGTGAGGTTACAAGCGTATCGGTTCTTACAAACTCCGTGGGCAGAAAAAAGAGCTTCCGCAGCGACCTCACCTACCCTGCCCTTTCTTTCGGCGACCCTAAGTATACAACATTTATGTCTGACGGCTTTACACGTTCAACAGCGGTTGACGCACTCGCGCATTGCACGGAAAGCTATTTCAACCGCAAGGCAAATGATATTTCACGTGCGTTTGCCGCAGAGGGAATCCGTAAGCTGATGAAGACTTTCAGAAAGATTGCAGTTGACGGTACAGAAAAGCTTGATATCAATGACCTTGAGGAGCTTTATAACGCTTCACTTTACGGCGGTTATGCGATATCTGTTACAGGCACGGCTTTCCCCCACGCACTCGGATACTTTCTCACAGAAAACTACGGTATTCCTCACGGAACTGCGTGTGCGGTTTTTCTCAACGAATTTATGGATTACAACGCGGAGGTTGAGCCTGACATAACTTCTGAATTTTATCAGAGAATCGGATCTGATGCCGATGAATTCAAGGCTCTTATAGCGAAGATTACACCTGAAACAGATGTAAAGCTCAGCGACAAAGATATTGAAGAACTTGCTCCGAGATGGGAAAATAACGCAAGCCTTGCGAAAAATTACGGCAATGTTGATGTTGAATTTGTAAATAAACTGCTCAGACAATTATTTTGACTTGAAAAAAATCACTAAATAATATACAATGGAACAAAATTGATTTGGAGGTTAATTTATGATTAAGGTTGTTATTTCACTTCTGACAACAATCATTATGCTTTTCGGTAACCTTTTCGGTCTGACAGGCTATAAGGGTACTCAGCACGAGGATTACAGAATTTATAAGAACGTAATTCTTATGATTGGTGACGGAAACGGCGCAAACACTATGGCGGCTACAAGAAAGTACAGAAACGCAGAGCTTGCAATGGACAGTATGCCTGTTCACGCTTGGTCACAGACAAGAAGTCTTACAAACAAGGTAACCGATTCTGCCGCAGGCGGCACAGCACTTGCAACAGGTGTAAGAACCTACAACAGCGCAATCGGCGTATACATTTTCGATCCTCTCGGAAGCTTCTACAATGTTCCGAAGAATCTTTCGGAGCTTGCTATTGAAAACGGCAAGTCCGCAGGTGTTGTTACAACTGACAAGACAAGTGGTGCTACTCCTGCTTCGTTCTCAGCTCACAGCGTAGAACGAGATTTTGAGTATGACATTTCAATGGATCAGATGCGTTCAGACCTTACCCTTATCTGGGGTGGCGCAAGCGATACAGTTACAGAGAAGCGTTGTGCAAAGCACGGTTTTGAATACATCACAACTGAGGACGAGATGAATGCTCTTAAGCCCGGCACACGTTCATTCGGTCAGTTCAGCTACAGCGACCTCGGTGCTATTGACAATTCAAACGGCACTCCTCTTATTGCCGATATGACATCAAAAGCAATTGAGCTTCTCAACGCTGACGAAGACGGATTCTTCCTTATGGTTGAGGGTGCTCACATTGACAAGAACTCTCATTCAAACAATATGGACGGCGCAACAGCTCACGAGGTTGAATTCAGCAAGGCTCTTCAGGTTGCTCTTGACTTTGCTGAGGAAGACGGTGACACACTTGTTGTTGTTACAGCTGACCACGAGACAGGCGGTATCACATATAACGAGGCAACAGGTGAATATTATTACACAACAGGCAGCCACACAGGTGTTGATGTTCCCTGCTTCGTATCCGCAACAGATGCAGGCTTTGTTGACGGCGAGCATTATAAGAACTGTGACATCAGCGTTCAGATTGCAAGAGTTATGGGATACAACAACTGGCAGTTCCCTGCTCTGAGATGGAAGAATTGCTTCTGATTAAATCTTAATAGATACACAACAGCCCATCGGAATTTCCGACGGGCTGTTTTTATATGTTGTTATGCATCAGATAAATTGTTTTGGTCTGAGAATCGAAATAATATAACGTGTATTCTATAACGTAATCATATTCATCTTCTTCGTAGTCCTGGAAATAATACCAGTCGCTGTCATCAATCATTGTTCGGCTGAAAGTGTAAACCTTATACAAATCATCGCCAACTGATTTATCTGTATCTTTTGTCTGATAAACGCAATCCTCAAAAGATGAAACAACTTTGCGTATTTCATCCTCGGCATCAGAATCAACGTGCTTAAAGTTTGTATTCTTTTCAGATAAAAGGAACTTCTTTATCTCATCGTTATACTTATATTCGCCGTAAACTGTAAAATCCTGAAAAATTCCGTATATCCACTTATCTCCGTGAGTATAGTCAGGCAGTCCGTTGAGCACCTCTTCTTCATGGGACTCGGTAGTTTCATTAAACCAGAAAAAAGAACTGATAACTGCAACGGGAATCAGTCTGACAATAATGGCAATAATTATTGCAAGCACTAAAAACGGTTTGCCTGTATTTTGTTTTTCCATTGCTCCCCTCCGTACGAAATCGGTCAAATATTATTTTGCATATAATAAAGTGTTCTGCTTTGTGAATCATAATAATAAAAATCATAGCCTGCATACATATGATATTCTTCGGTATCAACATTCTCAAATCCGTCAACATCACAGTAATACCAGTCGCTGTCATCAATCTGTGTCCTTTTAAAGTTATATACCTTTGAAATATCATCACCCGTTATTATATCGGGGTTTTCTGTCAGTTTAACCCATTCCTCATAATCATCAAGCAGATCATTTATTTGGCATTTTATATCCGAATCCACAGGTTTAAAATAAATATTTTCCTCAGAATAGAAGTACTGATTTATTTCATCATTGAACCTGTATTCACCGTAGCTTGTAAAATCCTGCCAGAATCCGTGTATCCACTCATGTCCGTCAACATAATCAGGCATAGTCATAATAACCGGATCTTCTGTCGGTTCATCATCAATACTTATAAACACAACAGCCAATGCGGCAAGCGGAACAATTCTGACAATAATTGCGATAATAATTGCAACCGCTAAAAAAGGCTTGCCTGTCTTTTGCTTTTCCATAGCAATCGCCTCACCTGTATTCGAGAAGGTCACCCGGCTGACAGTCAAGCACCTCACAGAGCTTAGCAAGGGTTGAAAACTTAACAGCTTTTGCCTTTCCGTTTTTAAGGATTGATATATTTGCCATTGTTATGCCGACACGCTCCGACAGCTCGGTAACACTCATCTTGCGTTTTGCAAGCATAACATCAATGTTTACTACAATGTCTTTTTCCATATTTTTCTCCCCCATCAGATTGTAAGGTCGGCATCCTCCTGAAGTGCGGATGCTCTTTTAATAAGCTGTGAAAGTCCCTCAGCTGATACAAATATTGCAACTCCGATTGCAACAATCATAAGCTTTGCAAGAAACAGTGTCGGGTGGCTGATGTTTGCAACGAGGAATGCAATCCCGCCGAAGAACACAATAACAATATCTGCAAGCGCGCTGATTGCGATTATATGAAGATTCTTTGCATTATCAATATTGAACATAATGTTCTTGCCGATGTTTGTCGCTGTTTTCCAAGAATAAATAATTGCAGGTATCATCGGCACAGCAGTCAGCCACACAAAGATAATCCACGGTGTGGCAACCGCTCTGACTGTGGGCTCTTCCGACGCAAGTGCAATAAGAGTAACTGCGCTGTGAATAGCAAGGCACATAGCACCCATAAGAACGATTGCAAATTTCAGCATTTTTGATATAGTTTTCTCTGACATAATATTTCCCCCTTGGTTTATATTGGCTGTATTATAAACCATGCAATATCATTTGTCAATAGTTTTTTATTGTTTTACAATAAATATTTATTATAATTAAAGCTCCTCGAAATATCGAAGAGCTTTAAACTTTATAAATTGTAGATTCTGACAGCGTTTTTCCAGAAAATTTTCTCTTTCTCTTCATCCGTCAGAGGGAGTGACTTCAATCGGTCAACCTCTGATTTAGGATCCCACATCGGATAATCCGTACCGAAAACAACATTGTCAACACCATACACTCTTATGAGTTTAACAATCGTATCATCATCAAGCGAATAGAAGGATGATGAACAGTCAACATAGAAATTCTTTCTGCCATGAAGAATATCAGTTGCTTTCTCCCATATCGACCAGCCGCCGAAGTGGGCACCGATAACCGTCAGATTCTCGTAAATATCGAGAATCGGTATAAGTCGGTTGGGATTGGAAAAATCATATCGTTTGTCGCCCGTGTGAAGCAGAACGGCAAGTCCGTTCTTTTCGCACAGCTCATAAATCTTAAGACAGCGGTAATCATCAAGCTTGAAGCCCTGTATATCGGGATGAAGCTTTACACCCTTAAGTCCGAGCTCAACAACATTTCTGACGTCGCCCTCCATATCCTCGCTGTCGGGATGAAGAGTGCCCAAGCCATACATAATGTCGCTGTGTTCTTTTACAGTATCAGCGATAAAACGGTTTATAGAACCGACCTGTTTCGGAGTGGTTGCAACAGACTGGATAATGTACTTATCTATCCCCGCCTGCTTTCCCGCTTCAATCAGAGTCGAAACCTTACCGTCAAGGCACATTCCGATATCGTAGAAATTTCCTGTTGCTCCCGAAGCCTTTTCGGCTATCTTATCGGGGTATACGTGGCAATGTGAATCAATAATCATAGCCCATCTGAACAGCGTTGCTGTTTACGCCGAGGAGATCCTGATGTCTTGCAGAAACAACCTTCTTAAAAGCTGCCTCTGTGTTGTCCATTGAGAAGCCTTCAACCTCTTTGAGAACCTTGCCTGTGATAATCATGTTTGCAAGAGTTTTGATGTTGTTGTCATAAGCCATCTGTGTTGCAGGGATGTAATAAACCTCAACATCGTCACGCTCAACCTTCTTGTCAATAAGAGTTGAATCGACAAAGATTTTGCCGCCGCTTACAACCTCGTTTTCATACTTCTCGAGTGAAGGAAGATTCATCGCAACAAGAACGTCGGGCTTGCTTACAATAGGAGAACCGATAGGTGCGTCGCTGATAATAACGGAACAGTTTGCTGTGCCGCCGCGCATCTCAGGACCGTATGAGGGAAGCCAGCTTACCTGCTTTTCTTCAATAAGTCCCTTGTATGCAAGAAACTTGCCTGCGAAGAGGATGCCCTGTCCGCCGAAACCTGCATAAAGAATGTTAACAGCCTTGCTCATTAGTCTTCCTCCTTTGCATAGATGTCCTTATATACACCGAGAGGATAGTAGGGAATCATCTTCTCGTCAACCCACTGGAGAGCCTTTTCAGGTGTCATACCCCAGTTTGTGGGACAGGTTGAGATAACCTCAACAAGTGAGAAACCCTTGCCCTCAAGCTGATTCTGGAAAGCCTTTTTGATTGCTTTCTTTGCGTTTTTAATGTTCTTTACGTTGTTAACAGCAACTCTCTCAAGATAAGCTGCACCGTCTACGTTTGAAAGAAGCTCGCAGACCTTAACAGGATAACCAACTGTATTTACATCTCGGCCATAGGGTGAAGTCTGTGTAACCTGACCGGGAAGAGTTGTAGGAGCCATCTGACCGCCTGTCATACCGTAAATTGCGTTGTTTACGAAAATAACTGTGATGTTTTCGCGTCTTGCAGCTGAGTGAACTGTTTCAGCTGTACCGATAGCGGCAAGGTCGCCGTCACCCTGATATGTGAAAACAATCTTTGAAGGATCGCTGCGCTTAACACCTGTTGCAACAGCAGGAGCACGTCCGTGAGCTGCCTGAACAAAGTCACAGGTAAAATAGTTATATGCCATAACGGAGCATCCTACTGATGCTACTCCGATTGTCTGACCCTCGATACCGAGCTCATCCATAACCTCGGCAACAAGTCTGTGAATAATACCGTGGGTGCATCCGGGACAGTAGTGGAGCACAGCATCGGTGAGTGATTTCGGTTTTTCAAATACAACTGCCATTATTCAGCACCTCCGACTTCTTCAATCTTTGCAAGTACCTCTTCAGGTGACGGAATCATTCCGCCAACACGGTTGCAGAGATAAACGGGCTTCTTGCATCTGATAGCAAGCTCAACATCGTCAATCATCTGACCCATGTTCATTTCAACGCAGATAAATGCCTTGCACTTATCAGCAGCTGCTGCAAGAGGCTTCTTCGGAAACGGCCAGAGTGTAATAGGTCTTATCATACCGACCTTGATACCCTTTGCACGTGCCTCGTTAATAGCATTCTTGGCTACACGTGAGGTGATACCGAACGCAACAACGCATACCTCAGCGTCATCCATAAGGTACTCCTCATACATAACCTCATTTTCTTCGATTGCCTTGTATTTTTCATAGCGCTCAAAGTTCTTGATTTCAAGCTCTTCGGGCTGGAGATAAAGTGAGTTTACAATGTTATGCTCACGCTTGCACTCTGTACCGGTAAGTGCCCATGGCTTGTCGTATGTCTTAACATCAGAAACATCAAGTGAAACAGGCTCCATCATCTGACCCATAGTACCGTCTGCAAGAATCATTGCAACCATGCGGTACTTATCTGCAAGGTCAAAGCCTTTAACGGTAAGGCTTGCCATTTCCTGAACTGATGCAGGAGCAAGAACGATGTTGTGATAGTCACCGTGTCCGCCGCCCTTTGTTGACTGATAGTAGTCTGACTGTGAGGGCTGAATACCGCCGAGACCGGGGCCGCCGCGCTGAACATTAACTACAAGCGCAGGAAGGTCACAGCCTGCAAGATACGAGATACCCTCGCTCTTAAGTGAAACTCCCGGGCTTGAGGAAGAAGTCATAACTCTTTTACCTGTTGATGCAACACCGATAACCATATTGATGGCGGCAACTTCACTTTCTGCCTGAAGAAATGTTCCGCCGATTTTCGGCATTCTCTTTGACATATATGCGGCTACCTCAGTCTGGGGAGTGATGGGATAACCGAAATAATGATGACAGCCTGCCTGAATCGCTGCCTCGGCAATTGCTTCATTGCCTTTCATAAGAACCTTATCTGCCATATTTTCACCTCTCTACTGTAATTACACAATCCGGACACATAGTTGCACAGAATGCGCAACCAATGCACTTTTCGCTGTCTGTTACTTCTGCAGGATGATGACCTTTAGCATTCAGCTTTGAGTCGGAAAGCTTTACTATGCCTTTCGGACAAGCACCTACACAAAGTCCGCAGCCCTTGCAAAGGTCTGTTTTGAATGTTACTTTTGCCATTTTTCTTCCTCCTATCTGATTTTGCGCTGTAAGGTCAGCGGGAAAATACCGTCAACCTCATCTTTTAGCTCGTTATACAGTTTCATATCGACGGTTGTCATTTTTACGGGCAGTCCCGTTGCTTTCGATACATCATCAGCATAGCTGAGCGAACCGAGTACATCCTCTGCGGTGGTTTCGTCACCGAGATTTGAGTTATTGACAATGGCGGTAAATTTCATTCCGCACGCCGTCTGAATTTCGTTCATAACCTCAAGTGTGGATTCAACATCCTTTGTGAGAGGTCTGAATTTATTTATAACCATGAACATTTCATAGTCATTCTCTTTTAAAATGCTTTCTGCGTATCTGCCGAGCGCATACGCACCCCGGTCATCACCGCCGATATCAAGAACCTCATAATTGGATTTATCGTCAATCACGTTGTATAAATCCTGCGGAAGTGACGGCAGGTCAACATTAGAGCTTGCGTATTCAGACGAAATAAGTCTGATACCTGCCTCATTCAATTCCTTTTCGCTGTCCTTTGTTCGGAAATACGGATTAACAATATCCATATCGGCAATCACGGTTTCGTGCCCGTCCGCCTTTATTTTAAAAGCGTAGTTTACAGCAATATTTGTCTTGCCGCTGCCGTAATGTCCTGCAAAAAGCGTTACTCGTTTATAATCCATTGTTCACCTCTGATTACAGCTGATTTCTGATTATCTTACCGCTGATTGTCTTCGGAAGCTCAGTTCTGAACTCAACAATTCTCGGGTACTTGTAAGGTGCTGTATTCTTCTTAACGTAATTCTGGATTTCTTTCTTAAGCTCTTCGGTAGGCTCTGTTCCCTTTGTCAGAACAATGCTTGCCTTTACAACCTGACCTCTTATCTCGTCGGGAGCGGCGGAAACACCGCACTCAAGAACATAAGGAAGCTCCATGATAACATTTTCAATTTCAAACGGTCCGATGCGGTAGCCTGATGACTTGATAACATCATCAACACGGCCGACATACCAGTAGTATCCGTCTTCGTCCATCCATGCAATATCGCCTGTATGGTAGTAACCGTCGTGAAGAACCTCGTCGGTCTTTTCCTGATTTCTGTAATATCCGAGGAACAGTCCGCAGGGAGCTTTCTCACCGACCTTGATACAGATTTCGCCTGTTTCACCAAGCTCAACGGGATTTCCGTCAGGGTTGAGAAGGCATACATCATAAAGCGGACTGGGTTTACCCATTGAGCCCGGCTTCGGTGTCATGCCGATAAGGTTAGCGATTGAAAGCGTTGTTTCTGTCTGACCGAAGCCTTCCATAAGCTCAAGACCTGTTGCGTTGTAGAACTGGCGGAATACCTCGGGATTAAGAGCCTCACCGGCGATTGTTGCGTGTCTGATTGAGCTGAGGTCATACTTATCAAGGTTTTCTTTTATCAGCATTCTATACATTGTGGGAGGTGCACAGAATGTTGTGATGTTATATTTTGCAAACATCGGAAGAATCTCTGACGCATTGAAGCGGTCGAAATCATAAACAAATACCGAGCCCTCGCAGAGCCACTGTCCGTAGAGCTTACCCCAGAGAGCCTTGCCCCAGCCGGTGTCTGAAATTGTGAAGTGAAGTCCGTCCTTTGATACACAATGCCAGTATTTAGCCGTAATGTAGTGACCGAGCGGATATTTGAAGCTGTGTGTTGCGATTTTCGGGTAGCCTGTTGTACCTGAAGTAAAGAACATAAGCATCGGATCATCACCGCACGGTGCATCATCTGTTCTTACAAAACGGCGGCTGAAGAGCGAGTATTCCTTATCAAAATTATGCCAGCCCTCACGGTCAGCACCGACAATTATTTTATTTTTAAGTGTCTTGGTCTTTGCGTCCGCAAGCTCGACCTGATGTGCTACATCACCGTCAGCTGTGCAAAGAATTGTTGATACGTCTGCGGCTTCAAATCTGTACTCAAAATCGTGTGCAACAAGAAGGTTAGTTGCAGGAATTGCGATAGCGCCGATTTTATGAAGTCCGAGGATTGCAAACCAGAACTGATAGTGACGCTTGAGGACAAGCATTACCGTGTCACCCTTCTTGATGCCGAGTGACTTAAAGTAGTTTGCCGCCTGACTTGAATACTCTTTTACATCCTTATATGTGAAGATGCGCTCTGTCTTATCTCTGCCGACATGAATCATCGCGCGCTTATCGGGAGATTTTCTGCCGATATTGTCAACGATATCAAAAGCAAAGTTAAACTTATCCTCATTATTGAAATCAATAGAAGCGATGTTGCCCTGGCTGTCCTCTGTTGCCGAAATAAACTTTTCGCATACAAGGCTGCCTGATACCTTTGTACCCTTGACTGCTCTCTCATGGATGATTTTTTCGGGAGTTTCGTCACTCGCCATAATCATAGCGAGGAAAAGGCAGTCACGGCCGTCAATAGCAATCATTCCGTGAGGAGTTGAACTGTTATAATAAATACTGTCGCCCTCGTGGAGAATTTCCTCATGATTGCCGACTCTTACCTTAAGCGTACCGCTGATAACAAGGTCAAATTCCTGACCTGCGTGTGTTGTTGTATGAATCGGCTGATTCTCAAGCTCAGCGGAATACTCATATCTAACCCAGTAAGGATCCGAAAGCTTCTTTCTGAAATTAGGAGCAAGGTTCTGAATTTCAATACCGTTTTCGCTCGCTGTTGTCTGACCCTTACCCTTTCTTGTAACGGTGTAAGAGGTAAGCACCGCACTATGTCCTTCAAGAAGGTCTGTAATACCGATATCAAAAGCAAGAGCACACTTATGAATAAATGTGAACGGAAGGTCAACAAGTCCAGCTTCATAGGTTTTGTACTGCTCAACAGATACTTCGGTTTTCTCAGCCATTGTCTCTACAGAAAAGTCGCAGATTTCACGCATCTCACGAATTCGCTCTGCCACCTCGTAAAGTTTGGATGAAGTGTTTACATTTTCCATTTCTTAACCTCCTAAAAGCGATACTGTTAAGTTTAGCTATCGCAGCATAATCTTTACCCGGGGCAAAAAACAAAATCGCCCCAAAGTTTACTGAAAACTTTGAGACGAATAATAATCCGTGGTACCACTCAAATTGCACTTGGCTATCGCCTTATGCCACTCATCGGAGTCCGTCAACTCCTATACACTAACGCAGTCATGCGGAAGAAACTAATTGCTTTCGCTTTCATCCCTTCGGCTCAGAAGCGATGGGCACTGTATCTTAATACTGTCAGCTTACACCAACCGCTGACTCTCTGTAAGTACCATAATACTGCCGTCTTCGTCACAGCCTTTATTTTTGTTTATTATAATATCTTTTTTCGCTTTTTGCAAGTGTTATTTAGTTATCTGACATTACGTTTTGTAATATGTAATCATAAAGGAAAGGAACTGTCGCATTTAGATGCAGGAAGCGACAGTCCCCTGAAATTTTATGCTGTTACAACAGAATTGGCTTTCTGCAATCCATACTTTTTGATTGCGTCCTCACGCATTTTATACTTAAGAATTTTACCTGCAACATTCATCGGAAATTCTGTTACAAAATCAACGTACTTCGGAACCTTATGCTTTGCCATATGGTCGAGAACATACTGCTTCATCTCTTCAACAGTCATCTCCTCGCCCTCCTTGAGGATTACACAAGCCATAATCTCCTCGCCGAGACCCTCATCGGGAACACCGATAACCTGAACATCCTTAACCTTCGGATGAGTATAGATAAACTCCTCAATCTCCTTGGGATAAATGTTTTCACCGCCCCTGATAATCATATCCTTAAGTCTTCCTGTGATACGGAAGTTGCCCTCGGGTGTACGGCAGGCAAGATCTCCTGTATGAAGCCAGCCATCCCTGTCAATAGCGGAAGCGGTTGCCTTAGGCATTTTGTAATAGCCCTTCATAATGTTATAGCCTCTCGCAACAAATTCACCTGTTACATTGTCGGGGCAGTCAAGACCAGTTTCGGGGTCAACAATTTTACACTCAATCTTCGGCAGCGCACGTCCGACAGTTGCAACACGAACCTCAAGCGGATCATCGGTACTGCTCATTGTGCATCCGGGTGATGACTCCGTCTGTCCGTAAACAATAGTGATTTCGGACATATGCATCTTGTCAACAACCTCACGCATCTTGGAAATCGGGCAAGGCGAGCCTGCCATAATACCTGTTCTCATATATGAAAAGTCAGTCTTCGGAAAATCATCGTGTTGAAGCATTGCGATAAACATTGTCGGAACGCCATGGAAAGCAGTAATTCTCTCGTTGTTAATGCAGGAAAGTGATGACTTCGGTGAGAAATACGGAAGCGGGAAAAGCGAGCCGCCGTGTGTCATTGTCGCTGTCATTGCAAGCACCATTCCGAAGCAATGGAACATCGGAACGTGAATCATCATTCTGTCGGCTGTCGATAAATCCATACGGTCGCCGATACACTTGCCGTTATTTACAACATTATAGTGTGTAAGCATAACGCCCTTCGGGAAACCTGTTGTACCCGAGGTGTACTGCATATTGCAGACGTCATCCTTTTTAACAAGTGAAGCCATTCGCCACACTTCCTCAACGGGAACAGAAGACGATTTCTCCCATGCCTGCTCCCACGTCATGCAGCCCTTCTGTTCAAATCCGACCGTAACAACATTTCTCAGGAACGGCAGGCGCTTTGCGTGAAGCTGTTTACCCGACTTGGTGCTTTCAAGCTCGGGACAAAGCTCGGCAATAATCTCGTCATAGTGAGAATCGCGGTAACCTTTGATAAGAATAAGAGTGTGTGTATCCGACTGTCTGAGAAGATACTCAGCCTCGTGAATTTTATATGCGGTGTTCATAGTTACAAGAACCGCACCGATTTTGGTTGTTGCCCAGAAAGCAATGTACCATTGCGGAATATTTGTTGCCCATACGGCAACGTGCGAGCCTGCTTTAACACCCATTGCAATAAGCGAACGTGCAAAGGTATCAACATCCTCACGGAACTGAGCATAAGTTCTTGTATAGTCAAGTGTTGTATATTTGAACGCAATCTGGTCGGGAAACTCCTCAACCATTGAATCAAGCACCTGTGGAAAAGTCTTTTCGATAAGCTCCTCTTTTTTCCAAAGGAATTTGCCTGTATGCGTTTTATTATAATAATACTTTTTGCTGTTGCCCGTCTTTTCAAAAGCCTCCCAATAGCTCTCATAATGAGTGAGGATGATTTCAATATCATCAATCTCACCGAGCCACCCGGGATTCCACTCAATACTGATAAAGCCTGCATAATTGATTGAACGCAGAGCCGATATCATCTCATCAACAGGGAGCTTGCCATCACCGATAAGCACAGGCTTGCCGTACTGCCCGGCATCAAGCATATGTACAAGCTTTACATATGCACCGAGATTCTTGATTGTATGCTCGGCATCCTCGCCGCTTTTAAAAAATGTTTCGTACATATTCCAGTCGGCGCCGATATAATCGCTTGCGAAGAAATTAAGCAAATCACAAAGGTGGTCTGTGCTGGAGAACATACCCTTTGTTTCAACAAGGAAAACAACATTCTTCTCCTCGCACGTTTCAAGAACTCCGCCGAGAAACTTCGTTACATAATCAAATGCATCCTCGCTGTCACTTCCGGCATATGCACGGATATAATCAACATTTATATTGTGAGCAACTGTGATTGCGGTTTCGATTTTTCTGAGGTTTTCCTCCTCAGCCGTCCTGTCGGCAATGTTCACATCAACGTCAATACAGACAACCGTTTTCTTTTCGTTGATAAGGGTTCTCTTGGTTATAGAAGCCATATCGGGGTTAAACGGCGATGAACCTGCTTTGAAATTTTCCGCCATCATATCGTGAATTTCAATGCCCTCATATTTAAGCTCATCTGCCGTTTTAAGGAATTCGGCAAATGATTTATTCTGGTATGCGGTCGAAAAAGCTAATTTCACGCTTATTCCTCCTCGTATGCAATCTTATTGAGTGCGCTTACATAAGCTCTTATACTTGCGCCGATAACGTCAGTTGAAATACCTGTTCCCGAGTAGAGCTTACCGCTTGCTGAACGAAGCTTGACAAGTGATGAACCCATAGCCTCACGACCCTCTGTAACGGCACGAATCTGGAAATCGTCAAGCTCATAGTGATGACCGACAATCTGCTCAATAGCAAGGAATGCGGCATCGACAGGACCGTCACCGACGCTTACACCCGTAAGAGCCTTGCCGTCCTTTATCAGTTTGATATTTGCTGTTGCGGTTATAATATTACCGCTGTTGATTACATAGCTCTCAATTGTATAGGTTGAGGGAACCTGCAAAGCCGACGAAGCAATGATTGCTTCAAGCTCCTTTGTGCCGACAAAGTCCTTCTTTGCGGCAACACGCTGAAAAGCGGCATATACATTTGAGTTGTCCTCGTCTGAGAGGTCATAGCCTATCTTTTTCACCGCCGCAATTACAGTTGTGATTGTATCGTTTTTATCAAGTGTAAGACCCTCAATATTATTTACACCGTTATCAAAGGGTGAGGTTTCACTCTTTGAGGTTGTGAGGAAATGCTTCATCTGAGCGGCTGTTCTGCCGATTTCCGTTGTTCTGACTTTACTTGAAATGCCTGCGGAATCGCCCTTCGCACGGAAAACATTCATTACATTTTCAAGCTTCGGGAAATCAAATTCATCAGCAACCAGCTTGATCTCGTCAGCTCCTGCGCTGATTGCCGAGAATGCCGCCGCTGTTGCCATACTGAGCTTGTCACTTACCTCAACACTGAGGCTTACGTCATTAAGCTCGGGAACTGCATTATAAAGCTCACCGATAAAATCAGCCATCTCATTCGGAAGCAGAATGCCCTCGGAATCGCAGATATTGATTTTATTTGCACCTGCACCGATTGCAGCTTTAATAATATCAGTAAGGAAAGTCTTCTCCCCTCTTACCGCGTCAACTGCCGAAAATTCAACATAGTCTGTGTACTTCTTGCACTCCTTGACAAGCTCCTCAGCTGTCTTGAGCACAACAGGCGGCTTCTTGCCGAAGTTGAACTCCATCTGAACAGCTGAAACAGGAACGCTCACCTTCAGCGCAGATTTCGCCGCACCCTTTACACAGTTCCATGCTGTCTCTACTCCGCTTACCGTGCTTCCGACATCAGCGCAGACAACCGAATGCTGCATAAGTGAAGCGATAGTTTTAATAAGCAGAACATCAGTAGACGGATTTTTGATTTCGGGCATTTCGATAATATCGCAATGGAGCTTATCCATAAGCTTTGCGATTTCAATCTTTTCTCTGAAGCTGAGAGAATGCTCTGCCGAAGATGCACATTCTCTTAATGTTACGTCTGAAACTCGTATCTTTCTCATAAAAACTCTCCTTTTCCTTTTGCAGCTGAAAGCTTTTTAAATAACAAAATCCCCGAGGCTTAAAACTTTAAGCTTCGGGGACGATAAACTTAATTTACCGTGGTACCACCCACATTGCTGACAAAGTCAGCCACTCTGTCGGATTCAAATAAATCCTAAGCTATGTTAACGGTGCTTGCCGTGATTCCTTATGCAACCATGTCTTTAGGGAATCCTGCTCAGATGGGAGACTGCCAAGACGTTCAACTGCCGACTTTCACCTGCCGCCGGCTCTCTGAAAATTTTCCGTAAAGGCTTAACATCTTCAACGCATTTAAAATATTGTGGTTATTATATTATGTATTTTCTATTTAGTAAACAGACAGTTTGTATCGTTATATTACATTCTGTAATAATATGTTATTTAAGAAGATCCTTATTAAGTGTTGCACCGTATGCCGCTGCAACATCAACAAGTCCCTCGTCGGAAATTGTCTGCTTAATCGGAAGTCCTGTGCTGAGAATTCTGCAATAGATTTCAGCTGACTTCTCGATTGTGTGCATAAGACCGAAAGCGTTATCAAATGTATCACCTGATACGAAAAGGCCGTGATGAGCCCATACTACTGCATCATATGACTTAAGAAGCTCACAGGTTCTGTGTGCAATCTCTGCTCCGCCGGGAATCATCCATTCAACAACGCCGACACCGTTCGGGAAAATAATCGGACACTCTGTCATACTCTGCCAGAGAACCTTCGAGAAAGCCTCAGATGTAAGAGGAAGAACAAATGTAAGAGCGATGATATTAACGGGATGTGCGTGATAGATAACACGGCACTTGCCGTCTGTTGCGGCAACACGAACGCTGTGGTTCATAAAGTGTGTGGGGAATTCGCTTGTCGGACCGCCGCCGTTTACAAGACCCCATACAATACGGTAGCTGTCACCTGCGTCATTGATTTCAACAATGCAGATATTTGCAGCAGGGTCAAGAATTGTGTTTCTGAAAAACTTGCCTGTACCTGTAACCATAAAATACTCGTTCTTAAGGTTATCAGCCTGAACGCCCATATTTACCCAGGGTCTGTCAAATGTGAAATACTCCTTGCAAGCCTCAACCTCTTCCTTTGTCATACGGTAGGAAAGATTACCGCCGTTTCTTTCATGCCAGCCCTCTGAATAGCCGTCGTCGCATACGCGAACAAAGCCTTTTACAACATCAAGATCAAGAATACCCATTTTTTATATCTCCTTATTATAAATTATTCTGTCCACAACACGCTCAGAGGCTTTACCGTCAGGCGTGCCGAAATTTTTAGCTACAAAGCTGTAACGTCTTTTTTCATATGTCTGTGACATATCGGTATACATAAGATTGAGAAGTGTCTGAAAGTCTCTTGCCACGGGACCCGGAACATAAGACTCATAGTCAAAATAGAAGGATCTGTCGGCATTGTACTTCTCCAGGTCAAAAGCATAGAAATACACAGGCTTGTCAAGAAGCGCAAAATCCATGCAGATTGACGAATAATCGGTAATCAGCACATCAGCGATTCTCATAAGCCGCTGAACGTCATCATATTCACTCAGATTAACCGCGCCGTCGATTTCGGCGTCTGCCGTATGCACCTGAGGATGAAGCCTGATAAGCAGCTTGCTGTCGGGGAAGCGTTCGTTGAACGCGTTGATATCAAAGCTGTTTAGTATCGTCGCATCGTCTGATGTATTTTCACGGAATGTCGGAGCGTAAAGCACGAGCTTTTTACCCTTACATTCGGGATACTGTCTGTCAAAATCATCACGCAGACGTTTTTCGTTGATTTTTTTATAGAACTTATCTGTTCTCGGTGCGCCGAGCGGGAGCACCTTATCACGTGAAACGTCGAATGCCTCGGCATAAATATCCGCAACCTCTTCACTCGAGCAGACAACATAGCTCAGCTTACTGCTGCACGCACGTTCAAGCGCACGGATTTCCTGCGGCTGTTCGATGTGCAGACCGAACTTTTTGAACACACCCTCGGCATGCCAGAGCTGAGTGATAACAACCTCGGCTCTGAAATTCAGCTTAGCCATAGGCATAAAGTTGTCGTTGAGAAAGATATACTTTGAAGTTGCAAGATGATACGCATCAACTGTGAAAAATCTGATTGCCTCAGCAACACTTGAAATAAGAGCTTTCACTGAGCTTTTATCAATTCCGAGCTTACTCGACATCTTCACAATGATAAACTCATCACGCATAATCACTTCATCCATTACCGCACCGAGACTGTCATTAAAATTCTCATTATGCGGTGAAAGGAAAGTAATCTTATTCCTTTTTAACGGCAGTATGCGGAATATGCTGAACATCACCGCATAAAGGCTGTAAAAAAATCTTTTCATTTCGGATACACCCATTTCTATCCCCTTGAGAGAGATATTGATAATGTATTCATTTTATTTTCCGTTTACCATCTCATCGTAAATATCGCAGACCTCATTTACCTCGCCCTGCGCAATAATCTTCCCCTGCTTAAGAATAATCGCCTTATCGCAAAGACGGCGAACCTGCGGTGTATTGTGCGAAACAAAGAGAACGGTAACACCCTTGTCGAACATACTTTTAACTTTATTTTCACTCTTGATTCGGAACTTTGCGTCACCGACGGAAAGAACCTCGTCGAGAATAAGCACCTCAGGGTCAACTGCGGTTGCTATTGCAAAGCCGAGTCTCGCTTTCATACCTGATGAATAGTTTTTCAGCGGAACATCTATAAATTTTTCAAGCTCGGAAAACTCAACAATCTCATCGTACTTGCTTTCAATGAACTTACGTGAATAGCCCATTGTTGCACCGTACAGGAAAATGTTTTCCTTACCCGAATAGTTCATATCAAAGCCGGCGCCCAATTCAAGCAGCGGAGCAATAACACCGTGAACCTTTACGGAGCCCTTTGTGGGTTTAAGAACACCCGCAACCGTCTTAAGCAATGTACTTTTACCTGCACCGTTAAAGCCGAGTATGCCGAGTCTTTCGCCCTTATTAACAGTAAACGAAATATCCTCAAGTGCCCAGAACTCATTATAATTAAGTCTGTGAGTAATGAGCTTTATGAAATATTCTTTTATATTGTCAACCTTTTCACTGTTGAGATTAAAAAGGATGCTGACGTCCTTTACCTCTATTGCCGGTTTAGCCATAAACTCACCCCTTAAATGTGAAGAATAAACTTATCCTGATTCTTATAGAAAATCAGAACACCCAAAAGCAGAGTTACAACTGAAAAGACAGACGCGTAAATCAGATGATTCATATCAAACGGTCTGCAATACAGCACGCTGCATCGGAACATTTCAATTATACTGTATAGCGGATTAAGCTTCAGAATCCTGCCTACAATCGCACCCTCTTCAATACCGAGTGACTTGAGCCTATACATAATCGGTGTTGCATAGAAAAGCATTGTGCAGATAACATCATAAATATACTCGATATCCTTGAAGAAAACATTAAGCACCGACAGGATAAGTCCAACACCGAGCGAAAGAACGCAGAGAATGATAACCGGAATAAAACAGGTAAATGCCGTAAGGCTCAGATGAAGATCCGGATACTTCGGAACATCCATCATCTGATTCTTTATAAGGAAATATCCCATTACAACAACAAGAACGAGAAGTGAAATTGCAAACGTAACAAAGTTTGAAAGAACGTTTGAGACAGGATATATATATTTCGGAACATAAACCTTTTTCAGAACAGAAGCGCTGTTTCTTATTGAACGCATGGCACGCTTTGTTGACTGAGTAAAGAACTCATAAAGAAGTCGGCCGATTAAAAGATAAACAGGATAGCACACAACGCCGTCATTTGACTTACCGAAAACAGTTCCGAAGATAAATACAAGAACTATTGTTGTAAGCAACGGCTGAAGGAATGTCCAGAACATACCGAGAACAGAGTCTCTGTACTGAAGTTTAACATTCTTGCGGACAATTTCCTGCATAAGATAACGGTATTTATAAGCATTTTTAATATAATTCTTCAAAGGAATTTTTTTTGCAGTATCACTCATTGTACCACCTCATATCATTTTCCATTTGGCATAGTATTTCAGCATTGACTGAATGTGTATTATCATAAGCTTGGTATCGCGCTTGCTGTCACGCGCCCAGACATGGCTGACCTTTGCATCCGGATAAAACACAACACGTGCAACCTTACTGACCTTACGTGTAATATCGGCATCCTCAAAATACATGAAGTATCTCTCGTCAAATCCTCCGATTTCCTTGAGCACAGATGTGCGGAACATCATAAAGCAGCCCGTTGCGTTCTCAATTTCAAGGGGTTTTGAAAGGTCGGTGTCAAGCATAGCATACTCTTTAAGAAGCTTGCCCGGCTCATCACCCCTCATACGGCTCGCAACAAGATACTTGAAATGCGGATTGCGCTTGCCGAGTATCTGAATTCTGCCGTCAGGGAAGCGAATTTCAGGTGAAAGCAGACCGATATCGCCGTTTTTATCCATATAATCTGCCATTTCTTTTATTGCATTTTCAATCATCACAATATCGGGATTGATAACTGCGTGATATTCAGAATCAATTTTTTCAATCGCTACATTATGGCCTGCGCCAAATCCGATATTTTTATTTGTTTTAATAACCTCTACCTGAGGATAATTTTTTTCTATATATTCAGGCGTTCCGTCAGCGGAACCGTTATCGACAACATACAGCTTGAAATCAATATCCTTTGTAAACTCAAACAGAGTAGCAAGAGTTTTATCTATTGTTTTCATATTGTTGTAGGTAACAATACTGCCTGTAACCTTATGTTCCATAGTAAACCTGCCTTTTTATTTCAACAGGCTTCCTGCAATCGCAAGACGCCATTTTATCTTCTGCATAAGTGTGCTTCCGTTTCCCGAAGCATTTTCGCCGTGACGTCTGTAAAGAAGATATGAATCCTCAATCAGACTTACTTTACCGTGTTTCTCGCCCATAAGACCTATCCATTGGTCATGCATGGGGAGATTTTCGGGGAAAGGAAGAATGTACTTGTTAAGCTCAGCGCTGAAAGCCATGCAGCTTCCCTGATAGGAGTTTTTGATAATATTTCTTATTATTCCCGTTCCTGCTTTGTTCACACCGAATGCGGTTTCGCCTGTTTTTTTCAGCTCGCCGTCAACAATATCGGCATTGTGCATTACCACCAGAGCACCTTTATCAAATTCAGCCATAACAGCCTTAACCTTGCCGTCAAGCCAGATATCGTCCTGGTCGGAAAGAAATATATAATCTCCCTTTGCGTTGCTTATTGCATTTTCAAAATTCTTAATAAGCCCCTGCCCTTTTCCTTGGATATAACGGACACGGGAATCGCTGTTTATTATATCTTCAACAGCTTCATAGGTTTTGCCCTGAGGAAAGTCATCGGAAATAACAAGCTCGTCATTTTCTCCGAGCTGAGGAAGTATCGACTTTACCTGCTCGGCGATGTATTTTTCACCCTTATAAGCTGCGAGAACAACTGATATCATCAAATCACTTCGATTACAAAAAGATGATAAGCGCAAAAACGCATATTAAAACGATTAGCATTATATCACAATACCATCTTTTGGTCAATACTATAAAAGAAAAAGCTCCGTTATCCATGAACGCAAAAAGGCTGGCGAATTCAGATGCAGAAAGTGTTTTATTAGCCCCGAAGCTGTATGCGATACTGCGAGGGGGTAAAAAACACTTAGAAAAACAATTAACGAAATTCTATTTACATAAAAATCAAAGGATTTAAGGATATCCTTATATCGGAATAACCTTAAATCCTTATTGTTATATTTTGTTTTTCGTTCTGCGCTGAATGCGACAGTCCTTATTATTTTACATCAGCAGATGATACTATATCTACACCTGTGCCGCATACGTTCTCAATGAGAACATCACCTCTCTTAAGAGGTGCGGAAACAGTAAGCTTTCTGATTTCCGCCATGCAGTCAAAAAGCTTATCCTTCGGAACAGGAGTCTTGCTTCTTACAGCAACAAGCGGTGACTTCGCGCCTGTGAGCTTAGCTGTTGATGTGAGGATACGAACAGGAGAAACAAACTCGTTTTCAGCATAGTTCTTGCCTCTCGGGCAGGTGTATCCCTCTATGCTGTCAATGCTTCCGTTTTCGCCCTCAACTGTGATAACACAGCCCACGGGACATACGGTACAGATAATTTCCTTTTTCATCATTATACCTCCTTGACAGAAACAACAAGCTCTGAAATACCGTTGAGATTAACTGTTGCCTTTTCCATTTCGCCCGGATTAACCTTGATTGCCTTGCGCTTGAAAAGAACCTTTTCGCCGTCGCATACGGTAATCTGAACATTCTTCTCAGGCTTCATAACTCGGAAATAAAGGTCAACACTCTCGTCACCTGCAACTACATTCTGAGGACATACATAACGTACATTCTCGCCTGTCTTTACAGCGATTGCGTCAGCCTTGCCGAGCTTGCCTGCGGCATAAAGAGCAGCACTCTTACCTGCTGTTGCGCTCTCTGCCGATACGTTATCAACAAGGTCATTAACATGAACAACATTACCGCAAGCGAATACTGACGGCATACTTGTCTGCATATACTGGTTAACCTCAGGACCCTTTGTGATGGGGCTGATTTTAATACCCGCTTTATTTGTAACTTCATTCTCGGGAATAAGACCTACTGAAAGAAGAAGCGTATCGCACTCAATTTCACGCTTTGTGCTTTCGATTGGCTTCTTATTTTCGTCAACCTCAGCAATTACTACGCTCTCAACACGGTTGTTGCCCTTGATATCGACAACTGTATGAGAAAGAAGAAGCGGAATACCGAAATCGTCAAGACACTGAACACGGTTACGTGTAAGACCTGCGAGGAAGTCCATAATTTCAACAACAGCCTCAACCTTTGCGCCTTCGAGTGTAAGACGGCGAGCCATAATCATACCGATATCGCCTGAGCCGAGGATAACAACCTTCTTGCCGACCATCTCGTTCTGACGGTTCATAAGACGCTGTGCAGTACCTGCGGTATAAACACCTGCGGGACGTGTGCCGGGAATAACAATATTAGCTCTTGTTCTCTCACGGCAGCCCATTGCAAGAACAATTGACTTAGCCTCAATCTCACATACACCGTATTCTGAATTGATGCAGGTAACAACATTCTCTGTTACGTCAAGAACCATACTGCCGAGCATTGTCTTTACGCCGACTTTTTCTGCCTCGTCAATGAATCTTCCGTAATACTCGGGGCCTGTAAGCTCCTCGTTGAAAAGCTTAAGACCGAAGCCCGGATGAATACATTGCTGAAGAATACCGCCGAGAGACTCGTCACGCTCAACGATAAGAACGTCCTCTGCACCTGCTTTTTTTGCTGCAACTGCTGCGGAAAGTCCTGCAGGGCCTCCGCCTACAACACATACATCACACTTGATTTCATACATAAGCGTCACACCTTATTTAACCTTTCCGCAAACCATATAAGATTCGCTGTGTCCCTTGCGAACATCCTTCGGCTCAACACCGAGCTCGCGGGCAATAATTTCGATAACCTTGGGACCGCAGAAGCCGCCCTGACATCTGCCCATACCTGCACGAAGTCTGCGCTTAACAGCGTCAACTGTTGTTGCAGGAATCGGAGAGTGAATAGCGTCAACGATTTCGCCCTCTGTGACAGTTTCGCAACGGCAAACTATATTACCGTAAAGAGGATTCTTTTCAATCATCTTGTGCTGTTCTTCCTTCGGAAGATCCTTGATACGTACAATACCCTTACGCTTGGAAATGAAGTTTTCGTTCCACTTCATATCAAGACCCATTTTCTTGAGGATGCTTGCAACATAAGTACCGCAGGAAACTGAGTTCGTAAGACCGGTTGAGCGTACACCTGAAAGGTTTACGTAATGCTTTACATCATCATATGTATCAATGTTGAGTCCCTCGGGATTTCTGTTCGGGCGAAGACCTGAATACTGAGTGATTGTGTCGCTGAGCTTTACACCGGGAATAAGCTTCTGAACGTCAACACGGATACTGTCAAGTCCCTCTGCATTTGTTGACTTATCATACTTATCTGTAAGATCCTCAGCTGTGGGACCGACAAGCATATTGCCGTGAATTGTCGGACACATAAGCTTGCCCTTTGTAACCTTTGTGGGAATCGGAAGGACAATGTGATTAACCTTACACTCGGTATTCTTGTCAAGAATGTAGAACTGACCCTTTCTCGGGTTAACATAATAATCGTTCTTGCCAACCATAGCGGCGATATCGTCGCAGAAAAGACCTGCGGCATTGATGATATAATCAGCCTCGATATAACCGTTTGTTGTTTCAGCTCCTACAACCTTGTCGCCATCCATACGGATGCCTGTAACCTCTGTGTTAAGCATGAACTTTGCGCCGTTTGCAACTGCGTTTTCAGCCATTGCAACTACAAAAAGGAACGGGTCAATGATGCTCTCACGGGGAATGTAAAGACCGCCCTTTACCTCGGGATTGAGGTTGGGCTCCATTGCAAGAATCTGCTCCTTTGAGAGATACTCAACATCATAAACACGGTTCTTAACAGCCTTTTCCTTAATTGCGGGAAGCTGTTCAAACTGCTCGTCAGTGATAGCAGGAAGGATTGCGCCGATTCTCTTGAACGGGATATCAAGGTCAGCACAAAGCTGGTCATATCTGGGGTTAGCCGCAACAACAAGCTCGGATTCAAGCGTACCCGGCTTTGCGTCATAGCCTGTATGAATAATTGCGGAGTTGCTCTTTGAGCAGTCGCCGCCTACATCTTCTCTTTTATCAACACAGATTACGTTAAGTTGGTACTTTGTAAGCTCTCGTGTGATAGCTGTACCGACCGCGCCTGCGCCGATAACCAATACATCGGTTTTCATTGAAATTACCTCCATAATTTGATAGCATAATTATATTACCAAACGCCCCAAATGTCAACATAATATCACAAAAATACAACAAATCTCCACACAAAAAGTTGATTATTTTCGCATAATGATGTATAATAAAAAAGCAAAAGGGAGGTCGATGAAATGCTTTCGGATGCAAGGCAGGAAATGATTAAAAAAATAGCCTTCAGAGACGGCGAAGTCATCATCAGCAAGGTTGCCTCTGAACTCGGTGTTTCTTTTGAAACAGTAAGGCGGGATATCAATGCTCTTTGCAGTCAGAACATACTCAGCAAGGTTCACGGCGGAGCTGTTCCGATCAGAATAAACGAGCATGAAGGTCATTATTTAAAAAGGAAAAGCACCAATATGCATATCAAGAATGCACTCGGCGCTTATACGGCAAACCTTATCAGAAACAGCGGCGTTTTATTTTTTTCAGTCGGCACAACCATTGAAGCAGTCGCCTCCTCCTGTTCGCAAATTAACGCAAGGACGGTTATAACAAATTCTGTTTCAATAGCGGAGATTTTCGGTTCATCCCCTGCCACCGTAATTCTGACCGGCGGACATTTAAATGCAGATGAACGTTTCTGCTTCGGCTCGGAAACACAGAATCAGATTGCACGTTACAGAGCGGACACCGCCATAATCAGCGCCGTCGGCATTGATGAAAACGGTATTATGTGTTCGTCCGATGAGGAGGGCGAAATAATCGCAGGCATGATGAAAGCCGCTGACAGAGTTATTCTTGTGGTTGAAAGCAACAAATTCAGCCAGAAATCGGTTTACCGTTTTTCTACGCTTAAACACATAGATGAGATTGTAACCGATAATACTCACAGCATCCCGCAATGTGTTTTAAAAGAGATAAATAATCATAAAATAAAGCTTCACACCATCGAAATATAGCAAAAAAGTCTGAAAGGAATCATCCTCTCAGACTTTCTTATTTTAGTTTATCAGTACATCTTTGCGCCGGCAGGAATGTGGTTATCGAGCATAAGAAGATGAAGCTTTTCTTCGCCCTCTTCGTTATGAACTGCGGAGATAAGCATACCGCAGGAGTCAATGCCCATCATCGGACGCGGAGGAAGATTTGTGATAGCAAGAAGTGTCTTGCCAACAAGCTCCTCGGGCTCATAGAATTCGTGAATTCCGCTGAGGATTGTTCTGTTTTCGCCTGTACCGTCATCAAGTGTGAAGTTAAGGAGCTTCTTTGACTTTTTGACAGCTTCGCAAGCAAGAACCTTTACCGCACGGAAGTCTGATTTTGAGAATGTGTCAAAATCGACGTAATCCTTAAACAAAGGCTCAATCTCAACCTTTGAGAAATCAATTTTTTCCTCAACAACAGGCTCTGCTTCTGCCTTCTTCTCGCTCTTTGAACCGCCGTCAAGGCTCTTCATTGTCGGGAAAAGAAGAACGTCACGGATTGCCGGACTATCGGTAAGAAGCATAACAAGACGGTCAATACCGTAACCGATACCGCCTGTCGGGGGCATACCGATTTCAAGAGCATTGAGGAAGTCCTCATCTGTGTGGTTAGCTTCTTCATCACCTGCGTCAGCGGCGGCATCCTGTGCCTTGAAACGCTCACGCTGGTCAATGGGGTCATTAAGCTCTGAGTAAGCGTTGCACATCTCCCATGTGTTGATAAAAAGCTCAAAACGCTCAACCTGCTCAGGTCTGTCAGGCTTTCTCTTGGTAAGAGGTGAAACATCAACAGGATGATCCATAATAAATGTCGGCTGAATAAGCTTCTCCTCGCAGAACTCCTCAAAGAAGAGATTAAGAATATCGCCCTTCTGATGGCGCTCCTCATATTCTACGTTATGCTCGTCAGCAACCTTCTTTGCTTCGGCAGTATCCTTGATTGCGTCAAAATCAACGCCTGCATACTTCTTAACAGCGTCAGTCATTGTCAGTCTTTCAAAGGGCTTGCCGAGGTCAATTACGTTCTCGCCGTACTTGATTTCTGTTGTGCCGCAAACCTCGTTTGCAAGGTAACGGAAAAGATTTTCGGTAAGATCCATCATACCGTGGTAGTCTGTATATGCCTGATAGAGCTCCATAAGTGTGAACTCGGGATTGTGACGTGTATCAACACCCTCGTTGCGGAAAACTCGACCGATTTCATAAACTCTCTCAAGACCGCCGACAATAAGACGCTTGAGGTAAAGCTCAAGAGAAATACGAAGCTTAACATCCTCGTCAAGTGCATTGTAATGAGTTTCAAACGGACGCGCAGCAGCACCGCCTGCATTTGAAACAAGCATCGGAGTCTCGACTTCCATAAAGCCCTCGTTGTCAAGATAACGGCGGATAGAGCTGATAATCTTTGAACGCTTTATGAATGTCTCTCTGACATCGGGATTCATTACAAGGTCAGTATAACGCTGACGGTAACGAAGGTCAGTATTCGTAAGACCGTGATACTTCTCAGGAAGAACCTGAAGGCTCTTTGAAAGGAGAGTAACCTCAGATGCGTGAATTGAGATTTCGCCTGTTTTTGTCTTGAAAACCTCACCCTTGATACCGACAATATCACCAATATCCATCTTTTTGAAGTCTTTATATGCATCCTCACCTATGCTGTCTCTTGCAACGTAGGACTGAATATCACCCTTAAGGTCACGGACATTGCAGAATGATGCCTTACCCATAATACGCTTTGACATCATACGACCTGCGATTGAAACTGTCTTGCCTTCAAGTGCTTCAAAATCAGCCTTGATATCAGCTGAGTGGTGCGTCTGATCATATTTTGTAATCTGGAACGGGTCTTTGCCAGCCTTCTGAAGCTCCTGGAGCTTGTCAACACGAATCTGACGAAGAGCATTGGTGTCCTGTTCCTTTTCGACTGCATTTACGTTCTTGTTTTCAGCCATTTTAACTCTCCTATCCAATGAATTTATTCATTATTAAAACGTATAAATCGGGCGGAGGACCTGATCCCTCGCCCGAATATTTTATTTGGAAATTTCAAGAACCTCAAAAGAGATAACGTTTCCGTTGGGAAGATTAACCTTTACAATGTCGCCTACCTTGTTTCCGATAAGAGCCTTACCGACAGCTGACTGGTCGGAAATGATACCTTCATCGGGGTTAGCCTGTGACTCTCCGAGGATTTTGTATTCCTCAATTTCGTCATAATCAACATCGCGGATTTTTACCTTTGAACCAACGTGAATATTCTCGGTTGAAATGTCGTTCTCGTCAAGAATCTTTGCCTTTTTGATTACGCTCTCAAGCTGAGAAATTTTTTCTTCCATCTTTGCCTGATCGTTAAGAGCTTCATCATACTCGCTGTTTTCTGATAAGTCACCGAAGCTTCTTGCCTCTTTGATTCTTTCGGCAATTTCATCTCTGCCTTTTGTTCTGAGATACTCAAGTTCTTCTAACTTCTTGTGATATGCTTCAGCGGTCAACAAGATCTCGTCTGCCATTATAATTCATTCCTTTCAAGTTCGTAATGGGTGCCTGCTAATCGCACCTATATGGCAATGTTGTTATTATAAGTTAAATAAATAAAAAAGTCAAGAATTTTATTTTCAGGAAAAATAAACATTTAAGTCTTTCTGACTTCAATCAGCTTCACTTCATCCTCGGTAAGCTTTCTGCACTCGCCCTCGGCAAGGTTTGGGTCAAGTTGAAGCTGTCCCATTCGGGTACGCTTAAGCTCAACAACTCCGTTGCCTGCCGCCGCAAACATACGCTTAATCTGATGATACTTTCCCTCGCAGATTTTGATTTCAACAAGCGGATTTTCGCCGTCCTCAAGCACTCTGAGCTTTGCAGGCAGGCACTCTGTTCCGTCACCGAGAACAATGCCCTCTGCCACCTGCTTCAGTTGAGCCTCCGTTACTCTCTCAGCAAGCCGAGCCTCATATGTTTTCTCAATATGATTTTTCGGTGAAAGTATGCGATGCGCGAAATCACCGTCATCCGTCAGAAGCACAAAACCTGTTGTTGTGATATCAAGCCGTCCTGCGGGAAAAAGATTGCGGCCTTTCATCTCGTCGGGAGCAAGGTCAACAACCGTTTTAACATTCCTGTCATTTGTCGCACTTACAACACCCTTGGGCTTATTCAGCATAAGGTAGACAAACTGCTCAAGTGAAAAAGGCTTGCCGCTTATCTCAATCTTTGCCGTATCGGGGTCAACGTGTGCTCCCCTGTCGCGTATGCTGATTCCATCCACCTTTACAGCTCCGCTTTTAATCATCTGCTGCGCTTCCTTGCGCGTATACATACCCTGTGATGAAATAAGTTTGTCCAGTCTTTGAATCATAGCAATCAGTCTTTCTCACAGAGTCCGAGGTATACCCAGCCGTCATATCCGTCATATGAAACATGACCCCACACACCGTCAACGCTGTCAACGTAAATCTTTTCGCCTTCGCCGATACTTCCGATTACGTTGTCGCTGTTTGTATTCGATGTTCTGCGCACATTAACTTCGCCGTTTACGTGATATGAGCCCTTGCTGTATTCGGACTTTCTTGTTGTGCTCTCTTCCTCGTCCTCATCGGTTGTTTCCGTTGTTTTTTCAGTTGTTCTTTCGGTTTTGGTTTTTTCTGTTGTCTTTTCGGTTACAGAAGTTGTCGCTTCCGTTACATCAGCAGTTGTTGTTTCCGAAACAACAGGCACCTCACCCACAAGGATAACTCCCCATTTACCGTCGGTGTTTACAAACGCCTGACCGTTTACAACAGGTGTTGCACCGTCATAGACAAACTGAGCAATCTCTTTGCCCTCATCATTTAGAATGCCGTATTTGCCATCTTTAAATAATGTGACAAAGCCGCTGTAGCTCTCATACGGTGTATCCTCTCCACCGAAAGCGCTGTAACCGGGAACCGCATCATAGCGGAACGGAATAGCAGTTCTTCCGTTGGAGTCGATATAGCCCCATTTGTCACCCGATTTAAACGCAACCTTACCGTCACTGAACTGACCAGCACCGCTGTATACCATTCCCATAACATTCTGCGAATTAGCATACAAGCCATACTTGCCGTCAGGAACAAACTTGCCGTCATTTTTAACAGCACCTGTTACAACCTCAGGCACCATAGGCTTCATTTCAACCTCTTCGATTTTATTACCCTTAATTTTTACAGGCACAAGGTTTGTCAGCCTTGTATTCCAATAATATTCATATTTCTCCGAATTATACTTTTTATACGCATTTTCAGTTTTAAATGTGCCGTAATGAATGTATTTCTGAGAACGTTCGCCTTTGGAGCTTATCTTTACTCCAAGAAAATCCATACTGCCTCTGATTGCAAACAGCTCATCAAACTGAGGCTTTACAACAATCTTGCCGTTTAAATCAATAATGCCGTACTTACCGTTCTGCTTAATTCTGAAGCAGTCAGCGAAGCTGATATCATAGTGATTAGTTGATTCGTTAAAATCAGCTCTGACAAGCGGTTCAATTGCCTCAGCGTCAATGCTCGGAGTAATCACCCACTCTGTCGTATCACCTGTTTTATTCACCATGCCCGGTCCGTCAAGTACATTATTCTTTGAACAAGCCGCAAATAGTGTTGCAATAACGGTAAGACAGACCACAAACGCCAATACTTTTTTAACATTTTGATTCATGAAATCACCTCTGTATTTTTTCTGACTTTTAATTTTTCTTAAGATAAGCTTCAAGTCTGTATATAGGCTGACCGAGGTCAGAAAAACGCTTTTCATATTCAGTCACGATATTTCCCTCAAAATCACTGTTATGAAGGTCGAGCGAAATATTTTTAATTGTATATCCGTAATCAGAAAGCTCATTTATCGAATACTCAAAGAAATGCATATTATCAGTTTTCTGATGAATTTCCGCACCGTCAGCAAGCATCATTTCATAGAGTGCAAGAAATGATTTGTTTGTCAGTCTGTGGTTAGCGTATCGTTTTTTCGGATACGGACAGGAAAAATTCAGATACAATCTTTCGATAGTACCGTCGGGAATATAGCAAGGAAGATATTCTGCTCCACCTTTTATAAAGCGGACATTTGTAAGCCCGGCTTCAATCACCTTTTCAACCGCCTGCACAATTACGTTCGCACTTTTTTCAACGGCAATATAATTTATATCAGGGTTTCTTTTCGCAATCTCACAGACAAATTGACCTTTGCCGCATCCGATTTCCATATGTATTGGATTATTGTTGCCGAAAAGCTCCTCATAGTTGAAATATTTTTTATCATCAAGAGCAGTTCTGAAATTCTTGTCATCGGATTTTATCGTAAATAAATAATTTCCGCAGGCTTCAAGTCTTTCCTCAAGATTCTTTTTTCTTCTCATTCGCATAAATATCGGCTCCGTATTACTTTATTCGAGTTATTTTACTCTTTTTTTCGTTTATAGTCAAGTAAGTGCGAATAAATTAGACTTGTTGCGCTGTTTGACTTGACAAAAAAACAAAATAAATATATAATTTTCGCAATGACTGTGACGGGAAAAAGTAGGTTTTTCGTAAAGCAAAGAGAGCTTTCGGTCGGTGTAAGAAAGCATGAGCGGATTTCTGAAATACATCCCTGAGTTGTGTCGCTGAAGCCTATTAGGCGGCATCGGGTTCGCCCGTTAAAGCGTTAGGGTGCATTGCACCCGCTGAGGTCAGTTTCGTGAGGAACTGATAAATAGAGGTGGTAACACGATTTATTCGTCCTCTGTCTTTTGGCAGAGGACTTTTTTCTGCCTTAATAAATATTGAAAGGAATATGTAAAATGCAGATTTACGAAGAACTGGTTGCCCGCGGACTTATTGCTCAGGTAACCAACGAAGAAGAAATCAGAACAATGGTAAACAGCGGAAAGGCAAAGTTCTATATTGGCTTTGACTGCACGGCTGACAGCCTTACCGCAGGTCATTTCATGGCTCTCACACTTATGAAGAGACTTCAGATGGCAGGTAACCAGCCTGTTGCGCTCATCGGCGGCGGTACAACAATGATCGGCGATCCCTCAGGCCGCAGTGATATGAGAAAAATGCTCACAAAAGAGGACATCAACCACAACGCAGAATGCTTCAAAAAGCAGATGGAACGCTTCATTGAATTCGGTGAAGGCAAGGCACAGATGGTTAATAATGCTGACTGGCTTCTTAAGCTCAACTACGTTGACCTTCTCCGTGAGGTCGGCGCATGCTTCTCAGTTAACAATATGCTTCGTGCCGAGTGCTACAAGCAGAGAATGGAAAAGGGTCTCAGCTTCCTTGAGTTCAACTACATGATTATGCAGAGCTATGACTTCTATCACCTTTACAAGGAATACGGCTGTAATATGCAGTTCGGCGGTGACGATCAGTGGTCAAATATGCTCGGCGGTACTGAGCTTATCAGAAAGAAGCTCGGCAAGGACGCTCACGCTATGACAATCACACTTCTTACCGACTCACAGGGTCGTAAGATGGGTAAGACAGCCGGCAACGCTGTATGGCTTGACCCGAATAAGACATCACCCTACGAGTTCTATCAGTACTGGCGTAATGTCGGTGATGACGATGTTCTTAAGTGCATCCGTATGCTTACATTCCTCCCGATTGAGGAAATTGAAGCTATGAGCGACTGGGAAGGCAGTAAGCTCAATGAAGCCAAGGACATTCTTGCATATGAGCTTACAAAGCTTGTTCACGGTCACGAAGAAGCTCAGAAGGCACGTGAAGCATCCAAGGCTCTCTTCGGAGGCGGAGCAAACAGCGCAAATATGCCCACAACCGTTCTTACAGCTGACGATTTCACAGACGGAAAAATTGATATTCTTGAGATTCTTCTTAAGCTCGGTATCACAAAGTCACGCGGTGAGGGCAGACGTCTTGTTCAGCAGGGCGGCGTATCTGTTGACGATCAGAAGGTTTCTGATATCGGTCTTTCATTTACACCTGACCAGCTCGCAGCAAACGCTATAATTGTAAAAAAAGGCAAGAAGATTTTCCATAAGGTTCAGGCATAAAAGTGGCTTGCGAGTATTTTCGCTCACCTGTCGGAGTTCTTAAAATCTGTTCAGATACCGAATCAATTACTGAAATTTCGATTTCTGACGGTGGAGAGTCTGTCGGTGATACAATTACCGCGGAAGCTGTTCGTCAACTCAGAGAGTACTTTAACGAAGAAAGAACAGAGTTTAATTTGCCGTTGAAGCCAAACGGCTCGGAATTTCAGAAAAAGGTTTGGAACGTGCTTCTGAATATTCCGTACGGAGAGTCGCTGACATACAGCGAAGCTGCGGAGCTTGCGGGCAATAAAAAAGCCTGCCGCGCAGTTGGAAATGCGGTCGGCAGGAATCCTATTCTTATTGTTATTCCGTGCCATCGTGTTAAAGCAAAAACCGGACTTGGCGGTTTTTCGGCAGGAATTGAGGTCAAGAAATACCTTGTGAAAAAAGAAAATATAAAAATCTGAAAGGGTGCTCAAAACACCCTTTCTTTATTGTTTCAATATAAAATAAGGCGGCAGAGTTTCCTCTGTCGCCTTTGTTATTGGATAGATAATCTACTGATTACTCAGCAACCTTGCCTGTTACCTGGTCGATAACTACGAAGCCTGTTGCTGCCTCACGGAGATAATCTGCGTCCTGTGCGTTGATTGTTGC
>JAKSQO010000028.1 GCA_024404095.1 Clostridia bacterium | reverse complement strand
CCTTTGTGAGATTTCTGCATTCAAGAATTTTCATTCTGTTCACTCCTTTGGTTTTATTGACCTCATTATATTAAGTCAATCTTACGTTTCTCTTACTTTTATCTTAAGATTTCGCAAGAAAAAAATCAGAACTTTTTATTCTGACTTTCTTATGCCGTCTATTACGGGGAAACACATTGTAATTTTCAGTCCGTCCGCGGTATTTTCCACCGAAACAATTCCGTGATGCTTTTCGACAATTTCTTTTGTTATGGCAAGACCGAGACCCGTGCTGTTCGGATCAGCGTTTTCACTTCTGTAAAAACGGTTGAAAAGATTCGGCAAATCCTTCACATTCGCACCGCCGCCGTTATCTTCAAAAGAAACGCTGACCGAGCTTTCAGACGGCTCGATTTTTATTCTGATTCTGCCGTCGTTTTCTGTATGTTCGCAGGCGTTTTTGATTATGTTGCCGAATGCTTCAGAAAGCCATTCGCTGTCACAGCGCAGAGCGGCACAGCCGATTATATCAATTTGCTTTTCGGGATAAAGAGCCTTGAACTGTTCAGTGGTATCCTCAATAATGTTTTCAATTTTATTATCGGTGAAATTCATTTCGTAGGCGTCGGCTTTCAGCTTCTGCAGACGGAGCAGATTATAAACAAGCTGTTCGGTTTTATCAAGAAGCTTAAGTTGCTTTTCACCGTTTTCCGTAGGATTATGTGCTTCATTCATTTCGCAGTAAAGACGGATTCCCGCAAGCGGAGTTTTAAGCTGATGAGAAACATCTGCTACGAACTGCGCGTTTTTTATGCTGTCTTTCTGATTATTCTGCCGCTGTAAATCAAGTGTGTCGCACAGGTCGGAAATATCATTGTGAAGCCGTGAAAAAGAATTGTCAGCAGTGTCAAAATGTATCTTTTTGCCCGATTTCAGATATTCCTCAATTTCATCTGAAAGCGTTTCAACAGATTTGTGAGTTTTATTGTATTTTATAATCGGCACAATACATAAAGCCAACAGCAGCGCCGATAAAATAAGGAGGATTATTTCAAGCGTGGTCATTGTTTATCCTCCCATCTGTAACCGACTCCGCGGATTGTTGAAAGCTTTGAGGTGCTGATTTTTTCACGCAGGCGGCTGATGTGAACGGAAAGCGTGTTGTCATCAATAAAATTGCCGTCGCAGTCCCATATTGAAGAAAGAAGACTGCCGCGTGTTACTACAATCCCCGCGTTTCTTATAAGCGTTGACAAAATCTGAAATTCGGTTGGAGTGAGAAAAACTGTTTCTCCGTTTTTCTTAACTATCATTTTGTTCATATCAACATAGAGACCGTCAGCTTCATATATACTTGACGGATTGCGCCGAAGCAGAGCACGGATTCTCGAAAGCAGAACTTTTATGCCGAACGGCTTTGTAACGTAATCGTCGGCACCTGAATCAAGTCCCGTAACAATCTCGTTTTCGTCGTCGCAGGCTGTGAGGAAAAGAACAGGCATGGTTTTCCCGTCAGCTCTGATTTCACGGCAGATGTCAAGACCGCTGCCGTCGGGCAGACGAACGTCAAGAATAACAAGGTCAAAGTCTGTCATATTCAGATATGTTTTTGCTTTATTTGCGTTTTCCGCCGCAGTTATTTTGTAGCTTTCATTTGTGAGAAGCTCAACGAGTCCCTCGCGCAGAAAAGTATCATCTTCAACAAGTAAAATATGCGCGCTCATTCTATCACCGCCTTCGGCTTAATTATATCATAATGAAAAAGGAGCTTCAACGGTTTCAGTCTTACGATATCGTAAGAAAAAAACGGAATCAACTTTGTTATATATATTATTTCATAATCTATCTTCCCACAAATGCGCATAAAACGGTCTCATCTTTTCGGGCGGTAAATTAATTTCTTTCTGCAATTCTTCGGTTTCCTTTTTTAGTTGCTCAAGCTTGTCATCAGGGAAGTTTTTAAAATAATCGGTTTTCTTCATAAACTCAAACATTTTCCTATATGCATCCCGCAAATCTCTTTTTATCATATTCGGGTCAAAGCATTCAAGCATATCTGAAATAACGGTATACGGTACAGACTTTATAGGTATAACCTCCTCGTTACCTCCGTCTTCATCTGTAACTCTCATTCCCGTTCCATGGCATTTCTGACAGAAACCAAGATTCAGCGCAATCATCCTGCGTTCCCTTTCCGATAAATCGTTATACGCTGCCCATATAGACTGATAACGCATTTTATGATACATGGCGTTGTAGCCTTCAAAACTTTCATCAGAATATATTTCCTGAGCAAAATCGGTTTCTTCATCATCGTATTCCGATTTTACCCGTTCATACGGAATCTGTCTCATATTGCAGAGACCGTCTTCAATCAACGCTCTGATTGCTGTTAATGCTTTATCACCGCTTTTCTTCGGATATACCTGATTTGCTATTTTCAGTAATGATGCATCATCATTTTTCTGTCCCATGTCGTTGTATATTGCCATTGCCTTGCGTAAATCGTCATAGTATCTTTCCGATGTAATACTGAAGCTCGTCTGCATTGTACGAACATACCGCAGAATCTCTTTGCGGACATAATAGTCCTTAAACTGCATAAATGATTTACCGGCAGAAAAATCATAATGGTCTATCGCCTCCAAAATGCCCTGAGCAATGATCAGCTTAATATCTGCAAAATGTGACGGCATGTTATACTTACGGGCAGAAATAAGTGCTGTGCTGTTTATCTGTTCTTCATTACAGCTTAAAATCCAATCAAAATATTTTGTTTCTTTTTTACCCGATTCCTTGAATTTTCTTACCCAATTCTGATAATCGGGTTTTGAAGGAGCTGTAATACAGTGAAACATTGTAAAGTCTCTGCCGTAGTCAGTTACCGTAAAGGTGTCATGTTCATTTTCATACATTTCTCAGTTTCCTTTCAGCTTCCTTATATATTTCCTCCTGTGTCATATCAGTTTTGTAACCACCCTGTGCATACGCCTTATCATAATCCGTTCTTTTCAGGTGTTCCTTTGCGACTGCTTTGGCTGCTTCATAGAATTCATCTGAAATCAGACCTCGGTCTCTGCTTCTGCGTAGCTGAGATAATCTGCTCTCATAAATCTTTTTAGTCGGATTACTGTCCGCCTTATCATTCCGTTTTGTTTTCTGAGCATATTCTGCACAGGAATATGTATCGTTGCTGTAAGTCTTTTTTATAGTGGTTTTGCCGCCGCATACCTTTTGATTAAATGCTTTTTCCATTAGGAAGTATTTCTCGCAGATAATACACTGCCTTGTGTAGTGTCCGTAATGAATACCCTCAAATAAATCAGTTATGATGAAATCACGGTAGCTTGTAAATATCATTTCTCTGCCGAGCGTTTTCTTACCCTTTTTTGAAAGTACGGTTATATACCTTGTTTTCAGTTCAGAGATATTCCAGTTGTTCAGCAAATCAACCGCAACGGGAAGCAAATCGTTTTCATAATGCTTTTGCATTTCAGAATATGTGTCGGCAAATTCTTTCATTTCAGAGTAAGCCTTGGAAATATCGTGAGTGATGTTTTCAAAGAACAGAAGACAATCCTTCATTTCACTTTCAATTTCAACGGTGCGGATAACAAATTGTGCGTCTGACAGTTCAGGATATTTTTCCCACAACTCATGTGGGTTATCAGTTCTCGATTGCTTTAGTATATTTACGACGTGAATATTCTTGTCGGAGAATAATTCCGTTGTCTTCAGTATTTCATCGGAAACATTAAACGGGAAAAGGACTTTTATTGCAGATAGGCAGTTAATCAGATTTTTGGCAATACCCGGAGAATCAATAAGCATTTCAGGACAAAGCAGAGATTCAAGAGCTTTCATTATGGTTGTATATTCTTTTTCCAGCTTTTTCTCAATAATATATTCGCCTTTTTTGTCAGTAAAAGCATTCAGAAGTATCTTTGAATATTTACCTGCGGAACGCTTGACTCCGCCGACAATTACGTTGCCGTCGCAGAAAATTGCTTTAATATCCTTCATTTTTATCACTTCCCGTAAAATATTTAAAAAATTTTTTGTAAAAACAGAGCCAATTATTATGCGATAATCACACAAATGTACTCCAACGCTATATCCGTCAATGCTTTTAGGCTTGTTATGTAAATCGGTTTTCACTGTTACGCCCAAATCGGGGTAATTGCAAAAACGCAGTATTATATAAATAGAGGGGCTGTAAATGAGTGCTTACCAAGAATATAGTAGCAGAACAAATGTTCGTCAATATTATATATCATTGTAGCACGGTTTGCAACAGCAATTTGTCGAAGAAAGACAGTAAAGTACCGTAAAAGGTACACAAACAGCAAAAAATACATATTTCAGCCGAATTGAGTCGCTTTCTGTAATGGAAAACGGCTCTTTTTATCCCCTCAAACAAAAGTGGTGCTGGCTATTTTAGCCAGCACCGGAAATTGCTTTTATGAATCTAAAGTGGTCTGGGCAAAATTTGCCCAGACCAAAAAAATGGTTTAAAAAGTGGTGGTGGCAATTTTTGCCACCACCAAAATTTAATAGTTGTACAACAAACTCAGCCGTTTTCCTTTTATTTCTACGTAAGGAAAGCGGCTTTTTATATTAAATCAGAAAGGATGAATAGTTATGTTCCACATTGATTACGGTTAGAAATCTACATTAATCTTACGACAAATCAATTTTTTGGAGGAATTAAATTGAAAGATTTAAACAAGAAATTCATTATCGGTATTGACCACGGATACGGCAATATCAAAACTGCAAATCATTGCTTCAAAACGGGAATCAGAGCCTATGACTCGGAACCGCTTTTCACAAGGGATATGCTTGTGTACAACGGTATGTATTATCTGATCGGCGAAGGTCATAAGGAATTCATTCCCGAAAAAATCAAGGACGAGGATTATTACCTGCTCACACTCGTTGCTGCTGCAAAGGAGCTCCGGGATAAAGGGGTAACCTGTGCCGACATTTATATTGCGGCAGGACTTCCTCTGACATGGACATCGGGACAGAAAGAAGACTTCAAAAAGTATCTTTCCAAAAATGAAGAGGTCAGCTTCATTTATCAGAAAACCGAATATAACATCCGCATTACAGGTGTCAGCATTTATCCGCAGGGATATGCGGCAATTGCAGAGATAGCTTCAAAAATGGAAGGTCTTAACCTTATCGCCGACATCGGCAACGGCACAATGAATGTTCTGTATATGGTAAACGGCAGACCGCAGACAGCAAATATGTACACAGAGAAATTCGGTACTTATCAGTGCACCATAGCGGTTAGAGAGGAATTTCAGAGAAGAACGCACAGAGAGCTGAACGACAACATTATTGATGAGGTACTTTGTAGCGGAACTGCGAATATTGTTCCCGCTGACCTGAAAATCATAAAAGCAACTGTTAAGGAATATGTTGACGATATTTTCCGCAGACTCCGCGAACACGGTTATGATGAAAATACAATGACTCTGTATATCACGGGTGGAGGCGGATGTATTGTAAAAAACTTTTACAAATACAATCCCGACAGAGTGAAGTTCATTAATGACATCTGTGCCGCCGCAAAGGGATATGAGTATCTCGCCGAGCTTCAGATGAACAAGGGTCAGATTGTATGAGTGCCGAGTACCGTATCAACGTCAGATTTAATCAGAAGAACAACGAGCATTTGAAGATACTTGAGTTTTTCAGCAGTCAGGGCGGGAAGTTTTCACGAAACAGATTCATTATCGAAGCTATTGCAGAAAAGATCGGAATCATTGAAAAGCAGAACAGACAGGATGAAGATTTTGAACGGTTCCGTCAGATAATCCGTGAAGAAATCTGCAATGCAAAGCTGACAGTTGTTTCTTCCGACAGTGATAAAACCGCATTATCTGATGACGAAAGGCAACAGAATGACGACCTTGCTCTTGATGCACTTGATATGTTCGGATGATGCCGCAAATACGGTAAATGCGGTGCCATACCAAAATAACAAATGAAAAAGCGGCACCGTTTTCGATGCCGCAGAAAGGAGATTGATTTTTATGACAAAAGAAGAAAAAGAGCTTGAACAGGCAAAGCACAGACTTGAAGAAGCCGAAATGCGTGACCGAAAAAAGGAACAGAAGGCACGAACACGCCGACTTATTCAGGAAGGTGCTATTTTAGAGAAGACAATGCCTGAAACAAACAGTATGGAGCTTGAAGAATTAGAGCAATATCTTTACGGCTTATCTCACAGAAGCTGATTCCCTTGTATAAGGGCGCACTTACTCACCACCGTAAAAGGCGGTGTAAGTGCGCTCTACGAGGTCAGCCCTTGACTGCCGTCAACGCCTGTGCAGTCGGTATAACATCAGGCTGTTACAGAAAAATATATCTGTACCGATTGCCTTTAAAAATCATCCACCGGATAATTTTTAAAGAACTTATAGCATCATTGGTTTTTTACACAGTGATTATATGTGTTTCATATTATACTTAACAACAATCTTCATTAGGAACATCTGGCAATCTATAAAGAATCCATTTTAGAAGGTAACAAAAAAATCTAACGCAGTATTGCAAATCATACCATGTACCTATTCTTCTGCTTTCAAATGAATGAATTCCATTTCTGTTTGATTGGATAGTTCTCAAATAAAATATTTCATCTTCATCAAGCAATTCTAAAGAAATATATAACTGTATTAATTCATCCAACATAACTTTTTGTATCTTATGTTCTTTTGTGTGTTCTTTAATAGTGCTTTTTATTGCCTCTTTTAATGACTTGCCGTATTCAGGTTTTAAATTTCCAGTATCAACAAGCTCTTGTATTGATTCAATTATCGAAGTTTTAATGATATCAGCATCAAAGTCATTCCATATTTGCCATTTTGTTTTTTCATAGTCATCCAGATAAATTGAGATGAAGAGTTGAAGTGAAGTTTCAGTTAATGAACCTAATAAAATCCAACAGTTTAGTTTTTGACCACTTTGAATTGAGTTATCATCTTCTGCTTGATAATAAATACCGTCACTTATTGTTTCAGATAAAATACCTGCTATTTTTTCGAATCTCTCCATGCATTCTTCAGATATTAGTTCTTTAATTTTACTACTACCGGAATAAGAAGCAGTTTTTAACATAGTTTCTGTAAATTCTTTACTGATTTTTATCAAGAAATCGGAAAGATCTTCCCATCCGTAATCCATTTCTCCGTCCCAGAAATGTTTATTCATTACTATCACAACCTTTATATAATTATACCATAATTATATAGTCAAAAACAATAATTATTTTATAAAAGGAGCTGATCCCCGCAATTTATCATCTTGAAACAAAAATCATAAGCAGAGGAGCAGGGCGTTCTGCCGTTGCAGCATCTGCATACATGAGTTGTTCACGCATTGAAAATGATTACGACGGAATAACTCATGACTACACAAAGAAAGGAGGCTTGATCTACGAAAATGTATTTCTTCCCATTCATGCACCGCCCGAATGGTCAGACAGGGCTGTGCTGTGGAATGCTGTTGAGGAAGCGGAGAAATCGAAGGACAGCAGGCTTGCCCGTGAGTTTATCCTTGCTCTGCCCGTTGAATTACCGAGAGAAACTCAGATTTCGGAAGCCGAAACATTTGCAAAACTGCTGACCGATGACGGTATGTGCGTTGATGTATGTATTCACGATACAGACAACGGAAATCCTCATGCGCACATTTTGGCTACCGTTAGACCGCTTACCGAAAAAGGTACCTGGCAGAATAAAACACAAAAAGAATATCTTTGTATCAGAGATGGCGAAGTTAAAGGCTTCACCGCCTCTGAATTTTTATCGGCACAAAATAACGGCTGGGAAAAACAGTATCAATATTATGTCGGCGAAGAAAAGGTGTATCTACCGCCGTCGCAGGCAGACGGATATGAACGAGTAAACAAATATCCGAAAAGCTCTCTTTACGGCAGACAGAATCCCGTAACCGAACGCTGGAACAGCGAGACACAGTTAATTGAATGGCGAAGACTGTGGGCTGAAATTGTTAATAATGACTTGAATGAACAAAATATTTCACCGATTGACCACAGAAGTAACAAAGCAAGAGGTATTACAGAACAGCCGACAATTCACGAAGGTGTTTCAGGCAAAGCTATTCGTAAGAAAGGAAAACAGTCTGAACGTAGCTTTATCAATTCTCTTATCAGAGAGGATAACAAGCTTCTAAAATCTCTGGGAAATACGGTAAAGATGCTGACAGAGAAAATCAAGACCTCTGTTTCTGCCGTTGCCGAAGCTCTTGAAACACTGAGAATAAATATGATTTCGCTTGAGTACAAGAAAGAAACCGCAGCGGACGAACGGTATGCTGCCGAGTATCAGGTTGAACATCACACTAAATATTTATACAGATACAATGAAGCTGCCCATAAAATCACTACCTTAGAGACTCAATTATCTGCGGCAAGGAAAAAGCATAAGCGTACACCGAAAATATTGAAGGAAGCATACGCTGAAACAGCAAAGGCAGTCCGTGATTTAGAATTAGAGCTTGAAGATTTATACAATGATCGTAACAGAGCTCTTTATGAACTGAACACATCTGGCGATGAAATCGAAACCGCCGAAAAACAGCTTGAAGAACAGAAAAAACACATTCCCGTTTTCAAAGCAGAAGAGCAAAGACTTTCAAATGAAATTAAAACAACTCTTATCACCTATACAGAAGTTAAGGACTCTGCCGGAGGTTTAAATGCCGATGAGCTGTCAGCAGAACAAATGCGAATACGACCCGAAAAAGAAACAACTGCCCGTAAAGCACTCAACTCAAATGAAACTGAAAGTGCAAAACGCAGATTTAACAACGCGGTTGATGTTATCTCAGAGAAGATTGGCGAAGAACCGCCGCATTATCTGACAGAGTTTGAACAGTACAAACAGGATGAATATGAACGCTGGCTCAAACAGGAGGAACGCCGAAAACAGGAAATTAGAGAAAGATACAAACCGAAACCTAAATCAAATAACAAAAATCATAATCGTGATGCACGATAAGGAGGTGATCCTATGACAGAAGATAAAAGAATCATATACGAAAAAATGATAGAAAAGTTGAAATCAATGAATGTTGAAGAACGAATGGAATGGTTCAGAAACAGTTACAATTTTAATATCAGATTTATAAAAACGATAGCCGATACAGTTTATCTTGTCAATACGCATTTTGACAAGACAAAAAGTGAAAGTATTTATGAAAAAACAGAGCGTTTATTATTAAATAATTAAATTTATTACTTTAAAGTATTGAAGCGTACAGCCGAATATGATATAATACACCCATAAAAATAACTACTACACATCAATCCGGTTGGGAAAGGAGCCAAATGAATAAAGAAAAACAATCGGAAAAGATTGATGCTCTCTACTGCCGACTGTCCCGTGATGATGAACAGGAAGGTCTTTCGGGGAGTATCAAAAATCAGCAAGCCATACTTGAAAAGTATGCAAAAGAAAACGGATTTGACAATCCGAAAGTATTCATTGATGACGGTTGGTCAGGTGTCAACTTTGCAAGACCTGCTTTTACCGAGATTATGGAACTTGGAGAGCAGGGCAAAATACGGACACTTATTGTAAAGGATCATTCACGTTTAGGTCGTAACCGTCTGATTGTCGGTCAACTTATGGAGGAAGAATTTGACAGACTTGGCATAAGATATATCGCTATTATGGATAATATTGATACTGCAAAGGGAATAAGTGATATTGTTCCGATGCAGGACTTATTCAACGAGTGGCATGCTAAAAACACAAGTCAAAAGGTAAGAAATGTATTCAAAAGTAAAGGCAATTCAGGAATACCACTTACAACAAATCCGCCATACGGATATATAAAAGACCCCGACAGTAAAGAAATCAGATGGATAATTGACGAAGAAGCGGCACTAATAGTTAAGCGAATATTTGAAATGTGTGTTTCGGGACTCGGACCGACACAGATAGCCAAAAGATTGCAGGCAGATAAAATATCTACTCCGACTGAACATTGGATGCAGATAGGAAAGAAATGTGCAAATCCGCCTGCTGTACAGTATCATTGGTGTCCGGCCACGGTTTCTGATATTTTATCAAAACTTGAATACTGCGGAGACACGGTTAATTTCCGTACAACAAGAAAATCCTTTAAAAACAAAAGGAAAATTGAAAATCCGATGGAAAATTGGAAAATATTCAGAGATACGCATCCTGCCATAATTGACCGTGAAATATTTGAACTTGTTCAGCAGTTAAGAGAACACAGGCGAAGACCAACACGGACGGGTATTGTAAGTATGTTTTCCGGAATAATGTATTGTGCTGACTGCAAAGAAAAACTGTATTACAGTGCAACCGGCAACGGAAAGCGTGAACAGGCAAATTTCTTCTGTTCAAGTTACAGGAAAAACTCTTCTGTATGTTCGGCACATTATATCAGAGAAAATGTAATTTATGATATGGTGCTTGAAACAATGAGACGGGTATTTGTTATGATACAGTTGTTTGAAGATGAGTTTGTCAAAAAGCAGCTTGATAATTACGGGTTTCAGAAGAAAAAGGAACTTACCGCTAAAAAACGTGAACTCAATGCTGCCGTAAAGCGTATAACCGATATTGATGCCTTGATACTCAAACTGTATGAGGACAATGCCAACGGAAAGCTGACTGATGAGCGTTATGCAGCAATGTCCGAAGCTCTTGAAAAGGAGCAGAAAGAATTAAAATCAAAAGTACCCGAAATGGAGCGATTACTCTCTGAAGAAAGCAATAAAAGTGACGGATTGCAGAAATTTGTTGAAAAATTCAAAAGGCTGACCGAACCGACAGAACTCACACCTGAACTCGTGCATGATTTCATCGAAAGAATTGAAGTGTCAGAACCGAGATATGTAAAGGACAAAAAGTGTCAGCTTTTGGATATTTACTTCAACGGAGTAGGCTTGATAAAGGAGCTTACGCCTGAAGAACTTGAAATTACTTTTCAAAAGGTCATCTCAGAGCAGGAAAAAACGGCGTAATCTGAACGATTACACCGCAAATTCACAAAAAGTTATTTAATTTTGTTACAAAGAACACCCAAGGGGCAACTTCCTTACGAAGTGCGCCCCTTATGGGTAGCTCTTTTGTTTTGGCGGAGAGCAAGGGATTCGAACCCTCGAACAGTTTTAGGCTGTTACACGATTTCCAATCGTGCTCCTTCGGCCAGCTCGGACAACTCTCCGTATCTGTCTTACAACTCTGTTATTATAACCGACTTGACAGTAAAAATCAAGTGTTTTTTACAATCAACATTAAAAAGTTTTGACCGCTGCGTTTACAGCGGTCATTTTTTAGAACTCGAAATCAACTACGCATCTGTCGGTGATAACAGAATGGACAAACTCCTTAACCTTGAGGTGCTCGGGATGAATCTGATAACCGTCAAGAGCTTCTTTATCTGTGAAAATCGAGTAAAGAGCAAGGTCGTATCCCTTGGGATTAAAGTTGAATCCGACCTCTGCGCTGATAAGACCGTCAACCTTGCCGACAAGTGCGGTAAGACGCTTTTTCATTTCTTTCATGTTGTGTTCTTTATCTGCGTCATCTCTGACGTTCCAGAAAACAATGTGTTTAACCATAATTTCGCCTCCGAGAATATTTTAAAATAATTATAGCAAAATATAAAAAGATGTCAAGCAATCACAGAAAACGGAGATGATAATTTGCGTTCAAGCGGAATACTTCTGCCTGTCAGCGCTCTGCCGTCTGATTTCGGTATAGGCACGATGGGCGAGGGTGCGCACCGGTTTATAGATTTTCTCTGCGACAGCCGACAGCACTACTGGCAGATTCTGCCGCTCGGTCACACAGGCTTTGGTGACAGCCCGTATCAATGCTTTTCAGCTTTTGCGGGAAATCCGTATTTGATTGACCCTGAGCTGTTGTTTCAATCGGGATATATCAAAAAGGATGAGGTTCCTGTAATCGCTCGTAACGAAGGAATTGATTACGGCAATCTGTATAATGTGCGGCTTAAGCTTATCAAAAAAGCGGCGTCAAATGTTGATGTCAATTCAGTTGAATTCATTGATTTTGAACGCAGAAATCAGTTCTGGCTCGATGATTACGCGCTGTTTATGTCGGTAAAGGAACACGAAAAGATGAAGCCTCTAAAGGCTTGGAAAGAGGAAATCCGTCTTGCAGATGCTGATATGTTCGACCGACTGCGTGAGGAAAACCGACTGCAGATTCGTCTGTGGAAATGCGTTCAGTATTTATTTTTCTCGCAATGGGCGAATATTAAACGCTATGCAAATGCACGGAATGTGGAAATTATCGGCGATGTGCCTATTTATGTTTCTGCTGATTCGTGCGAAATGTGGACTCACCGCGAGCTGTTTGTGACGGATGACGACGGCAATCCTGCGCTTTTTTCGGGTTGTCCGCCCGATATTTATGCTCCGCTCGGTCAGCTGTGGGGGAATCCGATTTATGACTGGGTGTATCACCGCAAGAGTGATTATCGCTGGTGGATTGACCGTCTTGCTTATTCGGCTGAAATTTTTGATGTTATACGAATTGACCATTTCCGCGGCTTTGAGGACTTCTATGCGGTTGAGTCAACAGCCTCCAACGCTGTGCTTGGTGAATGGTACAAAGGGCCGTCAACTGATTTTTTTGAAGCAGTCAGGAATTCCTTACCTCAGCTCAGAGTGATTGCGGAGGACTTGGGTGAAATCACGGATGATGTACGAAGGCTGCTTGAGTTCAGCGGAATCCCCGGAATGAAAATTATGCAATTTGCTTTTGACGGCAGCAATAATGAATTTCTTCCGCACAATTATTCACGCCATTGTGTTGCGTATACAGGTACGCACGATAATCCGACGATGAAGCAATGGACGTTGATTGCGGATGACGAGGCGCTGACCTTTGCCAAAAAGTATCTCGCAGTGAATAAAGGCGAGGATTTAGTCAATGCTTGTATTAGAGCGTTATTTCAGAGCGTTTGTGATACTGTTATAATTCCTATGCAGGACTGGCTCGGACTTGGCAGCGAGGCACGCATCAATGTGCCGTCAACTTCGGCGGGCAACTGGACTTGGAGAATGACAGGAGATGAGCTGACGGATTCATTGACAAAACGAATTGCAGAAATGACGAAGCTATATTTCAGAAACATTCAGGAGTGAAGCATATGAAAAGATTTATTGCTGTTCTTACTGCTGTAACACTATTGGCTTGCCTTAGTGCGTGCGGTAAAAAAACAGATCCTCAAAACACGGGAGCTGACGGTAAGGGCTCGGTTTATTTTCTTAATTTTAAGCCCGAAATTGCAGATATTTATAAGGAAATTGCGCAGAAATATAAGGAAGAAAAAGGTGTTGATGTCAAGGTTGTGACAGCGGCAAGCAACACCTATGAAACTACGCTTAAATCTGAAATTGCAAAGGCTAATGCGCCTACAATTTTTCAGATAAACGGTCCTGTCGGATATGAGGCATGGAAAAACTACTGTCTTGATTTGAAAGACACAAAGCTTTACAGCTATCTGACGGATAAAGACCTTGCGGTTAAAAATGAGGACGGCGTTTTCGGAATTCCGTACGTTGTTGAGGGCTACGGCATAATTTATAATAACGCTATTATGGAAAAGTATTTTGCTCTTCCCGATAAGGCGGTTAATATTTCAAAGGCAGAAGAAATCAATAATTTTGCGACGCTGAAACAGGTTGTTGAGGATATGACAAAGCACAAGTCACAGCTTGGCATTGACGGAGTTTTTGCCGCAACCTCAATGGGTACAGGCGAACAATGGCGCTGGACAACTCATCTGGCAAGTGTGCCGATGTACTATGAAATGAAGGAACAGAGTGACAGCAGCACAATCGTAACTGCCCTTAATGCAAAGACGGTTGATTTCACCTACGCTGATAAATTCAAGAATATTTTTGACTTGTATACCAACAATTCCACAACTGATAAGGGTTTGCTTTCGGGTAAGTCGGTAGAAAATTCAATGGCTGAATTTGCGCTCGGCAAGGCGGCCATGGTTCAGAACGGTAACTGGGCGTGGGAGCAGATTGCCGAAGTCAACGGCAACAAGGTTAAGTCCGAGGACGTAAAATATATGCCTATTTATACGGGCATTGACGGCGAGGAAAAGCAGGGACTTTGCATCGGTACGGAGAATTATCTTTCAATAAATAAAAATGCATCTGAGGCTGATCAGAAGGCTTCGATTGCGTTCCTTGAGTGGCTGTTTTCAAGCGAAACAGGTAAGAAGTATGTAACCGAGCGACTTGATTTCATCGCTCCGTTCAACACATTCGGCGAGGACGAGCGACCCGACGATCCGCTTGCAAGAGAGATTCTTTCATGGATGGAAAGAGATGCCGATACGCTCGAATGGACATTTAACTCGTTCCCGAGTCAACAGTTTAAAGATGATTTCAGCAACGCAATGCTTGAGTATGTTCAGGGTACAAAGGACTGGGCACACGTTAAAAAGACAGTTACAGACAGCTGGAAATCGGAACGCTCATAAGGAGAGGTTGAGGAAATTTGGCACTTAAAAAATATTTTCCTGTTTTTGTTCTGCCGACACTTATAGCCTTTCTGATAGCATTCGGAGTGCCGTTTATCCTCGGAATTTTTCTTTCATTCACGGAGTTCACAACCGTTGTGGATGCAAAATGGGTGGCGTTTGAGAACTATATCAAGGCTTTTTCAAACGCCGACTTTCTGAATGCTCTGTGGTTCACGGTAAAGTTTACTGTTGTGTCGGTTATTACAATCAACATTATTGCTTTTGCTCTCGCTTCACTTCTTACAAAGGGTCTTAAAGCTACAAATCTTTTTCGCACAGTTTTCTTTATGCCGAATCTTATTGGCGGAATTGTGCTCGGATATATATGGCAGCTGATTATCAACGGTGTTCTTCAGACGATAGGTGTAACAATAACCTATGACGCAAAGTACGGCTTCTGGGGACTTGTTGTGCTGATGAACTGGCAGTTGATAGGTTATATGATGATAATTTATATTGCAGGTATTCAGAATATTCCAACCGATCTGCAGGATGCTTCAAAGGTTGACGGTGCAAACAGGTGGCAGACCTTAAAAAATGTCACAATTCCGCTTGTTATGCCGTCAATCACAATCTGTCTTTTTCTTACGATTACAAACTCGTTCAAGCTCTTTGACCAGAACCTTGCTCTCACGGCAGGCGCACCGTCTAAGCAGACGGCAATGCTTGCACTTGATATCTACAACACATTTTACGGCCGTATAGGCTGGGAGGGTGTCGGTCAGGCGAAGGCTGTTATATTCTTCATTATTGTTGCGCTTATCTCCTTTATTCAGCTTGGCATAACGCACAAAAGGGAGGTTGAGCAATGAGAGGAATCACAAAACAGAATGTCGGCAGAACGCTGTTGTATATCATTCTGACCGCTATCGCAATCGGATTTCTTGCACCCGTTTTTGTTGTGCTGATGAACTCATTCAAGGGCAAATTCTTCATCACAGAAGAGCCGTTTGCTCTTCCGAATTCTTCGACCTTTGCAGGGCTTGAAAATTATCTGAGCGGATTGCAGAAAACGGGATTTTTTTCAGCATTCGGATGGTCGCTGTTTATCACTGTGTTTTCGGTAATTGCCATTGTGCTTTTTACCTCAATGACAGCGTGGTACATTGTCCGTGTTAAAAACCGATTTACAAAATTTCTGTATTACGTTTTTGTTTTTTCAATGGTTGTGCCGTTTCAGATGGTTATGTTTACAATGACCAAAACGGCTGGTGATCTTCATCTTGACACCCCGTGGGGGATAATTCTTATATACCTCGGTTTCGGTTCGGGTCTTGCCGTGTTTATGTTCAGCGGATTCCTGAAATCCGTGCCGATTGAGGTTGAGGAAGCGGCGATGATTGACGGCTGCACACCTTTACAGACGTTTTTTATGGTTGTTTTCCCAATTCTTAAGCCGACGGCAATTACCGTGGCAATTCTTGATGCGATGTGGATATGGAACGACTATCTTCTGCCGTATCTGCTTATCGGAAGCGATTACAAAACCATTCCGATTGCCGTGCAGTACCTGCGCGGAGGGTACGGTTCGGTTGATATGGGCGCGATGATGGCAATGCTTGTGCTGTCAATTATTCCGATAGTTGTTTTCTACCTTTCGTGTCAGAAATATATAATTAAAGGCATCGTTGCAGGAGCCGTGAAAGGATAAATTATGGCAAGTATCAGTCTTAAAAATATTTATAAGGTTTTTGATGACGGCACAACGGCAGTCAACGATTTTACACTTGAAATTGCGGATAAGGAGTTTATTATTCTTGTCGGCCCGTCAGGCTGCGGAAAGTCCACAACTCTTAGAATGATTGCAGGACTTGAATCCATTTCAAAGGGCGAGATGAAGATAGGCGACAGGGTAGTCAACGACATTGCGCCAAAGGACAGAGACATTGCAATGGTGTTTCAGAGCTATGCACTTTATCCGCATATGAGCGTTTACAAGAACATGGCATTCGGTCTTGAACTGAGAAAAATCCCGAAGGATGAAATTGACAAGCGTGTGCGCGAGGCGGCAAAAATTCTTGATATTGAGCACCTTCTTAAGCGTAAGCCCCGTGCGCTCTCGGGCGGTCAGCGACAGCGAGTTGCTCTCGGTCGTGCAATGGTGCGCTCACCGTCAGTATTCCTTCTTGATGAACCGCTGTCAAACCTTGACGCAAAGCTCAGAACGGCAATGCGTACCGAGATAAAGAAGCTTCATCAGAGGCTCGGCACAACATTTATCTATGTTACCCACGACCAGACAGAAGCAATGACTATGGGCGACAGAATTGTTGTAATGAAGGACGGTGTTGTTCAGCAGGTTGACACTCCGCAGAATCTTTACAACAAGCCATTCAATATGTTTGTGGCAGGCTTTATCGGCTCACCGCAGATGAATTTTCTCGATGCAACGGTTAAAATCAGAGATAATAAGATTATTCTTGCCCTTAAAAACAACGAGCTTGATGTGACAGAGATTTTTAAGGATAATCAAGCAGTTGCGGAGTATAAGGATAAACCTGTCAAAATGGGAATCCGCCCTGAGGACCTGACAACTGACATCGGATTTGTCAGCAAAAATCACGGCAGAATTATTACCGCAAAGGTTGACGTGTACGAGCATATGGGCAGCGAAACGTATCTGTATCTTGATTATTCGGGCGAAAAGATTATCGCACGTGTTCCGTCGGGGGATTACGACAATTCGTTTGTCGAGCTTGGGGTTAAGGCGGATAAAATACATCTGTTTGATCCGAATACAACGCAGGCGATATATTAAAAAAGACACTCTGGGATTTAACTCAGAGTGTCTTTAGCTTTATTCAGCAGAAATTATATCGAAAATCTTTTCATATTTTTCTGTGCTGTAATTGCCTTTATCATATTTTTCACTTGTTTCGTCTATGTACTGCCTGATTGTGTCTGTCGAACCGCTCAGAAGCTTGCGTGCCATATAGTCGATTTCGTCAAAGCATTGAGCGAATATTTCTTTATCCATATCGGAAAGATTATTCTTAAACTTTTTGATATCAGATTTTGCCTCGTCTGCATCGCAGTTTTCTGTGTAGTTGATAAGTCTGATTGCAAGCTCCACGCTCTTGCCTGTCGAGCCTGCTGTGCCGATAGGATAATCCTTTATGTTGTTGAGAATTGTTTCAATGCTTTCAACTTCAACCTTTTTTTCTGAGGTAGCTTCCTCTGTCGCAGGTTCTTCAGTCGAGGGTTCTTCTGCATTTTCTTTCCTGGTTGTGCTTTCTTCGTAATAGCCTGTGAACGGTGCTTCGGTTGTTGACGGCTGTTCCTTGTCCGAATCAAAAAGATTGCAGGCGGAGAAAGAAGAAATAACAACTGTCAGCGCGGCAACGGCAGCCGCAAGTTTAAGTGCGGATTTCATAGTGTCAGCTCCTTTTCTGTCTTTTAATAACCTTAAGTCTTGAGAAGTCCTCACGTTCCTTTTCGTCAAGTGCGTCGGAAATGTACTTGATAGTGGAAGTGAATTTCGGAATCATAATATTGCTCAGCGCGTTTGTGCGCTTCTGCGTTTTCTTTATCGCATCGGCAAGGCGGATAACATTGCTTTCAATTTCAGCAAGCTGAACTGTCAGCTGCTTCACCTCATCAAATTTGATGTATGCTTCGTCAAGCATGGAGTTGGTCGAATTAAGACCGTAATAAAACCCGAGGTCTGATTTTCCTATTGTGATAGTCGGAAGCTCGACACCCATAACGCTTCTTAGTGTGATGTCAAGACTGTTGTCGACAGGAATACATTCGGCAAACTCAGCGCAATGACCCATTGTCAGATATGCCTGCTGAAGTGCCTCATATGCCTGAGCGTAGGCGGCGCTGATATCGCTCTGAATAGTCTTTGAACGGTCAATCAGACCCATCATCTCACGAACGAGAATGTTTCGCTTTCTGTCCATAAGGTCGTAACCGAGATTGGCGAGTGCAAGCGACTTCTTGGTTGCCATAAGGTTATTTTTCGTCGGAAAAACCTGAGAGCCCATTCAAATACCTCCTGTCTTTTATAGTGTAGTTTATTTATTGCCTTTGTAATATTTCTGAATTGTTTCGTCGTCAACACGGTCAAGGTCTTCACGTGGAAGCTGTGAAAGCAAATCCCAGCCGAGGTTGAGCGTTTCCTCAATACTGCGATTCTCGTACGGAGACTGTGTAATGAAGCGTGCTTCAAAATCCTTACCGAATTTCAGCAGACGTTTATCTGCGTCTGAAAGCTCATCTTCACCGATAACGCTTGCAAGACTCTTTGCGTCCTGCACCTTTGCATAGGATGAGAACAGCTGGTTTGCGAGAATCTGATGATCCTCACGTGTATAGCCTGCGCCGATACCGTCTTTCATAAGACGTGAAAGCGAGGGGAGAATGCTGACGGGCGGATAAATGCCCATTGTGTCAAGCGTTCTGTCAAGAACAATCTGTCCCTCGGTGATATAGCCTGTAAGGTCGGGAACAGGGTGGGTTATATCATCGTTCGGCATTGTCAGAATCGGAATCTGAGTTACCGAACCGTTTGAACCCTCAACGATACCTGCACGCTCATAGAGTGACGCAAGGTCGGAGTAAAGATAACCCGGGAAGCCCTTTCTGGCGGGAATTTCGCCCTTTGAAGAGCTGAACTCACGCACAGCTTCGGCATAGGCTGTCATATCCGTAAGAATAACAAGCACGTTCATATTGTGGCTGAAAGCAAGATACTCAGCCGCAGTAAGAGCACATCGGGGAGTGATAATTCTTTCAACAATGGGGTCATTGGAAAGGTTGAGAAACATAACAACCTTGTGCATAACATTCGCTTTTTCAAATGAACGGCGGAAATAATCCGCAACGTCATTCTTAGCACCCATTGCGGCAAAGACGATTGCAAAGTCCTCACCGTCAGAGATTGAAGCCTGTCTTACAAGCTGAACCGCAAGCTCATTGTGCTTCATACCTGAGCCTGAGAAAATCGGGAGCTTCTGACCTCTGATAAGAGTTGTAAGTGCGTCAATGGATGAAATGCCTGTGTTGATATAGTTTCTCGGATAAATTCGTGAAACAGGATTGATAGGTGATGAGTTTACGTCCCTTGTTTCAAGCGGATAAATTTCGCCGAGTCCGTCAATAGGTCTGCCGAGTCCGTCAAAAACTCTGCCGACTATCTCGGGAGAGAGATTCATTTCAATCGGGTGACCTGTAAGACGGGTTCTTGTATTAACAAGTGAAAGACCCTTAGTGCCTTCAAAAACCTGAATAACAACACGCTCACCGTCAATCTGTACTATTCGACCGACACGGGAAGAGCCGTTTTCGAGGCGAAGCTCAACCATTTCGTCAAAAGCCGCACCCTTGATTCCGTCAAGCACAATAAGTGAGCCGTTAATCTGATTAAGACCTAAATGTTCAATTATCATCAGTTACGCCTCCTGTACTGTGATTGAAGCGAGTGCCTCGTCAATGGCTGTATAGTATCCGTCAAACATATCAAGTCTGTTATTTGGAACGTCATATTTTATCTGAACGAGCTTGTCAAAAAGCTTCAGAGCAATAATCTGTGAAATCGGAACCTGTGTTGCGATGATTTCCGAACAGCGGTGATAGAGGTAAAGGATAACCTGCATCATCTTGAGCTGTTTTTCGGGGCTTACAAAGGTATCGTCCGCATGGAAAGCGTTTTGTTGAAGAAAACCGACGCGGATAACACGCGCGATTTCAATGGTCAGCTTCTGGTCATCGGGAAGAACATCGGAACCGATGAGCTTGACGATTTCCATAAGATTTGTTTCCTCTGCGAGAAGTGAGGCAATCTCACCGCGGCAGGTCATGAAATCTTCGCCGACATTTGTTGCGTACCACGGAGCAAGGTCGCCGACATATTCGCTGTAACTGTCATTCCAGTTGATAGCAGGATAATGACGGGCATAAGCAAGCGATTTGTCGAGTGCCCAGAAACAGCGTGTGAAACGCTTTGTGTTCTGAGTTACAGGCTCGGAGAAGTCAGCGCCCTGCGGAGAAACCGCACCGATAACTGAAATTGAGCCTTCGTTTTTGTTGAGTGATTCAACATAGCCTGCACGCTCATAGAACTCTGAAAGTCGGGAGGGCAGGTATGCGGGGAAGCCTTCGTCGGCAGGCATTTCCTCAAGTCGACCTGAGATTTCACGCAGAGCCTCTGCCCAACGTGAGGTTGAATCTGCCATCATTGCCGCATGGTAACCCATATCACGGTAATATTCCGCAATTGTAATGCCTGTGTAAATTGAAGCCTCACGAGCCGCAACAGGCATATTTGATGTGTTTGCAATAAGAACGGTTCTGTCGGTAAGCGGTTTGCCTGATTTCGGGTCTGTAATTTCACCGAATTCAGTCAGAGCCTGTGTCATTTCGTTTCCTCGTTCACCGCAGCCTACATAAATAATGATGTCAGCATCACACCATTTTGCAAGCTGGTGCTGTGTCATTGTCTTACCTGTACCGAATCCGCCGGGAATAGCGGCGGCACCGCCTTTTGCAATCGGGAAAAGAGTATCAATTACTCGCTGACCTGTAACAAGCGGTTTGCTCAGCGGCAGACGCTTTGAAACAGGGCGGGGAATTCTGATTGGCCATTTGTGGCAGAGTGTCAGCTCATGGCTCTCGCCGTTGCCGTCCCTGATAACAATAATTTTGTCGTTTACCGTATATTTGCCGTCAGGCATAACTTCAATAACCTCGCCGCTCATTTCAGGCGGTACCATTATTCTGTGCTCAATGGCTTTTTCAGGTGTGACGGCATAAATATCTCCGCCGCTTATGAAGTCGCCGACTTTGACTTTAATTGTAACATCCCACTCAGCTTTCGGGTCGAGTGAATCGGGATGAAGTCCTCTCGGAATAAACGAACCCGATGCTTTTGCAATATCTGTAAGAGGATTTTCAATTCCGTCAAAGATATTGCTGAGTATTCCGGGACCGAGTGTAACGCTGATAGGAGAGCCTGAGGGGAATATCGGTTCACCGGGTTTAAGACCCGATGTTTCCTCATAAACCTGAATGACAGTTGAGTTGTTGTCAATTCTGATAACTTCACCTACAAGACGGGCATTTCCCACGAAAACCATTTCCATCATTTCAAGGTCGGTCGGACCGTTTATTGTAACAATGGGGCCGTTAATTCCGCCGATTATGTTGTTCATGCCGCGCCTCCTTTACTTAGTAACGCTCAGACCCGATGTCTTGTAAAATATACTCTTCTCAGCGTTCAGCTTCGTTTCAAGAGTATCATCGGCAACCATTCGGTTGATGATGTTTTCTGCCTTGCAGCCGCCGATTTCTATTGTCGGGTCATATTTTATTTCACGGCAGAGTTTTGAAAGCTCTGCTTCGTATTTTTTATCGTCAGGCTTTAAAAAGATAACTGTGTCATTTCCGAGAGCGATTTTGATTTCTTCAATGCTTCTGATAAGAAATGTAAGATATTTGTCACTTGCGACAAATTCAATCAGCTTGGCTTTTGCTTTGCTGAAAACATTATCTGTTATCTCCGCACGTCGGTCAAGAAGCATTTTTGTTTCCTTTGCTTCAAGCTCGGAAAAGCCTGCGTTTGTCTCTTCATTAAGTCTGTCAATTTCGTTTTTCTTGAAAACTTTTAAATCCTCGTGAGCGCGCTGGCGTGCTTTCTCAAGCTCCTGTGCAATGTAGCTGTCAGTTTCCTCTCGGATTTTTGTGCTTTTAGCGTGTGCAATACTGTTTATTGTTTCAAGAAAAGAATTAGTTTTTTGTGTTTCGTTAATCATGTTTTCCTCCCTGCCGCAGTCAACGGGTAAAGGGTGACTGCTTTCAGACCTGTATTCCGATGGAGTTTCGCACGTATTCTGCGATTGAGTTTTCTGAACCGTCGGAATTTCTGTCGGGAATTTCAACGATAAGCGGAACGGAATGATTTTTTCTGAATTCTGAAATCTCATCAGAGCAAAGTCTGCTCAGAGTCTGATTGATAAGAATGATTCCTGTCCGTGAATCGTCGGAAATCTCATTGAGCTTACTGACAACGGCAGATTTATCGTTTGTAATAATACTTTCAATACCTGCAAGGCGCATACCTGTTGCGGTATCCTCGTTGTCACATATCAAAAACAAACGCATATGCTTATACCTTGTTAAGAATAAGAATTGAGATAACAACACCGTACAGCGCGATTGATTCACCGAGGGCAACGAAGATAAGTGATTTACCGAATGATTTGGGATCCTCTGTTGTTGCGGCAATTGCGGCAGGTGCGCCGGCTGCAACGGCGATACCGCCGCCGATACCTGAGATACCTGTAACGATAGCGGCTGCGATAAGTCCGAGGCCCTTGCTGTTATCCTGAGCTGCGGGTGCTTCTGCTTCCTGTGAAGCTGATGTTTCAGCGGCTTCAGCAGGCTGAGCCTCGTTTGCAGCTGATACTGTGAAGGTTACTGCGCCGAGAGCGGCAACAATAAGTGCAAATGCAACAAGATTTGATGTGATTACTTTCTTTGCGGGGATACCCTTTGACTTCTGTTTCATTGAAAATGCGAAAAGAGCAACGAGTGCCACAATCGGAAGAACGGTGAATAAGATGTACATAATAAATACCTCCAATTATTTATTGACATTGATTATAACATTATCATTCTGCTCATCTGATTTTGAGCTGAATGCGTTTTTAATTTTGAAAAGAAAACCTCTGTTTTTTCTCATACCTACGCTGTTGAACGGCTTGCCGTCGCCCTCATAGAATCGACTGAACATTTCGTAGAATTCAAGTCTGAGTACCTGAATACCTGTCAGAAGTCCTTCAAGGCCGATAACAATGATATTGCCGACAACCATTACCGCAATACCTGCCGGGGATGTCGGGTCGCTTGTGATTGAAGAGAAAACCATCATCATACCTGCGTGAACAAGGACAAACGCACCGACACGAAGATATGAGACTGTGTTACTGAAGTATGTCAGAATGTATTCGATAACCTCAAATATATTCTGCATAAAGAAGTCTGACCAGCTCTCGGGAAGATAATCGTCATGCTTATCAACCTTGCCGATTAACAGCTCCTTGATGTAAAGAATTACAAGGCAAACAAGAGCAACGGGCAGAATTACGAAGGTAGGAAGAACGGATTTGCCTGACATGAATGCAACGATTGCACATACAAGCACACCGTAAAGTATAATTCCCGTAATTCCGTTCTGACTGAACAGCGCTTCGCCGTACTTTTTACTTCGTAAACAGCAGTAGACGTTGATGCCCATTGAAATTGCAACAAGCGCAATGCCGATTCCGATTGCAACAATAAGTATCGTGTTTATGGAATCCATAACCTCAAGCGGCTTGCCGGGAAGTCCGATTGCGTGGTAAACGGGGTCAAGCAGTTCCTCATATCCGAAAACAGAACCGAAGATGAACCCGAATACCGCGGAGCACATTCCGCACGGAACAATCATCTTTGCAAGCTTGACGCCTTTGAGCTTATACAGAATATATCCGCCGATTGCGAGCACAAGTCCCTGACCGAGGTCAGCAAACATCATACCGAAAAGAAGCGAGTAGGTGATAGCGACAAATGGTGTGATGTCAACACTTCCGTATGACGGCAGACCGTACATTTCGGTAAACATTTCAAACGGTCTGAACGGCTTTTTATTTCTCAGCTTGACGGGCGGAGCGTTTCGCTTGTCCTCCTCGGGTTCAAACTCCTCAAATGTGAGATTGTCAATATTCTCAGCACGCTCACGGAACCATTTAAGGCTTGACTCGGGAACCCAGCCGACATATGCGTAATAATCCGAATTTTCTTCTACTGCCGCATAACGTCTGAGGTCGAATGCGAGATTTGCAATCTTAAAGTGGGCATAAACCGCTTCGCAATGCTCAGAATTTTCTGACCAGAAATTGCTGATTTGAGAATCAAGCTCATTAAGTCTTTGCGTCAGTAGCTCCTGTTGCTCCTTGAGAGTCTTAAGCACTTCAAGTGGTGTTCCTGTTGCGTCGGGAATGCGAATACGTTCAAAATAAAGAGAAGCGAATATTCTGTCAACCTCATCGATTTTTGAAACAGGTGCGGCATAAAGTCCCCAGTAGTTTTTCTCATCCTTTGAGCATTGGAAGAAAAGAATGTCCTTTTTGTCTTCGTATGCCTTAAGCTTCGGATAGCAGTCACGCGGAATGCATCCAAACCTGATTTTCAGAAACTTTGCTCCGAAAATCTCCTCAAACGGAATATCAAGGTCGGTAAAGTGACTGAATTGCTCGGCGGAAGAAACTATATCATTAAGCTTCCCCGCAATTTCGCTTCGTTCAGAAAGCATTGAAGACAACTTGGAACGAATATCATCAATATAATCGTATTCGGATTTATCAATTATGATTTCGTTTCCTTTGAAGGTTTCTTTTAATGTAACGCCGGCAATATCGGCAATTTCCTCAATTTTCTGAATTGAGGATGTGTAGGGGTTTTCTTCATTGAGCTGAACAAAACCCAGGGACTCTGAAAGATAGTTTATCGCGTTTTCGGGGTGGAAATCTCCGCTGATACAGCACGATGTGATAAATTCGTCAAGGCTGTCGAGAATTCCGTAAACTCGTATGAGCTTCATTTTTTCGATGGCCAAAGTCTGATAACCTCCTTCTTCGTTATTTAGTTTTCGGCGCCGACAAGAATAGCGCCTATATTTTTAGCCGGTATATTATATTTAATTCCCTCAACAATGTGGGTGATGTTACGGACTTCGTTTTCGGCAAGGAAAACGTAGCATATCATCGCCGCTGTGGGGCTTGTAAAGTATCGCATACTTTTTGCGAGCTTGGAATACATAACACGTTGAACCGCACCCTCGAGATATGTGTACTCGAGTTTTGCAAAGTCCTTGCGGTAACACGTCTGCGGTATCAGTCGCATCATATCGCGTGCAAGCGGTGCGTCAACGAGCATATTTATCTCTTTCTGTGAAAAGTTTGTGAATTTGGTTTTAATATACCCTTTTATGTCCGCCGAGTCAGCATCTGCCAGCCTTGTAAGGCGGTAGATATTAACTACTGTGTCCATGTCAAATTTATAGCTTATAATATCGTGAATCTGTTCCTTTTCTTTTTTTCCTGCGCTTCGTTTTATGATTGAAAAAAGAAAATCCTTAACATAGTCATTAAGTGCGGACTCAATTCTAATGTAAATACCGTTTTCTTTGTATATTTCCGCAAACGGAGCAAGCAAAGCCTTGTAAGGCGAACCGCTGACTGCGTTGAGCAGTTCTTTGTAGCTTCGTGCATTTGCCATTTTATACAGGTCAAGCTCGGTGTGCTTGTTAAAAAACGCGGGCAGAGAATTCAGATATTTTTCGGGTGTTCCGTTAATCAACATTCTTATGAAAGACAGAATCTGACCGATATCGTTTTTTACAATGAAATACTGATAGAAGTTTTCACCCGCCGAAATCTCGTATCGGCAAAGTGATTCGAAGTTTTCAAGCAGCTGGAGCTTCAATAGCTCCTCAATCTGAGTCGGAGTGATATCAGACGGAACGTTTTCGAACACCTTGCTGTACTGAGTGCGCGTTTTAAGGTAGTTGACAAGCTCCGGGAGCGAATGACAGTTTATCAGTTCATCATAATTCTGTTTTTTCAGCCTTTTTCCGTACATAACATGAGCTTTTGCATATACGGCATTTGCAGAATAAGATACAGCCATCGGACAACCACCTTTCTTTATGTTATAATAGTATACAATTATTCGGTAATATCTGCAACAATTTTATCAACCCAGTTGTCGGCATTGTCGTCATAAAGCTTATTCATTTTCTGAAGAATAGCTTCATTTTCCGCTTTAAGTTCGGCAAGGAGCTTTTCTCCCTCTGCTTTCCGACGTTCACTTCGCCTGATTGCGGATTCCTTTGCTTTTCTTGTTTCATCCTCAATTACAGCCGCTTTCTTTGCACCGAGTCCGGCAATGGCTTCGCGTCTGTACTGCTCAGCCTCTTCAACCTCGAGCTGAGCCCTTTTATCCATATCAAGGATGGTTCTTAATGTTTCATTCATGGCATTTCACCTTAATGTTAAAAATATAACGCATATTATAGCACTTATTTCTGAAAAAACAAGAGTAAAATTGCACAAATAAGGGGGTTCAAATTATGCAAATAAAGTGAAAAAAAGAATTGAACAGAGCGTTTTTTTACTGTATACTATTTTTGTAGAAAACTGAAACGAGGTATGCAGATTGAAACTTAGCTATATCATTCCTGTGTATAATGTGGAAAAGTATATCAGACAATGCGTTGATTCAATACTGAATCAGACTATGGATGACTATGAAATCATTCTTGTTGATGACGGTTCACCTGATAACTGCCCTGCAATCTGTGATGAATATAAAGAAAAATATCCGGACAAGGTTGTTGTGATACATAAGGAAAATGAAGGCCCGTCAGTAGCGAGAAACCTTGGTATTGATATAGCAAAAGGAGACTATATTTTTTTCGCCGATAGTGACGATTATCTTGTAGGAGATAATATCGGCTTACTTTACAAAGTTGCAATACAAGCCGATGCTGATGTTGTGCACAACTCTTTTTTTTGCGCTAAGGATGATGAAATACCGGAAAGCATATGCCGTTCAGATTTTATACGTGATAAAGTATATACTCACGAAGAAATAGAAGAAATAATAGGGGATATGGTTTATTCGGAGATTCAGTTTATGTGGCGCAATCTATATAAAACTGATTTTCTGAAAAAGAACGGATTGAAACTGGACGAATATTTGAAGCGAGTTGAAGATCCGCCGTTTAATCTCTGGGCTTTTTGTTTATCAGAAAAAATGTTAGTGACAGACGTGCCTGTATATTGTTATCGTTTGAGAAACGAAAGCCTTCAAAGACAGAAGTATGTTCCGGACTATGATTTATGGATTTGTTATCAATGGAGCCTTAAAATAAAGTATTATGAAAAGAGCTGCATAAAAAACGGCAATTTCTATTCGGAAATAGCCAGGTATACAATATTGTCTATGCTTCCGTTGCTTCTTGGAAATGTATATAAAAATAATATAAACGAAAGAAGAAAGGTTCTTAAGCGCCTCGGCAATTCCGAGATGATGCGCCGTTCGTTCAAAGATTATGATATTAAAAAGTTCAAGTCAAAATCGCTTGACTGGTGGATGACATGGTGCGTCAAAAATAGACTTTATTTTATCGCACATCTGATTTGTGAAAAAATTCTATATAGAAAGGTTTTATAATTATGGATAAACCACTTATTTCAGTTATCGTTCCTGTTTATAACGTAGAAAAGTATTTAAAATGTTGTATCGAAAGCATTTTGAATCAGTCTTACAAGAATATAGAGGTTATATTGGTTGATGATGGTTCTACAGATTCATCTCCGCAAATTTGTGATTATTATAAAGAAAAAGATGATAGAGTTATTGTTATCCATAAAGAAAATGGAGGATTATCTTCTGCAAGAAATGCGGGAGTGAGAATAGCTAAAGGTGAATATATCAATTACGTTGACAGTGATGATTTTGTTTCTATAGAGCTGTATGAGAGTGTTATAAAACTAATATTGGTTCATAAAGCTGATATGGCTTGCTTTAATAGTGTAAAATGCAGATCAGAAGATGATGTTGATGATTATTCTGATGATACGGGAGAGGTGAAAATTTTTACGTCAGAAGAAGCTATTTTAAATTTAATTAACTCTCCATATAGACGAAGAAAAGAGTTTAATGTTAGTGCTTGTTTTTCAATATATAAGAGGGACTGCGTGGAAAACATAAGCTTTCCAGAAGGGCTACTTTATGAAGATGGATATTATTTTCCACAGGCAGTATTAAATGCAGAAAAGTTGATTCATATTGATAAAACATTCTATTTCTATAGATATAATCCAGCTTCGGTTATGTCATCAGGAGTAACAGAACAAAGTCTTAAAAGCATTGATGACTGGGAGTTTATTCATAATAAAGTAAAAGAAAAATTTCCACAGCATGCACATTATGCAGCCAAAAGGTGGATAACCAGATTATTAAATATGTATGATTATTTAATTTCTACATCTGAATTAGATAAATCAGGTGATTGCAAGAATCATATTATTAAAAGAATAAATGAGAATTATGACTATTTCATCAGTATAGCAGATGATAAAATACAAAAAAAGAAACTGAGAATTCTGAAGGATTCGCCAGAAAAATATGATAAAACAAATTTTAGTGAATCCAAACTAATCAAAATGATAAATAAAACAAAAGGAAGAATCTTAAAAAGACATTGAATATACCTGATTAAGGTGGCTCGCTGAGCCGCCTTTTTTATTTACACGCCGATATGTGACAAAAAATTGCGTTTCAACGTCATATAATAAACTCGGGGTGTCGGGGATGACGATTTATGCTGATGTGCTTGTTGTAATAAATCTGTTTGTAAACTATGCGCTTTTACTGTGTTCTGCAAGGATAATGAAAAGTACTGTGTCAAGACTTCGTGTACTTGCCGGTGCGCTGACCGGAAGCGCGTACGGATTGATTATATTCCTGCCGGAGCTTCCGAGGATTGTTGAGCTGTTAATTCGGATTGCGGCAACTCTTCTGATAGTTTTATGCACATTCGGCTACGGAAATGTCAGAAAGCTCTTTCGTTGTTTTTTTACTTTTTTTGCCGTCAGTATGGCTTTCGGCGGAATAATGACGGTGCTTTGGATGACTGTTTCTCCTGTAGGAATGGTGATGAATAACGGCGTGTGTTATTTTGACATTGATATAGTTGTTCTTGCGGCTTCAACTGTAGTCTGCTTTGCCGTGGTAAGTATAATCTCACACTTTATTGAACGCAGAGCGCCAAAAGAGTTTTCTGCATTGTTAAGAATAGAATACGGAGGTAAATCCGTTGCTCTGAACGCACTTATTGATACGGGTAATTCGCTGAGAGAAAGCTTCAGCGGATATCCTGTGGCGGTTGCAGAAAGAAGTGCAGTTGAAAAAATACTTCCTGTTTCTGTTTTGGATTATCTTGATGAAAACAATTCTGAAAATACTGATTTGTCAATGCGATTGATTATTCATAATACCGTTTCGGGAACAGGTGTTTTGCCTGCGTTTCATCCCGATTGCGTTGAGATAAAAACTGTCAGCAGAACAGTTAAGACTGACAGGATTTACATAGCGGTAACAAAAAATATTATTGCAAAAGGGGAGTACAGCGTGATTGTCAGTCCCGATTTGCTTAGTGAGGAGAAGAAATATGCTCAGACTATTTAAAAGAATAAAAGAACTGATTTCAAGAATCAAAGGCAAAGATTATATACATTATATAAACGGTCCCGAAACCTTGCCGCCTCCGCTGAAAAAAAGAGAAGAGGAGGAGATAATGGAACGGCTTCGCAACGGAGATGAGTCGGTGCGGGAAAAGCTGATAATTCACAATCTGCGTCTTGTTGTCTATATAGCGAAAAAATTTGAAAATTCAGGTGTAGGGGTTGAGGACCTTGTATCAATCGGAACGATAGGACTTATCAAGGCGGTCAATACATTCTGTCCCGATAAGAATATCAAGCTTGCGACCTATGCTTCAAGGTGCATTGAAAATGAAATTCTTATGTATCTGCGTAAGACAAGCCCTCTGAAAAATGAAGTTTCGATTGACGAACCGTTGAATGTTGATTGGGACGGCAACGAGCTTCTGCTGTCGGATATTCTCGGAAGTGATCCCGATATTGTAAACCGTGACATTGAAAATGAGGACGAAAGAAATCTTGTGCTCAGAACAATAGCAGCTCTTAACAAGAGGGAAAAAACGATTATGTCAATGCGGTTCGGCTTGAATGGCGGCAGGGAGTATACTCAGAAGGAGGTCGCTGACAAACTCGGAATATCGCAGAGTTATATCTCACGTCTTGAAAAAAGAATAATTGAAAAATTAAAAAAAGAAGTCGAAAATGTATAAATAACTGAAAATCGGTTGAAATCCTTTCAGATAAAGTGTATACTGTTTATACTTTCTTGAAGAAAGGAGAAACGATGCACTACATAATAATGGACCTTGAGTGGAATAACACCTATGCCCGTCGTATTAAGGGATTCATCAATGAGGTTATCGAAATCGGAGCGGTTATGCTTGATGACGATCTGAACTATGTTGATGAATTTTCGAGCTTTGTCAAGTCCTCAATCGGAAAAAAGCTTCGCAGTAACGTAAAACGTCTGACAAACATTTCAAATGACGATATCAGAAACGGCGAACCTTTTACCAGGGTAATGAGCGACTTCAAGCATTGGATAGGCAACAGAGAAAATGTTATTCTCACATGGGGAGATGGCGACATCAGAGTGCTTATTGAAAACTTCCGATACCTGAGCGGTGCCAGAACTTTACCGTTTCTCACAAATTATATGGACATTCAGCGATATTTTGAAATTAAGAACGATTTGCCTAAATCGAGGCAGATAGGTCTTTTCAATGCTGCCGAGCTTGTCGGCGTGGATGCTGAAATGTTTGCACATCACAGGGCGCTTGACGACAGTTTGATTACTGCCGAATGTATGAGAAAGGTGTTCGACAAAAACGATTTTTCCGATTATATCGTTAAATGTGACGATGCTTTTTACGGAAAGCTTCAGTACAAGCCCCACGCAATCGGTAATATCAATCATCCGCTGGTTGATAAAAGTCTGCTGAATTTCACCTGTGATAAATGTGGCTCGAAGGGGGAACAGGTGACTGAATGGAGATATTCAAACCAGTTTTTCCGTGCGGTTTATCATTGTCCGAAGTGCAACTGTAATGTTCGTGTGGCGGTAAGATTCAAAAAGTACTTTGACAGACTGGAAACCAAAAAGACGGTTACGGTACTACCCGATAAAAGAATCGGGAAATGAGCAGAATAGCCTTGGGTTTAATATCCGGGGCTGCTTTTTTTGTAGGAAGTGTAAAAAATGATAAAACCGTTTATTTTTTGTTGACATTGAGAAATATCTGTTGTAGAATAGCTACGGTAAAATTCTTTAAAGCGGTACAGAGATGCCGGCAAGATTCATAGGGATTATTGGGCTTATTGTGTCTTGTCAGGATTTCTGACAAGACATTTTTTATTATAAGAATTTTTGCGAGGAAATAAAAATGAAAAAACAGATTATGGATGAAGCGGCATTAAAACGTGCTGTTATGAGAATATCCCATGAAATAATTGAAAAAAACAAGGGTACCGACGGAATCGTACTTGTCGGTATAAAGCGCAGAGGAATATATCTTTCTCAGATGATAAGAGATAACATCCTTAAAATTGAGAATGCAGAGGTTCCGTGTGAAAGTCTGGATATTCATTTTTACCGTGACGACCTGACAAAAGAAGCAGACTCTCCTGTATACAAAGAGCAGAATGAGAAAATTGATGTAACAGGCAGAAAGATTATTATTGTTGACGACGTGCTTTATACAGGCCGAACTGTCAGAGCGGCGATTGAAGCGATTTTTTCTATGGGCAGACCTTCAAAAATTCAGCTTGCAATTCTGATTGACCGCGGTCATCGCGAGCTTCCGTTCCGTGCGGATTACATAGGTAAAAGTATTCCGACATCAAGGGACGAAACAGTTTCCGTAAAGATTGAATGTCTTGACGGAGAGACAGCTGTGGATCTGATTAAAGATTAAGGCTATAGACGTTCATTGAGGGCGTTTAAATAAAAAATAGCGGAGGTAGTTAAAATGAAATTAACGTACAATGTTAAGGACAAGCCGAAGTTCGGTCAGCTGATCGTTTTCGCTTTCCAGCAGCTGCTTGCAATCCTTGCAGCAACAATCGCTGTTCCGTCAATCATCGGCAACGGCATGAGCCAGTCGGCAGCACTTTTCGGTGCAGGTGTCGGCACAATCGTTTATCTTCTTTTCACAAAGTTTAAGAGCCCTGTTTTCCTTGGTTCTTCATTCGCATTCCTCGGTTCAATGTTCGCAGCTTTCGGCGGCGCACTTTCAACTGCAGCAGGCTTTGCAGGTATCCTCATCGGTGCTATCTTCGCAGGTCTTGTTTATGTAGTTATCGCAATTGTTGTTAAGTTCGCAGGTGTTAACTGGATTAACAAGCTTATGCCTCCCGTTGTTATCGGACCCACAGTTGCTATCATCGGTCTTTCACTTGCAGGCAACGCTGTTGGCGACGCTCTTACATTTGCAAAATCAACTTGTGAAGCATGCGGTTCCGTAACAGCTTTTGTTATGAACCCGAAAGGCTGGGCAGGCTTCGTCTGCGCTCTTGTAACTCTTTTCACAGTTATGATTTGCTCAGTTTACGGCAAGAAGATGGCTAAGCTCATTCCTTTCGTTATCGGTATCCTTGCAGGTTATGCAGTTGGTACAGTATTTACTCTTATCGGTATGAAGACAGGCAACGAAGCTCTTCAGGTTATTGACTGGTCTGCTTTCTCACATATGCAGTGGGTTCCCGACTTCACATTCCTCAAGGCTGCACAGGGTATTAAGGATATTGATGCTTCTTACGTTGCAATGATTGCAGTTGCATACGTTCCCGTTGCATTCGTTGTTTTTGCTGAGCATATTGCTGACCACAAGAACCTTTCTTCAATCATCGAGCAGGATCTTCTTGAGGAGCCCGGTCTCCACAGAACTCTCCTTGGTGACGGCATTGGTTCAATGGTAGGCGCAATCTTCGGCGGTTGCCCCAACACAACATACGGTGAGTCAGTTGGCTGCGTAGCTATTACAGGTAACGCTTCTGTTATTACAATTTTTGCAACAGCTATTATGGCTATCATTGCTTCTTTCCTTGCTCCGTTCGTAACATTCCTTTCAACAATTCCTTCATGTGTAATGGGCGGTGTCTGCATCACACTTTACGGATTCATCGCTGTATCAGGTCTTAAGATGATTCAGAAGGTTGACCTTGACGACAACAGAAACCTCTTCGTTGTTTCAGTTATCCTTATCGCAGGTATCGGCGGCATGGCAATCACAATCGGTAAGGTTACTCTTACAGAGGTTGCTTGCGCTCTTATCCTCGGTATCGTTACAAACATCGTTCTTTCAAAGAAGAAAGCATAAGTCTTATTTAAAAATTATAAGCAGACGGGTTGAACTCGTCTGCTTTTTTATTTATAATAAAGCTACAATTACGATTGTATGAGGTGGCATATGAGACATATTGCAGTTATAAATAAAAAGCCTGAACTTTCGGGTAAACAATCCATACCCGACGGAGCGATAAACGGAAACGGCGACCTGGGCCTGATTCTCGGCAACAGCGAAAACGGACTGAGAATATATATTTCAAAGTGCGACATATGGCAGGGTGGAATCGGTACAGAGAATTGCGGATTGAAGCCGTTGGGATATATTGATATTGACGTTCCTGCTGAGCTTTACGAAAACTATTTTGTTGAGCAGGATATGGACAATGGTGAAATCCATTGTAATTTCAGAGATGCAGACAGAAAATGTGAGCTTTTTTTAAGGGCATGTAAGGCTGAAAATTCAGTTATGATTGAATCTGTCGGAGATGTTAAGGTTGATCCTGTGCTGAAAGTTTTTGAAGGTGAGACTTCGGGCGAAAAAGGTGAAGATACCGAAGACGGCTGTAAAGGTATTTACAGAATTTTCCGCAGAGAAGAGTATATCTATGAAACTCATGTTTACGCTTTCATGAAATCTCCTGCAAACGGAAAGTTTTATACCTTCGTTGCAACTAATCACGATGTTGAAAATCCAAAGCAGACAGCACTAAAAAAGGCATCTGAAATTACAGATAAAAAGTATGAAGAGCTGAAAGCAGAGCATTATTTTCTGTGGAGAAAATTCTGGGATAAGTCATCATTTTCGGTTGATGATGAAGAGCTTGAAATGGGCTGGTATGCATCGCAGTATCATATGTCAGGATGTACGGGCAACGAAAAATTCCCTCCGGGTCTGTTCGCAAATTTTATCACCGTTGAAAATCCTGCGTGGCACAGCGACTTCCATTTGAATTATAACTATCAGGCACCTTTTTATGCGGCGTGTTCATCTAATCATGTGGAGTTTACAGACTGTTATCATGCACCGCTTGAGGAGATGATGGAAAATGGCAGAAAGTTTGCACGCAAGTACAGCTGCAACGGTATTATTCTTCCTGTCGGAATTGCGCCGAAGGGTGTTTGTACAGAGTGGACTTCTACCATAAAATATCCGTTCGAACGTCTTTTTCTCGGGCAGAAAAGCAACGCAATTCATCCTGCGGACATTATAGCTTTCCGTTGGAAAGCGACACGCGACAGGGAGTATGCCGAAAAGCACGCATACCCGTATATTAAAGCCTGCCTTGAGTTTTTTGAAGACTATATGCGATTTGAGGACGGCAGATATATTGTACATGCTGATTCTGTTCACGAAGTTCCGTATTATAAGCCCGATTTCAATCCGGCAAAGTACAAAAAATATATCAACGATACCAATAATGCGCTTACTCTTGGTATGCTTCGCCTTTGTATTCCTGTTGCTGTTGATATGGCAAAGGAGCTTGGTGTTGACGAGGAAAAGCAGAAAAAGTGGCAGGATATTCTTGATAAGCTGTCACCCTTTGCAACATATTACCGCTGTGGCAGAAAGGTTTTCCGCTACACCGAAAAGGGCGAGGCTTGGCACGGAGATAACGACGTCGGTCTTCAGCATATTTATCCCGCAGGCTGTATAGGACTTTCCTCGGACAGCCAAACGCTGAAAATCGCAAAAAATACTTTTCAACAGAAAGAAAAATACGGCTACAAGGATGGCAATGCTGTCTGCTCGTTTTTCCCTATGGCGGCTCGTCTCGGAAAAAATCCGCAGGTGATTATACAAAAGCTCAGAGAGCTTAATTCAAGAGAACTGCTTCCGAATATGCTGTTCAGTCTTTATGGCGGATGTCTTGAAAATTGCTCGGTTTTTGCAAATACGCTTAACGAAATGGCAATGCAGAGCTATGACGGAATTCTGAGAATTTTCCCTGTGTGGGACAAAGAATATAATTGCCGATTCCGACATCTGAGAGCTGACGGAGCATTTCTTGTCTCTTCGGAAATTAAAAACGGCAGAATCAGATATGTTGAAATTGAAAGTGAAGCAGGGGAGACCTTGACAATTCAGAATCCTTATAAGTGCGCGATTGTCATAGCTGACGGAGAGCGTTTCCTTTCGACAGATGAAAAAATAACAATCAAAACAAATATCGGAAGTACAATAAATATTACAGAATGAACTGAGCGACAAAAACACATTGCTGTTTTTGTCGCTTTTGGCAATATGTATTAAGTTGACTAATTGCAAATCTTATGATATCATTTTAGTGTGTATTATAATATGCGATTACTGTATCAATAATTATACAGGTGGTGTTATGTATGAAAAATTTCAAAAAAGTTATCAGTTGTCTGATAGCGGTTGCACTTGTTCTGACTGCTGTTCCTGTGGGAATAATCGGAGCGGGAGCGGCAGGACCTAATATCAATGCTGACGCTTCTCTTGTGTTGAACCGACCGCAGGCGAGCGTTATCGTTACGGAACTGACGCGTGTTGCGTATCAGACCAATTCAATGAAAGCGCCCTCGGGCAATAACTCTGTTATTGTTCAGTCTACGCCGTCGGGTATGCCTTATCTTTCGTCGACGAGACGTAACATAGGATATGCAGGCGAAACTCCCGTGGCGACGACTGTTGTGTTCACACCGGGTGCAATTCTTGACGAAACACCTGTTCTTTCTTGCGGAAACTCAACAGTAAAATGGACGGGTCCGGTTTACTCTAACGGCACATATACATGGACTGTTACAGGCGGTACGGCTATGCCCGGTTCAACTCTTGTGTTTACCGTCAACTATGTTTACAGCGAGACTAACCCTGTTTCGGGTAAGACGTATACGCATACATACAGCACAAGTGGAACATCATATGTTGAACCCATTGCAACCCCGGCTGGTCTTTACTCTGTAAAGAGAACATACAGCGACTGGGGACTTGGCACAACAACAAAGAACCGCTCTTATCTCAGCTCATTTATTCTCGGTAAAAATACATATGGTTCAATTTATAACGACGGAAGCCCTGACGGAAGCGTTGCATTTGCAACAAGTGCATGGGCAGGCGGTGCGAGCTGGACAGATGAATATGGTATGATGCAGTATATGAGTGACTCTGATGCGAGCCGCGGATACAATGTCGGCTTCAAGGTGGACTCTAACAGACCTCAGGTTACGGTTTACTACGATTCGAGTATTTATTCAACTCTTTCTGACCTTAATTTAAGAGCCGTTTCAACGGTTATGAATCAGTCGGATGAGTCTGATGAAATTGTAACCGTAAAAATGAAGGATACATATGTTTTTGACGGATATACTCAGACAACTGATAATTCAAATGATGAGCTCAGCCTTACGAGCGACGCAACACAGCTTGCGCAGCTGAACATCACTAAGCCGACAGCAAACCTTTATGCAATCGGTTCAAACTTTATTTCATATTTCACAGGCGCAGGCTCGGGAATCAGCACAGGTGAAACAAAATATACTGTTGTCTTTGAATATAAGACAGAGGCAGGCTGGAACGATGTTTTTGTTTCTCACAGCTATAATCTCAATCTTGTTTCATACGATAAGGGTGCACTCAGAACTCTTGTTGAAAATGTTCAGAGCACAGATCCCCTTGTTAAAATTACGACAGTACCCGAGAATGGATTTAAGGGCTACAATCCGCAGGCATGGTATTATGCAAGTGGCTTTGAAACCTTTGCAAGCGCACTTAATACCGCAAGATCCTGCCTCGATAAGCCGAACGTAACTCAGGCAGAGATTGACAGCGCATACAATACTCTTTCGGACGCTTATGATTCACTTGAGCTTAAAACAGCTGATTACACTCTCGCAAATCTGTACTATACTCAGGCGATGAATAAAAATCCCAACAACTATACTCTTGCTTCGTGGGCAAAGCTTCAGACGCTTCTTGACAATTACCGCAGCGATTACAGCGTTCTTTATCAGCCCGCAGTTGATAAGCTTGCTATTGACATCAAGGCGGCTATTGATGCACTCGAAGAGAGATATGCTGATTATTCGGGCATTATTGCAAATCTTACAACAGTCAACACTCTTATGAGAAGAGCGGAAACTGTTTACGGCAGATCCGCAGAGGACGTTTACTCGGGCTGGTCAAATCTTGCTTCGGTTCTTTCAAAATCGGGATGCGTTTATAATGAGCTTGACGGATACACGGTCGAAGATTACCTTCTGATCAGCGATCAGCCGAAGGTTGACGGTTATGTTATTCTTATCGAGCGTGCGATAAACGCAATCGGTCTTAACGGTGCTGATTATTCCAACGCTTCAAAAGCAGAATCGGCATACAAGGTTATCAACATAAATTATGTTGTCCCCGATATTGCCGCAAACCTTACATCGGCTTATAATTCGCTTGTTGCTCTCCATAATCTTGATATAACACATCAGTCAGAAATTAACATGGCAACTTCAACGCTTAATTACTGGCTTGATATGGTTGAATACAAGCCTGCCGATACTTCTGCGGCGGAAGCGAAAATCGCTTATGCAAACAGTATTGACCGTTCGCTTTACAACGATTTCAGCGGTGTTGATTCCGCAATACACAATCTTCAATCAAAGCTCAGCCTTGATATAAGATATCAGGATGAAATCAACAGAGCGGTTTCGGCTCTTCAGTCAGCTATTGACCGACTGAATGCAAACTCTGCCGACTATACAGCTGTTGATACGGCAATTGAAGCCGTTGCGGAAAGAGAGCGTCAGATTCTTGAAACTTATGAGGACACTTACGGATTTACAGCAAACACTTTCTATTCGAACTGGAACAATGTTGTTACTGCCATTAACAATGTTGTGCGAGGACTTGGCGTAACAGCTCAGTCACAGGTTGACGGATATGCACAGGCTATCAATAATGCTCTTGCTTCGCTTACTGAGAATCCTGCCGACTATACTCAGGTAAATGCACTCAGAAATCAGGCATACAGTCTTTGCACAACAGGTGGCTCACTGTATACTGATTCAAGCATTAACAATCTCCTTTCTGTTTATCTTGCTGTTGATAATTCTCTTACTCTCAGCAGACAGGCGGATGTTGACAGCTATGCTCAGACTATTCAGACTGCGATTGACAATCTCGAATATCTTCCGGCTGACTATTCAGCGGTTAACACGCAAATTGCCAACGCAAACGCAAAAATTTCTGCTGATGAAGCTTATGCGAACTCACATCCGGGATACAGTCTTTATACAGCGGAAAGCATGGCTGATCTTGAGGTTGCTCTTGCGGCTGTTGTTGACGGACTTGACACAAGATACCAGTCAACTGTAAACGGATACGCGACGGATATCAGCAACGCTATTACCGCACTTAAATATGCACCTGCGGATTACACTCTTGTAAATGCGGCACTTGCGAATGTTCCTGCTGATACTTCAATTTATACAACCGTTTCCCTTTCAACTCTTAATACATATATCAACAATATCAATTATAATTATACTGCCGACAAACAGGCAACTGTTGATAAGTATGCAGCAAACATAAGCAATGCAATTGCCAAGCTTAAGTTAAAGTCTGCAAGCTATACGGAAGTGAATAAGGCACTTGCAAAAGTTCCTGCTGATTCATCAGTTTATACCGAGGATTCGTGGCAGGCATTACAGGATCAGATAAATGCGGTTGTAACAGGTTACGACATCACAAGACAGAGTGAAGTTGACACCATGGCGGCAAACATCAACAACGCACTTACTCTTCTTGCTTTTAAAGGTGCTGATTACAGCGCGGTTGATGAAGCAAAGTCGAGAATTCCGTTTGACCTTTCAATATACACTAATGAAAGTGTCGAGGCACTCAATAATGTTCTTGATTCGATTGATTACTACTGCAATATTACACAGCAGAGTGAGGTTGAAGGCTATGCAGCAAGCATAAATTCAGCCGTTGCGGGACTTACCGAGAACGGTGCGGATTACAGTGCTGTCACCGAAGCAATTACTTCGGCAAACGAGAAAATCGGTTCAGGACTTTATACGGACGAAAGCACAGAGGCTGTTCAGACAAAAATAGATGCTGTTGAATATGGTTTAGGAATAACACATCAGTCTGAGGTTAACGCAATGGCAGAGGCAATCAACAACGCGGCAGATGCTATGACTTACAAGTGTGCTGATTACAGTAATGTTGAAGCTGCAATCGAAAACG
>JAKSQO010000027.1 GCA_024404095.1 Clostridia bacterium | reverse complement strand
CCGCCATCTCGGCGGGCTTTTTCATGTGTCTTCGCTCGTAGGTTTGACGGTTACTCTTAGCTGTGCATTTTACCCTTTGAATAGGGATTTCTGTTATTTGGACAGTCTGTCGGCAAAGAATACTTCTAGATGAGAATGGATTTCTTCCCGGTCTCTGTGCCTGCCAGTCAATTTTATTGTACTATCAACTTGTGCGAAATGAAAAGCACTTAAAAACAAAGCCAACACTTGTTGTTTTTTAAGACCATATTTTTTCCCATTCCCACGAGAAACTATTTCCCGGTATCGGACAACAGTTCGCTTCAAGCAAATAGATTGTTTCTCCCTTTACAAAATCAAAACGGCCAAAGTCTTTCATTTTGAAATGTTTGTAAAGTGCTTTTATAATTTCATCATTTCCTTAATAACATGATAAGATATTTTTACAGTTACGACAGGAACGAGTATATTAAATGTAAGTTCTTTGATAGAATTCCAAACCTAATTTGCTGTTTCTGTGAATATATAAGCTTTCGTGTATAAGTTTTGTCTCCGAGTATATGAAATCTATATTGCATGTTAAAAAATGATTTTTATCGAAATACTTAAAAAAATGAACACTATCCAGGTTTTTTCCAGTTCAAAATATTGATTAGAATTATGAAAACAAAAGATTAATTTGATGATAATAGACATTCGAATTCCTTTTTGCCTTATGTTTCGCATGAGGCATTTTTATTTCTTAGGTGGATTAATTAAGATGGCAAAATGTGAACAATTTGTAAATATTTGATTTAACCCGTGCAAAATTCGCATATTTTTTCCCAATAAGTGAAGGGGTTAATTTCTGAGCAAGGAATCCCCGGAAAATTGAATAGTAAGTTAGCAGGTACATTCCATATTTATCGAGCACAAGTAGGGGTACGCCAATACACCGCTGAAACCAGTGTTTCTGATTTCCGAGAAAAAGCGAATAGCGAGAATTCCCGCTACAAAATACAGAGTTGCTCTCTGTGCTGCGAAGACGTGAATATGGGTTAATGATACTTTCTTCGTTTAGACCGGTGACGAGACAGACCGGGGGTGAAATTCCCATGGAGCTGTGAGCAGGCAGCCGCTTGTTAACTTTCCTATACATTCGGGGTGTTGAAACAAAAAGAATATAAGAAACACAAAAATCCCGTCAATGTAATTGATTATACGTTTTAGGTTACTTTTAAAAAATTGCAATATAAGGAGTAATTTACAATGGAAATGATTATTAACGCTTTTATATTTACTCTCGGTCAGGGCATAGCCTTTAATGTTGTATTACCTATCTGGTATGTCATTATGCAGGTTATCGGCATAACATAACACGCCAATCTTTTATTCGCACATTAGTATTTCTTTGATTATAGTGATAGAGTATAACCAAAGAAAAGGAGATGGGCTTATGAAAGAAAAGAAAATTAAAGTAAAATTTACTGACTTTGAATGTAATCTTCTTATCAACGGAATGAACGAATTTAGGAATATGCTTATTGAAGAAGGCAAACCGACAGAAGATGTAGATACTTTGTTGTTAAGACTTATTGATGAGTCGGAATAAAATATTATCCGTTGCCGTCGCATAACAGCGGCGGTTTCATTTTTGAAGGAAGAAAAATGGTTATAAATAAACATGCTTTTTATTAGCAATAGAAAAACCAACTTAATACTGATGAGGGCGTAGATGAGTAAAATCATTTACGCCCTTTTTTTATTTCAGTAAATTATCAAGAAGGAGGAAAAACAATGTTACTTTTTGGCATCTACACTAAACTTTAGCATCTTATTTCCAATGACTACTTTAATTAACTATGGAGGACAGACAAATGAAAAACTGTAAAGTAATCGCAATCACAAATCAAAAAGGCGGTGTCGGCAAAACGACAACTACCGCAAACCTCGGTGTGGCTTTGGTCGATATGGGCAAAAGAGTGCTCGTGATAGACACTGATCCGCAGGCAAGTTTAACGATGTCTCTCGGATTCAGAGATACGGACAACCTGAACTGCACCCTGACATCAGTATTCAGAACAATAGTTGAGGATTACGAAATGAATCCTAAATTTGAAGTTCTGAAAAACGAAGAAGGCATTGATGTAATGCCCGCAGACATAGAACTGTGCGGAATTGAAATCATGCTCGTCAATGAAATGAGCCGTGAAAAAGTCCTAAAGACTTATGTGGACTCTGTTCGTGACAAATATGACTATATTCTCATTGACTGTATGCCGTCGCTGGGTATGCTCACTTTCAATGCCTTGTGTGCCGCTGACAGCGTTATTATACCTTCACAGCCTGAGTTTCTTTCTGCAAAAGGTCTTGACCAGCTTGTCAAAACAATCGGACGAATTAAGAGAAGATTAAACCCTGACCTTAAAATCGACGGTATTCTTTTGACAATGGTTGATTACCGCACTACATTTGCAAGAGATGTTTCGGAGATGATGAGGCAGCAGTATGATAAGTACACTAAAGTATTTAATACTGCTATTCCCCGTTCTATCCGTGCCGCAGAAACCAGTGCAGAAGGTGTCAGCATATTCAAGCACGATCCCAAGGGCAAAATCGCAGACGCATATCGTCTGTTTGCAAAGGAGGTAGATTCCATTGCCAAAGAACAAATCCGCCGCAAAAATCGAGCTGAGTCCGTACGATGATCTCTTTGAAACCGATGAAAGTCGTGAGGATTTGAAAAGGGAACGACTTATAGACATACCTCTTGAAAAAATATCAGACTTCCCCAATCATCCGTATAAAGTGAAAGACGATGAGAGTATGGCTGAGCTTGTTGAAAGTGTAAAAACAAGCGGATTACTTCAGGCTATACTTGTAAGACCGCTTGAAGACGGTACCTATGAAATGGTATCAGGTCACAGACGAAAAAGAGCATTTGAACTTGCAGGATTTGAAACAATCCCTGCAAGAGTAAAAGAACTTACAAGAGATGAGGCGATTCTTGCAATGGTTGAAAGTAATCTTCAGCGTGAAGAAATACTCCCTTCGGAGAAAGCCTTTGCGTACAAGATGCGGCTTGAAGCTATGAACAGACAGGGTAAAAGAACAGATTTAACTTCTACACCAACGGTGGAGAAGTTGTCTGGTAAATCCGCCCTTTCTGTCACACAACTCGGAGAAGCTGTCGGAGAAAGCAGAGAACAGATAAGACGATATATTCGCCTTACTGAACTTATCCCTGAACTGCTGGACCTTGTTGACGAAAAACGAATTGCGCTTCGCCCGGCGGTAGAAGTTTCCTACTTACCGAAAGAGGTGCAGTCGTGGCTGTCAGAAGCAATCGAATATGCTGACGCTACTCCGTCACACGCACAGACAATCAAAATGCGTAAATTCTATGAAAGCGGCAAACTCACTAAAGAGGTTGTTGAGTCCATAATGGATGAAGAAAAGCCTAATCAGCGTGATAGACCTGCTATCAAAGACACACGCATAACCAGCCTTATTCCGAAGAGCGTTCCGTCGGATAAGCAGAACGATTATGTAATCAAAGCATTACAGTTCTATAATCGTCACTTGGAACGAAAAAAGAGTCAGGAAAGATAAGACTCAACAAATCAAAAAATATATTGATAATTGACCGGTTAGATTTTTAACATCTACCGGTCTTTTTTATTTAAGAAAGGAAAGATTTATTTTGGAAATTAGAGCAGAAATTAAACACATTATCAAGAACAGCGATAAGGCAACAAAGGCTTTCGCAGATGTCGTCATTGACGACTCAATCGTTATTCACAGCGTCGGTGTTGTGGAGAAGGATACAGGCAGATACATCACCATGCCCCGTTCCAAGTGGACAAATAAGCAGGGCGAAGTAATCAGCCGCGATATTACTCACCCCATCACAACGGCTTGCCGTGAACTCATCCAGACAGCAGTGCTCGACGCTTATGACAAGGCACTTGCTGATAACGCAGACAGCGATTTTGAAGTCGCTGAATAATCAATTTTCGGAGGTATGTATTATGGTTAATTTTATTCTTACGGTTATCGGACTTTTCAAGACAGTGACAAACAAGGTATGTTCATTCTTCAAGGGAATCTATGATTTCTTCGCAAAGAAGGTCACAGTTTCCACCGGCGTACTTACATCACTTTACACATTTTTCGTTTCAGCATCAACACTCATTGTTTCTCTGCTTATTAAGGACAAGTACCTCGGTAAGCTGTTCAAGAACAAGAAGGGCGAAGCGTATGTTGATACCGGCGTAAAGATTCTTATTGCAGTTGTAATCGGCGCACTGCTCCTTGCTCTGCTTTATGCACTCTTTAACGATACCATCATGCCGTCAGTCACAGAAAAGGTTGAAGGTCTCTTCAACTATGCAGGTTAATTTTTAAAGGAGGAATTTGTTTATGTTTAAGAAAGCTTTCAAGAAGGCTAAGTCCTTTGGCAAACGCTGCACTTCATTTGTCAAGAGAAAAGTGACAGAAGCTGCAGATTTTGCAAAATCCGTTTATTCACGTGTTTCCAAGAAGACAACCGTTGAGGTCCGCCGTGTATGCGTCGGAACTGCCGCAGAAGCCTATGTTGACACCGGCGTAAAGATTCTCATTGCAGTCGTAATCGGCGCACTTCTTCTCGGACTTCTCTATGCACTCTTTAACGACACAATTATGCCTTCAGTAACCGAAAAAGTCGAAGAACTTTTTGAATACGCAGGCTGATAACTGAAACCCGTGGGGCGGAGAAATCCGCCCCACTACTTTATGAGGATTACAAACTATGATTACTAAATTAATGACGACAATTCTGTTCGTAATTATTCTCTCAAAGCTCTATGCGGCAATTCCCGTAATGCTCATATTCGGGATTGCACTTAAAACTATTTTGAAAAATGCACCCAGCTACGAAAAGGGAGCTGCAATCAATAAATGGTTTGCAGTAGTTTCGGAAATATTTGTATTCCTGATGGTATTCAGATTTGATATATCATGGATGCTTATTAAAGGAATACTTCTTCTTTGTGTCTTTGCTTATACTTCATACAGCGATATAAAGACCAGAGAAGCGGCAAACGCATTATCTGTAATGGTTTTTCTGATAGGTTTTATCAATGTAAGCGGAACACAGATGTTCTTTAACATTATAGCCGCAGCAATTGTTTTTGCGTTTGTGGTTATGTGTGCGATTGTTTCAGGCGGACAGCTCGGCGGAGCAGATATTAAATTCATTCCCGCCGCTTTTTTCATTCTCGGAGCAAGCAGAGGCATGACAGGTCTTATCATCGGACTTGCTTCTGCTGTAATCGGTACGCTTATCAGAAATAAAGTTACAAAGATAGTTGACCCGGAAAAGAAAAATACACTGCCGTTGATTCCGTATCTTTCAGCCGGATTTGCATTAACATTTTTAATTTAACAGGAGGTAAACCTGAATGAAAAACAGAACTCTTATAGGTGTTATCTGCGTTATTCTCGCTGTTGTTGTAACCTTCGGTGTATCACCGATGATAAACAAAATGGCAGAAGGCAAGGTTGAGGTTGTAACATTTGCGAAGGATATTTCGCAGGGTGCGAAAATATCTGAAGATGACATCGCTGTAATCAATGCCGCAAAATCGGCACTGCCCGAAAACGCAATAAGGGACAAAGAAGCTGTTCTCGGAAAGTTTGCGAATTCTGCCTTGTATAAGGGCGATATAGCAACTCCGTCAAAGCTGACCGAAAATGCCAATGCTGCCGAGAATGTGTTATCCGCACTCGGCGGAGATAAAGTAGCAATGAGTATTTCAATATCATCATTTGCGGGCGGTTTATCCGGTAAGCTTCAGAACGGCGATATTGTCAGCGTATGCGTTACCGATAAAGGAGGAAAAACAGTAGTTCCTCCCGAACTTAAATATGTCCGTGTTATCACCACAACCACATCGGGCGGCGTTGATGAAAACGAAGTTGTTCCCAATGAGGACGGAACCTTTGACCTTCCGGCTACAGTAACTGTGCTTGTTTCAATAAAGCAGGCGACGGTGCTCGCAAGCTATGAGAAGAACGCAACGATGCACGTTGCACTTGTTTACAGAGGCGATGAAGCAGTTGCAAACAAGTACATTGAAACGCAGGATAAATACCTTAAATCTTCGGACGGAGGTAAGACCAATGTCTAAGATTATTGCTTTTTACGGCTCACCGGGAAGCGGAAAAACAACGGTAGCTTTTAAAACGGCGTTACTGACATACAGTTGTACGCCTGAAGCAAAAATACTGTTTCTTTCTCCCGATATGACAGTTCCGAGCATAGCCCTGCTGTTCCCGAACTACAGGCCGGAAGAAGTGCTTACACTCGGTCAGATACTCGACGCAACTGATGTAGGTGATACTGCCGTATTTAAAAATATGGTAACAGTTGAGAAAAAGGAAGATTTTGCCTGCCTTGGTTTTAAGTCAGGCGATAATATTCTGAGTTATCCCACACCTACGGACGATAAAATCGACAGTCTTTTCAGTACGCTGAAAGGAATAGCCGACTATATCATTGTTGACTGTACTGACCGTTCAGACGACAAAATTTCAAAAAGAGCTTTGCTTGAAGCAGAAGTTAAATTCCGTGTTATATCAGCCGATCCGAAGGGTATGGCTTGGTTTTCTTCAATGAAAACCGTTCCTTCGTTTGCAGACGATAAGGCATACAATATAGTCAATACACTCGAAAAAGACCTTTTCCTTGCAACTGAGGAAGTATGCAGCACTCTCGGCACGGTAATTGCAATAATGCCCTATTCAAAGGGTATTAAACAGCAGATGATTGACGGAAGGCTCTATGAGGATTTGAAAGACAGGGCATATAACAACAAACTGGAGCATCTGCTCACTAAAATAATATAACGGAGGTAAAGAAAAATTGAAAAACTATCTTGTAAGGGTTACTAAAGAAGTAACCGATTATCTTGTAGTTAATGCAGACAATGAGAATGTCGCTCACTTTATCGCAGAAGGCTTTGCCGAGGGAAGAATTGATGTGAACGACCCTCATTTTAAGGAATATATGAGAAACATCGGTTTCAATTATGTTCCGAAGGAAATCTCCATTGAAGACAGTTCAGACGGTACACTCAAGGATTGTGTAAAGGACTTCAGAGAGTTCTTTATCGAAGATCCTGATTTTTACGACATACCTGACAATACAGACTGGACAATAACACCTGATAATCTCGAATAATTGAAATTGAGGTGTTGCAATGAATAGACCGGTTGAAATAAAAGTTCTGCTGCCATTAGTACAAGAACATATATCAACACATTATTCAGCGGCACTTAATGATATTAATAAACAGATACAGCTCAATTCATATATCGAGAAATTCCTCAGAGACTACGGATATACGGTTGAAGGCTATACGACGGAGGAGCTTATTAAAAAGCTCTATTCCGAAATGGCTGAATATTCTGTACTTACTCCGTTCCTCGGCAGGGATGACGTTGAAGAAATCAATGTCAACGCATGGAACGATATTGCCGTAACCTATACCAACGGCAGAATAGAAAAACTTGAAAACACCTTTTTCTCACCGCAGCACGCAACGGATATTGTAAAGAGACTGCTTCATCATTCGGGAATGATTATTGATAATGTATCTCCGATGTCGCAGGGGCATCTTCCGAACAATACCCGAATAACAGCTTTGAAAGCACCAATAGTAGATGATGAAATAGGAGTCAGCGTATCTATTCGATTGCTTCACCCGTCAAGGGTTAACCGAGATGAAATTGTCAAATCGGGCAATGCCACAAAGAAGATGATAGATTTTCTTTGCATGTGTATGAGGTACGGTGTATCGACAGTCGTTGCAGGTGCAACATCATCGGGAAAGACAACCTTACTCAATGCTTTACTTACTACAATTCCCGATAATAAGCGTGTATTTACTATCGAATCCGGTTCCCGTGAACTGGCACTTGTCAGAAAAGATGAAAGCGGATTTGTAACAAACAATGTTGTTCATACACTTTCCAGACCGTCAGATAACGAAGCATACGACATTACGCAGGAAGACCTCGTTGTAGCTTCTCTGCGATTCAATCCCGACATTGTATGCGTAGGTGAAATGCGAGATGTGGAATGTTATTCCGCAGTTGAAGCGAGCTTAACGGGACATACGGTTGTTTCAACCGTTCACGCATTTGCGGCAGATGCAGCTCATATGAGAATTGCACTGCTTTGTCAGAAGCGTTTCCCCATTGACTTCAAAACCTCACTTATGCAGGCTGGTCAGGCTTTTCCTATCGTCGTATATACCCATAAACTTGAAAACAATGACAGAAAAATAATGGATATATCAGAGTGTGAGATTCTGCCAAACGGTGACAGACTGTATCACACTCTTTTTCGTTATCACATTACCAAGAATGATATTGTTGACGGAAGATTCGTAACGGAAGGATATTTTGAACAGCCGGAATTCATATCCGAAAACCTCAGACGAAAGCTCTTACAGTTCGGTGTTTCACATACCGAGCTTCAGAAGTTTCTTGAAAAGGGGGCGGATTATGAATGATATGGAAACTGTTGACTTTGCTTTTCCTTATAACGGCAATCATTATGTTCCTTGACCTTACTCCGCAGCAGATTTCCGATGACATTGTTTCATTTACAACTCCGAAGGAAACCCTGAGAAGTAAAGCACACGCACTCAGAACAGGCAAAAAGAAAAAGAGTATCGGCGAAAGACTCATATATACTCAGAATGCCCTTACCGCTATGGGCAAGGGCGGAAAATTTGCTTTTGTTGTCTGTTCTTCTCTTGTTCTACTGGCTGCCGGTGCAGCCGTTGCAGTCCTTATAGGAAATATTTTCCTTATTCCGACCTTTGCAGCTTTCCTCGCTATGATTCCGTTTATTTATGTGCGCAACAGTATGTCTGCTTATGAAAAGCATATAAAGGACGAACTTGAAACTGCACTTTCGATAATAACAACATCATACACGAGAAATGAGAGCCTGATTGAATCGGTAAAGGAAAACCTTGACTACATCAAGCCGCCTTTGAATAATCATTTTGCCGCCTTCGTAAATGATGCAACCTTTATTACAAGTACAACGCAGGCGATAAAAAATCTTAAAGCAAAGATTGACGATGAAATATTCAGAGAGTGGTGCGATGCTCTTATTCAATGTGATTCTGACAGCGTAATGAAGGATACACTGGAGCCTATCGTTGCGAAGATGACAGATGTGCGGCTTGTTAATTCCGAACTTTCGACTATGATGGCGGAAGTCAGAATGGAATATTACACAATGGTCGGTCTTGTTGTCGGAAATGTACCGCTTCTTTATGTTTTAAATAAGGACTGGTTCCATACCCTTGTCTATGAATTTGCAGGCAAGTTTACGCTCGGTCTGTGCGGTGTAGTGATATTTGTGACATATCTCTTTATGCTCAAATTCACAAAGCCTATTGAATACAAGGGTTAAGGAGGGCTGAATATGTTTTTACTAAAACTTATAATCGGTATTTTATGCGGCGCAGGCTGCTACTTTATTCTTGCCGACTTTTTCAGTCTTCCGTATATAAGGACATCTAAAGCAATTAACAACCTCGCAAAACTCCAAAGAGAACGCACAAGCAGTCTCGACATCTGGCTCGGTAATTTTGCTTCATTCCTTTCAAAGCGTATTCCGATGAACGAGTTCCGAAAACAGGAACTTGCGGCGGATTTAAGAACCGCACAAATGGATATTACGCCGGAAATGTATATGGCAAATGCCATTGTCAAAGCACTTATTGTAGGAATATTCGCTGTTCCCGTTCTCTTTATTTTGCCGATTCTTTCACCCGTAATCCTTATTCTTGCATTTGTTCTTTACAGAATGAATATCAAGAGTGTGAGTGTCAGAATTAAGGCAAAAAGACTGAAGATTGAAAATGACCTGCCGAAAATGGTAGCCACCATTGAGAAAAAGCTTCAGTATCAGCACGGAGTTCTTGATATTATTCAGGACTTCGCAAGAAATGCTAATCCGTCATTGAGGCATGAGCTTAACATTACGGCTGCTGACATAAAATCAGGTAACGAACACGCCGCTATATCAAGACTTGAAGCAAGAGTCGGTTCATCAATGATGTCCGATGTATGCCGTGGCCTTATAACCCTTGCAAACGGTCATACGGCAGAGGCGTATTGGGCTTCACTAAAGATGAAATTTGCCGATATTCAAAGGCAGAGATTGAAGGCAGAAGCTAATAAAATACCTAAAAAGGTTAAAAGACTTTCAATGTGTCTGCTCATCTGCTTTATGCTTGTATATGTGGTAGTAATTGTTTCTCAGATTATGTCTTCGGTAGGCGTAATGTTCGGATAACAGGAGGTAATCTTATGAAAAGAATTCTGACCTCCCGTAAAGGTGAAGGCTATATTGACATCTGTATCGGTATAGTTGCATTGCTCTCTATACTTGTATTAACATTAAATATTTACTCTTTCCTTACACTCAAGCAGGATCTTGACGAGGTTTCGGAACAGCTTATCGAGGTAGCCGCATATACCGGCTGCTTCGGCGATGATTTCAATGAAAGAGCTGACTCGTTAAGAGAACAGTATTTCGACTTTGATGTAAACGCCGAAGCTGACAGCTACTATAATGCAGCATACAAAAAGGTTCAGCTCGGCAATACAATGCGTGTTACCGTAACGGTTCATTCTACGTTGGTGGGCGTCGGCGTAGTAAGCATACCGATAACGGCGACAAGTACACGAAGCGGAATTTCAGAGCATTACTGGAAAGGGTGATAATATGAAGAACAGTAAAGGAGAAGTATATGTTCTTATCTGTGTATTCGTATTAATCATTGCTATGATATTTTCCGTAATATTGACTTATTCTTCCGTAATAACTTTCGCAAAGGTTCAGAAAACCAATACAGAAATTGTATTTGACAGTTTCGTTGCAAACAACTCAATCATTATCTACCAGAATATAAAACAGGGTAATAACGCAACGGAGGGTATTGATACAAATTCTTTCAATCAGGCGGTTAAGGACTTCTGCTCATTGGAAGAAAGTCACGGAAGATATTACAGCCGTGATGCTGACGGAACAGAAAAGTTCAGTATGACCAAGCCTCAAATGGGTTTTATTGAAAACGAAAAACTTGAGTTATATGTAACATTTACAATGAGTATTCCGGTAAGATTTGCAGGTCATACGGTATCAGTAGCTGATGTACCTATAAAAATCAAATCGGAATTAACCGGAAAAATATAATACGGGAGGATACTTTAATGAAAGCATCAAAAAAAATAATCAGCATTATTCTTGCGGCGGTAATTATTATCGCCGCTTTTCTCGGCTTTGCTTCCTGCGGAAGAAAAAACAAAGGAAGCTCCGAAGAAGAAACCACAACGGAAACTACAACCGAAGCACCTGTAATTATTGAGGATCCGAATGTACTTACGGTTCCCGATATGTCAGTCGGTGATGAGGATGAGTTTACCGATATTACAGATGAAACAACAGAGAAGAATACAGAACAGAATAACACCACAAAGAAATATGTTGTTTCACCGACAGCGGGCAGACAGACCGCAACTACAAAGAAAACAACCACAACAAAAAAGAATGTAACTACAAAGCAGCAGGTTCCTTCAACTTCAAAAAAGACAACGACCACAAAGAAAGCAGAACCCACAACTAAAAAGACAGAGCCTACCACGAAGAAAACGGAACCTACAACAAAGAAAACAGAGCCAACCACGAAAAAGACTGAGCCGATAACAGTAATTGATATTGACCTCGATGATAAGTATTCCTGCGGGGTTAAGAATCATCACTGTTCAAGCGAAGCCGATCATCAGTTCATCTGTTCTCTTGAGCAGAAGGGATGTCCAATCTGCGGTTCTCATTCGTGTCCCAGCTTTTATGCAGTCGATGAATGGGGCAACAGTTGTTATGATATGACTGAATGTCCTGAATATTCATCTCACAATAATCACACGGATTACTGTGAACACTGCGGAAAACCGATAGGCCTTGGCGATAACGGTACTTGTGTAAGATTTACGGTTGATACTGTATGTCCTATCTGCGGAGAAACCGTAAAGGCTAAAACCTGCCACACACACTAATAATTTATGATAACGGACTCGATTACTCGGGTCCGTTCTATTTCGGAAAGGATGATATAATATGAAATCCAAAAAGGTATTGACCTCGCTGATTGCCTTTTCTCTCGCTTTTGTCATTCTTACTGTTTCGGTTTTCGCTCTTAACTGGGACGGAAACTCGGCGGGCGGAAGTACAAATGCAGTAAACGGCAGCAGCAAAGGTTATGTAATCCGTTCAACGGATGATTCGGCTTGTGTTGTCGGATACCGTTTCAGCGTTGTCGATTCATCGGGAAGTCCTAAAGTAAGTAAGGTAATGGATGTTTACCGTAATACTGATAACGGAGATAACGCCTATTCGACCTCAGCAAAGTTTTCTGTTAAATACAACAAGAAACAGATAAACGAGAACAAAAACGCAAAGTTGACAACAACAAGCAATACAACAAACTGTTATAAAGAAAAGGATATGGGCTTTGTTTCTGCTCTGCCGAATCCTGGCGGAATGGAAGCATGGCAGAAATATGAAGCAAATATCAATAAGATTCTTTCAAAAATCGGTGTCGGTTCAACATCAAATATGGTAAGCGGAGATAAGGTTATTGTCGAACCGCTTTTTGATGTCTGCCTTGCCGGTGAATATCAGGCGTTGACTGCTTCGGAAATTGCATATTGCGGAAGAAGCGTTCTCGGAGGTTCAAGCAACGGCGGAACGAGCAACGGAACATCGTCAACATGGGGATTTATCGCAAACTATACTAACCGTATCTGGCCTAATAAGCTATACACGCCGGACGGTCAGGGACTGTGGTCTTCTGCAAGTAAAATTGCAGATTCAACCAAAGCAACCTTTGACACTATCCTTTCAACAGGATACGGTGCAGGCATAGCATATTCGGAAACAACGAGTTTCGGATATACAATCGCATTTAACGGTAATGGAGCAACAAGCGGTTCAACTGCATCAATGTCGATGACTGCCGGCGTTGAAAAAAGTCTGACACCTAACGGATTTGTAAGAAACGGATATATTTTCAACGGCTGGAATACAAAAGCAGATGGCACTGGCGTTTTATACGCCGATAAGCAGACAGTTAAAAACCTTTCTTTGACGGCCGGAGCTACTGTTACCCTTTATGCACAGTGGGTTTCAGATACATTTACTGTAACCTATAATGCAAACGGCGGTACGGGAGCACCTGCTGCTCAGACAAAGAATTACGGTACTGCTATTACTCTTTCAAGCACAAAGCCGACAAGGACTAATTATGTATTCCTCAAATGGAATACGAAAGCCGATGGCTCGGGTGACAGCTATAACCCCGGCGACAAATACACGGATAACGCAAGCGTTACCATGTATGCTCAGTGGAAAGCATTACCCGATCTTTCACTTGAAATACTTAATCCTAATGCTTCATACAGAGAAACGACATACGTTATAACAAGCTATTTCCTTGTAAATAACAGCAAGACTTTTGATTGTAAACCGAGTGATAATGTTTCAATTCTGTTTAAGGTGTATAACGGCAACAATCTGATATGTACCATGCAAAAGGATCAGACAGTATGTCCGAGAACCGTTAAAAATCTTTACTATTTCAAGTGGAAAGTTCCCGAAGGCATATCAAGCAACAAGGTTAAGATTACAGCAGAGCTTGTACAGGACGGTGTATCCTTTGCAAAGGTTTCAAAGGACTATGCAACAATAAAATACAATGTATTCCGCACACCTGATACACAGTATGCGGCATCGGCACCCGAAGGCTTTACAAAGGTTGAAACACCCGAACAATATTTCATGTGTGCAATATGGCCTATCCGTTACTATGAAAACGGTAAATTTACTCATCCGTCGTATGGTATTTCAATCGATTATAAAGGACTTGAAATAACTCCTGTCGCAAATTCCAATTCGGTTTTTGAAAACGGAATATGGACGACAAAATCGGGCTATGGCTTCAGTATTGAGGCAGATGTCTGCATGACCGGCGGCTTTGATGATTATTTGATTCCTGACGAGGACTCATACACAGGTCCGCAGTATGTTGTTGCAAAATTCCCTGAGTTTGGCTTCGGAATGGGTACAAACCTTTGCAGAACGCTTGAAAAGGTGGACGGAAAGTTTGTATTTGAACAGAACGGAAATTACGGCAGAACGCACTTTACACCGCTTTGGTTCCCGGACGGTGACTATACGGTATCATGTTTAGTTTCGGACTGCTGGACACCTGCGGGAATGCTTTCCTGCGTATTCAATTCAAATACGATGAATATCAGCGGTTCGGCATACGACGACTGGTATATATCGTAAATAAAAACAGAGTGCTGTCGTTAATTGCGGCAGCACTTATCTTATTCAAAACATAAATGGAGGATTGATTATTATGAGCGATGTTCGTAAAGCGGGTGATTATACAATCATCCACGAAATCCATATTGGAAATAAAGAGGTTGTTGTCGGTGAGCTTCCCTACGATTCGGAACAGAAATATCTGTGTGCAAATTATGTATCAAACGGTATTATCGGTTCTTATGAGGATTGTATGGGCAGTGACAGCTATACGGAGATAATGATTCTCTTTGCGGAAAGAATTTCCGAGCAGGCACAGCATGTACAGAATGAACTGAACAAAATCAATGTACCGCCTGAAGATAAGAAATGCGTTGATCCCTCAAATGTCGATTTGATTAAATACGACGATAACATCGAATACAAGGTGGTTGTCATTCGTGCAAATTCATTGAGAAGGGAATACAGAAACGCAGTCAATCAGATATATCTGTGTACGGGCGGCTTTGGTTCACATCCCAATTCCCGAGGTAATGCCTGCTACTGCACAAATCTTTATTCCGGAAAATCAACACGCTTTGAGCGTTCAGACATTCTCGGAGTATTAAAGCAGGATAAAATACCCGAATGGGCGGCAAAAAACCTTGATTCAATCAAAGCTCAGAAGAAAAAGGATAAGGGGGCAAGATGATGTCAGACAAAAGAATGAACGCAGGATATGAAATAACGGATTCGCTTCATATCGGAAAATATGAGTTCGTTATCGGCAAGAATAGTGCCGAACCTGCGGCTTATGTTACATGGTGCTGTACCGGCGGTAATAATTATTTCTGGGGACATTATATGAATACCCGTGAAGATGCCGAAAAGGATTTACTTGAACGTGCAGCGAAAGAACACGAGCTTCAGCACCCGATTGAAAAACCGAAAAAGAGAAAGGAGTATGAACGGTAATGGACTTGAATTTAAGACCTACCATAGAAACAGAAGATAAATATACATTCTCACAGAGTTTACAGATTTCATCACAGACCGGACTTATAGGCTATTTGAGAGCAGATATGGACACAAACGGCAACGGCTTTTTCAGCAGTTGGAACGATTACCGAAAAGAACTGAAAACACAGGAATTTAAGGACGAATTTGATGAGGTTATAAATTCGCTCCGTGAAGAAGGCGATATTCTGCATAACAGAAATGCGCTTTCAAAATACTGTTATTCAACCCCGCAGAGCAAAATGAGTATGGCGGAGGATTATTACGGTGTTCGTGTAGATACGGATAAATACGCATATCTGCTCAGATTGAATCCGAACAAGGGCGAATACAACCTTTACTGCTACTGCTATGTAAAAGAGTGGCTTGACTGCCATATTAAGGAAGCAGAAAAAGGAATACGCTTTATTACTCCGCATTACAAAGAACTGTTCCGCATTAGTGACGGCGAATCTATAAGAATAAAAACGAAAGGTTTTTCTGACAGAGATGAGGTGTGCAGATATATTGACGAATACCATGTTGAAGTCGGATATAACCTGTTCCATATCTGCGAATTTGCAGAGAAAATGGCACTTAATGAATCAACCGTTATTCCGTTAAGAAAGAGCCTTCCGGATTTTTCTTATGTATATGTTGAAAGCGAAGACTGTATCGGTCAGGTAAAAAAAGGCGAATCGGGGTATTTCCCGACTGATTATGGCAATAACCTTAAAACACCTGCCGAAAAGGAACAGAAGGTTAATCAGCTTAATGAGCGCAGCGGCATTACCAAAGCGCAGGCACAGGCAATGGAAGTCGGTTCAATGTTCGGATGGGACAAACCTGCGGCAGACCCGAAAAACTATGATACAAACGGTGAACTCATAAAACCTAAAAGAAAAGACAGGAGCGATGACAGATGAAAAACAAATGCAGATATTGCGGCAAAAGAGCAGGGGAAGACTACCTTTGCAAAAGGTGCAGAGCAACCAGAGATATTATTCTGAAAGTGTGCGTAACACAGATTGCAAAAGAAATAGGTAAGCTGGTATCAAGTATTGAGGAATACGATAGAAACCTTGAACTTGATTATGATGAACGCTTTTATGAATTCAGGAAAAGAAATGATTTTGTTTGTCCTTACGATGAGGATTGCAGTCACTGCCTTGAATTCGATACCTGCCCGCTTATACACCGATAATTACGAAAGAGAGGAAAACCAATGATAAAAAAACCACTTATAAGACTTGAAATTGAAAGGTCATGGACAAAATTTCTGAAAGACACACTTGTAACAAACACAAATTGTCAGCCTTTTGATAAGGAAAAAAATATGGCAAACAACCTTCTGAGAACAGTAAGACAGCATACGACTGATTTTACTGATGATGAAGGCGCTGCCTGCAACAGAATAACGCTCACAGCAAAAGAAGCCTCTGACCTTATATGGCTTCTTATGACCTATATCTTTATTAACTCTGACAGTCTGTTCAGGACAGGTGATAGCGGTGGCTGATAATAAGCATATTATCTGGAGCAACTATGACCTTGATTATGAGGACTGGAAGGATGACCTCGAAGAACAGTATCCCGAAATGACAGACAACGAAAGACAGGAGCTTATGTATGAGATAAACAATGATTATCTTTACGATGAAAGAACAAATCTCAATATTCAGCTTTCAACTCCTATTATCGTTATCGCTGATTTAGGTCGCTGGAACGGAAGATTCAGCGGCTACAAAATTATTGACAGCGGAAACATAAAGGACTGTCTGTATTCGGACACTGATTATTCAACATGGTATGTTGATAAATACGGTGATTTACGCTGTGATGCAGTTCATCATGACGGTACCAATCACTATTTATACAGAAAATTTAAAGACGGTACTTCTGATACACAAATTGAGAATTTGAAAGGAAAAATCTATGACGGTACAGTAACCAGAGCCGACATTACCCGTTTAACAACAAGACTTGGTGATGATATAGCGAAGGTTTACGGCTGGAGGCTTCCTACTGTACAGAAGAGCCGAGGTGAGGCACGATGACAAGGGTTATCGTAAAAAATGAAAGTTAATATGAAGCAGCGTGGCTGCTTTAATTGCAGATACCATAACGGTAATGTCTGCAATATATGCTATAAAAAGCTATTTGATAATTTTAATAACGAAAGGAAGGTAGATAAAAATGCCGAAACAGGAAAAGACAAAAGTTTCAGCGGAAACTCAGAAAAAACTTAAAGTAATTAAAAGACTGCAGGAAACCGGTGTTAAAGGCAAAGCTGAATTTCTTGCACTGACAGCAAAAGATATGGTTGAAGGTTTTGTAGATTTAACCAATGAAGAATTCTGCATTATATGCGCAATGCAGAAAGCTGTAAGCGACGGCGAATTGTTTGAATTCCTTTTTAATTCTAAATGAGGTGATATGTAGTGGCAAGTAAATATCAGATTATTACTGCTGCCTACAATAACGAACTGTTGGATTCAACTGAATCACCTGATAAGTGGCAGTCACTTTTAAAAACTGTGGCTAATAACTATAAATACAGCTTCCCAGATCAGGTGTTAATCTATGCACAGCGACCTCACGCAACAGCCTGCGCAGAAATAAATGTGTGGAACACACGTTTTGACCGATGGGTAAATAAAGGAACTCACGGAATTGCACTTATTGACAATCGCTTTGAGAAGCCAAGGTTAAGATATGTTTTTGACGTATCCGATACAAACAGTCGCAGAAATGAAGAAGTATATTTATGGAGTGTCAATGAAAGGTATTACGATAACATTACCGAAGACCTTGAAAGCACTTTCGGCGATTTGTCAGATAAATCTTCATTTCCCGACAGTATTAAGTCAACGGCAAAGAATCTCAGTGAGGATAATTTCTCGGATTATCTCAGAGACCTTATTGAGCAGAAAGAAGACAGCTTCCTTGAAGAACTTGACGAAGATTCAATTTCCGTATTGTTCAGAGACCTTGTGTCAAACTCCGTAGCATATATGATGATGAGCCGCTGCGGACTGGATGCGGATTCATATTTTACATTTGAAGATTTTAATCAGCTATATAACTTTAACACAAGAGGCGTAATTGAAGTTCTCGGTACTGCTTCAAGTGATATAGCTGAAATGGGATTGCGTGAGATTGAAAGCACAGTAAGAAACATACATTCTTTAGAAAAAAATATAAATCGCACATTTGATAAATCACAAACAAGTATGTATGATGTTGACGTAAGCAAAACCACAGAAACCGAAAGGAGCGATAACGATGAAACAGGAGATCACTTACACGAAGAAGGGCGACTATCTGATTCCCGACCTGATACTGCCTCCGACGAAGGATTATCCGCCGCTGGGCAAGTACGGGCGTCTGAGGAAATCTTATCTGATGGAGCACAGAAAAGCACTGTTTACACATCTGACGATGGGGAACGAACTTCAGGAGCATCTGTATCAGATAAATCAGCAGGCTTTCGAGATGATGGAATCGATAGTGAAAGCAATGGCGAAGGAACAGGGAGTGACAGAACAGCTCAAGGCGGAAGATCAGATGAAGTGGGTTCAGATGATGAACAATATCCGCAATTCAGCGGAAGAGATCGTTCTGAACGAGTTGGTTTACAACTAAGTCATCATGACTGGAATAAGGGCGGCGGAATACCGTATTATTACGCTCCCGAGGAAAAAAACGAGCTGATTCGCACCTGCGAAAAACTTAAAGACAGCAGAGTGGAAATTGCCACGTTCTTTGCGGAAAACAGTAACCGTGATGAGCGTGGTAATTTTATTAAGCAGTATTTTGACAACACATATATCGAACAGATACTTGATAGCGGACAGCGTGCAGGTTATCGTGCATACGATGATTGCCTTCATCTGTGGCGAGGTTCCTATACTTCCCGCGAAAAAGAAGACTATATGAAATGGTGGTCTGTTGCAGACCATATCTACGGAATGATGCTGCTCGATACTTGGCTTGAACCGGAAGAACGTTTCCTTGCAAGTGAATTTGAGCAGATTCAGAGCATTGACAACAGAATAGCTGAAAAAGGAGACAATCTTTCTTTACCGCAGGCGGCTGTTGATTATGTCATATCAAGAAATGGAAAAGACTTTAAATGTCAGGTCTTTGAGTTGTGTAGTGAAGACATATCTACAGAAGATCTTGCTAAAGTGCTTAAAGACCATTACGGTATAGGCGGTTCTTCGGATGCCATTCCGGGCAGCGGATATTCTGAAAGTCATGACGGCAAGGGTATTCAAATCTATCGCAGCTGGAAAGGCCAGCCCGGTTACGCTTCGGTAACCATTTCTTGGAATAAGGCTGCTAAAAGAATAACCGAACTCATTAAGGCTGACCGTTATCTAACAGCAGAAGAAAAAGAATACTATCCCGTTTATGTGCGTGAAAGGGAACTCCGGCAGGAACGTCAGAAAATCGCAGATGAATACAACTCAATTATTCGTGATTACAATGATTTTCAGGACAGCTTGGGTAACGATGCCTCAAAGCTGAATAGCTATGATTATATAAGTGCAAGTAACAGGTTCGTTTGGAGCGAAAAGAAGGACTATATTTTCGCAACAAATGAAAATGTCTTTGTTCTTCCGAAAATGAGAGAAGCGATGAATAAAATCATAGCTGAAAATACTCATCTGACGGAACGCTGTCAGAATGTGCTTAACTTGCTGTCCGGTGATATTGTAAAACCGTTTGAACCGACATTCGATGAACTGAATCCGCCTCCCGAACCCGAAAAGGTATATGAGTTTTCTCTTGGAGATACAGTTCATATCGGCATAAAGGCTTATGATATATTAAGTCTTGGAGAAGATGAGGTATCTCTCTTTGATTCGGAATTTCCCATAATCAACAAGGTAATGTCCCGTTCGGAGTTTGATAAAAAGATTAAGGAAAATCCTCTGAATGATAAGTTCCTTAAACTTGCTGAAGAAGAAAAGGGCGAGCCTGAACTTGTGTCGGAAAGTCTATTGAACAATACGGTTGACCACATCTATCTTAATAGGTCAACAGAAACAATAACTTGGCTGTACCTTAATCCCGATGCTACGGCAGGCGCACAGTATGTCAGCAATTCAATGAGTTTCAGAACCTTTATGGAGTTCTGCAACGATTATCCGATAAACCTTGAATCAGATGATAAGGCGGAACAGGCAAAAACGCTTCGTAACTATATTGATGAAGCTGCGGATCAGGTGTTGGCAGATGTGAATACAATCTACTTTGCCGAAGCTGATAATGAGTACAACACTACTCCCGACTATACGGATTTCACTCCCGAAAACTTTGTCAGCATATATAAAGAGATTGAAAGCTATATCGGTGAAATAGAGCCGGTGCAGCCGATTTCTATTTATGACAGCTACAAGCAGGAACAGAGTGAAAATCCCGATGCGATACTTCTTTATCAGGTCGGAGATTTTTATGAGGTTATGGGTGAAAACGCTCCGAAGGTTGCAGAAAGCCTTGACCTTGTTCTGACTCAGAGAACTGTTAATGATGTTGACCGTATTCCTATGGTGGGTATGCCGTCGAACCGACTTGAAACATATATGAATATGCTTCTTGAACGTGGTTTTGATGTTGCAATATCAACAGCGGAAGAAGACGGCAGCAGAAAGAATGTGCTTCTTTCATCAGGCAATAAGGAAGAACCTGTTAATTCATTCCCGGTGGGCAGAATTGATTATCTTTCTTCTGACGGTAAAGTTAAGGAATCCATAGAATACACAAGCGAATATCAGTTCGTTAAGGATATTAAGGAAGAACTGTATTACGGTGTTCCTATAAACCTTGTGTTTTACCGTGATGAAAACGGCAATACAGTATCAAGAGATTTTCTTGATTCACTTGATACAATGCCGGCAGGTTCAGATATTATTGATTCACCGTATATTAAGACAGACAGTGAACCTGTTGACATTACAGCAGAAGTTGAGAGTATTGCTGATGCTATTGATAAAACCGAAAAGGATAATGAGGTAGTACCCGAACTGACATTATCTGCTCCGAAAGCAGCAAAACATCATAAGATGTCGCCTAATGTGCTTCATCCTGAAATAACCGAAGCTGGGAGAAATCAGTTCTCAATTCCTATGGACTTGTATCAGGGCGAAGGTAAGAAACAGCGGTTCAGAAATAATATTGAAGCTATAAATACGCTTCATAATATTGAGTTTGAAAACCGACTGGCAACACCCGAAGAACAGGCAATCCTCGCTAAATATGTAGGTTGGGGAGGCTTATCTGAAGCCTTTGACGAGAATAACGCTTCCTGGGCAGATGAGTTTACCGAACTTTATACAACGCTTTCACCCGAAGAATATGAAGCCGCAAGAGAATCATCACTTACGGCATTCTATACTCCACCCGAGGTAATAAACGCAATGTATGAAGCACTCGGGAATATGGGATTTAAGAACGGCAATATCCTTGAACCCTCCTGCGGTATCGGCAATTTCATCGGAATGATACCTGATAATATGAATGAATCAAAGGTTTACGGCGTTGAGCTTGACAGTGTTTCCGGCAGAATAGCCCAGCAGCTTTACCAGAAATCAAGTATAGCGGTGCAGGGCTTTGAAGAAACAGCCTTACCGGACAGTTTCTTTGATGTTGCCCTCGGTAATGTTCCCTTCGGGGATTTTAAGATACCCGACAAAAAATACGACAAATACAATTTCCTTATTCACGACTATTTCTTTGCACGAACCATTGATAAGGTTCGCCCCGGAGGAATAGTCGCTTTTATTACCTCAAAAGGCACGCTTGATAAGGAGAATCCGTCTGTCAGAAAATATATCGCACAGAGGTGTGATTTGCTCGGTGCGATAAGACTTCCTAATGACACATTTAAGAAAAACGCCGGAACGGAAGTAACCTCCGATATTATCTTTTTACAGAAGCGTGACCGTATGGTGGATTACGAACCCGATTGGGTTCATCTTTCCACAGATGAAAACGGTATAAAGATGAATCAGTATTTCGTTGATAACCCGGATATGATTATGGGCGAAATGCAGATGATTTCCGGTCCCTACGGTCCGACACCTGCATGTGTCGCTGACGAGGGACAGGATTTATCAGAAATGCTGCATGATTCTATACAGAATATCCACGGTCAGATTTCGGAATATGAGATTGAAGATCTTGATGAAGATGCGGTTGATGATTCAATTCCCGCCGATCCCGATGTTAAGAACTTTAGCTTCACAGTTGTTGACGGTAAAATCTATTATCGTGAAAACAGCCGTATGACTCCGGTTGATGTTTCCGCAACAGCCGAAAGCCGAATTAAAGGCTTGGTAAAAATCAGAGAAAGTGTCCGTAACCTTATTGAAATACAGACAGAAGATTACCCTGATGAGGATATTCAGAAAGCGCAGGCGGAGCTTAACGAGCTTTATGACAGCTTTACAAAGAAGTACGGCATAATCAATTCCCGTGCAAATAATACTGTTTTCGGCTCGGATAATTCTTACTGTTTGCTCTGTTCTCTTGAGGTTCTTGATGATGACGGTAATTTTGTAAGAAAAGCCGATATGTTTTCAAAGCGTACAATTAAGCAGAAAGTAATCGTTACTTCTGTTGATACCGCTTCGGAAGCACTCGCTTTATCACTTGCCGAAAAGACAAGGGTTGATATTGAATATATGTCAAATCTTACGGGTAAAACCGAAGAAGAACTGTATTCCGACCTTAAAGGCGTTATCTTTTTAAACCCGCTTCATACTTATGAGGGCGACGGTCACGAAAAGTATTTGCCCGCAGACGAATATCTGTCAGGCAATGTCAGAGAGAAACTTGCACTGGCTCGGAAAACTGCGGAGATATATCCCGAAGATTACGCTCCTAATGTTAAGGCTCTTGAGGGCGTTCAGCCAAAAGACCTGACAGCAAGCGAAATATCCGTAAGATTGGGTGCAACTTGGCTTCCAAAGGAGATAGTTGAACAGTTTATGTTTGAACTGTTTGACACACCGAGGTACTGTCAATGGAATATTCATGTAAATTTTGCAAAGTACACCGGAGAATGGAACATTGACGGAAAAACCTATGACCGCGGCAATGTCAAGGCAAACAGCACCTACGGAACAACAAGAATTAACGGCTATAAAATCATTGAGCAGACTCTAAACCTCAAGGATGTCCGTATCTTTGATTATGTCGAAGATGAGAACGGAAACAAGAAGCCGGTTCTGAATAAGAAGGAAACGGCTATTGCTCAGGGTAAGCAGGAGCTTATAAAGGAAGCCTTTGCAGATTGGATATGGAAAGACCCGGAACGCAGAGACAAGCTCTGTAAGCTGTATAACGAAAAGTTCAACAGTAACCGTCCCCGTGAGTATGACGGCGATCATCTGAATTTTGTCGGAATGAATCCCGAAATAACTCTCCGAAAGCATCAGGTAGATGCGATAGCTCACATCATTTACGGTGGCAACACCTTGCTTGCACACGAAGTCGGCGCAGGCAAAACCTTTGAAATGGTAGCGGCAGCGCAGGAAAGTAAACGCTTGGGATTATGCAATAAATCTCTGTTCGTTGTACCTAATCACCTTATAGGGCAGTGGGCGACAGAGTATTTGCAGCTTTATCCCTCGGCGAATATCCTTGTCGCAACAAAGAAAGACTTTGAAACTAAAAACCGTAAGAAATTTTGTGCAAGGATAGCAACCGGTGATTATGACGCCATAATTATTGGACATTCTCAGTTTGAGAAAATACCCATGTCGATAGAGCGACAGCGATATATTCTTGAACAGCAGATGCACGAAGTACTTGACGGTATTGCAGAGCTGAAAGCAAAGCGCGGCGATAAGTTCAGCGTTAAACAGCTTGAGCAGACAAAGAAAACAATTACCGCGAAGCTCGCAAAACTCAATGACCAGAGCCGAAAAGATGATGTTGTTACCTTTGAAGAGCTTGGTGTTGACCGTATATTCATTGACGAAGCTCACTATTTTAAGAACCTCGCTGTATTCACGAAAATGAGAAATGTCGGCGGCATATCACAGACGGAGGCGCAGAAGTCCTCTGACTTATATATGAAATGCCGTTATCTTGATGAAATTACGGGCGGCAGAGGTATTGTCTTTGCAACGGGTACACCTATTTCAAATTCAATGGTGGAGCTTTATACAATGCAGAAATACTTGCAATATAACACTCTCAGAAGAAATGACCTTTTGCATTTTGATGCCTGGGCATCCACATTCGGTGAAACGGTAACGGCTATTGAATTATCTCCCGAAGGTACGGGCTACCGTGCAAAAACGAGGTTTGCAAAATTCCACAATCTCCCCGAACTAATGTCAATGTTCAAAGAGGTTGCGGATATTCAGACTGCGGATATGCTTAAATTGCCGGTTCCCGATGCAAAGTTCCACAATGTTGTTCTGAAACCGTCAGAGCATCAGAAGCGGTTTGTCGAGTCACTGTCAGAAAGAGCAGAGCGTGTACGCAACAAGATGGTAAGCTCAGATGTTGACAATATGCTGCTTATAACCAATGATGGCAGAAAACTCGCTCTTGACCAGAGGCTTATAAATGACGCCTTGCCCGATTATGAGAGTGGCAAGGTTGCAGCCTGTGCTGATGAAATCTACTCAATATGGGACAGAACAACGCCGGAGCGTTCATCACAGTTGGTTTTCTGCGACCTTTCAACTCCCCACGGTGACGGGAAATTCAATGTCTATGACGACCTGCGTAAAAAACTGACCGAAAAAGGGATACCCGAAGAAGAGATTGCTTTCATACACGAAGCAAATTCAGAGGTTCAGAAAAAAGAACTGTTCGGTAAAGTCCGCAACGGTCAGGTCAGAGTGCTTATAGGCTCAACCTCAAAAATGGGAGCCGGCACTAATGTTCAGAAACATTTATGTGCATTGCATCATCTTGATACACCGTGGCGACCCGCAGACCTTTCACAGCGAAACGGCAGAATTATACGACAAGGCAATGAAAACCCGGAGGTTGATATTTTTACCTATGTAACGGAAAACACATTCGACAGTTATCTTTATCAGCTCGTTGAGAATAAGCAAAAGTTTATAGGTCAGATTATGACTTCAAAGAGTCCTGTTCGTTCAGCGGAAGATGTTGACGAGCAGGCTTTGTCTTATGCAGAGATAAAGATGTTAGCAACGGGTAACCCACACATCAAGGAAAAAATGGATTTGGATGTTTCGGTATCAAAATTGAAGCTGCTTAAAGCAAACCATCTGAGTCAGCATTACGCACTTGAAGATAAAATACTCAAGGACTATCCTGCCAAAATCGCTGTGCTTGAACAGCGTATTGTAGGCTTCGATGAAGATATTAAATGCCGTGATGAAAACACTTGTCCGAATGAGGACGGCTTTTCACCTATGGTAATCAAAGGAATTACCTATACCGACAAAAAAGAAGCAGGTACGGCGCTTATTGAAGCGTGTAAGGCTATGACTTCTCCCGAACCCGTTGAAGTCGGCTCATATCGAGGCTTCAGAATCGAACTGTCGTTTGACAGTTACAGCAAAGAATTTAACGCTGCACTCAAAAATGAACTCAGACACACTACTCCGCTTGGCTCGGATATTTTCGGTAATATTATCCGACTTGATAATACTCTGAACGCATTTGCGGAAAGGCAGATTGCCTGTCGTGAACAGCTTGACAATACAAAGGTTCAGCTTGCAAATGCTAAGGTGGAGGTTGAAGCTCCGTTCCCTCACGAAGAAGAACTCACACAGAAATCAGCCCGTCTTGCAGAACTCAACGCATTGTTAAACCTTGATAAAAAGGATAACGAGATTGTTGACGGTGAAGTGGCTGATGAAGAATCTCCCGAAAGAAAGTCAAAAGACCGAGGCGATGCAAGGTAAGGTGATTGTTATGCCGAGTTTATCAAAAAAGCAAAAAATCGAATGGGCGTTTTTTATAGATAAGATAACTCACCGCAGAACGTATAACCCTTTATGCAGAGGTTGTACAAATTATTGCAAGCAGAGTTTCAGAGCAACGATTGTCTGTTGCCCGAAATACCAAAGTAAAAGGGCGTAAAACAGCACCTTTTTAATGCACTATTGCTTATATCTTTTACCGAAACGAGTTATATTACCGGATTTTTTAAACGCCTTACAGCGAAAAAATACCTTAAAAAATGAACCAAAAGCCCACAGAAAATGAGCCGGCTCAAAATCAGTCGGCTCTGTAATTTTGAAGGAGTTGATTTTATGAATAATGAACAGTTAAATGCTTCCCTATACAATAAACTGAATTCAGAACTTCAGGATTTTATTCACGAACTTCAAATATCACCTTCTGAATCTGTAATAGAACAGGCTTATGAACTCATTATTAAAGAGGATATTGTAATGGCTCTTGAGTGTGACAATATTGATTCTGCAAAATGCAGAGCATTGCTTAAAGAAAAGAACCCTCTCCAGAAGTTATTTGAAGAATGGGAGCATTCAGAAAGCAGGCACATGGAAGAAATTCGAGATTGTATTGAAAGACATGCAGGTGACCTTATAAAGAAAAACTCAAGGCACAGAAGTGAGGCAAGGTAAGCTATGCCGTATATTCCCGAAGAGCTTGTCAGAAAAGCAAAAGAGATTGACCTTTATACTTATCTGAAAAACTATGAACCGGGAGAGCTTGTCAAAGCTTCAGGCAATGAATACTGTACCGCATCTCACGACAGCTTGAAAATTTCAAACGGAAAATGGATATGGTGGTCGCACGGTATCGGCGGTAAAAGCGCCGTTGATTATCTTACCGCAGTAAGAAATATGAGCTTTTATGACGCTGTTGAAACCGTGCTTAACTGTATTGATACGGTTCCGTTAAATCCTGAATATCTTTCTTCTGACAGTAAAGAAACTAAAGCCAAAGAACTTGAAATACCTATAAGAGCACCTAATAACAATCAGGCTATCAGCTATCTGAAAAGCAGAGGTATCGCAGGCAATGTTATTCAGCACTGTATATATAACGGATATATCTTTGAAAGTCAGACTATGCACAATGTGGTCTTTATGGGTTTTGATAAAAACCGTGAACCCAAGTATGCAGGTTTGAGAGGAACATTCGGCAAAAGATTTTTAGGTGATGCCGTCGGCAGCGATAAAAGATATACATTCAGATTAACTGCTGAAGATAATAACTGCGTTCACTTTTTTGAAAGCGCAATAGACCTTTTATCCTATGCAACCTTAGTACAGCGAAAGAATATTAACTGGAGAAAGATGAACCTTGTTGCACTTGCGGGTATTTACAGTTCCGTTAATAAAGAGGAAGAATTTGCTCTGCCGCTTGCTATGGAACAGTACCTTAAAGATAATCCTGACACAAATAAAATATACTTACATCTTGATAATGACGAAGCCGGGAGAAACGCAGCAAGGTCAATTATGAAGGTCTTATCCGAGCGGTATGAGGTTATAGACTTACCGCCTCCTGACGGTAAAGATGTAAACGATTATCTTATTATCAAAAATAAAATCCCTGCAAAAAGCAGGAAGGAAAGGAATGATGCGAGATGAAATATAAAGTTGAAATAACCGAAACATTACAAATGAATGTTGAGGTTGAAGCTGATTCGCTTGAAGAAGCAGAGCGGATTGTTATTGATAAATGGTATAAAGGCGATTACATTTTGGATGCGGATAACTTTGTTGATGTTGATTTTGATGCTGAAGAATTAAAACCTGAGAAGATAAAAGTTGTTTTACTTGAACCGAATAAACTTGCAAGGACAGTTGAAATCGGCAATTTACTTATGGATTATGAGAAGATTATCGGAGGCAATGCTGAGGCAATTTATCCTTTTGAAGAAGATGTTTGTATTGTTCGCTGCGACCCTGAATTGACAAACGGAATGTCTTTAAACCGAAGTTTGTTTGATAAAGATAATAACCTTATAATTCTTTCGGGTACTTTTTTCTTATGTAATTGTGAAGGCGATTTCTTTAAGAGCCTTTCTGCTGAACAGCTTAAAAAGTACAAGAGTGAATTTAAACTTCCTGAACGTTTTATCAAAGTCAACGGAGAATTAAAAGGCGTGAAATACAATCCGAATAAAGACAGAGAAAGATAGAAAGACAGTATTACAGATACAAAGAAAAACCATTTGCGAAAGGAGCTATAAGCATGGCTAAAGAATACAATATAAACGTAACCGGTCTTATGAGCAAAGACTTTCCCGTTCTTGCAAACTCAAAAAAGGAAGCTGAAATCCTTGCGAAAAGGATACTCACAAACACAAATCTTGTGGACTTTAATATGTGTGATTTAAAGTGTATATCCGTATTTGCTGAAGAAAATGAACCCGGAGAAGAAGAAAAATAACACTTTTTCCTTCGATATTAACCGCTATGGATAAAAACGGGGTTTTTGCGGTATCGTCTTAGCAAGCATCGCCTTTGCTACAGCACAAAGGCACTTGTTAGGGATAAAACCCCTAAAACCCCCGGAAAGGATGATTATCATCAGAAAAAGAAACAACAAAATAGTGTTCTATCTTGATGATAAAGAACTTGATAAACTGACCCGAAATATTCAAAAAACCGGTTTATCAAGAGAAGCATATATTAGAATGATTATTTTCGGAACAGTTCCAAAAGAACGTCCTTCAGCAGACTTTTTTGAAGTTCTCCGTCAGCTCAGAATGATAGGAAACAACATTCAGCAGGTAGCAATAAAAGCAAATACTCTTAATCTTATCGACGCACCGATGTACCGCCAAAACTTTTCGGAAATTCAGAATATGGTTGGTAATCTTCTGTCGGTAATGAATAAAAACTAATGGCAGTAACATCATTATGGAGAATAAACGGAGCCATCGGTAAGGTTGTTCTCTACGCTATTAATCCTGATAAAACTGTCAGCGAAGAAGTTATTCCGACTGAAAATGACGATTATGAAAATGTACTGAATGATGTTGTTAATTACGCCGAAAGAGATTCTGCGACTGAAATAAAAAAGTTTGTCAGCTATATTAACTGCACAAAAGAACATCCTGTTGAGGATATGATTGCTGCAAAAGAAAACGCAGGAAAAACGGGAGGTGTAATTGCGTATCACGGATACCAGTCGTTTGCAACTGACGAGGTTGATGCACAGACTGCTCACGATATCGGATATAAACTTGCATGTGAATTATGGGGCGATAAATATCAGGTCGTTGTCGCAACACACATTGATAAGGAATCGCATATACATAATCACTTTATAATCAATACAGTATCTTATCTTGACGGTATAAAGTTTCACAGAGAGAAACAGGATTACCTGAAAATGAGAGAGGTATCTGACAGACTTTGCCGTGAATACGGTTTATCAGTTATATATGAACCGAAAGATTCAAAGAAAAATTATTCGGAATATATGGCTGATAAGGAAGGTAAGATAACCAAAAACGGAATTATTAAAAAGGATATTGATGAATGTATCAATATGTGCAAAACCGAAAAACAGTTTTATTCAGAGATGGCAAAGCGGGGATATACTTTTGATTTCAGCAACAAATATACAACGGTTACTCATCAGAACTTTCCTAAGCCCAGAAGATTAAAAACTCTCGGTGAGGAATATACGCCGAGTGCAATCAGAAAAAGAATACACGGAACTTGGCCGAAGGCTGCTTTTGATTATCCCGAACAGGATGATGCAGAGCAGCTTTTTTTTGACGGTGATTTTAATAACACTCTTATTTTTGAAAACTATAAGACCGTTTATGTTCACTTTGTTTGCGGAATAACCGCAGTAAAAAGCAGAGGCAGTTATAACCGTGAACTTGAAAGATTGCTTGGTGATGACCTCATAAAGTTTGACAAAAGGGTTGAGGAACAGAACCTGCTTCTTGATAACGACCTATATACCGACGAAGATGTGAGCAGGTTTAAAGGTGAGTGTGAAGATGAAATCAAAGAGCTTACCGATAACCGCAGAGTTCTCAGAAACAAACTTAAATCTGCTGTCCGAGCAGATGATGTTGCCTTACAGTATGAGCTGAAGGGGGAAATCAAGTTCTTATCAGAAAGATTAAAAACACTTCGAAAAAAATCAGTTATCTGCGACAGACTTCTTGAAAATGAACCGAGGATTGAAAATGAATTGGAGCAGGTTCAGGAGTATGCCGCAAAACAAAAAGGAAAGGAGCGAGATAACAGTGAGCGCATCCAGCGACGCAGCAGACCAGATCGTTAAGATAACTCTTGACACTGTGCAGACTGCTGCAAAAATCTCGGGTGACGGTGCATTGGAGATTGCAAAGCTTTTAATCAGAGAACTAAAAATGCCGCAGAAAAAGAAAGGCAAAGCCAGTCTTAAATCAATGCTGAAATCTCAAAAGCCTATTAAGGTATTTGAGATTGACGATAAATCATTGAGAAAGTTCTGTGAGGAAGCCAAACGGTACGGCGTTGTTTATCATGTATTAAAAGATAAAAGCAGTAATAACGGTAAGTGCGATATTATGGTCAGAGCCGAAGATGCGTCGAAGGTAAACCGAATATTTGAAAGGTATAAACTCGGCGTAAATCAGAAGGCAACGATTAAAAGCACAATTACAAAAGATAAAAAATCCGATTTACCGATACCCGAAAAGGAACAGCCGGAAAAATCGGCGGAGGATAAGTTCATTGATGAACTGTTCAATAAGCCGCCGAATAAGGAAAAAACCGATTCTGTAAACCCTCCTCTGGCAAAGACAGGAAAGGTCGATCTGTCCGAGCGTTCTTCGATAAATTCAGACCACCAGTCGACTGATAGTCCGACAACAGCAAAAGAACCGGTTCGCAAAAGAATTGAAAGAATCAAAAATGAAAAAGACGCTGCGAAGAAGGATGCCAAGAAACCGCAGCAGACAAAGCATAATAATAAATCTAACAGGAGGAAAGATCATGGCAGAAGCAAATAACAATGTAAACAAAGAAAAAAAGGAATCCGATTTCAATAAAGAGGAATGGATTCAGCAGAAAAAAGAAGCAAGAACCGAAGCGTTTGAAATGCTTGAAACAGCAACGGAAGAACTTTCTTCTCCCGATGCACTCACAAAATATCTTGATGTGCAGAGCCGCTTCGACAGATATTCCGTAAGTAACGCACTTCTTGTTTCTCATCAGATGCCCGAAGCAACAAGGCTCGGCGATTCAAAGTTCTGGTCAAAGCTCGGCGCATATATCAACAAGGGTGAAAAAGGAATAACAATTCTTGAACCCGGCAGCGAATTTAAGAGAGAAGACGGTTCCACCGGCGTATCGTATAACGCTAAAAAGGTGTTCGATGTTTCTCAGACTAATTCAAAGCACAAGACTCAGAAGCCTAAAAACTATGATGAAAAGAAAATGGTTAAGGCTCTTATCAAGGCTTCGCCCGCGTCAATCGTTTTCAATAACGATTTGCCCGATAAAGTAAATGCAAGATATGAACCCGACAGCGGATTGATTTCAATCCGTCAGGGAATGTCAGGAAAGGATGTTGTGAAGTGCCTTTCTGTTGAAATTGCCCGTGCGATTGAAGATAACGGCAAGAATAATAAGTCGAAGAATCCCTTGACTGCTGCTTGCGTCGGATATATCGTTTGTAAACGTATGGGTGTTGAAACGCCTGAAATAAAGTCTGGCGGCAAGCTGTTTGACGGTATGAATCCGAAGGAGGTACGCGCTGAACTCGGAAAAATCCGCGAAACGGCAAACTCAATTTCAAACGTGGTTTCAAAGGTTCTTGAGCCTAAAGATAAGGACGCACGATGAGGTGAGAACTTTATGAGAGAGGATAAACGTGTGATTACTCTTGACGATTTTCAACACAACTTGCTCATAAACGGACTCAATGAATTTCGCAACGACCTTATTGAAACGGATAAACCCACTGAAGATGTTGACAGGCTCTTGCTTATGATTATCGATGCCCCTACAAAAAGAGAACTGAAAAAGGCTAATCGTGAGGCAAGATAAATTTTCAAAGGATAACCTTATTCTTTATGCCTGCGGTCTGATACCCGTAATATGGCTTGCCCTGCTTATCGCTCCGCTTACAGGCGGAGGCCTTGCTGCAATAATCGAAAACTTTTCGGCAGTTATGAGTAAGCCATTCAATATTACCATCTGCGAGGATAGCGGAAAAACTGTCCTCGTTTTAATTCTTGCATATATTATGGGTATCGGAATTTATCTTTCAAATGAAAAGAACTACCGCCGCAGAGAAGAACACGGTTCTGCAAAATGGGGCAATGCAGAAATTGTGGCAAGAAAGTATATGAATAAGGAAAAGTCTGAGAATAAGCTGTTGACACAGAATACTGCTATCGGATTGGACGGTCATGTTCACAGAAGAAATCTGAATGTGCTTGTCTGCGGTGGATCAGGCTCTGGTAAGACACGATTTTATGCTAAACCGAACATAATGCAGGCAAATACTTCGTTTGTTATCCTTGATCCGAAGGGTGAAATCCTCAGAGATACGGGGAATCTTTTGAAGGCAAAGGGCTATGACATTAAGGTTATTGACCTTATAAATATGGATAAAAGCGACTGCTACAATCCTTTTGTATATCTGAATGATGACAATGATGTGCAAAGGCTTGTAACTAACCTTTTCAAAAACACTACCCCTAAAGGCTCTCAATCGCAGGACCCGTTCTGGGATAACGCTGCAATGATGCTTCTTCTTGCGCTTATATTCTATCTTCATTATGAATGTCCGCCGCAGGATCAGAACTTTGCAATGGTACTTTATCTTTTGAGACAGGCACAGATTGTTGATGAAGACAGTAATGACCCAAGTCCGCTTGACGAATTGTTTGGAGAGCTTGAAGAAAAAAATCCGAACCATATTGCCGTAAAATACTACAAGGCATACCACAGCGGTTCGGGCAAAACGCTGAAATCGATTCAGATAACACTTCTGGCAAGACTTGAAAAGTTTAATTTGAACTCTCTTGCAGGCATAACCAATACCGATGAATTAGACCTTGCTTCCATAGGAGAAAAGAAAACTGCTGTATTCGGGGTAATACCTGATAATGACAGCAGTTTTAATTTTATCATCGGTATGCTTTACACACAGTTGTTCCAGCAGTTGTATTATTCTGCGGATTTCAAGCACGGCGGCTGCCTTCCAGTTCATGTTCACTTTGTAATGGACGAATTTGCCAATGTTGCATTACCGGATGAGTTTGATAAATTGCTTGCGACTATGCGCTCAAGAGGTATCTCGGTTTCAATTATCATTCAGAACATGGCACAGCTAAAAGCATTATTTGAAAAGCAGTGGGAATCCATTGTAGGTAACTGCGACGAGTTTCTCTACCTCGGAGGAAACGAGCAGTCAACACACAAGTATGTTTCCGAGTTGCTCGGCAAAGAAACAATAGATACCAATACTTACGGACAGTCAAAGGGCAGAAACGGAAGCTATTCAACGAATTATCAAATTTCAGGGCGTGAGCTTCTTACGCCGGACGAAGTCAGATTGCTTGACAATCGTTACGCTCTGTTATTTATCCGAGGCGAAAGACCGGTAAAGGATTTAAAGTATGACATTTTAAAGCATCCTAATGTCAAACTATCGAAAGACGGCGGTACTGAACCGTATATACACGGCTTTGATGATTACTCATCCGGTACATTGTCGTTTGAAGATACGAAAATGACTGAACCTGACACCAATATTGAAGAAATAGACAGCGGTTCCGGCGAATTTGTAATTTATTCAAGTGATGAAATTGAAGCATTGCTTGATATTATCTAAGGAGGTATTTTCTTATGAATAAGTTATTCAATAAAAATTCAGTAAAGGGTTCTGTTCTGACAGGTAATACCCGTAAGGGATTTAAGTTCTATGCAACTCTCGTACTCTGCATCACATTTGCAATGAGCTTTGCGGTTATGTCGTTTGCGGCTGATGATCCCATTGCGGTTGTTAATAACTTTTCAACCTTTATGTTCGGTCTTATCAGAGCAGTCGGTATGATTCTGCTCGGCTTCGGTATTGTGCAGGTCGGCTTATCCCTTAAATCTCACGATCCCTCGCAGAGAGCTAACGGTTTCCTGACTGTTGCAGGCGGTATTGTTATTACCTTTGCGAAGGAAATCCTTAATCTTATTGTATAATATTCATTTCGGGAGCAGGCGTAAAAACCTGCTCCTTATTCATTAAAGACTACGAAGGGAGGATTATATGGAATCATCAAACTGGGTTGTTCAGAACTTACAGAAAGCGTTGGAAACATGGAACGATAAACTCAGCGAAATATGGCTTTTGATTACACAATCCCCGGAAGAGTTCAAGGGTGGTTCAATATGGAATGTCATTATCAATATTCACGGTGCGCTTCAGGCAATAGGTTATTCGCTTCTTGTTCTGTTCTTTGTTATCGGTATTATGAAAACCTGCGGCAATTTTGCAGAATTGAAGCGACCTGAAATAGCTTTTAAGATGTTTATCCGTTTTATTCTTGCAAAGGCATCTATAACCTACGGGCTTGAAATAATGATGGGTTTGTTCCAGATAGTTCAGGGTATTGTCGCTAAAATAATGGCGACATCCGGTCTTGCCTCAACCTCAAGTATGGTGCTGCCCGATGAGATAATCCAATCCATTGAGGACTGCGGATTCTGGGAATCCGTACCGCTATGGGCGGTTACGCTTATAGGCAGCTTGTTTATTACGGTGCTGTCATTTGTAATGATAATGACGGTGTACGGAAGATTCTTCAAAATCTATCTTTACACGGCTATAGCACCCGTGCCGCTTGCAGGCTTTGCAGGTGAACCGACTTCGCAGATGGGCAAGAGCTTCATAAAGTCATACGGTGCTGTTTGTCTTGAGGGTGCCATTATTGTTCTCGGCTGTATTATATTCTCGTTGTTTGCAGATTCACCGCCTGTTGTTGATACTGCGGCAGAAGCCGTAAATCAGGTTTGGTCTTATGTCGGTGAGCTTATCTTTAACATGCTTGTTCTTGTCGGTACGGTTAAGGCTTCTGACAGAGTAGTTAAAGAAATGATGGGACTGTAATCGGAAAGGAGAGCGACTATGGAAATAAAGTTAAATCAGGAAATACGGAATTACAGCGAGGCTGTATATTTCGGACTTAATCTCAGACAGTTTGTGTTTTCAATCTTGGCCTGCGGTATTGCTGTAGGCTTGTACTTTTTATTAAAACCGTTTCTCGGAGTAGAAACATTAAGCTGGTTATGTATCCTCGGTGCGGCTCCGTTTGCCGCTATCGGCTTCATAACCTATCACGGTATGAAAGCTGAAATGGCTTTTGCCGTAATTATCAGGTCTGAATTTCTTATGCCGAAGGAATTACGACTTTCGGCAAATTATGAAAATCCGGCTCCACTGGCAAAGAAAGAACCTATCAACATTGATGTTAAAAGTATTGTTCCCGATTTCAAGGGAAAAGTGCCTGAAAAGAAGGTAAGGGAGCCGAAGCCTGAAAAAATCAAACCGGAAAGGAAGGTAACTGATGTTAGACCTCATAGGAAAAATAAAGGAAACATTAGGTATAGATGAGTTCGGAAGTATGTTCAAAGTTCCGAAGTGCGTACAGGATGTTTTCCCTATAAACGAGGTATATGAAGACGGAATATTCAGCTTGGGTAAAGATGTGTATTCCAAAACAATGAAGTTTACAGATGTTAATTATGCTATTTCAAGCAGGAAGGATAAAGAAGAATATTTCAGAAAATACAGTGCAATTCTTAATTCTCTTGAAAACGGTATGTCTACGCAGATAACACTTGTAAACAGAAAAATCAAAAACGATGAACTTGAGCAGATGACACTTTCTGAAGACTGCAATGACGGAAACGATATATACCGTTCTGAAATTAACGATATGCTTATGAACCTTGCAAACAATTCCACATCCATTGTTCAGGATATGTATATAACCATTTCAGCACAGAAAGGCAATGTCAAAGAAGCAAGAGCATATTTTGACCGTGCCGAATCGGAGCTTTCAACAGCTTTTTCCGATTTCAAATCTTATTGTGAGCGACTGGATTTATCTGAAAGACTGAGAATAATCCGTGATTTCTGCAAGCCGCACGAGGTTGATAATCTCGACGGAGTTGTTTCTTCTGTAGGTGACATTTCAAAATTCAAAGACTATATCTGTCCTGACAGCTTTGAGTTCAAATCCGACTATTTCAAGGTCGGCGATAAGTTTGCCCGTGTGATGTACATAAAGGAATATCCGTCGTACATTAAGGACAGTATCATCTGGGAACTTACCGAATCTAACCGTAATATGATGGTTAATTTCGATATTGTTCCCATGTCAACAGAGGAAGCGAAAAAGCTGCTTGAAAAGATTGCACTCGGAATTGAAACCGATATTGCGAATTTTCAAAGAAAGCAGAATTCAAATAACAACTATTCTGCCGTAATTCCCTTTGAAATGGAGCAGAAAAGAAACGAAATCAGAGAGTTCCTTAATGATACGACGGAACGTGACCAGCGTATGTTCAGCGTTCTTATGACAATTATGCACACTGCGGATTCTCTTGAAGAACTTGATAATGATACTGAGGCTCTCTGTTCAATAGGCAGAAAGCACATGTGTCAGTTCGCTACGCTGAAATATCAGCAGATGGAGGGCTTCTGTGCAACGCTGCCCATAGGGGTAAATAAGATTCAGGTAAAAAGAACACTCACAACAGAAAGCCTTGCCGCATTTATGCCGTTCAAGGTTCAGGAGATACAGCACACCAACGGAATATTCCAAGGCGTAAATGTAATCTCAAAAAATATGATTTTCGTTGACAGAAAAGAACTGCTCAACGGCAACTGCTTTATCCTCGGTGTTTCGGGTTCGGGTAAATCGTTTACGGCAAAAGAGGAAATAGTTAATCTTTTCCTTACAAGGGACTGCGATATTATCATTATCGACCCCGAGCGAGAGTACAAACCGCTGATTGAAGCTCTTGACGGTCAGGTGGTTAAGTTGTCGGCTTCAAGCGAAAATCACATAAACTGTCTCGATATTAACGCCAACTATGCAGTTGAGGGTGATCCGGTTTCATTGAAAACCGAATTTGTACTTTCATTCTTTGAACAGATTGTCGGCAACGAAAGAGTAAGTCAGATGAAAAAATCTATCATTGACCGATGCCTTAAAAAGATATATGCACCGTATATTGAAAAAGGCTTTGAGGGTGAGCCGCCTACACTTATCAATCTTGTTGAAGAACTGAAAAGGCAGGAAGAACCCGAAGCAAGAGAAGCGGCAGTTCAGGCAGAACTGTTTGCAACAGGTTCACATAATACATTTGCAAAGCAAACCAATGTAAATATAAACAACAGACTTCTCTGTTACGACATTCTTGAACTCGGCTCACAGCTTATGCCTATCGGTATGCTCGTCGTTCTTGACAACATTCTTAACAGAATTACGGCAAACCGTATGAAGGGCAGAGAAACATACATCTTCATTGATGAAATTTATCTGCTTTTCAAGCATGAATATGCTGCGGAGTTCCTTTTCACACTCTGGAAACGTGTTCGTAAGTACGGTGCTTTCTGTACGGGTATTACACAGAATGTTGACGATTTGCTTCAGAGCCATACGGCAAGAACGATGCTTGCAAACTCTGAGTTTATTATCATGCTTAATCAGGGCGGCACGGACAGAGATGACCTTGCAAATCTTTTGCAGATAACCGAAGCGCAGATAAGGCATATTACCAATGTTAAGGCAGGTCACGGACTGTTAAAGGTCGGCTCAAATCTTGTGCCTTTTGAAAGAAATTTCCCTAAAGATACAGAACTGTACCGCCTTATGACAACTAAAGTCGGTGAGTAAATTTATATGCCCGTCGTTTATTCGGCGGGCATTAAGATTGGAGGGATAATATGACTAAAAATGCAAAGCCCCGTGAAGTTGTAAGAGATATTAAAGAACATGCCGTCAGCTCCGCAAAGGACAAGGCTTCTGTTGTCGGCATAAAGACAAAAGACAGAGTGATTGACAAGGTTCAGGAGAATGTTCCGCAGAGCACACGAAACACGGACAACAAATCACCTGAAAACTATGCCACCGACACAGTTACCGATACAGGGCATGATGCCGCTGAATATGCTGTCGACAAATCCGGCAGAGTAATCCGTAAAGGTACTGATAAGGTTAAAGAAAAGATACGGGAACACAAAGCAAATTTCGAAGAAGAACCCATCGCAGAAAATGAGCCCGAAGTACCCGAAACGGAGTCTACCGCATCGGATACATCGAAGGATGTCAGTTCAAATACGACTGAAACGAAAGTAGATACATCGGGTAACGATATTAAGACGAAAGACAGCGTAGAATCAGAACTTTCAGAACCAAAAGACACTCAGACACAAAATCCAAAGTCTGAAAGAACAGGTCAGACACAGAATGTCAGTTCAGATAAAACAGAAGTGACAACGGATACGACGGGGAACGAAATTAAAACCAAAGACCGTGTTGACAAAAAATCTTCTGATGTTACTGACAGTAAGCCTCAAAGCGTAAAATCTCAAAAAACCGGCGATGGCAAACTAAAAAATGATAATACCGTTCCTGACAGTAAATCTATATCAGACGGCGGCAATGAATCCGTCAATCCCATAAAGAACGGCGATAACAAAACACAGATAAAAGAAAAGCAGCCGACTGAAATTAAGACGGCTGACAAATCAATTAAAACTGCTGACACAAAACCGCGTGTAAAAGAAACATCAACAGCGGATAATGTTCCCGGTAATTCCAAGGGAGAGGGGCAAAAGCCGGAAACGAAAGAGTTAGTGCAAACCAACCCTGATAAAGCTAAATTAAAGGATAACAAACCTCCTGATTCTCAGACAGCTAAAAAAAATCCTGTCAAGGATTACAAAAAGCCGAAGGTTCGTGAACGGTCTGAAATCAAGAAAAAAGCTCAGACTGAAATCAAGAATATCAAGACTTCGCAGCGGAATATAAAGACATTAAATAACAACGGTAGGGCGATTAAGCAGGGAGCAAAAGGTGCTGAAACGGCAGGCAAATCCATAAAGACAGTTGATGAAGCATACAAGACTGCGGAAAAATCAGCAAAAGCGGCGAAGAAAACCGCAGAAACAGCGGCTAAAACTGCAAAAAGAACTGAAGAAGTTGCCAAGAAAACTGCGCAGGCTTCTGTGAAAGCCGCCAAAGCTGTGGCAAAGGCGGTAGTTGAAACTGCAAAAGCAATAGCTGCGGCAGCAAAGGAACTCGGTGCGCTTATTGCAAGCGGCGGTCCCGTTGTAGTCATAATTATAGTTACCTGCCTTATAGCGGCAATCGGCGGAACTTGCTACGGTATCTTTCTTTCAAATGATGAATCTACCGGTTCAGCTATGACAATGTCGCAGGCTATGTCAAGCCTTACATCGGAATATTATGCTGAACTTACGGCGATAAAGCTGAATTATACTTACGATGAAATGGAGATAAAGAGTCTTTCAGGTGATACTTCTCTTAACTGGAAAGACATTCTTGCGGTTTATGCAGTTAAGAACACCACTGCCAAAGGTGACGGCTTTGAGGTTGTTACGCTTAATGAACAGAAACTCAGCGACCTTAAAAAGATTATGAAAGATATGAATAAGATGACAAGCGTTGTTACAACAAAGGTTGTAACTGAAAATGTAACTACAACCGATGATGCAGGGAACACCGTAACTACAAGGCAGAATGTCACCAAAAAGATTCTTACTGTTACGGTTACAAAACTCAATGCAAATCAGATAAGCGAATTGTACGGCTTTAATGCTGAACAGAAAAAGCAGCTCAATGAACTGATGAGCGATGAATACGACGATTTATGGCAGAGCATAACGGGTGGTGCTGCAGGAGATATTCTTCTTTCCGAGAGTTCGCATACTCCGAAGGATATGTTTATCTGGCCATTGCAGGGTGATGGAACAATCTCATCCCGTTTCGGTACAAGAGCTGACCCGATAAACGGTGTTGTAAAAACTCATGGTGGAACGGATATAGCGGCTCCGACGGGTACACCGATACTTGCCGCTGCGGACGGAACTGTAATTGCCGCAACCTATAACGAGGGAGGATATGGTTACTATGTAAAGATCCAGCACGCTAACAATTATGCTACTCTTTACGGACATTGCTCCGTTCTTCATGTTTCGGCTGGTCAGACAGTAAAACAGGGACAGGTAATTGCGGAAGTCGGTTCAACAGGTCATTCCACCGGCCCGCACTGTCATTTTGAGGTCATTAAGAACGGTGTCAGAGTTGACGCGATGAATTTCTATCAGTAAAAAAGCATAATAGGATTTAATATGATTATTGTATAAAGGTATATTATTATTTTACTGTAAGTAATTGCGAAACTATATAAACGTATTGAAAAATAGGTTCTAAATAAATATGTCCAATATAATAAGAGTTTTTAAGTATGTAATCGAGTTTGCAGCTAAATACTAACGACTATTCTTTCTTTGTCTTAATATTATACATTATCAATAATCAAATAATGTACTTAAAACGGATGAGATTCCTTGATAAAGGAATTTCTTTTATATTTCCTACCATATGAGTCTTTCTTCTTATAATTCTAAATATAATTTTATAAAAAACAAAATGTAACAAATATGGACTAAAAGTAATGTTTTTTGTTACATTTTGTTTTTAAAATTATTATTATTAAGAAAAAATCTTGAAAGGATGGTAAAATGGAAAACAAGCTAACGGAATATTCGTAACCGTCAAACCTACGAGCGAAGACACATGAAAAAGCCCGCCGAGATGGCG
>JAKSQO010000026.1 GCA_024404095.1 Clostridia bacterium | reverse complement strand
TTCTTCCACGGGTGAGATCGTATGGCGAAACCTCGACCGTCACCTTGTCTCCCGGAAGGATACGGATGTAATTCATCCTGAGCTTACCGGAAATATGTGCTAAAATTTTGTGTCCGTTTTCAAGCTCTACCTGGAATGTTGCATTAGGCAGTGCCTCAACAACAACGCCCTCGAGCTCGAGCATATCTTGCTTTGACATTAGTGAACCCCCCTTACAGTAGAGTAAGTATCTTCGGACCGCTCGATGTAATTGCCACCGTGTGTTCGAAGTGCGCTGACAGCTTACCGTCACGGGTTTTAACTGTCCAGCCGTCGGGTAATGTTTTTACTCCTGCCTTGCCCAGATTTATCATGGGTTCAATGGCAAGCGTCATCCCCGGCAACAGGCGAACTCCCCTACCGGGTGTTCCGTAATTCGGTACACTGGGATCTTCATGGAGCGCTCTGCCAACGCCGTGTCCGACAAACTCGCGGACAACGGAGAAGCCTCGCGACTCACAATACTGAGCAATTGCGGAACCGATGTCGCCGATTCTGCCGCCTGCGACAGCCTTCTGAATTCCTGCATAGAGGCTTTCTCTGGTCGTGTCACACAGCCGCTTCGCCTCGGAGCTTATTGCTCCTGCAGCGAAAGTAGCAGCATTGTCGCCGTTGAATCCGTTCAGCTTTGCGCCAAGGTCAATACTGACGATGTCGCCTTCGTGAATTACTCGTTTCTTGTTAGGTATTCCATGAATGACCTCATCGTTTATGGAAATGCATGCCGTAGCAGGATAGCCGTTATAATTAAGGAAGTTTGGTTCTGCACCGCATTTCTTAATATAATCATAGGCTATTTTGTCTATCTCAGCCGTGGTTACACCAGGCTCGACAGCTTCTCCTGCTAACTTTAATGCTCCTGCCGAAATGATGCACGCCTCTCGCATGAGGGCGAGCTCCCTGTTCGTTTTGAGCACTATCATGCTTAATCCTCCAAAGCCTTGAGTGTAAGTGCTGTTGTATCAGCAACTTCCTCCTGACCTTCTACTATATGAAGGATGCCCTTCTTTGAGTAGTAATCCTTGAGAGGCTCTGTCTGCTTGTGATAAACATCGAGTCTGTCAAGAACTGTATCGGGATGGTCGTCCTTACGCTGAATAAGCTCAGCGCCGCAAGCATCGCAGATTCCCTCAGCCTTAGGAGCTTTATACTCAAGGTGATAGGAAGCGCCGCAAGCCTTGCAGACTCTTCTGCCCGACATTCTTGCAACGATTTTCTCATCAGGAACTTCAATATCGATAACCTTATCGATTGCAACGCCCATAGCGTCAAGAGCTTCTGCCTGAGGAATCGTGCGCGGGAAACCGTCAAGGATGAATCCGTTTGCACAGTCATCCTTTGCGAGTCTGTCCTTGATGATGCCGATAACGACCTCATCAGGAACAAGTTTGCCCGCATCTATAAAGGACTTAGCCTTAAGTCCCATCTCCGTGCCGTTGGCAAGTGCCTCACGGATGATGTTGCCCGTTGAAATTGCAGGAATATTGAGCTTATCGCAGATAACCTCTGCCTGTGTGCCCTTACCTGCACCCGGTGCTCCGAGAAGAATTAACTTCATAATTTTTCTCCTTTTTGGATTAGTCAAGGAATCCCTTGTAATGACGCATCATCATCTGTGATTCCATCTGCTTAACAGTTTCAAGAGCAACACCAACAAGGATGATGATTGAGGTACCGCCAAGTGAGATTGTCATACCCTTTGTGAGAGCAGCTGTTGTGATGAGCTGCCAAAGAATCGGGAACAACGCAACAACAGAAAGAAGGAGTGCGCCAAGTAAAGTAATTCTTGACAAAATTCTCTGAATGTAATCAGAGGTCGGCTTACCGGGACGAATACCCGGAATTGCACCGCTGTTCTTACGGATATTGTTAGCCATCTCAATCGGATTGTACTGGATTGATGCATAGAAGTATGCAAAGAAGATTATGAGTAAGAAATACATAATCGCGTAAACCCAGCTTGAGCTTGAGAAGAACTTGAAGAAATGATCATACCAGCCTTCGCCTTCCTTAGCACCAACGAAAAGGTTGATTGTCGGAGGAAGTGAAAGGATTGAACTTGCGAAGATAACGGGCATAACACCTGACATATTAACCTTGATTGGAATATGTGTGTTCTGACCGCCGTACATCTTACGACCTACAACTCTCTTTGCGTACTGAACGGGAATTCTGCGCTCTGCGTTGTCCATCCAAACGATATAAGCAATCATAAGGAGGAGGCAGATGCCAACTACTACCGAAAGAACAGCGTAAACGCCGCCGTATGAGAAGTAACCGCCGTTAGCACTGTAAAGCTGTGCAAAGATGGTCGGAAGACGGGAAACGATACCTGCGAAAAGGATAAGTGAGATACCGTTACCGATACCCTTGTCATTGATCTGCTCGCCGAGCCACATAATAAGTGCGGTACCCGCTGTGAAGCAGAGGATAATAACAAGTGCCTGGAAAATCTGCTCGATTGTGCCAAGAGCTACGCCGTCCTTAGCAGCACCGAGAAGGAAGTTGTTGCCACGAAGATAGAAGTAGTAAGCGGTACTCTGAAGGAGACCGAGGATAACAGTTGTATAACGTGTTATCGCAGCTATCTTCTTGCGTCCCTCCTCGCCGTCCTTTGCAAGACGTTCGAGAGCGGGAATCGCAACTGTGAGCAACTGAATAATAATTGAGCTGTTGATATACGGGGTGATGGACAGTGCGAAAATCGTACCATAGTTGAAAGCGTTACCTGTCATCATGTTGAGGTATTCCATGAATGTTCCCTGCATTGTGGGATCATTGAAAATACCGTTTTCGCCTGCGTTTACGAAAGGAACAGGAATTGCTGAACCGATTCTGTAAAACAGGAGGATCAATGCTGTAAAGAGGATTTTCTTTCTGATATCTGCGATTTTCCATGCATTAGCAAGTGTCCTCAGCATTTATATCACCTCAGCATTTCCGCCGGCAGCCTCAATCTTCTGCTTAGCAGTTTCAGAAAAAGCATTAGCCTTAACAGTGAGCTTCTTTGAAAGCTCGCCGTTGCCAAGGATTTTAATGCCGTCGAAATAATTTTTAACAAGACCTGCGTTCTTGAGTGCCTCAGCATCAACAACAGCACCGTCATCGAACTTCGCATTAAGGTCTGCTACGTTGATAGCAACGATTACCTTACGGAAGATATTGTTGAAACCTCTCTTGGGAAGACGTCTCTGTAAAGGCATCTGACCACCTTCAAAGCCCGGACGCATACCGTGTCCTGCTCTTGCCTTCTGGCCCTTATGACCTTTACCTGCAGTTTTACCCTGACCGGAACCTGCACCTCTACCGATACGCTTGCGCTCCTTTGTTGAGCCAGCTGCCGGTGAAAGTTCGTGCAACTTCATAATTCGCACCTCCTTGCTTATGCTTCGGTTACTTCGAGAAGATGTGCAATCTTCTTAACCTTACCGAGAGTCTGAGGATTCTTCGGCTGAACCGAGATATCCCCGATCTTATGAAGACCAAGTGCATGAGCGGTGGCAATCTGGTCCTTCTTGCTGCCGATTAAGCTCTTAGCAAGCTTTATCTGTAACTGTGCCATTTGTACCGCCCTCCTTAACCTAAAATTTCCTTAGCTGACTTGTCGCGAATAGCGGCAACTTCGTCAGCACTGCGGAGTTTTGAAAGTCCGTCGATTGTAGCTCTAACTACATTGCACGGATTGTTTGAACGCAGAGCCTTTGAACGGATGTCCTTGATGCCAACAGCCTCAACAACAGCACGAACCGGGCCGCCTGCGATAACACCGGTACCGGGTGCAGCGGGCTTAAGAAGAACAACGCCTGCGCCGAACTTACCGATGATCTCATGGGGAATTGTTGTTCCCTTGAGTGAAACTTTAATAAGGTTCTTCTTCGCATCCTCAATACCCTTGCGGATAGCGTCAGGAACTTCACCTGACTTACCGATACCGAAACCTACTGTTCCGTTACCGTCGCCTACAACAACGAGTGCTGCAAACTTGTAGATACGACCACCTTTAACTGTCTTAGAAACTCTGTTGATTGTAACAACGCGTTCCTGAAGCTCCATAGCCGATGAATCAATCTTAGCCAAAAGTAATTCCTCCTTACTTAGAACTTGAGGCCACCCTCACGGGCGCCTTCGGCCAGTTCCTGAACACGGCCGTGATATATATAGCCGCCACGGTCGAATACGCATTCTTCAATGCCCTTCTCCTTGGCACGCTTAGCGAGTGTCTCGCCAACTGTACGAGCTGCGGTTTTGTTTCCGCCGTATTCCGTGAAATCCTTCTCAACAGTAGAAGCGCTGCAAAGTGTTACGCCTGCCTCGTCATCTATTAACTGAGCGTAGATATGCTGTAATGAACGGAATACATCAAGACGAGGACATGCTGCTGTACCGGAGATCTTGTTACGAACTCTCTGATGACGTGCAAGTCTTGCCTTTTTACTGTCTGGTCTTTTAACCATAAGTGTTTTCCTCCTTCATTAAGATTATTTGCCACCCTTACCGGCTTTACCTTCTTTGCGGCGGATATACTCGTCAACATACTTGATACCCTTACCCTTATAAGGCTCCGGAGGACGCTTTTCGCGTACTTCAGCGGCAAACTGACCTACCTTCTGCTTGTCAGGACCGGAAATAACGATTTTGTTGGGTGCAGGAACTTCGATCTTGATTCCCTCAGGCTGTGACATAACAACCTTGTGAGAGTAACCGATGTTCATAACAAGATCCTTGCCTTCCATAGCGGCACGATAACCGATACCGTTGATTTCAAGCTCCTTCTTGTAGCCTGTGTTAACACCCTCAACCATGTTAGCGATGAGTGTTCTTGTAAGACCGTGAAGAGATCTTGCTGTTTTTTCATCGTTGGGGCGAGTAACAACAACCTGGCCGTCCTTAACCTCAACTGTGATGATGCTATTCACTGTTCTGGTAAGAGTACCCTGGGGACCCTTAACGGTAACAACATTGCCGTCAACTGCTACGTCAACGCCAGCAGGAATAGCGATTGGTAATTTACCTATACGTGACATCCTACTGCTACCTCCTTACCAGATAAATGCAAGAACTTCGCCGCCGACGTTAGCCTTGCGAGCGTCCTTGTCAGTCATAACGCCCTTTGATGTAGAAACGATTGCAATGCCGAGGCCTTTCATAACCTTGGGCATATCCTCGCAACCTGAATAGATACGCAGACCGGGCTTTGATACTCTGCGTAAACCTGTAATAGCTGCGGTCTTGTTGGGGCCATACTTAAGTACGATTTCGATCATACCCTGTTTGCCGTCATCCTCAACCTTAAAGCTCTTAATGTAACCTTCATCAACAAGAATCTGAGCAATTGCCTTCTTCATGTTAGATGCAGGAATTTTGACAGAATCATGTTTTGCAGAACTTGCGTTGCGAATTCTGGTCAACATATCTGCGATTGAATCTGTAATTTGCATACCGTCAACCTCCTTAATGCAATTGCTCGCTTACCAACTTGCTTTCTTAACTCCAGGGATCTGACCTGCGTGAGCAAGCTCTCTGAAGCAAATACGGCAAACTCCGTACTTACGAAGATATGCATGTGGTCTACCACAGATTTTGCATCTGTTGTATGCTCTTGATGAATACTTAGCAGTTCTGGCCTGCTTAACCTTCATTGATTTCTTAGCCACAGTAATACCCTCCCTTATTTAGCGAACGGAGCGCCCATAAGTGTAAGCAACTCTCTAGCTTCTTCGTCTGTCTGTGCTGTGGTAACGAAGCAGATGTCCATACCACGAACCTTGTCTACCTTATCGTAATCGATTTCGGGGAAAATAAGCTGCTCTTTGATACCCATGTTGTAGTTACCACGGCCATCAAATGCGTCAGGGTTAATTCCTCTGAAGTCACGAACTCTGGGAAGTGCGAGATTGAAGAATCTGTCAAGGAATTCATACATTCTCTCACCACGGAGTGTAACTTTAACACCGATTGTCATACCTTCACGGAGCTTGAAGTTAGCAACTGACTTCTTAGCCTTGCAAAGTACGGGCTTCTGACCTGTAATCTGCTGAACATCGCTAACGATAGCGTCGATAGCCTTGGGGTTATCCTTAGCTTCGCCGCAGCCAACGTTGATAACTATTTTATCAAGCTTGGGAATCTGCATGACGCTCTTGTATTCAAACTTCTTCATCAAAGCCGGTGCGACTTCGTTTACGTAAGCTTCTTTTAATCTAGCCATTGTCATGTTCCTCCCTCATTAAAACTTTGCGTTGCACTTCTTGCAAACACGCATCTTAGTCTTCTTGCCGCCCTTTTCTTCGATAACGTGGCCAACTCTTACAGCCTTACCGCACTTGGGGCAAACAAGCTGAACTTTATCAGCATAGAGTGCGCTCTCAGCCTTTACAAGGCCGCCCTGCTCACCCATCTGCTTGGGCTTAACATGCTTTGTTACGATGTTAACGCCCTCAACGATAACCTTACCCTCTGAAGGAGCAACCTGAAGAACCTTACCCTTTGCTCCGCGGTCCTTACCGTTGATTACGATGACTGTATCACCAGTCTTAACATGAACTTTATTACTCATAATTGTGTACCTCCTGATTAAAGAACTTCAGGAGCAAGTGAAAGAATCTTCATGAAGTCATGGTCACGAAGCTCTCTTGCCACTGGTCCAAAAATACGAGTACCCTTGGGGTTCTTATCTTCTCTGATAATAACGGCTGCATTCTCGTCAAAACGAATATATGTGCCGTCGTTGCGGCGTACACCGCTTGCAGTACGAACTACGACTGCTTTAACAACCTCGCCTTTTTTTACGACTCCGCCGGGTGTTGCTTTCTTAACTGAAGCAACGATAACGTCGCCGATGTTGGCGTATCTTCTGCCGGTACCACCGAGAACTCGGATACATCTGATTTCCTTTGCTCCGGTGTTGTCGGCAACTTTGAGGTTACTTTCTTGCTGTATCACAGTATTTGCCTCCTTACACCGCCATTATTTGGCTTTCTCGATAATCTCGACTACACGCCATCTCTTGTCCTTTGAAAGAGGACGTGTTTCCATAATCAAAACCTTGTCGCCAACGCCGCACTCGTTCTTCTCGTCATGAGCCTTGAACTTGATTGTACGATTAACGATCTTCTTGTAAAGCGGATGCTTTACCTTATCCTTAACAGTAACAACGACTGTCTTGTCCATCTTGTCACTGCTGACAACGCCTACACGTGTCTTTCTGAGGTTTCTTTCTTCCATTACAGTTAACCTCCCTTTCCTTACGACTCAGCGCCGTGGAGCTCGATATCACGCTGAACTGTCTTGATTCTTGCGATATCCTTCTTAACGGCGTTAATACGCATCGGGTTGTCGAGCTGGTTAATGGCCTGCTGGAAACGAAGCTTGAAAAGCTCATCCTTTAAATCATGAAGCTTCTTGTCAAGGTCCTGAGCGGACATCTTTCTGATTTCACTTGCTTTCATTACTGCTCACCACCCGTTTCTTCTTTAGTAACAAACTTGCACTTGATAGGGAGCTTGTTAGCTGCAAGACGAAGAGCCTCGCGAGCTGTATCCTCATCAATACCTGCAATTTCAAACATAACTCTGCCCGGCTTAACAACTGCAACCCAGTATTCAGGTGAACCTTTACCTGAACCCATTCGGGTTTCAGCCGGCTTTTCTGTAATCGGCTTATCCGGGAAAATCTTTATCCAAACCTGACCGTTACGCTTGATGTAACGTGTCATAGCGATACGAGCTGCCTCGATCTGGTTTGATGTAATCCATGCCGGCTCGAGAGCCTGAAGACCATATTCACCGTTAGTAACCTTGTTACCACGTGTTGCCTTACCCTTCAGACGACCTCTCTGAACACGACGATATTTAACTCTCTTAGGTAACAGCATTATTTAGCTCCCTCCTTACGGCGTGGTCTGCGATGATTGTTGTTAGCCTCGCGAAGAACTTCACCCTTGTAAAGCCAAACCTTAACACCTACACGGCCGTAAGTTGTCTTTGCCTCAGCAAAACCGTAGTCAATGTCTGCACGGATTGTCTGAAGTGGGATTGTACCTTCATGATATGTCTCTGAACGTGCAATTTCTGCACCGCCGAGACGGCCTGAACACTGAATTTTAATACCTCTTGCGCCGAGCTTCATTGTGCGTCCGATGCACTGCTTCATAGCACGACGGAAAGAAATACGTCTTTCGAGCTGAGATGCAATGTTCTCAGCAACAAGCTGTGCATCGAGGTCGGGCTGCTTAATCTCAACAATGTTGATAGAAACCTCTTTCTCGCCGCCAAGCTTTTTCTTGCAAATTTCTTTAAGCTTCTCAATCTCAGCGCCGCCACGGCCGATTACCATGCCGGGCTTTGCGCAATGAATGTTAATATAAACTCTCTTTGCGTCACGCTCGATTTCAACCTTAGGAACACCAGCAGATGCGAGTGTCTGAAGAAGGTATTCACGAAGCTCATAATCCTCAACAAGTGTGTCGCCGAAGTTGCTCTTATCGGCATACCAGCGGGATTCCCAATTCTTAATTACGCCGATACGAAGACCGGTCGGATTTATTTTCTGGCCCATTTGTTTACCTCCTCCTCGATTATTCTGCTTCTTTGAGAACTATGTTGATATGAGAAGTTCTCTTGTTAATTCTGTATGCACGACCCTGAGCACGGGGACGGATACGCTTAAGGATGGGACCTGCATCTACGCTGCAAGCTGCAACATAAAGCTTTGATACATCCATGTCTTTATTTTCCGCATTTGCCATAGCTGACTTGAGGAGCTTAGCAAGCGGTTCACACGCAGCCTTCGGCGTGTGTTTAAGGATAGCCATTGCTTCATCGCAAGGCTTATTTCTGATAAGGTCAAGCACAATCTGAACCTTTCTGGGCGATATACGCACGTAGGTTACTTTTGCTGTTGCTTCCATGAATACACACTCCTTTCGGCTAATTATTTACCGTTGTTTGATGTTTTTGAACCTGCATGACCTCTGAAGGTTCTTGTAGGTGCAAATTCGCCTAACTTATGTCCTACCATATCCTCTGTAACATATACAGGAACATGCTTGCGTCCGTCATGAACAGCAAATGTGTGTCCGACAAAGTCAGGGAAGATCGTGGAGCTGCGGCTCCATGTCTTGAGAACTATCTTTTCGCCCTTTTCGTTCATTTCAAGTACTCTCTTGAGTAACTTAGGCTGCACGAAGGGGCCTTTCTTTACGCTTCTGCCCATAATCTTTATCTCCTTTCGACTTATTTGCCGTTACGACGTCTGACGATAAGTTTGTTTGAAGCTTTCTTCTTGTTACGAGTCTTGTAACCAAGAGCAGGCTTGCCCCAGGGAGTAACAGGACCCGGACGACCGATGGGTGACTTACCTTCACCACCACCGTGAGGATGGTCATTGGGGTTCATGACTGAACCACGAACTGTAGGTCTCCAACCCATGTGACGTTTTCTACCGGCTTTACCGATCTTAACATTCTCGTGATCGAGATTGCCAACCTGACCGATTGTTGCCATACAACCAACAGGAACCTTACGGAGCTCGCCTGAAGGAAGTCTGAGGAGAGCGTAATCGCCTTCCTTAGCCATCAACTGTGCTGCGTTACCCGCTGCTCTTGCAAGCTGGCCGCCGCGACCGGGATAAAGCTCAACGTTGTGAATGAATGTACCTGTGGGGATGTTTGTAAGGGGAAGGGCATTGCCCGGCTTAATATCAGCGTTGGGGCCTGCCATAACCTTGTCGCCTACGCTGAGACCAGCGGGAGCAAGGATGTAGCTCTTCTCGCCGTCCTCATACTTGATGAGAGCGATGTGAGCTGAACGGTTGGGGTCGTACTCGATTGTTACAACTTCTGCAACTACATCGAACTTTGCGCGCTTAAAGTCGATTACACGATACTTTCTGCGGTTTGCGCCACCGCGATGACGTACTGTAATGCGACCGTAGCTGTTACGACCTGACTTATTCTTGATAGGCTCGAGGAGGCTCTTTTCGGGAGCTACCTTTGAAAGACCTGAATAATCTGTAACCGACATATTTCTGCGTGAGTTTGAAGTCGGCTTGTAGACTTTGATCGACATTAGATTCACACTCCTTATAAGTGGCTTCGCGGAGTATGTCGAACTCCATACATTACCACCGGAATTTTCGGTTTGTTTTTAAATTACATCATACCATCGAAGAACTCGATTGTCTTTGAGTCTTCTGTAAGTGTAACGATTGCTTTCTTCCAGGATGCTGTAAAGCCCTGTGACATACCCTGTCTGCGAAGCTTGCCGAGGCAGTTGATTGTATTAACCTTAGCTACCTTAACACCGAAAAGCTCCTCGACTGCCTTAGCAATCTCAATCTTGTTAGCACTCTTAGCAACTGAGAAGGTGTACTTCTTATCAGCTGTGCCAAGCATGCTTTCTTCTGTGATAATCGGACGGAGGATGATGTCCTGTGCTACTTTACTCATGCATATACCTCCTCAATCTTTGCAATGCCGTCCTTAAGGACAACCATTGTGTCACAGTTAAGAATGTCATAAACATTCAGTGTGTTAACTGTTGAAACCTTTGCACCGGCAATGTTTCTTGCGCTTCTGTAAAGAACGTTGTCGTTCTCAGGAAGAACAAGGAGAACCTTCTTGCCTGTTTCAAGTGCTGCAAATACCTTTGCAACTTCCTTAGTCTTAATAGCGTCAAGCTTGAAGCTGTCGAGAACTACGAGCTCTTCTGCTGCAACCTTTGAAGAAAGAGCTGACTTCATAGCAAGTCTCTTTACCTTCTTGTTGATTGAGAAGCCGTACTCTCTGGGCTTGGGACCGTGAGCGATACCGCCGTGTGTCCACTGAGGAGCTCTTGTAGAACCCTGACGAGCACGACCTGTGCCCTTCTGTCTCCAAGGCTTCTTACCGCCGCCGCTAACCTCTGAGCGTGTAAGGGTTGACTGTGTGCCCTGACGCTGATTTGCCAAATAGTTAACTACGCAAAGGTGCATAGCAGATGTATTCGGCTCAATTCCGAAAACTGACTCTGCAAGAGCAAGGTCGGAAACCTTTTTACCGTTCATATCGAATACTGATACATTAGGCATACTTTACACTCCTTCCTTTACGCTTTCTTGGCGTTAGCGATAACAACGATTCCGCCCTTGGGGCCGGGGATGGCACCCTTAACAGCGACGAGGTTGTTTTCAACGTCAACCTTAGCTATTGTCAAATTCTGAACTGTGGTGCGATCAACACCGTAGTGACCTGCAAGCTTCTTGCCCTTGAATACTCGTGAGGGGCTTGAGCAGGCACCCAATGAACCGGCATGTCTTGCAACGGGACCGGTACCGTGAGACTCTCTGAGTCTGCCGAAGTTCCAGCGCTTCATAACACCTGCTGTACCGTGACCTTTGCTTGTGCCGATAACGTCAACCTTATCGCCTACTGCGAATGTGTCAGCCTTAAGGATGTCACCAACGTTTACTTCATCGATGTTCTCAAGACGGAACTCTTTAAGAACCTTCTTAGGTGCAACGCCGTTCTTGTCAAAATGACCCTTCATAGGCTTGTTGACTCTGCTTGCCTTTACGTCGCCGAATCCAACCTGAACTGCTTCATAGCCATCGTTCTCAATTGTCTTCTTCTGAACAACAACGCAAGGACCTGCTTCAACGACTGTTACGGGAATTACATTACCCTTCTCGTCGAAGATCTGTGTCATACCGATTTTCTTTCCGATAAGACCCTTTTTCATATTGTTTTCCTCCTTATAGGTTATTGGTTGGCCACTGCGCCAACTTGACCTGTCAGCGTTTTAAGATTAAAGCTTGATTTCAATCTCTACGCCTGCAGGAAGCTCAAGACCTCTCAGTGCGTCAACAGTCTTAGCTGACGGTCTGATAATGTCGATAAGCCTTTTGTGTGTGCGCTGTTCGAACTGCTCTCTGGAGTCCTTGTACTTGTGAACAGCACGAAGAATTGTAACAACTTCCTTCTCTGTCGGAAGTGGAACGGGACCTGAAACCTGAGCGCCTGTGCGCTTAGCAGTCTCAACGATCTTTTCCGCTGCCTTGTCAACAAGGTTGTGGTCATAACCCTTCAATCTGATTCTGATTTTTCCCTTTACTGCCATGATTTTGCCTCCTTAAAAAGTTTGGCGGGCAACGCTTAAAACCTACTTTTCGCAACGTGTCCGGGTGTTCCGACCCTTCACATTTAAAAACCGGAAATGGGTTAGTTTCCGGGAATAGTGCATTTAGGTTTTAAACGCACATACACACGCAGTTCCGCCAAGGGTAGCGAAACCGTAAGTGTAGGTTATTAAATCGCCCGGTTTTAAATCGGACATACTCCGTGAAAATTCCCGACCTCGATGGGTCGCCACCTCTCACATCAACGCATATCTACGCACTACTCTACATATTAATGTAGCATGCTCTAGTATATTAACACAGGTCAATACAAATTGCAAGTACTTTTAGCAAAATTTTTTAAATTATTTTTGTGCATTTTAACGTAAACCTGCAATTTCAGGGTGTTTTCGTATACCTTTTATATTATATATTATTAGGGCGATTTTTGCAAGCTTTTTCGAGTAATAAATGCAGAAATTTTCAAGTTTTTTCAAAGTATATTTGCAAATTCTGAAATGCAAAAAGAGAGCGGTAGAAACCGCTCTCTTGAATTATATCGGGTATCAGAACAGACCGCTGATTTTTCCGTTTTCGTCTACGTCGATTCTCTCAGCCGCAGGTGACTTCGGAAGTCCGGGCATCGTCATTATATCGCCTGTCAGCGCAACGATGAAGCCTGCGCCTGCCGATACCTTGACATTCTTGACTGTAACTGTAAAATTCTCAGGTGCGCCAAGCTTTGTCGGGTCATCGGAGAAACTGTACTGAGTCTTAGCCATGCATACAGGAAGCTTATCATAGCCAAGCTCTGCGAGTGTGGCAATCTGCTTTTTAGCCGCAGGAAGAACTGAAATACCATTGCCGCCGTAAACTCTCTTTACGATTGCCTCAATCTTCTCTTCGATTGTGCCGTCAAGTTCATATGAGAACGAGAAATCATTATCCTTTTCACAGAGTGTAACAACTTCCTTAGCAAGCTCTTCACCGCCCTTGCCGCCTTCTGCCCAGACGTTGGAAAGAACAACATTTACGCCAAGCTCTTTGCACTTTGCAATAATGAAGTCGATCTCAGCATCTGTGTCGGTCGGGAAACGGTTAACGGCAACAACGCACGGAAGCTTATAAACGTTTGTGATATTTGAAACGTGGCGAAGAAGGTTCGGAACACCCTTACCGAGTGCATCAAGATTTTCCGTGCCAAGCTCTGTCTTTGCGAGACCGCCGTGCATTTTAAGTGCGCGTACAGTTGCAACAACCACTACCGCCGAGGGCTTGAGTCCTGCATAGCGGCACTTGATATCAAGGAATTTCTCTGCACCGAGGTCTGCGCCGAAGCCCGCCTCAGTAACGGCATAGTCACCGAGCTTCATAGCCATCTTTGTAGCGATAACGGAGTTACAGCCGTGCGCGATATTCGCAAACGGTCCGCCGTGAACAAATGAAGGCGTACCTTCAAGTGTCTGAACAAGGTTAGGCTTGATAGCGTCTTTGAGGAGAGCCGTCATTGCACCGACAGCCTTCAGGTCGCCTGCCGTAACAGGCTTACCATCATAGTTATAGCCTACAATAATGCGTGAAAGACGCTCCTTAAGGTCAGTTATTGATGTCGCAAGGCAAAAAACAGCCATTATCTCTGATGCAACAGTAATGTCAAATCCGTCCTCACGTGGAACACCGTTCACCTTGCCGCCGAGGCCGTCAACAACATTACGAAGCTGTCTGTCATTCATATCGACGCAGCGTTTCCAAGTAATACGGCGTGTATCAATGCCGAGTGCGTTACCCTGATGAATATGATTATCAAGCATCGCCGCAAGAAGATTGTTAGCCGCACCGATTGCGTGAAAATCGCCTGTAAAATGGAGATTGATATCCTCCATAGGGACAACCTGTGCATATCCGCCGCCAGCGGCACCGCCCTTGATACCGAAAACAGGGCCAAGTGACGGCTCACGAAGAGCAACAACTACATTCTTGCCGATCCTCTTAAGTCCGTCAGCAAGGCCGATTGTTGTCGTTGTCTTTCCCTCGCCCGCAGGTGTGGGAGTAATAGCGGTAACAAGGATAAGCTTACCGTCTTCATTTTTATTTTCGCTCAGCAGAGCATAGTCCACCTTTGCCTTATACTTACCGTACTGTTCGAGATATTTCTCGTCTACGCCTGCAACTTCTGCAATTTCGGTAATCGGTTTCATCTTGCACTGCTGTGCAATTTCAATGTCTGTCAGATAGCTCATCGTACCGCTCCTTTATATGTCATTTTGTGATAGTATATATTATTTTTTCGTCTATGTCAACAAATCAGCCTAACTCTTTTTTTGCAATTTCCACAGATTTTCCTGCGTCTTTTGCATAGTAATCTGCACCGATTTTATCAGCATAATTCTGTGTTACAACAGCTCCGCCGACCCACACAACAACCTTAAAAGGCAGTTCCCTGAGCATTTTAACTGTCTTTTCCATTGACGGAAGCGTTGTGGTCATCAGCGCAGAAAGCCCTACAAGATGTATATCATTTTCGGTTACAGCCCTGCATACTTCCTCGGGTTCAACGTCCTTGCCGAGGTCAAAAACCTCATATCCGTAATTTTCAAGAATGGTTTTAACTATATTTTTTCCGATATCGTGAATATCGCCCTTAACCGTTGCAACTGCGATTTTACCTTTTTTGACAGTATCTCCGCCCTTCGATTCAATAGAAGCCTTGATTGTATCAAACACTCCCTGAGCCGCCTTTGCCGAGCTGAGAAGCTGAGGAAGAAAAGCCTTGCCGCTTTCATAATCAGCCCCTACCCTGTCAAGCGCAGGAATAAGTTTGCCCTGAATTATACTGAGTTCATCGGATGTCTGAAGCTCCTTTTCAGCGAGCTGTTTTGCTTCCGCTTTCAGTCCCTTAATAACAGCCTCTTCAAGCGTCATTTCCGCCTTTGCCGAGGAAACAGCAACCTGCTGCCCCGCAAAAAGCTCTACAAAATGCTTACTCTGCTTATCCTCGCCCGAAAGAACACGGTGGGCATAGACGACATTCATAAGCTCCTCAATATTCGGGTTCATAATCGGCATATCAAGTCCCATTGCCATAGCCTGTGAAAGGAATGTTGCCGTTACAAGTCCCCTGTTAGGCATTCCGAATGAAATATTTGAAACACCGAGAAGTGTTTTCAGCCCAAGCTCATTTTTAACTCTTCTTAGCGCACGAAGTGTTTCACCCGCCTGCTCCTGCTGTGCCGAAACAGTCAGCGTAAGGCAGTCTATCCACAAATCTTCATCAGGAATTCTGTATTCACGGGTCTTTGAAAGTATTTTTTCTGCAATTTCAAATCGTTTTTCTTCGGTTTTCGGAACACCGTTTCCGTCAAGTGTAAGACCGACAACTGATGCGCCGTATTTCTTAACAAGAGGTAAAATTTTGTCTATAATCTCATTCTCACCGTTAACCGAATTAACAGCAGGCTTACCGTTATACACACGCAGACCTGCTTCAAGTGCTTCGGGATTTGTTGAATCAAGCTGAAGCGGAACATTGACAACACTCTGAAGTTTTTTAACAACAGCCGGAAGCATTGTTTTTTCGTCAACACCCGGATAGCCGACATTGACATCGAGAATATCCGCACCTGCATCGACCTGTTGAACGCCCATCTGAACAATGAAGTCCATATCATTTTCAAGCAAAGCCTGCTGAAAACGCTTTTTGCCTGTGGGGTTAATCCTTTCACCGATAACGCGCACGCCGTCAATTCTGACAGTCTTCTGCGCTGTGCAGACACAACTGCATTTATTATATTTCCTCTCGGACGGTTTTCTGTCAGAAAGAATCTTTTTCAGCTCACGGATATGCTCGGGCGAAGTGCCGCAGCATCCGCCGACAATACACGCACCCGCTTCAACACATTTAAGCATTTCCTGCGCAAACTCAACCGCCGTCATATCATACTTACCACTCACAGGGTCAGGCAGACCACCGTTAGGCTTTGCGATAACAGGCAGAGTGGTATTCTCCGCAATTTCTTTAACAATAGGATAAATATTGTCCGGTCCCATTGAACAGTTAAGGCCTATTGCATCTGCTCCGAGAGCCGTTACCGTTCGTGCAAAAGACTCCGCTGTGCAGCCCGTAAAGGTTCTGCCGTTCTTTTCAAAGGACATGGTAACAAACACAGGCAAAGCGGAATTTTCCTTTGCGGCAAGAAGAGCCGCTCTGACCTCATACAGGTCAGTCATCGTTTCAATTGAAATCAGGTCAGCACCTGCTTCAACGCCTGAAACAATAACCTCCTTAAAAGCTTCATACGCTTCCTCAAAAGTCAGATCACCCATCGGCTCAAGCATTCTGCCGAGTGAACCGATGTCAATGCCTACAAGTGCCTTGTCCTGCGCCGCCTCCTTTGCCGCTGAGACAGCGCCTGCCATTACCTCTTTGACAGAATATCCGCTGCCCTCAAGCTTGTATCTGTTCGTGCTGAAAGTATTCGCATAGATAATATTACTGCCTGCATCGACATAATCCCGGTGAATTTCAATCAGCCTTTCACGCTCGGTAAAGCACAGCAAATCCGGATATTTTCCTGTCTGAATCCCCCTCTGCTGAATAACAGTACCCATAGCACCGTCAAGAAAAGCGAAGCCTTTTCCAAGTAACTCTGATACCACTTTGAAACACACCCTTCTGAGTCAGATAAACATATCGATTATACATTATTTTTGATTTTCAGTCAATGCGAATGAAGACTTAACCTTGAAATTATAAATCCGAGATGATATAATATTTTTATATTCATTGTTGAAAGAAGAAAAAATATGGTACAGTACATATGGCCGATACTTGTTGTCATTGCCGCCAACACATTTTACAATATCTGCGCTAAAAGCGTTCCCGAAAACGTCAATTCCTTTGCGGCTTTGACTGTCGTTTACGGCATTGCCGCTGTGGTATCGCTTGTTTTGTTTTTTATCACAGGAGAACAGAAAAATTTCTTTACAGAAGTGGCTCGGCTCAACTGGGCGTCGGTTGTTCTCGGAATTGCGATTGTCGCACTCGAATTCGGCTATATCGCAATCTACCGTGCAGGCTGGAAAATCACTACGGCTTCGCTTGTGGCAAACCTCAGCCTTGCTGTCGTTCTTCTGATTGTCGGTGTTCTGCTTTACAAAGAAGCCGTTTCTGTTAAACAGCTTATCGGCGTTGTTGTATGCGCCGCAGGTCTTATTCTTGTTACAGGCAAATGAGGTGAAACAGATGAGCAAAGCCAAATGGATATGGTATAACGGCGATTATGAGATTTATCATCATATGCTCCTCTCATGCAGAAGAGAGGAAAAAGGACACGCCTACCCCTGTATGTGGCACATTGCCCGTCCCGAGGTAAGCGTCAGCTTTTTTAAGGAATACTATGTTCCCGAAGACACTACAATTCGCATTGTCACAAACGCAGACGGAATGGTTCAGACAAACTACCAAAACAGTCCTGTCAACACCGATTTGCCTGTTGCCGCAGGACGACACACAATTACAGTAAGACTTTTCGATTTCAATGCGTTTCCGACATTCTATATAGACTCTGAATATCTCAAAACAGATGAAACATGGGTTGCAAGCTCGTGTGACGGAGATAATCAGCCTGTCGGATACAGAGACTTCTTCGATTCCCCCGATTCCGACCCGCGCATTTTTCCTTTCAGCTATGAGGATTTATCGCCTGTCAGCATCGAAGAGATCAACGGCGGTAAGCTCTATGATTTCGGCAGAGAGACCTTCGGTTCCGCAACGGTTAAAAGCGATAACCTTGACGGAATACAGCTTGTATACGGCGAGAGTCGAAAAGAAGCTCTTGATGAAAAAGATGCAATAATCAATGAGATGCTTAAGGCGGACAGCTCTCCCCTGCGTCCTGCAAGAGCATTCAGATATATTTTTGTTAAGTCTCCCGAGGACAGAAGCGTGGAAATATCGGCACAGTATGAATATCTGCCGATTGAGGACAAGGGCTCATTTGTGTGCAACGATAAAAGCATTGAAAAAATATGGGATATTTGTGCATACACATTCCACCTCAATTCACGTGAATGTTTTCTTGACGGAATCAAGCGTGACCGCTGGGTGTGGTCGGGTGATGCGTATCAGTCATTTAAAATAAGCCGTTATCTGTATAACGATTCCGATATTACCGAGAGAACAATTATTTCTCTTCTCGGCAAGCCGCCGTACAAGCAGCATATCAACACAATAAATGACTACTCGGCTTATCTTATCATCGCAGTATGGGAGCATTACTTTGCGACAGGTCGGATAGATTTTCTGAAAAGTATTTATCCAAAGGTCAAGGCGCTTTATGAATTTATTACATCCCGTCTTGATAAAAACGGCTATGTTGTCAGACGTGACGGAGACTGGATTTTCATTGACTGGGGTGTGCTTGACAAGGACGGAGCACATTGCGTCGAACAGATACTGTTGTGGCAGACTTACAAATCAATGAAAATGCTTTCAGCTGCTGTCGGCGAGGATGATATTTATTCCGAAAGAGCCGAAAAACTCAGAGATAGTATCATCAGAGATTACTGGAATGAGGAAAAAGGCGCATTTATTGACAGCTTTGAATCAGGTAAAAATTTCGTCTCGAGGCAGACGAATGTATTTGCCGTTCTTTTCGGCTTCGCCGATAAAAAACAAACAGAAAGCATCATTAAAAATGTCTTTGAAAATGATGAGCTTCCGCAGATTACAACACCTTATTTCAAGCTTTATGAGCTTATGGCACTTTGCAGGGTCGGCAAAATCATCGAAGCGCAGAACTATATCAACTCCTATTGGGGCGGTATGCTTAAGCTCGGCGCAACGAGTGTTTGGGAGGCTTTTAACCCCGCTCAAAACGGTGACGAACACCTTGAAATGTACGGCGAACCATATGGGAAGTCGCTGTGTCATGCGTGGGGAAGCGGTCCGATTCTGATTCTGCTCGAAAGCTGTGCAGGTGTACGCCCGACTTCAATCGGCTCAAAAACATTTGAGATAAAACCGAATAACGGACAATACAGTTCATTCAATGCAGCTGTTCCGATAAGAGACGGAATAGTAAACATAAAATACAGCGACAACACATATGAGGTCAGCACAACAGCCGTTGGCGGAACATTCATTCTCGGCGATATTGAAACAGAGCTTAAGCCCAACGAAAAATATACTTTCAGAAAGGGATAAAATATGAAAAACACATACGAATACGCCGTCATTGTCGGCATTGACGGAATGGGTAACTTTAATAAGGATACCGACACGCCTAATATGGACAGAATCTTTGAAAACGGAGCTTATACATATTATGGTTTGTCAATGTATCCGACAATCAGCGCACAGAACTGGGGTTCGATGCTTATAGGTTCAAATCCTGAAATTCATAATCTTACAAACAACCGTGCGGACACAAGACGATATGAAAACAAGGAGCTGCCGACTCTTTTTTCAAGAGTTCGTGAAGCTTTTCCCGATGCATACCTCGCTTCATATTCTCATTGGAACCCCATTAACTACGGAATAATCGAAGAGGGTCTGAATGTCGATAAACAGACCGCAAATGACGAAGCATTGTGCGGAATGATTGAGAAATGCGTTGAGAAAAAACCTAAGCTTCTGTTTATTCAGTTTGATGAATGTGACGGTGCAGGACATGGCAACGGTTACGGCACAGAGGCTCACTTTAAATCAATCAGCAAGGCTGACGAATATGTTGGAAGAATTTACGAGGCATACAGAAAAGCCGGGATTCTTGACAAAACTCTTTTCACAGTTATTGCTGACCACGGCGGATACAAAAGAGGTCACGGCTCATATACGGACGAAGAAAAATATATCTACCTTGCGCTCGCAGGTAAAACTGTTAAAAAAGGTGAAATTCCGTTTGCACAGACCAAGGACATCAACGCTATCATTCTTCACGGCTTCGGTCTTGACATTCCCGAATATGATATTATGAAATATTCGTCGCAGATTCCCGAAAACGTATTCACCGATATTGAAAGCGAATACAAAAAGCTCTCCCCTGTCACCTCTGAAATTATTACCGAACCGACACCGGACATGAATTCCGATAAAGGTCTGCTGTCATATTTCAATAAGGATGATTTCAAGTTTGCACTGTTCTTTGACAATGACACAAAGGATGCACTCGGCAAAATCGACTTCACCGAGCACGAGCATATAAAATATTATACCGAAGGCCGATACGGCTCATACGGTGAAATCGGTTTAATCGGATGGCTTACAAGTGATAAAGTAAAATTCGGTAAAGACAGCTTTTCAATCGGTGTATGGCTGAAAACCGACAATTCGCTGCTTAACAATCGCTGTTATATTTGCTCAACAAAAGCTGTAAGAACCGAAAGCAACGGTTTTGCGTTCTGCATGACATCAAGCGGAACACTCCTTGACTTTGAAAATGTCGAATGTGATACCTCTGACGATTATTTTATTCCTTTTGTCAATGATATCAGCGACGGATGGGTTCATGTCCTTGTCTGCATTGACCGTGAAAATATGAAACTCACAGCATACAATAATTTCAAGCTGAAGCGTGTAGTGGATATCGACAAATGCTTTGACATGAATTTTGACAATATGCCATTCACAATCGGCAATGACTGTTCATTCAAGGGCAGTACAGAGTACAATAAAAACATATTCAACCTTGATGACCTCTTTGTTTTCGATAAAGCACTCTCCCCTGACGAGGTTGAAAAGCTCGCATCATATTATAAAATGTAAGGAGATTTACAATGACTAAATTTGCTCAGTTTTTTGTTTCAATTGCTCTTGCAATCGCATCATTTTTTTGCAGCATTTTCGGTCTTCCCACCTATCCTCACGGCAAACAGGTTGATATGAACAAATTTGAGCTCGTGTGGGCGGATGAATTTGACGGTGACACCGTTGATTCAACAAAATGGGGCTGCCACGGCGACTGGGCAGCCGACTCGACAGGCAGTTACGTCCGTAAGGGCGGTTACTGGAACCGTGAAATGTGTTCAATCCAAGACGGCAATCTTCATATCGCCACAAAGTATTTTCCCGACGGATACAAAGGCAACGGAAAACCCGGCTGGTATTCCTGCGCACTTGACACTATGAACGGCAGATTTGAACAGACATACGGCTACTTTGAGTGCCGTTGCATTCTGCCCAAGGGTGTCGGCCTGTGGTCAGCATTCTGGCTTTACACAGGCGAGGTTGGAAACATAGGCAACGGCGGCATTGACGGTGCAGAAATTGACGTGTTTGAATCTGCTTATTATTCAAACAAGAGAAGCAACACCGTTTCAGGCGCAATTCACTATGACGGTTACGGAGAAAATCACCGTCAGAAAAAAGCTTATTGGAGCAGACTTACCGCCAACAATCCGTACGAGGAGTACAATACATACGGTGTGGAGTGGAACGAAAAAGAATACATTTTCTACATTAACGGTGTAAAGGTCGGCAAAACCGATTTCGGCGGAGCCTGTCAGGTTCCTGAAAATCTGATTTTATCCGTTGAGGTCGGCGGCGAGAACGGCATACCCGCACAGTCGTGGGCAGGCCCGTCAATAGCTGAAAACACTGAAATGCCGACAGATTTTATCGTTGATTACGTCAGAGTATATCAGTATAAATAAGTCCTAAAAGCAAACGTGCAGTTCACCGAAGTGTCTGCACGTTATTTTTGTTCATTTTAAATTAAGAACGGCATCATAATCATCTATTCCGTAATTACCTGCGCTGTGCTTAAGCATCTCGAACATATCAATTGAATTGCCCTGAGAATCCTTAAGCTTTTTGTTAAGCACGGAGAACAGCGGCTTCATACGTCCGAACACCTTAAGTAATGCCCTTCCCTCGGGAGTTCTGTCCGTATAGGGCTGATTACCGCAGAAAACATTGCGCACTACTGCGGAAAGCAGTTCAATCAAAGGCATATTCTTAATCTCGGGTTCCGCTTTAACAGCAAACAGTTTTGCAGTCTGGCCTACTGTTTTTTTACAAAGAGCCGTTCCGATTTTTCTTATAAGAGCGGTAGTTACCTTCGTCTGCTTCAATCCTATTTTTCTCATTGGCTTAGCAGGATTATCTTTCATATCATTAAGCAGATTCACAATCATTCCGTCAAACTGCTTTTGGAGATAAGCCTCACATGTCAAGCCCTTGGTATCCCACTCAAAGTGCGGAATCGGAATACTCTTTATATCAACTGTACTTTCGTCCTTAATTGTGCAAAGACGCATAAATGCGGGACAGCCGATTAGTGAGCCTGTGCAGACATCGTAGAATTTGTTGCCTTTCTCGGTGGTTACCATATTGATACTCTGATTGTGCATATGACCTGTAAAAATCAGATGACATCCGTTATCCGCAAGCAAGTCAACAAGCTTCTGTGATTCCTTCAGAGTTGCATCGCCGACAAGCGAAAGTATCGGCTGACCCGGAAGAACAGGATAGTGTTCCATCGCAAAAATCATCTGACCGTCAGCCTTGGCACAGTCAAGCTGTTCTTTCATCCAGCCGAGGAACTCTTCGGTATATGTAATATTATGCCCCTCTACCGTGTCGTTGCATATAACAAGAAGACGTATTCCGTCATCAAGCTGTGCAACATAAGACATATGCTCACGGTTGAAAGCAATAGCAGAGCCGTAGCCGAACTCCTTATAGATATCGCAAAGCTCGTCAAACTTAACGCCCTCAACAGGAACACGTTCCTCTGTTCCGGGATAGCTCCAAGGATTGGGATTGATATCGTGGCCGGCAGTTACGACATAAATCTTTTTGCCCGAATCCTTCAGTTCCTGCAAAAGTCTTCTGTACTCCATATGGCTTTCGCGTTCGCCGTTAAAGCTGAGGTCGCCTGCGATAAGAACCGCATCAGCCTCATCATTCGTTTTGAGATAATCTATAACCGCACGGTTGATTACTTCGGTTTCGGCAAAGCATTTCTGCTCATATGCCATAAAAGAATCATAGCCTTCACCGTAACAGCCAAGAGAGTTTTTAAAAAAATGGGGGTCTGTAAGCAGAAAAAATTTATAATCTTTCTTCATTATTTTGCAGCCTCTTTTTCCTTTTCGATTTCAAGGTTTTCCTGATGACGTTCCTTACGCATCACCTCGAGTTCAGCATACATCTGCTTTTTAACATCGCCTTCAACATTATAGAAGAATTTAAGGATAAGCGCTTTAAAAAGATTGCTGAGAGCATATCCGAATACAAGAAGTGCAAGCAGCCACATACATGTATCAAGATAGTTCACACGGGACTGCATTGTCTGAACGAGGTCGCTGACATCTGATGACTCATAGCCAACCCATGCAATTATAAACGGAATAAGAAGCTCTTTTGCATAGTTAAAAGCTGAGTTTATCCAACCGGGTACAACGCCCTGAATTGCTTCAAGTCTTTCACCTGTCTGCCACTCAAGGTAGTCAAAGTATTCAACATTAAAGTGGCTGTTTGAAAGCTCCTGAATACCTACACCGATACCGAAAATAAAATAAAGCGCATAGAAGAATATACTGTTCCAACCGCTGAAGAAGTAGATACCGAGCTTTGCTTCAAAGAAACAAACTCCGAACACAAGTGAAGCGGCTGCCATTGAATAAACACCGCAGAATTTGAGAAGCTTTGTAGGCTCGTGCTTCTGAGAAAGCTTAGCACAGAGAACATTACCGACAACAGTACCGACTGCTGTCGGAAGCGTAAGCAGAAGATTCTTTGAAGAACCAACTGTTATAGCCGCAAGCAAAGTTGACCATTTTCCGAGAGCCGCAAGGTTGTTGACCCACTGCATATACTGGTATGCACGGTAGTTTCTGTATTTAAAAAGAGCGAACAAAGATTTTGAAATTGAAATCTTTTGCTTTTTCGGTGCTTCGATACGTTCTTTACAGAAAAGTCCGCACATAAGATTTCCGATAAATGTAAAGCAGGCCGCAACAATCGCAAGGCGCATATACATAGCATTCTTGTCGTCGCTGAAAAGACCGTACACAAACGTTCCGAGATATGCCGCACCGTAACCGAGATAATATGAAAGCTGCCATACGGTTGCAACTGTTTTCTTTTCCTTAAAGTTGGGAGAAATAACCTGAGCGACATTCTGTCCGAGATTATTGAACGTATTGAATACCGACTGCAAGGCGGCGATAGCATAACGCAGATAAGTCATCTGCTGAACCGTCCATCCTTTAGGAACATAGTAGAAAGAAATTGTAAGAATAAAAATAGGAATAAGGCAGATAATGTACCACTGGCGGTAGCGACCCCAACGGCTTTTCCACTTTTGAACAACGATACCCGCAATAAGGGGCATTACAATACCGAGAACAGTTGAAATAGTTGTGATAACAGCCTGAATAGGTGCAATTTCCTTACTCGTAACACCAACCGGTCCGAAATACAGTTCATAAAGAAATGCTGCAGCAAGTGTACCTGTAAGCGTTGTACCAAACATTCCGCCGATTCGTGCAAGACAGATACTGATATACTCTATCATCGTTATGTTCTTTCCCTCAATGGGGGTATTTGAAGGCAATCTTTCGCCTTCTTTTTTAATTGCTTTTGTGCTCATAAAAAGCCCCTTCCTTAAATTATAAATTTATTGTAAATGTTTATCGGCATTTGTGCAAGAAAATATTTGAATAATTAAACAATTTTGTTGTTTTTGTATAATGTGATAGTCTTGTGATTAGCTATTATGCTAACAGAAAAATATAAGCAAGAATAAATCTTGATTTATAACACGCTTTTAGCTATAATTTGTATAATATATTTTCGGGAGGTTATAAAAATGTCAGTACAAATAACAGTTTTTTCTCCCGAAGGAACAAAAAAAATAAAAGCTGCTGTCGGTGAAGTTCTTGCTGATAATCTTTCTTCCAACGGTTTTAATGTGTCCGCAGACTGCGGACGGCAAGGGGTGTGCGGAAAGTGTGCCGTTAAGCTCGTTGACGGTGAATTTCTGAATGTCACTCCCGACGAAAACGGAATGATTCTTTCCTGCCGTGCAATTATATGCGCTGACGCTTCAATAGAGGTAAGTTTTATAAACGGAACAGGTCTTACGGAATTCAGCGGTGTCAATTTTAAAAAAGGCGTATGCGGAATTGCGATTGACATCGGCACAACAACAGTTGCCGCCGCCATGATTCAAAAAGACGGCTCAGTTACTACCGCTTCGCGCCTTAATTCTCAGAGTGTTTTCGGTGCGGATGTTCTCAGCCGAATAAGCGCCTGCTCTGACGGGAAGCTTAATGAAATGACTAAGCAGATAAGGAGTTGTATTACGGAGCTTATATCCGAGCTTGATTCTGACGGCAATGCGGAAGAAATTATTATTTCAGGCAATACAACAATGCTTCATATTTTTTGCGGAATTTCTCCTGTCGGAATGGGAGCTTTTCCATTCATCCCCGAATTTACAAATGCAGTTTATCTGAGCGGAAAAAGCTGCGGATTAAGTGCAGGAAAAATAACCGTGCTTCCGTCTGCATCAGCGTTTATCGGGAGTGATATTATAAGCGGAGTTTTTGCACTCGGCCTGCACAAAACCGATAAAAAAATTCTTTTTGCCGACCTTGGTACAAACGGCGAGCTTGTTCTCTCTGACCGTGGCAAAATTTACTGCACATCAACGGCCGCAGGTCCTGCTCTTGAGGGAGCCTGTATTGAGTGCGGTACGGGCGGAATCGAGGGCGCAATTAGCAGTGTTTTCATTGAGGACGGTGAAATCGGGTATACAACCGTCGGAGGAAAAGTGCCTGTCGGCATCTGCGGTGCCGGTCTTACCGATTTGATATCCGTTCTGCTTCAAGAGAAAAAACTTGACCCGAGCGGACATCTGGACAGCGACAGAATTTTTGTCAGTCGGAACGTATATGTTTCTCAAAGCGATGTGCGCCAATTTCAGACGGCAAAAAGTGCGATAATTTCAGGCATAGAAACGCTTGCTGAAGCAGTCGGTATTTCGTTTGACGACATTGATGAGCTTTGTTTGGCAGGCGGTCTCGGTTACTATATCAACCCCGAAAGCTCAATTACAACAGGTCTGATTCCGACTATCAACAGAGAAAAAATAAGAGCAGTCGGAAACACAAGTCTTTGCGGAGCGCTGATGTGCATAGGCAACCCCGAAGCCATAAAAGAGATGCAGAAAATAGCAGACAGCTGTCGGATTGTTGATCTCGGCGGCAATGCGGATTTCGGTGAAAAATTTATAAACAATATGTTCTTTCCCGAATGATTTTTCATTGAAAAAATAAACGCTCTGTGTTAAAATAAATCAAACTGATTTATGGAGAAAAATAATGGTTTTTTCATCAACAACTTTTTTATTTTTATTTCTGCCGATTGTATTGATTCTTTACTACAATCCGATTTTTAAATCGCTGAAATTCAAAAATATAATACTGATTCTTTCAAGCATTTTCTTTTACGCATGGGGAGAACCCGTCTTTGTGCTTTTAATGCTTGCTTCAATTATTCTCAACTGGTTTTTCGGTCTGCTTGTCGATAAGTATCAGAGCGGAGGCAAAGCAAAAGCGGTTATCGCCGCATCCGTATTTTTCAATATGGGAATGCTTTTTGTCTTTAAATATCTCACATTCACATTGCAGAATCTCAATCTTCTTCTCGGCACTCACCTCAACACGCTCGGAATTGAACTGCCGATAGGAATTTCATTTTTTACATTTCAGGCAATGTCATATGTAATTGATGTCTATCGCAAAAACGGAAATGTTCAGAAAAACCCCCTTAACGTTGCTCTGTATATTTCGTTCTTTCCTCAGCTTATCGCAGGACCGATAGTCAGATACAAAACCATTGCGGAACAGATTAACGAGCGTCACGTAACGGCGGATGATTTTGCAAACGGCGTCTATCGTTTTATGATAGGTTTCTGCAAAAAGGTTCTGATTGCAAACAACGTTGCGCTTGTTGCCGATGAAATTTTCGGTAATGCCGAAAACTCCGTTGCGTCAGCGTGGATTGGCGCAATTGCATATACGCTTCAGATTCTTTTTGACTTCTCGGGTTACAGCGAAATGGCAATCGGTCTCGGTAAAATGTTCGGCTTCACTTTCCTTGAAAACTTCGATTATCCGTACATTTCAAAATCCGTTTCAGAATTCTGGAGAAGATGGCACATTTCTCTCGGCACATGGTTCAGAGACTATGTTTATTTCCCTCTCGGCGGCAGCAGAGTAAAAAAATCACGTCTTGTTTTCAATCTCTTTGTCGTATGGTCACTTACGGGAATCTGGCATGGAGCCAACTGGACTTTTATAATGTGGGGACTTCTTTACTTTGTAATTCTCACCATCGAAAAGCTGACAGGATTTACTCCTAAGCTGAAAGCATTCGGTCACATTTACACAATGTTTTTTGTAATAATCGGATGGGTTCTTTTCAGAGCTGACAGCATTGGTGCGGCTTTCGATTATCTCAAAACCATGTTCGGTATCGGTACAGTCAATCTTACCGACAGCACCGTACTTTTCTACCTTTCCAACTATAAATTCTACTTTGCGGCAGGTATTTTATGCTGTTTCCCGATTGTGCCGTTTATCAAGAAAAAAATCGACACCACCAAACCTGTTATAAGAATTATTGCGGGTGTTCTGCTTTTGCTGAGCTTCCTGCTCTCACTTACATTTATTATCAAAGGCTCATACAACCCGTTTATTTATTTCAATTTCTGAGGATGTGATTAAATGAAAAAACTGAAAATCGAACATCTTTTCGGATATACTTTTGTTTTCATTATCATATTCTTTATGTTTACGGTTTTATTCCGATTTGTCGGTGCAAAATTTTTGCATATAAATTTCGAGGAAAACAACGCATCGGAGAAAGGGATTGAATCCTCAGAATCCTCCGAGGGTACACCGTGGGAAGAGCTTTATCCTTTTGATACAAATTACTCTTTTAACTATCAGAAAACCGAAGAGCCTTCCGAAAAAGATGAGAAAAATTCAGCATTTTCCGAAACAGTAAAGGCTATCGAAAGCAAGGCTGATTATTACACTTCAAATCTTCTTTTCGGCAGAATGAAATTCGTTGAGGCAAATGCGCTTTTTAACAGAAATGTCGGCATGAAAATCATCTCCGGAACCGACTCTGTTGTTGCTCTTACAAACGGTTACCTAACATTTGAATCTTCAGAAACAGATACATCCTATGCCGCTGAAAGTCTTGACTGGTTCAACGGAATTCTGAAAGAAAAAAACATTAACTTTATGTATATTCAGTTTCCCGCCAAGGAAAGTCCGTACAGCAACAAAATGCCTGCAGGTGTAACCGATTACGCAAACATTAACGCTGACAGTCTGTTGCAAAAGCTTGATAAAACCGATGTGAATCATGTGGATTTCAGAGCTGTTCTTAATGAGCATACAGACGACTGGTACGGTTCATTTTACAGAACGGATCACCATTGGAAAGCCGAAACAGGTGTATGGGTTTCGGGTGAAATCGCAGGAATGCTGAACAGAAATTTCGGATATAACATTGACGAAAGCATCGGCAATATTGACAACTACAACGTCAAGGTCTACGAAGATTTTTCCCTCGGTTCTCAGGGAAAAATCACAACGCTTCGCTTCACCGACCCCGAGGATTTCAGCCTTATAACGCCGAAAAAGACAACTGATTTTACCGTCAGTTATCAGTCCGAGCATGACGGCACAGGAAGTTTTAACGAGGTGCTGACGGATAAAAGAATTTTCGAGAAAAAGGATTACTACAACATATCGGCTTATTCAACTTACCTTTACGGAAATCATGCGATTACTTCCATTAAGAACAACAACGTTCATAACGGGAAACGTCTGCTGATTCTCAGTGACTCATTCTGCAAATGCGTTGTACCTTTCCTTGCTCAGGATATTGAGTATATCGACGTAATTGACAGAAGATATTTTTCGGGAAGCGTAATAAATTATGTTGATACTTTCAAGCCCGACACAGTTATTGCAGCATACAATCCGACAATGATTTCTTCCGCAAACACACACAGTAATATGTTTAATTTCGAATGAGGTTATCGCTTTTACGGCAGCCTCATTTCTTTAAATTATTTCAAAATGTTTATCAGTTTTTACATGGACGGAGTATAATATATAATGTCAGCTTTTATATAAAGTACCTGATTTTTTATTGACAAAAAAATAGCAAATAATGTATAATGAGTTTATAATTTGATTTTTACTTTTGGAGGTAATATAAATGGCAAGAGTTTACAATTTCTCAGCAGGTCCTTCAATGCTTCCCGAATCGGTCCTTAACAAGGCTGCGGCAGAGATGCTTGATTACGGCGGAACAGGTACATCTGTTATGGAGATGTCACACCGTTCAAAGGCTTTTCAGGACATAATCGACAGCGCAGAAGCACTTGTTCGTGAAATCTACAAGGTTCCCGACAACTATAAGGTTATGTTCGTTCAGGGCGGTGCATCAACACAGTTTGCTGCTATTCCCCTCAATTTTATGAACGGAAGCGGTAAGGCAGACTACATTCTTACAGGTCGTTGGGCAAATCAGGCTTTCAAGGAAGCAAAAAAGTATGGCGACGTTGTTGCCGCAGCTTCCTCTGAGGATACAACCTACACATATATCCCCGAAACAACACGTGACAGCTTCCGCAAGGACGCAGACTACGTTTACTACTGCATGAACAACACAATCTACGGCACAAAGTTCCAGGAGATTCCCGATACAGGCGACATTCCGCTTATCTGTGACGTTTCATCCTGCTTCTTCTCAGAGCCTCTTGATATTTCAAAGTTTGCTGTTGTATATGGCGGTGCTCAGAAGAATGTTGCTCCCGCAGGTCTTGTTATTGTTATCGCACGTGAGGATATGCTCGGTAAGGCTCGTGAGTTCACACCCACAATGCTTGACTACAAAATTCACGCTGACCACGGTTCAATGTATAACACTCCTCCCTGCTGGACTATCTATATGTGCAAGCTCGTTCTTGAGTGGATTAAGAGCATCGGCGGTCTTGAAGCAATGAAGGAGAGAAACGAAAAGAAGGCAAAGATTCTTTACGATTACCTTGACGAAAGCAAGCTGTTTCGCGGAACAGTTGTTCCCAAGGATCGCTCACTTATGAACGTACCTTTCGTTATCGGTGACAAGGATATGGAAGCTAAATTCATCAAGGAAGCAACTGAGGCAGGCTTCATCAACCTTAAGGGTCACAAGACCGTTGGCGGTATGAGAGCTTCAATCTACAACGCTATGCCTATTGAGGGTGTTGAAAAGCTTGTAGAGTTCATGAAAAAGTTTGAAGAAGCAAATTCATAAAACAAAAACAAGGGCAGGAAATTTTCCTGCCCGTTTAAATAGGAGATATCACTATGTATAACATTCTTACACTTAATAAAATTGCCGCTTGCGGTACTGACAAGTTTGACAAAACAAAGTATGCGTGTGCTGATAATTTTGAAAATCCGACAGCAATAATGGTTCGCTCTGCTTCAATGCACGAAATGGAGCTTTCTCCCGAGACACTCGCTATTGCCCGTGCAGGTGCGGGTACGAACAATATACCTTCCGATGTTTGTGCGGAAAAAGGTATTGTTGTTTTCAACACTCCCGGCGCAAACGCAAACGCAGTTAAGGAGCTTGTTATCTGCGGTCTTTTTCTTGCATCCCGCCGTGTAACAGCCGCTTATGACTGGTGCAAGGGTCTTAAGGGCGAGGGTGAAGCAGTCGGCAAGCTTGTTGAAAAAGGCAAGTCTCAGTTTGCAGGACCCGAAATAATGGGCAAAACTCTCGGTGTTATCGGTATGGGTGCAATCGGCTTCAAGGTTGCGCAGGCAGCTGAAGCGCTTGGCATGAAAATTGTCGGCTATGACCCGTTTATTTCTGAGGGTGTTAAGTCTGCGCTTTCCGCTGACACGGAAATTGTTGAGGATATCAACGATATTTTCCAAAAGAGCGATTACATCACAATTCATGTTCCCCTCAATGACGCAACAAAGAATACAGTCAACAAGGACACACTTGCGCTTTGCAAGGACGGAGTAAGAATTCTCAACTTTGCACGAGGCGGTCTTGTAAACAATGACGATATCAAGGCAGCTCTTGAGAGTGGTAAGGCTGCAGCTTATGTTACAGACTTCCCCTCAGATGATGTTATCGGTGTTGACGGAATTATCGCTATCCCCCACCTTGGTGCATCAACTCCCGAGAGCGAGGACAACTGTGCTATGATGGCGGCTGACGAGCTTATTGCTTATATTGAAAAAGGTGAAATCATCAACAGCGTTAATATGCCGAGAATGCCGCTTGATAAGGTTGACGGACAAAGAACCTGCATTATTCATAAAGCTGATGCCGCTGAGGCAGTAAAGTCTGTTGCAGGCGATGATGTCAAGCAGGCGGTAAGAGGTGCAATGGGCTACACCGTAGTCGACAAGGCTCTTGATGCCGATTCACTCTACGCAATTGACGGTGTTATCAAAGTAAGAGTTATCTGACTCAGACATAAAAATTCCGCTGAAGCTTGAAAACTTCAGCGGATATTTTTTACTATCAGTTTAATTATTTAAGTCCAACAAGTTCACCGAAGAAACGAACAATTACAAGGAAAATCGTCTTAATATTGGTTAAGAGCTTTGCAAAGATACTCGGCTGTTCTTCCTTTTCGGCAATCTCAAACTCTGCAACAGCTGTAATTGTTCCGTCCTCATTAGCCGCAACATTAACAGCGTCATTGCCGTTGATGATAACATTTACTTCTTCACCGAATTCAAATTCATCTTCTGTATCAAAAGTAACTTCCATATAATACTTGCCTGCTGAGAAAGTAGAATCAGCATCAATAAACTTATCGCTGCTTGCTTCAAACCAATGCGCCTCAGTAACTGTGCATCCGGTTGTTACAAGGAAATAGTCTGAATATGCAGGCTCGCCTGCTGTGGGGTAAATGAAATCAATTTCGATTTCGTTGATTACAGACTGATTCTCATCCTCCGCAAATGTCGCAATCGGAAGAACCGTAAGCAACATAACTGCCGCAAGAATTATTGATAATATCTTTTTCATGTTATTGCTCCTTTATCCTGTTTTTAGTAACATTATATCACATCTTTTCTATTTGTCTATATTGAACGATGCATATTTTTATGTTATAATTTTTGGTGAAAGTGTAAGAAATATAAAGAAGGTTATATTATGCTTAAAAAACGAGGTGCAGGCGTACTGATGCACGTTTCTACAATTCCGTCTGATTACGGCATCGGTGTGTTTGATTCAAACTGCATTCACTTTATAGATAAGCTTCACGATATGCAATTCGGGTACTGGCAGGTTCTGCCGTTTAATCCCGTAGACGCATCCAATTCGCCATATTGCTCATCCTCCGCTCTGGCGGGCAACATTCTTTTCATTGACCCGAAAGGTCTTATGAAAATGGGTCTTTGTACTGAGGATGAGGTGCGTGAAAACATTTACACAGGTTCACCGTACACAGCCGATTATGAATTTGCAAAAGAAAAAAGAATGAAGCTTCTCAAATCGGCATTTTCACGAATTGACGCTGAAACAGCACAGAGCGTCAGAGAATTTGAGAACAGCAATCCGTGGGTTGTTGACTTTTCACTTTATATGGCTTTAAAAGAAGCTAACAACGGCGCTCCGTGGTGGAAATGGGCAGATGAATACGCACACTACGATATATTTATGAATAAACACCGCTACGATTTTGAAGAGCGTTCAGCCTTCTGGCGATTCACCCAGTATATTTTCTTCACGCAATGGCAGACAATTAAAGACTATGCCAATCAAAAGGGTATTGCCGTTATCGGTGATATGCCGATTTACGTTGCAATGGATAGCGTTGACGTATGGGCAAATCTTGAAAACTTCCTTATTGACGAAAAAACACTTAAACCTCAAAAAGTTGCAGGAGTTCCGCCCGATTACTTTTCCGAGGACGGTCAACTCTGGGGCAATCCGCTCTATAACTGGGAACGTATGGAGAAAAAAGGCTTCAAGTGGTGGCTCAGCCGTCTTAAGAATGCGCTGACTACATACGATGTTGTTCGAATAGACCATTTCCGAGCTTTTGCAAGCTACTGGGAGGTTTCTGCCGATAGTGAAACCGCCAAAAACGGCGAATGGGCTGACGGGCCGAAAATGAAATTTTTCAACAAGGTCTTTGAAGAGTTTCCCGACGCTCCGATTATTGCCGAAGACCTCGGCACATTCGGTGAAGATGTTGTTCAGCTTCTTGAGGATACCGCTTTCCCGGGTATGAAGGTTGTTCAGTTCGGCTTTGACCCCGACGGTGACTCCTCTCACCTGCCCCACAACGCGGTACAGAATTCCGTCAACTATGTCGGAACTCACGACAACAATACAATTCTCGGCTGGCTTTGGGAAGCAACCGAGCGTGAACGCAGATTTGCTCTCGACTATGTGGGCTTTACAAAGGATAACTGGGGTGACGGCGGATACTATTCCGAGAGCTGTCGAAAGGTGATTGAATCCGTATGGAAATCATCGTCAAATACCGCAATCATTGCCTTTCAGGATATGTGCGGCTTCGGAAGCGATGCGCGAATGAACATTCCCGGAGTACCTGAAAAGAACTGGCGTTTTCGCACCACCGCCGAAACAATAGACTGTCTTGACGCTGATTATTTCAAGAAAATCAACTCACTTTACAGACGAACCTACCCTGTTTTTGATAAATGATTACGGAGGGAAATTATGCGTAAAATTGTATCTTTTATTCTTTCTTTTGTTCTGATTATTCTGCCTTTCAGCATTATTTCGCACGCAGAGGAAGACGAAGCCCAAGCAGTTTTTTCGTTGAATATTGTTACGGAAACTGAGGATTATGTTACTGTTTCTTTAAGACTTGACAGCGGTTCCTTTAACTCGATTGACCTTCAGTTTGTGCCGACAAGCGACAAAATTGCTGATTGTGTTTACATTGACGAGAGCGATGAGCTTTATGTCTTTATGCAGACAGCCAAGCGTGCAGGCGGTGCGGTTATATCAATCCCATACACACAGACAGGCAAATACGGCTTTGCAACTACAATCGCATATGACACAATCGATGAAGACATAATTATATGTAAATTTCTGAAAGCTGTTTCCGATGATATATCTGCTGACGATATTTCAGTAAATATTATCTCCTGCACCGATTCAGAGCAAGAAATCGAAACCAAGGTGCTGAACCGTCTCCCGATCGCCAACGATTCACATCAGCACGATTATATTACAATTCTTGAAACAGTTCCCGAAACCTGCTGTGCTGACGGATATACAGTTTATCAATGCTCCTGCGGTTCAAAATATACGGCAGTTATTCCTGCTCACGGACACACGCTTCTGCATATGAAATCTGCTGTTGTCTGTGGAAAAGCAGGCATTGAATTTGATTTCTGCACAGAGTGTAACGGGATTTTTAACAAAAATGATATTGAACCCTCAGAACACAAGTGGAGTAACACTGAAATTACATCTTTTCCGACAGAAAAGCAGAACGGAATTGCAGAAAGAAAATGCTCAGTCTGCGGAAAAACAGAAATAATTGAGCTTGCGTTCGCTTTTAAAAACTGTAACACAGAAAACAATATTGTTTCAGGTCTCAAAGCAGGAATTACAGCAGAAGAATTCAAAAAAGAATACACGAACGATATTGACGCCGAAATCATAATCGCACCATATACAGGCAGCAGAATCGGAACAGGTTCAACCGTTACCGTTGTTTATTCTGAAGGCGTTGCAATCACATATACGGTACTCATCTACGGTGACGTAACAGGTGACGGCTGGTATGACGGGCAGGATGCGCTTCTCACAGGCTTTATTGTTAACGGAATGCTTACAGAAGACAATATCGGCACAGCCGCTTACAAAGCATCCGATTGTAATCGTGACGGAGTTACCGACAGCACCGACGTTGATATTCTAAATCAGGCAGGTATACTTCTCAGTAAAATCGACCAGAGCAAAGCTACGGAAGAGCTTATCGAAACATCATCAGCTTACGCCGATTACATTCAGCTGATTGAACAGGATTCCGTTGTTGAGCCTGACAAAACAGCAAATCCGATATTCGCTTTTCTTGAAAAAATATATATGTTTCTAAAACAATATTTCGCAATTCTCAGACTCAGATAGGAGAGATATTATGTTCAGTTTTGACCATCTTGTTCACGGCGGTGACTACAATCCCGACCAATGGATAAAAACACCCGAGGTATGGGACGAGGATATGAGACTTATGAAGCTCGCTCATATCAACAGCGCAACTATCAGCATTTTTTCATGGGCTCTGCTTGAGCCGGAAGAGGGAGTTTACAACTTTGAGTGGCTTGACACAATTATGGATAAGCTCCACGAAAACGGAATCGGCGCAATTCTTGCCACTCCGTCAGGAGCAAGACCTGCATGGCTTGCACAGAAGTATCCTGAGGTTCTCCGTGTTGAAGAAAACGGTATACGCAACGAATTCGGTGTGCGTCACAACCATTGTCTGACTTCCCCGATTTACAGAGAAAAGGTACAAAACATCAATCGTATGCTTGCAGAAAGATATAAAAATCATCCTGCGCTCAAAATGTGGCACATATCCAACGAATACAGCGGTGCGTGTCATTGTGAGCTGTGCCGTCAGGCATTTGTAGAGTGGCTTAAGACCTACTATCACAACAGCCTTGACGAGCTGAACGATGCGTGGTGGAGCGGATTCTGGAGCCATCAGATAACAGACTGGAATCAGCTCAGCTCTCCGAAAGAAAGAGGCGAAAGCCACGTTTCCGCTATGAAGCTCAGCTGGCGCAGATTTGTTTCTGACAGCCATATCTCATTCCTCGAAAACGAGATTGCGCCTCTGCGTGAAATCACACCCGATATTCCGATTACCACCAATTTCATGCGTACATACGACGGCATAAACTATCAGGAAATGGCAAAGCACATTGATGTTGTTTCGTGGGATAACTATCCATATTGGGCAGTCGGAAAAGATATGGATGAGGCTGCTGAAGCAGCATTTAACCACGATTTATACCGTTCAATCAAAGGCGGTCAGCCGTTTTTTATGATGGAAAGCACTCCGTCAATAGTAAACTGGCGACCCGTCAATAAAATACCGCATCCCGGTACTCACACTCTGACATCCATTCAGGCGGTTGCGCACGGCTCGGACAGCGTACAGTATTTCCAATGGCGCAAGGCTCGAGGCGGACACGAGAAATTCCACGGTGCGGTAGTTGACCATTGCGGTCATGAAAACACACGTGTTTTCCGTGAGGTTACAAAGCTCGGCAAGGACCTCGAAAAGCTGAGCGGTGTTGTTGACGGACGCACAGACAGCAAGGTTGCAGTAATTTTCGACTGGGAAAATATGTGGGCAATAAAGTATTATAACGGCTACAACAATCAGCATCGTGACTATGTCAAAGAATCTGTAAAATGGTATGATTCTTTCCGAAAACGAGGAATACCCGTTGATGTTATTTCCATGGATGATGATTTTTCAAAGTATGATTTAATTGTTGCCCCCTTCCTCTACTCTTTCAAGGATGACACAGAGGACAAAATTGAAAGCTATGTTAAGAACGGCGGTAACTTTGCAGGCACATATCTTCTCGGCGTAACCGACAAAAATGACCGTTGTCATCTCGGTGGTTTCCCTGCAGGAAAGCTGAAAGACGTTTTCGGTATCTGGGCTGAGGAAACGGACAGCCTGCCCGAAAATATGCACAACAAGGCTGAGTACAACGGTAAAGAATATTCAGTTGACTTCGTATGTGATATAATCCACGCACAGGGTGCTGAGATACTCGGAAAGTACAGCTCTGATTTCTATGCCGGTATGCCTGCCGTAACAAAGAACAGCTACAAAAACGGAACAGCCTACTACATCGCTTTCAGAAATGATGCCGACTTTGCGCTTGATTTCTGCGATGAGCTGATTAAAGATATCGGTATTACGTCTGACAGCAATATAGTTACAGAAGAAAATGTTTTCATCAGAAAGCGCGGAGACTATATTTTCGTTATGAATTTCTCGGGCAAGGACACAACCGTTCAGCTTGATAAAGAATACTTTGACGTTCTCAACGGCAAAAAAACAGACGGAAGTGTAGCACTCCCCGTCTACGGATATATGGTTCTTAAATAAATCCGAATATAACAAATCAGGGGCTGTCAAATCCGACAGCCCCATTTATTTAAAACGAAATTTTCATTATATTCTTGCCGAGAGCAGTTGACTTTGACTCCTTCTCAAATACCGCATAGTATTTTCTGATATCGTCGACCTCTTCAACCGAAAGAAGCATTTTCAGTACACGCTCACGGAAATCCTTGATTTTAAGAAGCTCAAGTGCCTGCTCAAAGTCACAGCGTGTGCTTCGTGTTGTACCTCTGATTGAAATACCGTGTTCAAGCACCATTCTTGTATTGAGCGGAATATTGTCATTGGCAACACCGCAGAGTATGAGCTTGCCGCCCGAATAAAGCTTGTCAATAGCCTGATTTGCCGCAATACCCGAGGCATTACCGCCGACAGCCTCAATCGCAACTGTCATTCTCGGAAGCTCTTCGATATCGTTCGAATAGTAGACATCTGCAAAGTCAAACATCGCAAGCTTTTCCTTGCTCAGTCCGATAACGTCAACACGGCAGTCAAGACTGTACTTTGCAACAAGTGCGATAACATAGCCCATAATTCCGTCGCCCCAGATTGCGATATTCTTCGGAGCGTTTGACTTGTCAAGGCCTGCACGTCTGAGGGCACAGCAGCCGACAGAAAGAAGCTCTGAGAACACAGCCTCAGCACCAACCTCATCGGGAATCGGAAGAAGATAATCCTTTTCGATATCCATAAGCTCCTTGCTGAATCCGTCGTGGTTGCTCGAGCAGAACTTTGATTCGGGACAGTAATTGTCAAGCAGATGAGGATTATTGCGCACACATTCATCGCATTTTGTGCCGTCACAGTCCTCAGCCTTACGGCACGGGAGCAAAACAACACGCTGACCCTCTTCAAACTCTCCTGACTTATCCTTGACAACAACACCTGTTGCCTCATGGATAAGGCTCATCGGGAACTTTCTTTTAAGCACATTAAGGCTTCTGTTGCCAAGATAGTAGCGTATATCAGCCTTACATACCGCAAGATACTCGGGACGAACAAGAACATCTCTGTTCTGAATATCCTCAACAAAAATTTCAAACCTTTTCGGTTCAGTTATCTTATAGCTTTTTGCGAACAAGTTAAATCACCTTATCTTCCTGTTCTGACAATAGACTTAACAAGGAGCAGATCCTCCATTGTTGTAATTTTCATATTGAGCTTATCGCCCATAGCCATGCCGATTTTAACACCGCTGCTGAGAACAAGTCCGCAGTCATCAGTCATCTCGGGACGCTTGTCCTCGGGAAGTGCAAAATAATCGTCATATGCCTTGCGTACAATTGAATATTTGAATGACTGAGGCGTCTGACCCATATAAAGCTCCTTACGAGCAGGAATGGATTCAAGGCTCTCGCCGTCAACGCTTCTGATAATAGTATCGTGTGCGGGAACAACCGTATCACAGGCACCGAACTCACGAACCTTATCAATATTTTCGTTGATAATTTTCTGCGAAACAAGGGGTCTTGCTGCATCGTGAATGATAACATAATCATCATCACCGCAATCCTCCTTTATTGCATTAAGAGCATTGAGCGAAGACTCCTGGCGTGAAGAACCTGCGTTCGCAATCCAGCGAACCTTGCGCACATCATATTCCTTGAGCCACATTTTAAGGTCATCCTGCCACTCCTTGACGCAGACAACACAGATAGCGTCAATACGGCTGTTGATTTCAAATGCTTCAAGAGTGTGAATAATAACGGGCTTGCCGTAAATATCAATAAACTGCTTGGGTCTGTCAACCATACCCATTCTTGTGCCGGAACCGCCGGCAAGAACAACTGCTATATTCATAAAAATTACCTCGATTCAAATTGATACAGATAAATTATACTATACCCTTTTTTCTTTGTCAATAAACAGATAAACGTATATTTTGCTGTTTAGTTTTAATCAGGCTCTTTACTTTTATAATTTAGTGTGTTAAAATATCAATATCATTAAACATGGCGGAGATGTTAATATGACAGACAATAATAACAGCAGTAAAAACCTTGATTTGCTTATCAAAGGCTTCCTCGCTGTTGAAAATGAGCAGGAGTGTGCGGACTTTCTTGATGACCTTTGCACAGTTACCGAGCTGAAAGCAATTTCACAGCGCATTGCTGTTGCAAAAATGCTCCTGAACAACTGTGTTTACAGCGATATTGTTAAAACAACAGGCGCAAGCACAGCAACGGTAAGCAGAGTTAAGCGTTCGCTGCAAATGGGAAGAGGCAGCTACGAAAAATTATTCAGCAGGATGAAAGACGATGAGTAATTACTGCGATTTTGCCTTTGTCTATGACAGGCTGACAGAAAACGTGAATTATACCGGGCGTGCTGAGTTTATCCGCACGCTTTTTGAACGCTGTGGCGTAAAGGACGGTGCTGACGTGCTTGACCTTGCCTGCGGCACAGGTACACTTACTCTTGAACTGTCTGACAGATACGAGATGATTGGTGTTGACAACAGCTACGATATGCTTTCTCAGGCGCAGGAAAAGATGTATGAAAGCGGAAAACATATTCTTTTCCTTTGTCAGGATATGACAGAGCTTGACCTCTACGGCACCGTTGATGCTGCCGTATGCACTCTCGACAGTCTTAACCACCTTGATTCTCTCGAAGATATCCGCAAGGTAATCGGCAAGGTCGGACTTTTTATGAACCACGGCGGAATATTTATCTTTGACGTGAATACAATATATAAGCACCGTGAAATTCTCGGGAACAACACTTTTGTTTATGATTGTGACGAGGTTTACTGCGTTTGGCAGAATCAGCTCAACGAGGATAACAGCGTTGATATCAGTCTTGATATCTTTGAGCAGGACGGCGATGCATATTTCAGAAGCAGTGAGGTTTTCAGCGAAATCGCCTGTCCGATAGATGATTATAAAAAATGGCTTAGCGAAGCCGAATTTGAAATTATAGATATATTTGATGAAATGAGCGACAAGCCGCTTTGTGAAACAACACAGAGAGCCGTATTTGTTGCGAGATATATTGGTAAAAAAGAGGATTGAAATAAAATGGGTAAACTTATCAGATGCATTTCACAGGACGCGACAGTCGTTATGATGGCTGCCGATACAACAGATATGGTTGAGGAGGCACAGAGAATTCATCAGACCTCTGCCGTAACCTCTGCCGCTCTCGGCAGACTTCTCACCGCTTCAAGCCTTATGGGCAGTATGCTTAAGGGCGAGAACGATTCAATTACATTAAGACTTAACGGCGGCGGTCCTGCCGGCTCGGTTATTGCGGTTTCCGACAGCAGCGGCAACGCACGCGGATACGTTATGAACTCCGTTGTTGAGATTCCGCTCAATGCCAAGGGCAAGCTTGACGTCGCAGGCGCAGTCGGTACTGACGGCTCACTTACGGTTATTAAGGACCTTAACCTGAAAGAGCCTTACATAGGTCAGACACCGATTATCAGCGGTGAAATTGCCGAGGATATCACAAGCTATTATGCAATCAGCGAACAGATACCAACAGTTTGCGCCCTCGGCGTTCTTGTCAATCCTGACCTTTCAATTAAAGCGGCAGGCGGATTTATTATCCAGCTCCTTCCGTATGCTCCCGACGAGACAATTGATGCTGTTGAGCGTTGTATCAAGGACATTCCGTCAGTAACTCAGATGCTGACCGACGGTCTCTCCCCTGAGGATATCTGCAAAAAGGTTCTCAGCGAATTTGAACTCGATATTCTTGACGAGGCAAACCCCGTTTATGAGTGCAAATGCTCACGTGAAAGAGTTGAAGCTGCCCTGATTTCAACAGGACTTGAATCTCTTAAGGAGCTTGCCGAGGATGAGAAGACCGAGGTATCATGTCAGTTCTGCGATAAGAAATATTCATTCACATCTGTGGAAATGAGAAATCTAATAAAAAAAGCAAAAAGTTAAGATTTTTTACAAAAAACTATTGACAAATTCAAAATGTTGTAGTATAGTAATTAAGTCGACTGCGACAGCGGTTGACAAAGAAAAATGGCGTCCAGATGGGAGCATAGCTCAGCTGGGAGAGCATCTGCCTTACAAGCAGAGGGTCACAGG
>JAKSQO010000025.1 GCA_024404095.1 Clostridia bacterium | reverse complement strand
GTACCCATCTGACGCTTGATTGATGAAACTGTTCTGTCGGGATTTGTGATAGCCTGACGCTTTGCGACCTGACCTACCATTCTCTCGCCGTTCTTGCCGAAGCCGACAACTGAGGGAGTAGTTCTTGCGCCCTCTGCGTTAGCGATAACTACAGGCTCGCCGCCTTCAATAACTGATACACATGAGTTTGTTGTACCTAAGTCAATACCGATTACCTTTGCCATAATTTTATTCCTCCATTGTTATGTTTTTTATTTTAGTTGGCTACGGCTACCATTGCAGGGCGGATTATCTTGTCGCCGAGCTTATAGCCTTTTGCCAGGACTGTTGTAATTACGTTTTCACCGAGTGATTCGTCTTCTGTGTGCATCACTGCATTGTGAATGTTGGGGTCAAACTCTTCCCCTGCTTCGCCGAAGGCTTCAACGCCGAGAGCCTTGAAAGCCTCGCCGAACTGCTTGAATGTCATCTCGACACCCTTTTTGTAATCCTCGTAATTTGCGTCGGGGTTTGCAAAAACTCTGTCAAAATTATCGACAACAGGCAGAAGCTGTTTGATTACGCTTGCCTTGCAGTCCGCATAAAGAGCATCCTTTTCTCTCTGTGAGCGCTTGCGGAAATTATCGTACTCCGCCGCCATTCTCAGAAGCTGGTCATTTTTTTCGTCAAGCTGTTTCTGTAAAGCTTCTTCCTTTGAGGGCTCTGCCTTTTTCTCCTCGGCAGCTTCTTCCTTTACTTCCTCAGCCGTTTCCTTTTCCTTAATTTCCTCAGCATTATCCTTTTTCTTTGCCAAAAGATATCATTCCTTTCAGTCTTCTTTAAGAGTCTGCGTAAGTAAATTGCCGACTAAATCGGTCAGATACCTGACGCTCGGAATAAGGCTTGCGTAGTCGATTCTTGTGGGACCGATTATTCCGATTGAACCCCTTTTATCACCGTCTATGGTGTAGTGTGCCGTGATAACGCTTGAATTTTCAAGCTGTTTGAATTTATTCTCGCCGCCGATTGTGACGTCGATATCGTCCTTGCTCTCCGAAAGCATTCTGCTTATCGGCTCACCTCTGCGAAGAAAATCCATAAGCTCATATGCCGTTGAGCCGTAATCACTGCTGTAACGCAGGATATTTGACTGACCGCCGAGCATAATCATTGTTTTCATCGCATCCTGTGCAAGCTCGGAAAGTGTTGATACAAACGGTATCATCATCAGCGCATCTGAGCCCATTGAAGCAACGAGCGTCTGGAGCGTTGCCATGTCGATATCGTCAAGCGGCATACCGATAAAGGTTGTTTTTACGATATTGTAAAACTTCTCAATTACCGATGCCGTGAGATCATAGTCGCTTCGGTAGACCTTGCTTTTAATCATTCCCGTTGAGGTCAGCAGAATTATCATGCCTGTCCTTGTTCCGACGGGTACGAACTCAACCCTCTTGACCGTTGCATTCTCGCCCGATGGAGTTGTTGAAACCGCCGCACATTCGGTGAGATCGGCAAGAAATTCGCTTGCCTTGGCAAGAATTGTTTCGGGACTTGCATTTTTGACCGAAACACCCGCCTCGATTCTGTGCTTGACGGATTCGTCAAGATGCCGGACACCCATAAGATTGTCGACATAGTAGCGGTAGCCCTCGTTGGTGGGAATACGTCCTGCCGAGGTGTGTGGCTGTTCGAGCAGTCCGAGTGCGGAAAGCTCAGCCATCTCGTTTCGGATAGTGGCGGAAGAAACGGAAAGCAAAGCCATAATTGACTTTGAACCGACAGGCTCGCCCGTTCTGATATAATTCTCGACAACTGCGGCAAGAATTTTTTCTTTTCTCGGGCTTAATTCCATTTCCTCACCTTCTTTTTAGCACCGTTAGCACTCTTTTTGTAAGAGTGCTAACTCTTGATACTAATATACATCTGTTTCCTGATTTTGTCAACAGTTTAATTGTGAATTAAATGTTAATTATTTGTGTTTTCTATTATAAATTCGTCATTTTCGTATCGGCAGACGTACTTTCCGTCAGCAACTACCCTGCCTTCGAGCATCTCCTCGCTGAGCTTATCCTCAATCTGCGACTGAATTGCTCTTCTGAGCGGACGTGCACCGTAAACAGGGTCAAAGCCTGCGTCGGCAATGTGTTCAACCGAGCTTTCATCAAAGCTCAGAGTAATATTCATTCCTGCAACACGCTTTGTAAGTGTTGCAAGCATACGTCTTGCAATCTCCTTGATATCATCCTTTTTAAGCTGTTCAAATACAATGATATCATCCACACGGTTAAGGAATTCGGGGCGGAAGCACTTTTTCAGCTCGCCCATAACCGCATTATGGATTTCAGAATTGCTCATCACGCCTCCGTTATCAGAGCCGCTGAAGCCGAGTGCCGCCGCATTGGTATTGCTGATAAGATTCGCACCGACATTCGAGGTCATAATGATAATGCAGTTCTTGAAGTCGACCTTTCTGCCCTGTGAATCGGTCAGCACACCGTCATCAAGAATCTGAAGAAGCATATTGAATACATCGGGATGAGCTTTTTCAATCTCATCAAAAAGTACAACACTGTATGGCTTACGGCGAACCTTTTCGGTCAGCTGACCGCCCTCGTCATAGCCGACATAGCCCGGAGGTGAACCGACAAGACGTGACACCGTATGCTTTTCCATATATTCGGACATATCCATTCTTATCATCGCGTTCTCGTCACCGAAAAGACTTGCGGCAAGAGTTTTGCAAAGCTCGGTTTTGCCGACACCTGTCGGACCGAGGAAAATGAATGAACCTGTGGGTCTGTTGGGATCCTTAAGTCCTACTCTGCCTCTGCGGATTGCCTTTGATACAGCCGAAACAGCCTTATCCTGTCCGACAATTCTACGGTGCAGCTCCTCCTCCATATGAAGAAGTCTCTGACTTTCCTCCTGCGTAAGCTGAACAACGGGAATGTGCGTCCACTCGGAAACAATTGCGGCAATCTCATCGGGAGTTACCTCGCCGTTTGTTTCGGTATTCTGCTTTTTCCAGCCGTCCTTGAGGGTATTCATCTGCTTCTGAGCTTCCTTTTCCTCGTCACGGAGCGTTGCCGCACGCTCAAAATCCTGCTTGTTGACAGCGTTAGTCTTTTCTGCGTTTATACGCTTGATTTTTTCTTCAAGCTCGCGGATTTCCTCGGGCGGAGTGTAGGCGCGAAGTCTGACCTTTGAAGCCGCTTCGTCAACAAGGTCAATAGCCTTATCCGGCAGGAAACGGTCACCGATGTATCTGGACGACATTCTGACCGCCGCTTCAATTGCTTCGTCCGTGATTCTAACCTTGTGGTGAGCCTCATATTTATCTCTTAAGCCCTTAAGGATTTCAACAGCCTCCTCGGGTGAGGGTTCACCGACAATGACGGACTGAAAACGTCTTTCAAGAGCTGAGTCCTTTTCTATATTTTTGCGGTATTCCTCAAGCGTTGTTGCGCCGATAACCTGCATTTCTCCTCTTGCAAGGGCAGGCTTGAGGATATTCGCCGCATCAACCGCACCCTCGGCTGAGCCTGCGCCGATAAGAGTATGAACCTCATCTATAAAGAGAATTGTGTTGCCGTCCTTTGCAACCTCGTCAATCGCCGCCTTGATTCTCTCCTCAAAGTCGCCGCGGTACTTTGTCCCTGCAACCATTCCTGTCAGGTCAAGTGAAACGATGCGCTTATCTCTGAGCAGCTCGGGAACCTCGCCCGATGCGATTTTCAGCGCAAGTCCCTCAGCAATAGCGGTTTTGCCGACACCCGGTTCACCGATAAGGCACGGATTGTTCTTTGTGCGGCGGCTGAGAATCTGAATTACACGTTCAATCTCCTTCTGTCTGCCGATAACAGGGTCAATCTTGCCCTGCTTTGCAACAGCGGTCAGATCTCTGCCGAACTGGTCAAGAGTTGGTGTCTCTGCCTTTTTCTTCTGAGCCGCACCGCCCTTCTGATTCTGCTGACCAGAAGCACCTGCCATTGAGCGTGACAGCTCCTCGGCAAGCTCTGCTGACGACGCACCGAGCTGTTCAATGATATTCATCGCAAAGCAGCTCTCGTCACGCAGAATTGCTATGAGCAGATGCTCCGTTCCGACATAGCCCGTGCCGATGCTCCTTGCCGCCGAAACGGCTGTTTCAATTATATTCTTGCTTCTCGGTGTAAAATCGTTCGGAGAAAGAACTGTCGGCGTTCCGATGCCGATGCTTGAACGTACAGCACCCTCCACCTTATTCAGCGTTATTCCCTTTGCACCGAGAACAGTCTGTGCCACACTGCCGTCAATATCCAGAAGTCCCATAAGCAGATGTTCGCTTCCGATATAGGTATGACCGAGATTTTCGGCATACTCGACAGCGGCATTAAGTGCCTGATTTGCTTTCTGTGTGAAGCCTGTGAATTTATACATATTATCTCTCCCTTTTATATAAATCTATTTTCATTTTTATATAACAAAAGCAGAAGCTCTTCACCGCCGCAACAGCTCAACGTCCGACTGAGAAGAACCCCTGCCGTCAGCTGAGGCGCTGTTTCTCTCCTTTTATACCGTAAGTGCTTCCCTTACCCACTTTGCACGCAGGATATCTCTCTGCGATGCGGTAAGCTCCTTTTCCTCTGCGGCATTTATTGTTGCAGGCTGTACCCTGACAACAAGCTCGTTGAGCCTTGTTATATCGTAGTCAACGGCCTTGCACGAAATTCCCATTCTCAGAAGCGATGCAAGCTCCATAAACTCGTCACCGCTAAGCACTCTTGCATTTTCAAGAATACCCTTTGCACGGAAGATTTTATCCTCTTCAACAGGATTTTCGATAAGTCTTTCAGCCGCCGCTCTCTCCTGAGCGACTAACTGCAAGGTGATTGACTGTAAATTGTTAAGTGCTGATTCCTCGGAAATTCCGAGTGTTATCTGATTACTGAGCTGATAGATATCACCTCTCGGGCTTGAGCCCTCGCCGTATGCTCCTCTGATTGTAAGTCCGAGCTTTGATACGGTTGAAGCAAGCTTACCTATCTGTCCGCAGCGCGTGAGCGCAGGCAGATGAAGCATTACGGAGGCTCTCATTGCCGTGCCGAGGTTTGTCGGGCACTGGGTAAGATAGCCGATACGGTTGTCGTATGCGTAGTTGAGCTTTGAGCCGATAATGTTATCAATCTTATCCGCAACTGTGTAGGCTTCCTTAAGTGCAAGACCTGCCATCATAACCTGAAGTCTGATGTGGTCTTCCTCGCAGAGCATTATGCTTACGGCTTCATCATCCGTCAGCATCAGCGCTCTGCCTGCCCTGTCAGAAGCAAATTCGGGGCTGATAAGATGTCTTTCGGCAAGAGATACAGCCTGTGCTCGTGTGAAGTCCTTCATCTTAGCATAGCTGAAGCCCCACGTATCGTTTTCAAGGATTACGTTTTTTATCTCCTCACAGACAGCCTCCTTGCCCTTGACGGTTAGTCGGCACGGGAAGGGATAATCCTCAAGGTTTCTCGCAAGGCGGACACGGGTGCTGATTACTATATCGCCCTGTTCGCCGTTTTCAACGTACCACTTATTCATTGTTGCCCGCCTCCATTTCTTTTATGCGGTCTCTTAACACTGCCGCCTGTTCAAAATTCTGTTCTTCAATCGCTTTCTGCATATCCTCTTTGAGCTTTGCAACGGGATTGATTTTCGGCTCTGTGCTTGTGTGAACCACCATAGCCTGTTTACCCGTGTGCTTTATCTTACCGTGTATTCTCTGCAAAGACGGCAGAAGTCTGTCGTAAAACTTTCGGTAACAATCGGCACAGCCGAGTCTGCCGCTCTTTACAATATCTGAGAATGTGTATCCGCACTTGGGACATTTTTCTTCTCTTTCTCCCCCGAGCATCGGAACACTCTCGCCGAGAAGTCCGCCGAAGAAATCATCGAGGTTGAAGCCGAAGCCTGAGAACATATCGACATATCCGAGATGCTCGGCGCACGAAGCGCAGAGATGTGATTCGGCTGTCTCGCCGTTTATAACCTGCTTGATGTGAGTTGTTGCTTCTTTCTTTCCGCAATTCTGACACAACATATAAATCACCCTTTCATATATAACTGTAAGTTTATTTAGTATTTACAAGTAACATCTGTTTGAATATCGCCGCGCGTACCTTGTCTTTCAGCTCGGCAGGAACTTCACGGAAGCACCTGTCGTCAATCGCCGCAAGCATAAGCTTTGACGCATCGGCTGAAAGTATATCCTGATAATTCAGATTGTAGATATGCGCCCTGCAGGTTGCCTCATCAATCGCGTTGCCGATCGTATTGACAACGTGCATCAGCATTGCCGACTTGTCATATTTCACTCGTGCGATGCGGATATATCCTCCGCCGCCCCGCCTGCTTTCTACTATATATCCCTGCTCGGGAGTAAAGCGTGAAGATATGACGTAGTTAATCTGACTCGGCACACATCCGAGCGTCTGCGCAAGCTCGTTGCGCTGAATTTCAGTTTCACCGCCGTCGCTGAGCATTTCAAGTATCATATTCGCTATGATATTGCTCATACTCATATCATCATCCCCTTTTTGACTTTGACTTTCTTTGACCTTTCTGCGTGTATTATAGACCTTCTTTGACCTTTCGTCAATAGTCAGGAAAGGTCAAATTTAATTTCAATCTATTATTTAAAGTAAATCAGCTCATTATTGCTCTGATTTTCTCTTTTTTTCGTTGTTTTTCTTTATTTTGCTCACTTTTGAATGTATGCCAACAGAATTGTTGACAGAATTGACCATTTGCTATATAATTATAAAGATTATAAGTGTAAGTATGACCTTGAATAAAATTCTCAAAAAGAAAGAATGTTTAGCTATGGAAAATAAAAGAATCCTTTCTGTTATCGGTCTTGGTTATGTCGGTCTTCCCCTCGCCGTTGCTTTTGCAAAAGAGGGCTTTGAGGTTATCGGCTTTGACCTTAACAGCAGTAAAATCGAGCTTTATAAAAACGGTATCGACCCCACAAATGAGGTCGGGAACGATGCAGTTAAAAATACAACCATTCTTTTTACGGATGACCCGTCACAGTTAAGACGTGCCGATTTTCATATAATCGCAGTTCCCACACCTGTAAGCCCTGACCATACACCCGAGCTTACTCCTGTTATAAAAGCCTCGGAAATTCTCGGTCAGAATATGAAAAAGGGTTCAATAGCCGTGTATGAATCTACAGTTTATCCCGGTGTTACCGAAGATGTCTGCATCCCGATTCTTGAAGAGATGTCAGGCTTTGAGTGCGGAGCTGATTTTAAAATCGGTTACTCCCCCGAGCGTATCAATCCCGGTGATAAGGTTCACAGGCTTGAAAACATCAGAAAGATTGTTTCGGGATGTGATGAGGAAGCTCTTAAGATAATCAAGGAAGTGTATGATGCGGTTATAAAGGTCGGCACATATCCTGTTTCAAGCATTAAAACCGCTGAAGCAATCAAGGTTGTCGAAAACAGCCAGCGTGATATAAACATTGCATTCATGAACGAGCTTTCAATGGTATTTGACCGCATGGGCATTGACACCAACGAGGTTGTTGACGGCATGAACACAAAATGGAACGCACTCGGTTTCCGTCCGGGTCTTGTCGGCGGTCATTGCATTGCCGTTGATCCCTACTACTTCACATATGAAGCTGAAAAGCTCGGCTACCACAGCCGCATTGTTCTCAACGGCAGAATGGTAAATGACGGAATGGCAGCATACGTTGCCGAGGCCGCAATAAAAAAGATGGTTCAGGTCGGCATGGCTCCCGCGAATGCAAAGGTTGCGATTATGGGCATCACCTTCAAGGAAAACTGCCTCGATACACGTAACTCTAAGGTTGTAGAGATTGTTGACTGTCTTAAGGAATACGGCATCAACGCACTTGTTACCGACCCCTGCGCAAACGCGGACGATGTGAAGCGCGATTACGATATCGACCTTATAGATATGGATGAGCTGAAAGATCTTGACTGCATAATTCTCGCGGTTGCTCATGATGAATTCAAAAAGCTCACTCTTGATGAATATGGCAAGCTTTTCCGAAAAATGCCTGACGAAAAGAAGGTATTCATTGATGTAAAAGGCTTATTCAAACTCTCTGAATTGAAAGAAAAAGGCTTCAGCTATTGGAGGCTGTAATCTAAATATCTTTACTCTCGACTTTCCGTCGGGAGTATTTTTTTGCAACAATAAACTGATTCCGAAAAAACAGAATCAGTTTATTGTAATATTACTCGTTTACAGATTCGGGCTTTGCGCCGTCATCATCTTTAAGAAGCTCTGAGTTTGCTCTTGCCGAACGTGTATATTCAAGGTCAAGATACATTCTTTCACGTGTGCTCTTATCAATGTTGTAGAACAGCATCGGGATAAAGCAGAGTGCATCAAATATAAGCTTGGGACCGAAAGCTGTTACGAACAGACGGTACTTAGCCTGCTGTGTCTGAACTGAGCCTTCGCCGCCCTTATACTCAACCCAGTTTTCAAGAAGAGAACCGTTGATAACGTTGATAATCATTTTCTGTACCTTGGTGAAATATCCCTTCATCATTTCAACAGTTGCCTCAACACGGTAGCCTTCCTTCCACTCACTGTAGTCAAGAACCTCATAGTTGATTTCAGTTCCGATAACATTTCTTGTAGCATAGAATGCCATTTCAAGACAGTTGCCGAACGCAAATGTAAGCGACATCGGAAGCTTCTTCTGATACCAGCCTTTGTCTCTGCCGCCTATAAGTCCGACAAGGAAGAAAGATGTCTCTCGGAAGAAAGTAGTACCTCTTGTCAGGAACCAGAGTGTCTTTGTAGAGAACATTTTTCTGAACTTCGTAACAAAGCCGTAGCTTGCGTAGGAAATCGGTGAGCCCGGAATACCCGCAATTGTTGTCATAGTCTTAAACTTAAGAACATCAGAGTAATACAGTGAACCGCCGCTTCCGAGTGTGATATCATCGATAAGTCCGCTCAGGGTATAAACAATAAGAGGTCTGTTTCTGAACACCGAAAGAAGTCCTTTAACGGGCTGCGGCGGTTTCTCAGACTGAGCAACACGCTCACGGCTGTTTATATACCAGAGAACTGTCGGAATCATTGCAAGAGTCCAGACAATCAGCTTACCTCTGACAACGAATTTAACCTTTGAAATTTTAAGAACATCGTTGTTGATAAGGTCCCAGAGAATATCCATAATCTGACTGGGAAGCTTCTTCATAAGGTCGCCGACAAAGTTTGCACTAACAAGCAGCGAGGTTCGCTCGTTCGGATTGGGCGTAAAAACATTCTTTATGTGTCCGCCTCCGCCGAAGAAAGCGTTAACCGTTTCATTGACATATAGGTATATCAAGTAATAAGTAAGCTTCTGAGCTTCCGTCCATGCAAGTGATGTTGAAAGCGAAGGAAGTGTGATAACAAAAATACCGAGAAGAATTGCGGGAATAATAGAAAGCCACTGGAACGGCTTGAACTTACCCCAACGGGTTCTCATGTTATCAACAATAGCGGCTGTAAGCGGGTCATTTATCATATCATAAATTGAAAGTCCGACCTGTGCCTTGGCAAGCTTGAAAGGACTGATATTATAAATCTTGTTAACCCAAATTTCGCCGCCGGGTTCATAGTCGCCTGTACCCATTGTACCGAAAGCTGTATATAAGATATAGGAAACACGCTCTTTGGTTGTGCAGAACAGTCGGTTCATATACGCCTGTTGGTTATTGCCTAAGTCACGGCCGGCCTTTTCTTCATCAGCCATTTGCGGTCACCTCCTTTTTCTGTGATTCAGCATTTTTTTCCTCTTCAGCCTTGAGTTTAGCCTCAATCTCATTCTGAATAGCCTGAAGACGTTCGTACTGAATTGCGCGAATTTCCTCAGTTGTCATACCTTTTTTCTGCATTTCAAAGTATTCTTCAATAGGAATACCGCCGCAGTAGCACTGCTTGTGATTAACGGGAATACCCTTCTTCATTGTGATTGTATCAATAACAACATTCACAATCTGAAGCGCGATATAAAGATATGCACCTAAGCCGAGTGCTCCGTCAACAAATGCATTTTTCGGCATAAGCATAAACGCAAGTGCCGAACCGATTGTTGTTGCAAGAATAATTATATTCATTGCATTGTTTCTCTGTTTTCCTTTCGGAGAACAGGAAAGTGTGAGCAGAATAAAATGTAAAACCAGCGCAAGCAACGAAACCGCGAACAAACCGATTGAAGCTGTCAGGGCAATACCTGCCGTTTTTTCTTCACCGAGCATAGTCGGAATACCGTCACCTGTCAGCCCTTCAATATTATTGATAATATCAATAAGACTCATTCCGCCGTCAAACGGCTTGAACGGTTCTGCAATCTTCGCTTTGATAAGCGGAAGAAAAATTGCCGCAACCGGAAGAATTGATGTAAAAATTCTTACAATCGCAAGCTTTGAGCCGATAAAAGAAGCTTTTATTCTATCAATTCTCTTCTGAAAATGATAGTATTGAACCTCAGCTATATCAGCTTCCTGCATAAGACGTTCCTGCTGGTTATAAACAAAAATATTCGCTCCGCAATCCGGACAGTACTGTTTCCAATCTGTTATTTTCAGATGTCTGCCGCATTTCGGACAGTTTGCCATTAAATCATCCTCCTCTTTTCTTGCAAACACAAACAGGTTTGCAAAGTGTAATTAGTATTCTAACATAAAATATCTGAAAATTCAACATATTTTATTCCAAAACTTATAAAAAAAGATACAATTTATACAAAGTAAAGTGTACGTTTAATTGTTTGGTTATATGAAGCTAAAATATATTGTTAAATTTTTAATTAGTTGTTTTTCTATTGAACAAATTACGACTTTGTTATATAATAAATCAGTTATTTATACAATTATTATAGGGTGGTGCGGATTTGAAAAGCGATAATAAAGAAACAGGACTTAAGGCAAACATTAAAGCAATTATTGCCGTATCGGTCTGCGCCGCAATTATTATCGGCATCTGCGCATTTGATTTTATCAGAAGCCGTACGGAATATAGCTGCAATGATATTGCGATGAACACGGTTATCAGCATAAAGCTGTACGGTTCTGACGGACAGGCAACCGCGGAATCCGTTAAAAGCGAAATTCATGATATTGAAAAAAATCTTCTCAGCCGTTACGAGGACGGCTCGGATGTAAACCGAATCAACACTTCTGACGGTAAGGCTGTTGCAGTTTCGCCCGAGGTTGCTTCGATTATTTCCGATGCAATTGATGTTTGTGTGGACAGCAACGGTGTATTTGATATCACGGTCGGAAAAATCACGGAGCTGTGGGGCTTCGGCTCAGATAAGCAGAGAGTTCCCTCAGCCGAAGAGATTGATACCTGTCTCCCCTTCGTCGGAAGCAAAAAGCTGAAGCTTACGGATAACACGGTTCAGCTCGGTAAGAATCAGGCAGTTGACCTCGGAGCTGTCGGCAAGGGTGCGGCTTGCGATATTGTCAGAACTCAGCTTGAACAGACAAAGACAGATTCTGCTGTTATTTCAGTCGGCGGAAGCCTTCTGCTTTTCGGCAAGCGAGATTTCAGCATCGGTATTGTAAACCCCGACAACGACAGGGATTATATGGGAACGCTCAAAATTTCCGACACCTGTGTTTCCACATCGGGAAATTACGAGCAGTTCTTTGAGCAGAACGGTAAAAAATATCATCATATTCTCAACGCTTCGACAGGTTATCCTGCCGAGAGCCGACTAAAAAGCGTAACGGTTGTCTGCAAGTCGGGTGTTATCAGCGACGCACTTTCAACCGCCTGCTATATAATGGGTTACAATGATGCAAGTCTTGCTCTGCTTAAAAAGTACGATGCCGAGGCTGTGTTCATTACAAACGATAAGATTGTCCGCTGTACCGACGGCATAAAGGACAGTTTTGAATTAAGCGATACAAGCTTTATTATGAGCTGATGAAAAAACTATTCAGAAAAAATGATTTGATTGTTATTGCGGTTATTCTTGCGGCGGCACTCGTTCTTCTTATTCCGAATTTATCGAAAAAACAGAGTCTGACCGCAACTGTTTACGCTGACGGAGAAATCGTAAAAATAATCAATCTTGACGAGGTTAAGGAAAGCTACACGTTCTCACCCAAGGACGGAACCGAAATTTGTGTTGAGAACGGTGCGATATATTTTACTTCTGCGGTTTGCAGAGATAAGCTCTGCGTAAAAAGCGGAAAGCTTTACAAAAACGGACAGACAGCCGCCTGTTTGCCCGAAAGGATTGTAATCAGCATCAGTTCGGGTGAAAACTCGCCCGATATGCTGACATATTGATTATGAAAGAAAAGAGAAACATCACAAGACGTGTTGCCCTTGTCGGCGTTATGGGTGCACTTGCGCTCGCATTGTCTTATCTTGAAACACTTATCCCCGCGTTTCCGGGTTTTCCGCCCGGAGCGAAACCGGGATTTTCAAATATCGTTACTATGTTCCTTGCATCCTGCTCGGGAGTCGGCGACGCTTTTTTCGTCACTCTGATAAAGGCTTTGTTTGCAGGAATCACACGAGGCTTCACGGCAATGCTTATGAGCGGCGCAGGAGGAGCACTCAGCACAGCGGCGGCGTGTATACTTCTGCGCAGCCGAAAGAACTCTCTCGGATATATCGGTATCGGAATCATCTGTGCCGTTTGTCATAATATCGGACAGCTTATTACAGCGTGCCTGATATCAGGCACACCGTCCCTGATATGGGGTTACGGTCCTCTGCTGTTGCTGTTCGCCGTGATAACAGGTTTTATTACGGGAACTGTATTAAAAGTGATAATGCCGTACCTCGGCAGAATCACAGACATTAAAAAATAAATGTCCGTTTCCGGACGTTAGAAAAGGGGTTGAAAAGATGGGTAAAATTCACATGGACGGCATCATAAGTGCAGTTAAAAAAGTCCGCGGCGGCGTTAAGGTTGAACACCACAAAAACACAGCCGAGCTTGAAGTTGTACGTATGCCTGAGCCAAGAAAAGTTATTTTACCTATGCAGCAGCATATCGGCGCACCCTGTACTCCGACAGTCAGCGTCGGCGATACAGTTGCTGTCGGTCAGGTCATCGGTGACAGCGATAAGTTTGTCAGCGCACCGATTCACGCATCCGTTTCGGGTACTGTTACCGCTATCGGTAACGTAAAGCTTCCGAACGGCAACGTTACTCAGGGTGTTACCATTGAGTCAGACGGTGAAATGCGTCTCTGGGAAGGCATCAAGCCACCGGAGGTTGAAACAAAGGAAGATTTCGTTAAGGCTGTCAGAGCTTCAGGTCTTGTAGGTCTCGGCGGTGCGGGCTTCCCCACACACGTTAAGCTCAATGTTCCACCTGACAAGAATATTGATACACTTGTTATCAATGCGGCTGAGTGTGAGCCTTACATCACAGTTGACTACCGTGAATGTATCGAAAACTCATGGGACGTATACTCAGGCATCAGAACAATCAAGGAATTTCTTAACATTCCGAATGTTGTTATTGCCGTCGAGGACAACAAGCCTGAGGCATTCAAGGTACTTTCACAGATTGTTGAGGGTGACAGCAGCGACAACGGTTCAATAAAAATTATGCAGCTTGAATCACGCTATCCTCAGGGTGCTGAGAAGATGATGGTTCAGTCCGCAACAGGCAGACAGGTTCCTCCGGGCAAGCTTCCTGCTGATGTCGGATGCATTGTTATGAACGTCGCTTCCTGCGCATTCATTGCACGTTACCTCAAGACAGGCAAGCCGCTTGTAAGCCGTTCACTCACCGTTGACGGTATGGCAATCAAGGAGCCGAAGAACATCCGTGTTCCGGTCGGCACAAGCATCAGCGATATCGTTGATTTCTGCGGCGGCTTCAAGGATGAGCCTGTTAAAATTGTTGCAGGCGGTCCGATGATGGGTATGTCCATCACAAGCCTTGACCATCCGCTTTCAAAGAGCAACAACGCTCTGCTCTGCTTCTCAAAGGAAGACGCAAAAATCTTCAGAGAAACAGATTGTATCCGCTGCGGACGCTGTGCGGCAGCGTGTCCGATGAGCCTTATCCCCACAAAGATTGTGCGTGATACCAAGGCGGGCGACGCAGAATCACTTCTTGACGACGGCGTTATGGTATGTATGGAGTGCGGCAGCTGCGCATTCTCCTGCCCTGCCAAAAAACCGCTCGTTCAGCATATGCGCCTTGCAAAGGCAGTTATCAGAGAGGCAGGTGCTAAGAAATGACATTGAATAATAAACTTGTTGTCAGCGCATCACCTCATGCCCGTTCACACGAAACGGTAAGAGGAATCATGCTTGACGTTATCATCGCTCTTGTTCCCGCATTGATTGCGTCCGTTATCTTCTTCGGACCCCGTGCGCTTATCATTGAGTGCGTATCAGTCGGCTCCTGCGTTATTGCTGAGTACCTCAGCAGACTTATCATGAAGCGTCCGCACACAATCGGCGACTTCAGCGCAGTTATCACAGGTCTTCTCCTCGCTTTCAACCTTCCTGTTTCGATTGAGCTCTGGAAAGTTGCTCTGGGCGCAATCGTTGCAATAGTTGTTGTTAAGCAGTTCTTCGGCGGAATCGGACAGAACTTCGTTAACCCCGCGCTTATCGGCCGTATCGTTCTTCTTGCTTCGTTCCCCACAGCTATGTCAAAGTGGACTGCTCCCCTTTCATGGCTTAACAGCGTTTCAAAGCTTGAGGGCATCACCTCAGCTTCACCGCTTGCAAGCATTCACGCTCTTGCAAAGGGCGGCGCAATGCCTGTTGAAACTCTCAAGGAGATGCTTATCGGCTGGCGCGCAGGCTGTCTCGGTGAGACATGCGCAATCGCACTTATCCTCGGCGGTATCTATCTTATCGCCCGTAAGGTTATCTCTCCGACTATTCCGCTTACATATGTCGGAACAGTTGCGGTTATTATGCTCATCGCAGGCAAGGGCAATCTTACCTTTCTCGCTTATGAGCTTCTCGGCGGCGGTCTGATGCTCGGTGCTATCTTCATGGCTACCGACTACACAACCTCACCGATTACATTCAAGGGCAAGATTATTTTCGCTGTCGGCTGCGGTGTGCTTACATCTCTTATCCGACTTTTCGGCAATCTTCCCGAGGGTGTTTCCTATTCAATCATCATCATGAACATTCTTGTTCCGCTTATTGAGAAGGCAACAATGCCCAAGCCCTTCGGTACTCCTAAAAAAGAAAAGAAGGAGGCTGAGGCAAAATGATTAAAAAGATTGTTATTCCCGCAGTTTCACTTTTTGTTATCTGCCTTGTATGCACACTTCTGCTTGCATTCGTAAATCAGAAGACAGCTCCGAAGATTGAAGAGCTTGCAATCCAGACAGAGACAGAGTCAAGAGCAAAGGTTCTCAGCTCTGCTTCAACCTTTGAAGAGGGTAAGAAGGACGGCGTAAGCTTCGTTACAGGCTACAATGACGCTAAAGAGGTTCAGGGCTACATATTCGTTACCACAACCAAGAGCTACGGCGGCGACCTTCAGGTTATGACAGGTGTTGACGCCGAGGGCAAGGTTACAGGTATTGAAATCCTTGAAATCAGCGACACAGCAGGTCTCGGCATGAAGGCTACAACTCAGGAATTCAAAGACAGATTCGTCGGTCTTGTAAACGGAATCATCGTTGACAAGAACACAGGCGATCCCGAAAAGAATCAGGTTCAGGCACTCACAGGTGCTACAATCACATCAAACGCAGTTGCAAAGGCTGTCAATGAAGCTCTTGCAGGCTATGAAACAGTCACAGGAAACGGAGGTGCAAACTGATGGCAGAGAAAAAATCACTCGGTAAGGAGTTTTCAAAAGGTATTATCATTGAAAACCCTGTTTTAAGACTTGTTCTCGGTACCTGCCCGACACTTGCTACAACAACATCAGTTACAAGCGCTATCGGTATGGGTATCTCGGCTTCAATCGTTCTTATCTGTTCAAACATTGCCATTTCGGCACTTCGTAAGGTTATCCCTGCAAAGGTACGTATCCCTGCTTACATCGTTGTTATCGCATCATTCGTTACAATCGTTCAGATGCTTGTAAAGGCATTTGTTCCCGTACTCAACGAACAGCTCGGTGTTTACCTTCCGCTTATCGTTGTTAACTGCATCATCCTCGGCAGAGCTGAGGCATTTGCAAGCAAGAACGGCGTACTCGCCTCGGCGGTCGACGGTCTCGGCATGGGTATCGGCTTCACCGCCGCACTCTTTGTAATGGGTACAATCCGTGAAATTCTCGGCGCAGGCACATTCCTCGCAGGCTTCGGCGGACTTATCGGCAACAACTTTGACGGATTCTCAATTCCGTTCCTGAACAGTAATCCCATCCTTATTTTCATTCTCGCTCCCGGCGGCTTCTTCGTATTCGGTCTTGTTATGGCTCTCGCCAACAAGCTCGCTGAATCAAAGGGCAAGCCGAAGGCTGAGCTTAAGGGCTGTGAAAACTGCCCGATGGCTAAAATCTGTAATGTCAGAGATAAAGTCGAAGGCTGTGACAAGAAGGAGGTTGAGGCATAATGGAACTTACTAAAGGCTTGATTGCTCTTTTCCTCACAATGATTCTTACACAGAACTTTATTCTTGCAAAGTTCCTCGGTATCTGCCCGTTCCTCGGAGTTTCAAAGAAGCTTGATACAGCATTGGGTATGTCCCTCGCCGTTATCTTTGTTATGGCTCTTTCAACAGCAGTTACCTACCCCATCAACAAGTACATCCTTGTTGCAAACAACCTTGAATATCTTCAGACTATTGTATTCATTCTTGTTATTGCCGCACTTGTTCAGATGGTTGAAATCGTGCTTAAAAAGTACATTCCCGCTCTTTACAACTCACTCGGAATTTATCTTCCGCTTATCACAACAAACTGCGCCGTTCTCGGTGTTGTAACACTTAACGTTGATAACGGTTACGATTTCATCCACTCACTTATCTGCTCACTCGGCGGCGGTGTCGGTTTCCTTGTTGCTATGGTTATGTTTGCAGGTGTCCGTTCAAGACTCGAGTCCTGCGATGTTCCCAAGTTCCTTAAGGGACTCCCGATTACACTTATTGCGGCATCACTTGTTTCTGTTTCCTTCCTCGGATTTGCAGGACTTGTTGAAGGCATATTCGGTTAAGGGAGGACGATAAAATGAACAGTATTATTTTAGCAGTAGTTATCGTTGCCGTTATCGGACTTATCGCAGGTCTCGGACTTGCAGTCGCTTCCGTTGTAATGGCAGTTCCCGTTGACGAAAAGGCAGAAGCAATCCGTGAATGTCTCCCCGGTGCAAACTGCGGTGCCTGCGGATTTTCAGGCTGTGACGGCTACGCATCAGCTCTTTCAAAGGGCATCACTTCAAACACAGCACTCTGTGCTCCCGGCGGTGCTGACGCATCAGCCGCTATCGCAAAAATCACAGGTCTTTCAGCAGGTGAAGTCAAGGCTTCAAGTGCTGTCGTAATGTGTCAGGGCTTCTGCGAAAATGCAAACACAAAGATGATTTACAACGGTGTTCAGTCCTGCCAGATGGCAAAGCAGCTCTTCGGCGGCTCTAAAGAATGTATCTACGGCTGTATCGGACTTGGTGACTGCGTAAAGGCTTGCCCTTATGAAGCAATCCACATCTGTGACGGTGTTGCACGTGTTAACCCCTTACAGTGCAAGGCTTGTAAGATGTGCGTAAAAACCTGTCCGAACGGCATTATCAAGATGATGCCCCTCTACGAGACAAAGGCTGCTGTTCTCTGTGTAAACAAGGACAAGGGTGCAGTTACACGCAAGGAATGTTCATCAGGCTGTATCGGCTGTATGAAGTGCGTAAAGGCATGTGAGTTTGATGCTGTTAAGGTTGAGAACTTCTGTGCAAAGGTTAACACTCTCAAGTGCACAGGCTGCGGTAAATGTACCGAAGCTTGCCCTGTTAAGTGTATCAACCTCATCACTCCCGGCAACTAAGTTATTACATTATAATAACAAACGAACCCCTGAGGATTTGAAATTTGATTATCGCCCGTTGTATAATTAGCATGACTATATTATACAACGGGCGATATATTTGTTCACAATTAACAAATGTTTATTATAATTTTGTTGAACATTTAATTAAGCTTTTATTGAATTATTATCTTACTTATGGTAAGATTTATTGGGAGGTTGATATCCGATGGATTAGATATTAAAAAATTGATTTTCAAAATAGGTTTGTGGAGTATATGTCAAAAAAAATATTTACTATTTTAATTATCATTGTTGTTCTTTTAAACTCTTTTTCAGGTTGCCATAGTACTACAACTTATTCTCATCGGTTACAATGGTGGTTAGAGGATATTGCGTGGGATCAAAATAGAACTCATTTTACTGGAAAAGATATTAAAATCGCAATAATTGATACTGGTATAAATCTTAATGATGAAATAAAGAGATCTGTTTATAAATGTATTGATTTATCTAAAAATCAAATAGATAATGATCAATTTCATGGAACAGCTATGGCAAACATTATTGCATCGAATCCTAAAGATAGCAAAAGTGTTTTAGGAATTGCACTTGGTTCTAAAATTTTATCCATTAAAATAAATTGCGATTCTGAGGGTAATATTGAATTAGAAGATATAATTAAAGGAATTAAAGTTGCAATAAATAATCAGGTTGATATTATTAACATTAGTATTGGCATACAAAATGGTAATAAAGAATTAGAAAACATTATCAATACTGCGATTAACTCTGGTATTATTGTTATTGCAGCGGCTGGAAATTATATTGATAATGATTTATTATATCCTGCTGCATATCCAAACGTTATAGCTGTTGGTTCAAAATCTAAAAATAGTGAAATAATATCTCCTTGTGGTGATGTAAAAACAAAGGTTATATTTTTACCCGGTGAAAATATAGTTACTGCTGTTGATGATAATAACTATAGGAGTGTTGACGGGACATCTGCTTCATGCGCAATAATGACTGGAATAGTTGCACTAATGCTTGAAAAAAACAAAAATAATATTTCACCGATTGATTTTATTGATAGTATTAGTCATTTATACGGAAAGACAAATTTAAAAGTAAGTGATTTTTTAAAAATCACTTACTAGAGAGGTATCTTTTTATGAAAAAAATATTATCCATTTTATTATCTTTTGTTTTTGCCATACTCGTAGTTCCTTGTGATGCATTTGCAATTTCAAATTCTGAGGACAATATTGAAATTGCTGATATGAATGATGTTGAAAAAATGTTGGATAAATCAGACTATAAAAGTTTAAATAAAGTTGATTTGGTTTCGATTGATGCAAGTGATTTGTCTTCTTATCAAGATGATGCTAAAGAGCTTATTGATAACGGAACAGATTTCTTTATTGAAAAAGATGAAAATGTGTGCTTAGAGAGTATATTTGATTGTTCTGAATATCCTCAAACAGACGATGGGTATACAGTTGGATACTACGTTAGTTCTGATGGCAACGATTATAGAATAACGCCAGTAGAAGTAGCTGTTGTTGAGGAAGATGAAAACGAAATAACAGAAGAGAATTTTGAGTTTAATACAAATGATCATTTAAATGATCTGTATGATAATTTAAATGATTGCTCTATAAATAATGAATTCATTAAAGAAATGACTCCAAAAGATAAAGCTATATTGCAAGATGATAAAATGATTAAGCAAAGCTTTAAAGGCTGCGCTGCTTTTCGTTATTTTTATAAAAAAGGTTCTATTAACGGAATAGGAACAGAATATCAATATAGTTCAAAAGAAAAAATAAGTGGTTGGTGTCAATTAGGTTCAATGAGAATTGTGGCTTATGCAATTAAAATCAAAACAATGGGCACAAATACATTTGATACAGTTTATACTGAATTTACCGCAAGCGGATTAAATGGCAAATATGTTAAATACTATGATTGTAATATAAAGGCAACAAGTAGCAGCACTTCTATTATTGATGAAACATGGTTGGATGGTGGATTAAATAGTACGATACAAACCTCAATTGCAAACGAAATAAGTTCAGATGGTTCTATGAAAGTTTCTAATGTTATGACTTATTCATATAATCCAAAAGGACAGCGAATAACAAATGCTTTTGGCAGTCAGTATGTAAAAACTTGGAAATGTCAGCCAGCTTCATCAATAAACAACGAATCCTGGAGAATTACTCCGTCAGTAACTGTTCGTAATTCAAAAGGTACATCTACAAATACAACCGTTAAATGTTATATTAGTGAGATAAGACTTAGAGGTGGAGTAAGAAATTATACCGGTGGTGAATTTTCCATAACTTTATCCTTTTGTAACCATAGATAACAAGGAGGTCATTTTATGAAAAAGTGTTCTCTGATTCTTGTTTTTTGTATAATTTTTTTGCTATGCTCTTGTCAAATGGATTCTGATAATATAATAGCAAAAAAGAATATAAACGAAGGCTTAATTCTTACAGCAAGTTTGAAAGATGAGGAAGAAGATGAAAAAACTACTTTGACGATTCAGGTAAACACAGACAACAGTATGTACGATTCGCCAAGCTTTACTGGAAATCCTAATTTTGAACAGGATACAAAAGTACCTTCATTTACACTTGTAGCAAAAACATCAGATAAAACTATTGATGGAACTATCATAGACTGCAATAAGAATATATATTCTGTTTCTTTTAATTTGCCTGTAAATAAGTTGTCAGATTATTATATGCTATATAATTTTGGGTTATTGTTAAATATGGTTAAATTTACAGGAACGGATGAAAGCAGTATTAAAATAAAAGTTGATTCTGATGAACCTGTTTATGTTCCGATTACAGATAATCATAATTTGAAGGTAGATATTGTTGATAGATCATATTTTGATAGAATGACTGCCTGCAAAGCTGTTCTGATTGGAATAACAAGAGATGATCCGGATTATGATATGTCTTATGATGTTTATAATAAGTTTTACAAACTGAAAAAGTATAAAGATGATTACAATCCGGCTTCGCTTGAAAAACAATCAGAGGATAGACTTACAAGTTATTATTCGATGCCTGTAAGTGATGACGCTGAATATGTTCAATTCTGCTTATATCCTGTATCCGTTTATAAAATATACGAAGGTAAGATTGATATGACACCCTCAAATTGATCATACATACAGAGAGCCGAAATAAACGGCTCTCTGTTTTTTTATTATAGAACCTAATATTTTATTGTCTAAACTTTGGGGTTCACTTCACCTTGATGGGTTTAAACTATTCCTCAGGGGGTTTATTGTTGAACAGAGTTATTCTTTTTTACACCTCATCCACCGCAAGCGCCCCCCTTCCCCTCAAGAGGAAGGCAAAAGCATACTTATAAGCTCTTCAGAAGCTTGCCTGCAAGCATTGTTTCGCTGTCGAAGTCCACGCATTGAGCTTCAACGGAGCAGGTGTCACAGCCTGCAAATGCCATCGCATCTACAAAAGCCTTGTAGTCATATTCGTCCATATCGGCAGGGAAATCTCTCTTAAGTCCTTTCTTTGAATAAGGATTCGAGATATGAGAATGCTTAAGAGAACCCTTAAGCTGTCTTACATCGTCAAGTGTATCGCCCTCGCCTATCATATGATAGATATCGGCAAGGCAGAAAACATTATCGACACCCGAAAGAACGGCAAGCATTGTACCTTCTTTGATTGTGTTGATGATGTTGCATTCGTCCTTTCTGAGCGGTTCCATTACAATTGTGATGCCGTACTTCTTTGCAAGCGGTGAAATCACATTTCTGAGTACCTCGCCGAGCTGTCGGAAGCCGTCGGCATAGCTGACGCCATCGGGAACCTTTCTTGCTCCGCTTGAGCCGAAAACAACTGTCTTAAGTCCGATTTCAGCACCTCGCTTCATACCCTTTTCAATATATTCAACAGTCTTTTTCTCGTCATACTCCTCACCGATAAGCGGGATGTCTTTGGGCAAAAATCCGTTTGCCGCTTCACATTTTATATCGTTTTCATTGAGCGCTTTCTTAAATGCCTCAAAGGTTTCATTATCACCTCTCGAAAGCTTGCAGAATCCGCACTCAACGTAGTCAAAGCCTGAATTTTTGATAACAGCAACTCTTTCGGGGCTGTCAATCTGCATACACATTCCGTATCTCATATCAAAATCTCCTTATATTTCATAGGTTCTGCCGTCACGGGTAATTACGGCATTCTCTCCGAACGCTTCATACGCACGCTTTTCTCCGCCCTCGGGGTCACGGATAATGTAGCCGCCGTGGTGAACAAAAAACAGCTTATCAACCTGCTTATTCTTTGCTTTCAGCTCGGCACAGATATCCTCTATCTGATGATGCCCCGTTTCAACAAGAAACGCATTGCACCTGTCAGGAACAATGTCGGCAATATTTTCAAGTCGCATATCGCCCGAAAAAACTACCGTTTTGCCCTCACACTCTATTCTGAAAGCATAGGACTGATACTCGCCGTTTTTCATCGGCATATGGTCGGTATGCACAGCCGTCAGTCTGATATCACCGTTATCAAAGATTGTACCCTCGGATATTTTATGTGTCGTGTGAGTGTAATCTGTCTTGAAATTGCCCTCTGTGTTTTTCAGCACAGTCATAAAGCCGTCAACAGTTTCAATACATGGTGTAAAAATATCAATATTTTCAGCCTTGAGCGGTTCTTTTCTGACAAGACCTACCTTACGGATATACCACAGCAGATTGCCGAGACCGCCGACATGATCCATATGCGGATGGGAAATAAACACCGCTTTGGTTTTCAACAGGTCGATTCCGCACAGGTGTGCCGTATATGCTCCGCTCTCGCCTGCATCAAGGAAATAGAGTGCTTTTTCCGTTTCAATGGCAAGGCAGGTGTGACGGAAGCCCTCATAGGGCTGAGTGCCTGCCGATGTTCCGAGTGTGTGAAGCTTCATACCTTACCTCACTGCTTCTGCTGTGTGGGACCGTAGTTTGCCGCACCTGTGTAAACAACATCCTCGGGTGTCGGATAGTACTTTTCCTTATCAAGGTCACGCTGATAAAGTCTTACGTGCTCGCCTCTCGGTGTCATATCAACAACATCACATCCGCGCCAGTAAACCGTAAATTCAACACCGCGGACAGTTTCTTTCTTCTCAACAGTTGAAATGTCAAATGTAAGCTTAAGTACATCGCCTGCCTTAACCTCAGCAGACATACCGTCAACAGCCTTACCGTTAAGTGTAACCTTTGCATCCTTCATCCATTCATAAGCACGGAAGCCTGCCTTGCAGTCCTTCTTTGCAGTAAGTCGTACAATACCCTCGTTCGGGATGAGTGACTCCATTTTAAGCTCGTCTGTTTCCTTGTCGCAGGGAATGTTGACAGTAAGAACACCGTCATCCTCTGTGATTGCATTATCCCATACAATCTTAAGTGCAACGGGAGCTGTGCCGACACAGCAGCCTGCGATTGAACGGAAGCGTGAAAGTGAAATTGAGTTAGGCTCACTTCCGCCTGTGAAGCCGCCGACCATGCGCTTGTCGATATCACGGTATGTGATACCGTTGCCGTCGGGTCTTGTGTTGTCGCACTCAACGTAGCCTGTGTATTTAACCTGATTTTCCATAAGCTGATTACGGGCAAAGAGGTTCATATCGTTCCAGTATTCCTTATATCCGCACTTGATAAGCTCCTCAGCGCAGACAATCATATCTCTGATACAGCAGGTTTCGCAATGCTCCTCCTCCATGGGATGCCACTGTGCATACTCGGGAACCCAGCCGAAGTCAGAAGAAAGCGAGCGGACATAATCGTAGATTGCCTTGCCCTTCTGAATATAATAATCCTGATTTGTAAGTCTGCCGAGCTTAACGATACCGCAGGCAAACCATGTAGCGGAATGAACGTGTCCGAAGAATTCCATTTTATAGTTGAAATATCTTGACGGTCCGAGAACATAGTTTGCAAGACCTGTTGCAAGGTCAAGAGCCACCTCGTCACCCTTAAGCTCGTAACGGCGCACAAGTGCCTGAAGCGAAACGGCGTTTCTGATTGCCTGCTCGCCTCGACCTGTGTGACGTGTAAGGTCAAAGCCGCCGTCCTTAAGGTAAACGTCATTCGGGAATTCGTAAATCGGCTCGGTTTCGGTGAAGTCACCTGACCAGAATGTGCGAACCTTACGCTCAATTACAAGTGAACGCATACCTCTGACAAGCTCGGCTGTACGTCTTTCAGCCTCTTCGTCCTCGGGATATTCCTCGGTAATCATATTAAGACCGGGAAGAATGTAACCCATTTCGTGGAATGAGGAATGAACGGTGTGTGTCCACTCATACGGCTCACAGAAGCGAAGTCCGTGCTCACCCCATGACTTCATAAGATGGCGGCGGAGTGACTGCTTTACGTTATCGCCCTCGTTTGTGTTGAGCATACGCATTGCACTTACAAGACCCTCATACCATGAGCCGACAAGCTCGGCATCGTCAACACGGCAATGTGCCGCCTCGGCAGGCTTCTTATTCGGAAGCAGAAGCCAGTAAGGCAGATTATCCTGTGCTTCGTCGCACATATTGGTTATGTAATGGTGCACAAGACGTGCACTTTCAAGAATGTCAAATTTTTCAAACATTTTCTGTCACCTCATCATATTTTTCCCACGCTTCTTTTGCATAGAAACGGTGTCCTGCGCTTCCGACAGCGTGAGCTACTTTATCCTCTGCGCCTGCGGCTTTGTAATAAGACTTAAGGCGCTCAAATTCATATTTTGCGGGCTTTATCGGGAAAATTCCGTCCTCAACTCCGTTGACAACAACCATCGGCTTCGGCGCACTCATCGCTCCGATTTCCGCCATATCAAAGTAATTTCTGATATTCGGGATGTAGTTACATTCGCAATGATTCTGAAGAACTATCGAATCCTCGAATGTGCAGAACGCACACGAGGGAATTGCGGTTTTGATTCTCGGTTCAAGTGCAGAGGCATAAATTGTTGCCGTACCGCCGCCCGAGTTGCCCATACATCCGATTTTTTCACAATCAACAACATCCGAAAATTCATTTTCAAGCACGTCAATCGCGTTCATTATATCCCACACTCTTGCGCCGATTATCGTTCTGCCTGTCAGCAGAGCAACAAGCGAAGATGCGTGGCAGGTCGGTCTCGGATTGCCGCCCTTTTCACCGAAGTTGCGCTGTTCAAGAGCGAGTGCACAGACTCCTCTCTTTATGCACTGGCGTGCAAAATCACGGTCGCCGCCCTTTTTCTTTTTTTCAACGTCAATCGGATATTTGGTTCTGCCCATTGTAATGTGCATTCCCGTTCCGTGTCCCTGCAGGCAAACCATAACGGGCAGCTTGCCGTCACAGCCTGTGGGAATAGAAAGAATACACGGCACAAAATAGTTTTCCTCGCTCTGAAAAACAAACTTAATTTCTGTAAAGGTCTTGTGCTCCCTTTTATATTTAATCTTAAATTGGCTGTCGCATTTCACGAACTTATCAAGCCCGAGAAGTTCTCTGAGCTTTGACTTAGCCCTGTCCTGCCATACGTAAAAATCCCCCGAGCCGTCATATGCCATGCCTATCGGAATGTTATGCAGAAGCTCGGCTTCCTTTTCAAGAGGCAAATAATTCTTCATTGTTTCACCTCATCTGTGAATGAATCTTTTCCCACTTTGCCACAGCTTCTTTGCTGTAAACCTCGGGGATTGCCTTTTTAACCTGTCCGACCATCAGTGCCTTTTTACCTACCTTAAGAAGCCCCGGAATAAGTCTCGGCTTTGAAAGAATACTGAGCTTTGAAATGATATCGGCAGGGGTAAACTTAGTGTTTCCGCCGCCTCCGATTTCCTTGGCGGTAAGGATTTTCTTCTCAAAGAAGAAATCCACATCGTCAGCAGTGAGCACCGAAAGAAAGCTCTTGACAATAAGATTGTTGTACTGCTTTTCGGCAAGCTTTTTATATGCAAGATAATTATATTTCCATAAATTTTTTGTTGAGTAGTCACCGTCAGCTTCAATAATAGTATCGGCAAGAAGCTTTCCCGCTCTCATACTCATATCAATGCCCGAGCCGCTGAGAGGTTCGGTCATAAATGCGGAATTGCCGACTGCCGCATAGCTGTTGCAGACCATAACCGCAAGGAATCTGCCGAGAGGTATGCAATCCGTTGTTCCGCCGCGCGCAACCTCATTTTCAATCGGATAATCCTTTTTGAAATCGGCAAGTGCTTTGTTTATATCGTCCTGTGTCAGATTGCCGAAGCCGCCGATAAGGATATCAATATATTCATCCTCGTTGATTGCCCAGTCCATTCCGCTTTTTCCGCAATGGTAGAAATAAATCGTGTTCTTAGGCTCGGCGGTAAAATCCTTTGTTTTCTTAAAACTGCCGCGCCATGTGCAGAATGTTTCGTCGCTGAACGGTTTTCTGCGTATCCCGAACGCTTCGGGAAGAGTTGAGCGCACGGGTGAATTCATGCCTGCCGCATCAATTACCATATCGGCAAGGATATCTTTTTCTTCTCCGTTTTCGCTCACTTTTATTCCTGTGATGCGCTTTGAATCATAAAGCGCAGAGATAACGGGTGTGTTGAAAACAAACTTTACACCCTCTTTTTCTGCGTTATCAATAATGTACTTAATGAGGAATTTTCTTTCTATGTATCCGATTCTGCCGCCGTAGTCTTTTTCAACAACAATCTTTACAGACTTTTTCGGGCAGAAATATCCCTGATCTGCAAGCGGTCCGAAATTGCTGTCATCGGGACGTATAAAGCCTGTTTCATCAAAATCGTCCTTGCGCATACAGTCAACCCAGTCATAGCCGAGGTCTTCACGGTTCTGCTTTTCGTAAACGGTTACGTCAAATCCTGCTCTTACAAGGTTGAGTGCGGCCGTAATTCCGCCGTGTCCCGCACCTGCAACGATAATCTTTTTCATAACACTATCCCTCACTTTATTCAAGCGCCGACAATTATTTTCTTCAGCTCTTCGCAGTCAGCAACAATATAATCCGCTCCGAACTCCTCAAATTCCTCACGGCTTCCGTAACCGAAAAGGACAGCGGCACACGGCACGTTTTCTGCCTTTGCGCCCAATATATCAAACTTTCTGTCGCCTACCATAAGCGGTTTTGTGCATCCGAGCTTTGCAAGTCTTTCCTTTGCCTCGGCAACAATTTCCGCCTTGTCGGGGTGAGCGTCCTCACTCTTTGCACCGACAGGCACATCGAAGTATTTACGCAGTCCGCACTTATCAAGGAGCTGATTTATAAAAATCTCAGGCTTGGAGCTTGCGATACCTGTTTTTATTCCGTTCTCCTTCAAAAATGTCAGAAGCTCCTCCATACCGTCATAAAGACGGAATTTATAGATTCCGCTGACTGAGTATTTTTCTCTGTAAAAAGCTATAAGACGGTCAACGCACGCATCGTCAATACCGGGGAAGCACTCGGGAAAGCTCCTCTTGAACGGAGGACCGACAAACTTTTTCATATAGCTGTCGGGCGGCTGAGGAAGTCCCTCTTTATCAATGGCATAGCGTATACATTCAAATACGCCCTCGCCTGTGTCGGCAACCGTGCCGTCAAAGTCGAAAATTACTGAATCGAAACCTGTCACAAAAACACCCCCATAATAAATTTATTTTATCACAAAACTTTTTGATTTACAATCATATTATCTTGTGTTATAATGATTTTTGTTACAAAGATTACCTTTTGGAGGATATTAAAATGGAAAACACACCTGAGAAAAAGTCTCGTGTACTCAGTATGATACAGCCGACATCGGTTCCGACACTCGGAAACTACCTCGGCGCACTTAAAAACTGGGCGGCAATGTCAAGCGACAACGACTGCCTTTTCGCAGTTGCCGACCTTCACGCAATCACAGTACGCCAGGAGCCTGCAAAGCTTCGCAGACAGTCACTTGAAATGTACGCACTTCTGCTTGCTATCGGTCTTGACCCCGAGGAGAGCGTTATTTTTGTTCAGTCTCACGTTCCCGCTCACAGCCAGATGGCATGGCTTCTCAACTGCTACACTCAGTTCGGTGAGGCGGCAAGAATGACGCAGTTCAAGGAGAAATCGCTTAAACACGCTGACAATGTAAATGTCGGACTTTTCTCCTACCCCACCCTTATGGCGGCTGATATTCTTCTTTATCAGACTGACTTTGTTCCTGTCGGTGCTGACCAGAAGCAGCATCTCGAGATTGCACGTGATATCGCAGAGCGTTTTAACGGCGCATATTCTCCGACATTCACCGTTCCGGAGCCGTACATCGGCAAGACCGGCGCAAGAGTTATGTCACTTCAGGATCCGACAAAGAAGATGTCAAAGTCAGACCCCAACCCCAAGGCATCCGTATCCGTTCTTGACACACCCGACGAGATTATGAAGAAGTTCAAGTCAGCCGTTACCGACTCCGAGGCTGTTGTAAGATATGCCGACGGCAAGGACGGAATCAACAACCTTATGGGTATTTACTCCTGCTGCACAGGCCTTGACTTTGACGCAATCGAAAAGGAATTTGACGGCAAGGGCTACGGCGATTTCAAGAAAGCTGTTGCCGAGAGCGTTATTGCTGAGCTGAAGCCTGTTCAGGACAGATATAACGAGATTATCGGAGATAAGAAATTCCTTGAAAAATGTGCTGCTGAGGGTGCTCAGAAAGCAAGCTATCTTGCAGGCAAGACGCTCAACAAGGCTATGAAAAAAATCGGTTTCTGGCAGATATAAACAACAGCTTCAAATACAGTATGTGAGATGTTACAAAAGCGCTTGACATTCACGCTCAATAATCTACATGCAATTCCCCACTTGCTTTGTTGACACAAAATATAAAATGTGTTAAGATAAGGACAAATTAAAACTGCTTTCTGCGACTGACGGAAACGTGGAGCACCACAGGGAAACAGAAAGTATGACACAAGCCGACCGTCTGGGCGCAGTTATCTACAATATGATAACTGCGCCCTTTTTGTGTTTTCTTATACGCAAAAAATATATAAAAACGAAAGGATAACCAATATGAATATATATAAAGTAAATGATATCGCCGAGCTTATTGAGGGCAACTCATATGTCGGCAGAGGTATTGTAATCGGCAAGAGCGCAGACGGTAAAAAGGCTGTTTCTGCTTACTTTATTATGGGCAGAAGTGAAAACAGCCGCAACCGCATTTTCACAGAGAAGAACGGTGACGTCTGCACAGAGTCTTTTGACGCTTCAAAGGTTGAGGATCCGAACCTTATTATCTATACCGCAATCAGAAAGTTTGAAAATAAGCTCATCGTTACAAACGGTGACCAGACAGATACAATCTGCAAATTTCTTGAAAAGGGCAAGTGCTTTAACGGTGCGCTCAAGACACGTGAATTTGAGCCTGACGCTCCCAACTTCACGCCGAGAATCAGCGGTATTCTTAAGTTTGAGAACGGTGACTTCACTTATGAAATGAGCATTCTCAAGAGCCTTGACGCTGAGGGTTCTGACTGCGCAAGATACCTCTTTATGTATCCCTCAAAGGCAGGTCTCGGTCACTTCATTCACACATATGTATGCGACGGCAATCCGATTCCGACATTCCAGGGTGAACCCGAGAGAGTTGAAATCAGCAGCGATATTGACGAGTTCACCGACAAGCTCTGGAACGCTCTTGACAAGGACAACAGGATTTCACTTTATGTCCGCTACACAGACCTCGAAACAGGCGCAGAGGACAACAGACTTATCAACAAGAACAAATAATCGGAGGAAATTAAAATGAAAGAATTTGAACTCAAATACGGCTGCAACCCCAATCAGAAGCCGTCAAAAATTTTTATGGAGGACGGAAGCGAGCTTCCGATTGAAATCCTCAACGGCAAACCGGGTTACATCAACTTTCTTGACGCATTTAACTCCTATCAGCTCGTAAAGGAGCTTAAAACGGCTCTCGGGCTTCCCGCTGTTACATCCTTCAAGCACGTAAGCCCCACATCGGCGGCCGTTGGTGTCCCTCTTTCCGACACGTTGAAAAAGGCTTGCTTTGTTGACGATATTGAGGGTCTTGACGACTCTCCCCTTGCCTGCGCTTACGCAAGAGCACGAGGCACAGACCGTATGTGCTCATTCGGTGACTGGGTAGCTCTTTCTGACATTTGCGACGTTACAACGGCTCTTATGATTAAGCGTGAGGTTTCCGACGGCATTATCGCTCCCGGCTATGAGCCCGAAGCACTTGAAATTCTCAAATCAAAGCGCAAGGGCGGTTACAATATTGTTAGGATTGACCCCGAGTATGTTCCTGCCGAAATCGAGCGCAAGCAGGTTTACGGTATCACCTTCCAGCAGGGACGCAACAATTTTGAAATCAACCGTGAGCTTCTCTCAAATGTTGTTACACAGAACAGGGAGCTTCCCGAAAGCGCAGTACGTGACCTTATAATCGCACTTATCACACTTAAATATACACAGTCTAACTCCGTATGCTATGCTGTTGACGGTCAGGCTATCGGTGTCGGCGCAGGTCAGCAGTCAAGAATCCATTGCACTCGACTTGCAGGTACAAAGGCTGATACATGGTTCCTCCGTCAGCACGAAAAGGTTCTTAATCTTCCGTTTAAGGATACAATCGGCAGACCCGACCGCGACAATGTTATTGACGGATATATCAACAAGAACGAGGAGGATGTCTGCGCTGACGGCAACTGGCAGAAGTATTTCACAGTTCAGCCCGAGCCGTTCACAAGAGAAGAGATGGACGCATATCTTGCAGGGGTTGACAATGTTGCTCTCGGTTCGGACGCATTCTTCCCGTTCAGCGACAACATTGAGCGCGCAAAGAAAAGCGGTGTCAGGTACATCGCCGAGCCGGGCGGTTCAATCCGTGACGACCTTGTAATTGAATGTGCCGACAAGTACGGCATGGCAATGGCATTCACGGGAATGAGACTTTTCCACCACTAATCATTTTTGAAGAGGGAGATTATATGTTAGATTTTTTTAATGAACTGAACAATTACGATAATGAGGTTTTTAACGCCTGCAATCTTGAACTGAACAGACAGCAGCACAACATTGAGCTTATTGCTTCGGAAAATATTGTTTCAAAGGCGGTGCTTCTTGCCGCAGGCTCGGTTCTGACCAACAAATACGCAGAGGGTTTTCCCGGAAAAAGATATTACGGCGGCTGTCAGTATGTTGATATAGTTGAAAACCTTGCCATTGAGCGTGCGAAGAAGCTTTTCGGCGCAGGTTATGCAAATGTCCAGCCTCACAGCGGCGCTTCCGCAAACCTCGCAGCATTTTTTGCTCTTCTTGAAACAGGCGACACGGTTATGGGACTTAACCTTGCTCACGGCGGTCATCTCTCACACGGTTCTCCCGTTAATATCTCGGGTAAGTATTTCAACATTGTTCCTTACAGCGTGTCGGATGAAACTGAGATGCTTGATTATGATGAAATCCGCAGAATCGCGCTTGAATGTAAACCGAAGCTTATTATCGCAGGTGCAAGCGCATATTCAAGAACAATTGATTTTGAGGCTATCGGTAAAATCGCAAAAGAGGTCGGAGCGTATTACATGGTTGATATGGCTCACATCGCAGGTCTTGTTGCGGCAGGACTTCACCCGAGCCCCGTTCCCTATGCCGATGTTGTCACAACTACTACGCACAAAACTCTTCGAGGTCCGAGAGGCGGTCTGATTCTGTGCAACGATGAAGAAATTGCGCAGAAAATCAACAAGGCTATTTTCCCCGGCACTCAGGGCGGTCCGCTCATGCATATCATTGCAGCAAAGGCAGTAGCACTCGGAGAAGCTCTGACAGATGAGTTCAAAGAATATCAGAAACAGGTTGTCAGAAACGCAAAGGTTCTCAGTGAAGCTCTTGCCGAAGAGGGCTTCCGTGTTGTTTCGGGCGGAACGGACAATCACCTTATGCTTATTGACCTTCGACCGTTTGAAATTACAGGCAAGGAAATGGAGAAGCGTCTTGACGAGGTTCATATTACCGTGAACAAGAACGCAATTCCCAACGACCCCGAAAGACCTTTTGTTACAAGCGGAATCCGTATAGGTACACCTGCCGTTACAACAAGAGGCTTCAAGGAGCAGGAAATGATTATGATTTCCAAGTGGATTAAAGCCGTGGCAACGGACTTTGAAAATCAGAAGGAAGCAATTACAAACGAAGTAATTGCATTGTGTGAAAAACATCCTGTCTATTGATCTGAATCACTAAAAAAACGCATCAACTAAAAAGTCGATGCGTTAATTTTTGTTATAGAATTATCAGAATCCCCATGCCCATCCGAAGAGAATGTATTCAATAATCCACTGGAAGAAGTTATACTTTACCGTTACACAATCCTCACCGTGGAAAACAACGTCGCCGTTTCTGTTAAGAACCTCATAGTATACTGTTGTTGTACCTCTGTTATATGCATCTGACCAACCTTCTTCATCAACATACAGAGATCCGTCATTATTCAAGCCGTCATCTGACCACCAGATTATTGATTCACCGCTTTTGAGATTGTAATCGGGTGTAATGTACTGCTGTGTTTTATATGTGAGTGAATACTCACGGTAGCTGCAATCATAATCCTTATTATAATGTGTCCAGTTCCAGTCATTGTTCCACAATGCGTCATTGCCGCCTTCAATATACAAATAATCGTAATTCTTCTGATAACCGTTATAGGTAACAGTCTTAAGCTTTTTGCAGTTGTAGAACGCATTTTCAGCGATATAGCCGAGTGAAGCGGGAATTGTAACTTTTGCAAGATTTGAGCACTTTGCAAAAGCGAACTCCTCAACCCAGAGAAGTGACTCAGGAAGTACAACCTCCTGGATATTCGTGTTGCTCATAAACGCCATCGGTTCAACGCTTTCAACGGGCAGACCTTCGATTTTGTCGGGAATTACAAGTTTTGACGGTGCTGTACCCTCATAGCCTGTTATCAATACCGAATAATACTCGCCGATTTCTTCGTCGCCCATTTTATCATAGACGAACTTAAAGGTTGCGGCTGACGCCATTATGCTCATTGTGCAGAGCATGATTGCCATTGCGAGGAAAACTGACATTACTTTTCTGAAATTTTTTTTCATTTTCAAGACCCCTTTACAGTTTAATTATTCAACACAGAACAGGTTCCTTCGCCTTGCCTGTTCCGTATCTTCGCGTTGATAATAATGCAAAAAAAACATATTGTCAATAGCATTTTTTCATTTTTAACAATTTGTAATTACGCTGTAACTTTTAGTAATTATCGTGTATCTTTCTCTCACTTTTTTGCGTAAAGATGTTAAAAAGTTATAACCAAGTTATATTTTTGTAACTAATTTTCAGTATTTCTGTTTTTCCTTTGGCTTTATGTCTTTATTATAAACAACGCTTTAATACGTTCTGTAATCAGGATTTTACTTTTTTTAAAATAGATTACTTTAAGTATTTATTTCGTTTTTATATCAACTATTTTCACAAGCGGGCCGTAGCTGAGCGTTTTATGAACAATGCGTTCAATTCCCTGAGAGCCTACTGTTATAACTGTTCCGCCGTCAAATCCGATCTGAAATCCCGACGCCTGACCGAGCTTCATAGTATATGTAAGTCTTACACCCTCATATTCAATCGAATAATTGTTCATATGGTCGTGGCCGCAGAAAATGTATTTAGACGTTCCGCTTGCCTTGACAAGGTCAAAGAAGCCTCGCTGAATCGGATTGCCGTCACCGTCACGCTCGCAGGCAACGCTTTCGTGTTGTGAGCCGTATGCGTTGTAGCCGTCATTCCACTTTTTCTTTTCGGCATTCCACGCCTCATCATAGGCATAACGATACTCGGGAATCGGAATGTGCATATAAATTGAAATCTCGGAGCCGTTATCGGTAAGACGGTTTATTCCGTCAGTCGCCCACTTGAACCATTCGTGCTGCTTTTCGTCAGGCTGATTGTGATGGCTATCCATAAGGATAAGGCTTTCGACAATTTTTTCGTCCTCGGCGATATTGACAATATAATTTCCGACACCCATTTCGGGGTCACCCTTCTGCATAAGGCAATGCGGTGACTGCATCATAACCTCGGCAAGGAAGTTAAGGTCGCAGTTTGACTCATCATCATGATTGCCGAAAACAGGTGCCCACGGAATACCGAAGCTCTCCATAAGGTCTGTAATACGCTGAATCGAATAGTAGTCCGAATTATCTCCGCAGACAATATCGCCCAGAATAACGATAAGGTCGGGCTGGTTTGCAGCGACTACCCTCTTTATTTTATTCACGTTGAACACAGATAAGAACGCACGGTAGCCGAAATCTGAAAAATGTATATCCGAAAGCGTAAGAATTTTGAAGTCCTTACCCTTTTCTTTTTTCAGAATGGCGGTGTTCTCAAAGCTGAACTCCTCGTCCGCTGACCATTTTTCGTCACTCACCGAGCCTGTATGCTGTTGAGCCACAACCTCATTTTTATTAAAAAGTATTTTAAGTGATTCCTTCAAATTTGTCATCCTTTCGTAATCGGGGTCGCCTGCCGTTCCGAAGAACTGACTCAAAGCCAGAACTATCGACAGAAAAAAGGCTGTTATTTTCTCCATGTTATTTCCTCCTAAAAGCAGGAGCAAGGCAAAATACCTTGCTCCGTTTTATTATTCTTCATCCTCAAGAAGACCGTTTTTATTGATTGTTTCCGCAACCTTGACACGTCTTTCGTTAAGCTCACGGTACATTCTGTCACGGGTGTCCTTGTCAATGTTATACCAGAACATCGGTATCATACTTGAAAACACAAGGAAAGCGGGAATGATTGTTGCCATAGCAAATATCCACTTCTGTGCTCTGAGCGGCTGACCGCTCTGTCTGCCCGGAAGAACATGAAGATATGCTTCCTGATCGTAGTCAATCCACTTCTTGTAAAGCGGCTGAAGCACACCGTTGACACGTGCGGGAATCTTGCACATAAATGCGCTTGCGGCTGAGAGCGTTGCCTCATTTCTGTAACCGCATTTCCACTCGATGTAGTCGTTGCACTCGTTGCTCATCTCGGTGCCCGAAATACTCTTTGCGCCCCAGAAGGTTGCGTAAATGCACTCCCAGATTGCAGTAACGGGAAGCATTGCAAGTCTGCTCTGGAAGAAATACGGTTCAACCTTGTTCTTTGTCTTGAAGCCGATACCGTAGAAGAACAGCGGAATATAGAACGTCTTTGCGAATACCTGGCTTATCATATAAATGCTCTTTGTCGAGAACCTTGCAGCCAGCTTGTTGTAATTTGCGAATGTTATCGGCTGGAAGAAGAATGACGGAATGCCTGCGAAGGTCTCAAACGTTGTCATATTGAGAACCTGACGGTAATAGTCATTCGTTGAAAGACCTGTGCCGAATGAGCCGAGGGCATTTGAAAGCATATACATAAGTACAGGCTTGTTGCTGAATACGATTTTAAGACTTTCTGTAATCTTCGGCTTTTCAATGCGCTGATGAACACGCTCTTTGGCGATTGTTGTGTACCACGTAATAACAAGACCCGAAACAAGAGCCGTAAGAGGTCCGACAACCATAAGTGCTCTGCCGATTCTGACCTCGGAGCTGACGGCCGATTTAACAATGCCGTTCTTGATAAAGTCGAGTGTGAACTCAACAACAAGGTCGGGAATTCGTGAATAGATTATGCTGACATAACCCGAAAGAGCCACAAGCCTTCGCCTGTCGGACGGATACGGCGTTATGGTTGAAATATAGCCGCCGATTCCGACATCTCTGAAGTTGCCGACCATCTCAAGAACCATATCAAGAAGAACGTAAATAACAAACTTCGTGACGCTGAGACGGTTTGAAATCATCGACTCGGGAAGAATCATCGGCAGTATCCAGTAAAGTGTTGAAATAAGTGCAAACGGAATACCGCCCATGAAGATATACGGAATAAATTTGCCCCAGCGTGTACGGGTTTTTTCGACAATAAAGCTGACAATGAAGTCATCAACAAAGTCCCACACACCGCCGATAATATTATGTAATGACTGGAAATCAAGACTGATTTTCAGAACGCTGTCAACAAACAGATCCTTGTGTCCGTTGATATTAAAATCTCTGTTGGAATTAAAAAGCACATAACCGATTGTTTCCTTTTTTGAAAGAACTCTTCGGTCAGCGTCAACAAGCTGTTTGAGCTGGTCATTGACTTTGCTGAGCTCCGCCGCTTCGGAGTCAAGTATTTTTTCTTCAGTTCTCATAATACATTACCTCCGATTACTTTCTTTCCATAGCCTTTTTCATGGCCTCTTCTTCCGCCTGCTTTTCCTTTGCACGGACTTCATCCTGCATTCTGGTGAGTGCGACAACCATTTTCTTCTTGATTTCAAGCTCGCTCACGCCCTGCTCAACAAGCGCAAAGTATTCCTCGCTCGGAAGTCCGCCGATAAGGCATTGCGTGTGCTTAATCGGCAAGCCCGTCTTTGTGAGGTATTCATTATAGACAATCAGCGCAAGTATCAGAAAAATATAAAGTATCATTCCGATACCGATATGCGCTTGGTTATAGTATGCAAGACCCGAAACAGCACCTGTCACGGCACCTGCAAGTTTCAGGAAATTGATAATTCTGTTTCTGAGCACGCCGTGCTTTCCGAGTGACATAAACAGACAGATAACTCCGACAAGAATAAGCACCGCCGACAGAAGCAGACCGACAATCGCGATTGAAATCGGGTCGCCCTTGGCAAGATTGCCGAACACTACGCCAAACGTGATTTTTGAAATCATATCGTAAACGCCGAGAACATTAACCGACATTGCCTCACCATTTTCACCGACCGCCTTCCATAACGGCAGGAACAGCGCACCAATCGGAATCAGCGAAAGCACAATTCTGATAATCGCCTTCGGTGAGCCGAAGAAAGCCGCCTTTGCTCTGTCGATACCGGGCTGACTTTTAGCGTGTTCGATCTCCGCCTTTTCGGAGTCGGCAAGCAGTTTTTCGTTGGCCTTATAATAAACCATATTTACATGACAATCGGGACACTCGGGCCGCCAATCGTACAGATGCAGTTTTCGTCCGCATTTAGGGCATTTTGCCATACAGGATTCCCCCTTCTTCTTTCCTAAAGATATTAACATAATTCAACAAAAAATACAATAATATTTCAAACAATATATAAATTCTGCAAATTGCACAGTACAAAACATTGATTTTTGTCATATGTCGTGTTATCATAATTTTACTATGTATGAAATGAGGAGAATCGCATGGCAAACAACTACACACCGTGTGTAATCGTACCCGGCATCGGCCAGTCAAAGGTTGAGCTGGTTGACGATAACGGCAAAAAAATCAAAATGGCGTGGCAGCTCGACGTTGACACAGACGCAATTGTAAACGAGCTTAAATTTCCGCTTATACGTTCAATTATATTAAGAAGCGACCTCGGTCTTTCCAAAAAGATGAAAAATATTATTTCCGACATCGTTGAGCCGATAAAAACCAACCTTGACGGAACAATGAAAAACAAGGTTCGTGTTGTGGACTATCCGCAGAGCCTTGCCGATTGTACCGAAGCAGAGAGAAACTATATTTACCGCATGGTTCCGACTCAGAAGCTCAGCAGTATTATCGGCGAAGATAAGATGTATTTCTTCGCTTACAACTCATTCGGCGAGCCGTACGAGACTGCGCGAATGCTCAACGATTTTATTCAGCAGATTAAAAAGGAGCACAACTGCGACAAGGTAAACCTTATCCCCGTCAGCCTCGGCGGTGCTGTATCAATAGCATACTTTGACGCTTACGGAGAGCAGAACGACATAAACAGAGTGCTTTATTTTGTTGCCGCACTTCAGGGTACGCCTGTTATTTCCGACCTCATGTCACTCAATATCAAGCCCGACAAGGCACTTTCTCTCGTCGAATTCCTTTTCCCGAGAAATGTCGCAGAAATGTTCGGAAAAATACTCCGACTTCTTCCGAAAAAAGTAAGCGATAAACTGATGTTCAGCTCAGTTGAGGGAATACTTGAAAACGCTATCGTCAACTGTCCGTCACTCTGGAGCACAATTCCACCAACAGAGTATGAGCGTCTTTCTGCAAAGCTTATCAGCGACAGCAAATATGATACTCTCAGAGAAAAGACGGACAGATTTTACAAAGCGCAGAAGAACTTCCCCAACTACATAAAAACGCTTGAAGCACAGGGCACAAAGTTCTTCGGCATTGTCGGCTACAATCTTCAGCTTCTTCCGATTGTCAAAACCGATACTGTCAGCTCCGACGGTATGATAAACACAGCTTCGGCTTCAATGGGTGCAACGGTTTCAAAGCTCGGTGAAAAACTTGACAGAGAAGCTGACAATGATTTCATCTCACCCGATGGCACGGTTGATGCTTCAACAAGCCTGTGGCCCGATGCGGTATGGTATTTCAGAGATCAGCAGCACGATGCAATGGCATACAATGACACCGCACTTGACGTTTCAGCTCATATTCTTTCTGATGAAAGCTTTAACTCGGTTTATTCCGACCCAAAATTCCCGAGATTCGGTGTTATGTCGGATAACAGGAAATAAAAATTGACTGTCCGAACCATTTTAAAAGCTAAATCATAATTTGCGGAGGAAGAACATGGAATATATACAGGTCACAAAAGAAAATATCGAGAACGAACATATTTGTTGTGCAATTTCAAACAACAAAGATGTACAGGTTTCATCAAAAAAGGAATGGATGAACAAGTGTTTTGACGATGGACTTGTTTTCTTGAAAAGTGCTGAAAGAGGCAAATGCTTTATTGAGTATATTCCAGCAGAGAATGCATGGGTGCCTATAAAAGCGGATGGTTATATGTATATTGATTGTTTCTGGGTATCAGGCTCATTCAAAGGGCATGGTTATTCTAATGATTTATTGAATAAATGCATTGAAGACAGCAAGGTGAAAGGCAAGAAAGGTCTTTGCATTCTTTCTTCTACTAAAAAGAAACCATTTTTATCCGACCCAAAACATCTTGCGTATAAAGGGTTTAAAACAGCAGATTGCTCCGACATTGGAATCAATCTTATGTATTTGCCTTTTGATGAAAATGCTAAAATTCCTCATTTTACCGAATCTGCAAAACATCCTCATACAGAAGAAAATGGATATGTTTTGTATTATACAAATCAATGTCCTTTCAACGGCAAGTATGTGCCAATAATCGAGCAAACCGCAAAAGAGAATAGTATTCCTTTTAAGGCAATCCGAATTGAAACGAAAGAACAGGCACAGGCAGCCCCAAGCCCTTGCACGACTTATGCATTGTTTAAGGATGGAGTGTTTCTAACCAATGAACAACAAAATGAAAAAAGGTTTTTGAAGCTTGTCAAAGGTTAATCAAACAGGAACTCATCATTTCGACAAATCCCCGTTTGTTGAACTAAATAATACCGCCGAAAAGAAGTTTTTCCTTTTCGGCGGTATTGTTTTTATTCCCATTTTCCTGCTTTTTTCAGCTCATAATATTTTGCCTGAAAGTCAGAATAGTTTTTGAAATAATAATAGTTAAAATCCTTATCAGTAAAGAAGTAATAATTCTCGCTGTCCTGTGCGGGATAGAGTGCGGCGGTGATTGCCTTGATGCTCGGATTGCATATCGGGCCTGCGGGCAATCCCTTGCAGTAGTATGTGCTGTAAAGATTCATATACTTCTGAATTTTTTCGTTCTGGTTTTTCAGCTCCGTTCCCTTCTGATATCCGCCGAGATAATCGCCCATAAAATTCTTTATATAGAATGTTGTAACGTCACTCTGAAGCATTGAAAATCTCGGGCTGTTAAGTCTGTTATGAAAAACTGCCGAAACATTGGCACACTCGGTAATATCCTCATCACATTCCTTCTGAATGATTGAAGCAAGAGTCAGAATTTCATCCATTGTGTAGCCGAGCTCAGCCGCTCTCGATTTCATTTCATCGGTAATTCTGTTGTTGTGATTTGTGATAAATTTCTTAAGAACGGTATTTGCATCGCTGTTTTTATAAAATTCATATGTGTCAGCAAAAATATAACCCTCAAGAAGAATTATTCTGTCCTCGGGATTCGGAATATCAATTCCGTCATACGGCGTGTTGCAGGCGGTGATGAACTCATCCGCAGGGCAAACTTCATTTTCTTCAAGACGCTCGGCAATCTGCAAAACAGTAAATCCCTCGGGGAATGTAACTCTGACAATATTGGGATTTGCAGTCGTTGTTGTATGATTTTTAGTTGTAATAAACGGTATGCCGCCGTCCTGCGGTCGCTGACAGGATGAAAGCATAAGTGTCACGGTGGCAAGAATTATTAAACAGGATATAACGCGTTTCATTTTTAACCTCGATAATTTTGTTTTTCATTTCATATTATCATACATTAAAACGGATTTTATGTCAATGATAATATGGGAGGTGAAAAAATGAACGAGAATAACAAAAAGCATAAGAAAAGAATCAAGCTGTCCCCTCTTGTTCAGTCCATCGTCAATGACTGGGAAACTGCAAGTGATGACGATATCTCCGACGTTCTCGGCAGCTACACGGGCAATCCGTCCGAGGATGATTATCCTGTGCAGGACGCAGACGATTTATAAATTAAAGCAGGTATATCCTGCACGAAAACGACTACTGACTAAGGAGTGTGGGATATGCCCCAGTTACTTATGCCGGGCAAGATAATCTACGGCAAAAACTCACTTGACAAAATCCGCCCCGAACGGCGTGAGCATACAATCATTATATCCGACGGCGGTTTTCTTGAAACAAGAGGTTTTATTCATTCAATCGAAAACCGAATCAAGCGTGTTTCGGCAAGAGTGACCACTATAATAAACGGAAATGTTCACGAGCTGTACAGAATGGCGGCTGAAAACTATTTCAGTGATGAGGCAGACTGTATTGTTGCAATCGGCAGCGGTGCCGTGATTGACTGCGGTATGCTTCTTGCACAGGAAAGCAATGCGGAATTTATCGCCGTACCCGTCAGTTCGGCGTGCGCCATGACGGATTTTGAAAACGGCAGATACTTCGACTACCGCAAGTCGCCCGACTGCATTATACTTGACACTGCTCTTATGAACTGTGTCAATTCGGGCACTATCGCCTATGACGGACTCGCCTGCTTTGCATACGCGATGGATGCGATGTGTGAAAGCAGCAACGCAATTATCCAATCGCTTGCATTCGATTCAGCTGCAGGTATTCTCAGCAATATTGTATCCGCTTTCCGAGGAAATATGGATGCGCTCGAAGGGCTGATGTATTCAATGTATATAGCTGTTGCGGCTCACAGAAACACCGCGGGTGCAGAGACATCTCTTCTTACAGGTATAAGCAATTTTTTCGGCACATTCGGTTACCCGAAGCTCAGCGTATGTGCAGTTTGTATTCCCTCTTTGATTGACTATTCTTCTGAAATGCTGACAGATGTGCTGTGTCGTATGTCACGCACTTTAAACATCAGTCGAAGCGATGACAGCAACAGCTTTGCCGCAGCAAAAATGCTCGATGAAATAAGAAAGATTCAAGCCTCACTTTCAGTTCCGAGAAGTATATCAGGCTTTAGCCTAAGTTCAGATGATTACAATTCCGCAAAAATCAACAGTACTCTTCCTGTGGATTTGCTTGATTTGTGTTACTACGGAAGCTTTAAATTTGTTAAGCTGTAAAATCAAAACCACCGGTTCAACCGGTGGTTTACTCCACCCCTATAAGGGGTTGT
>JAKSQO010000024.1 GCA_024404095.1 Clostridia bacterium | reverse complement strand
TGAACCGTAAATCCGTTGAATGGTTCGTTCCGGATGTTGCTTCGGCCTTTTGCCTCTTATACTAGGGATTATTTTGGGGTTACGCTATGTATTGATTACGAAAGATATATAAACGGTGTTATATATTAAATTTACGCTTTGAAAAACCGATTAGACATCGGAAATTACCGATAAGACAAAAATCAACATCTCTTCTTTTTTATTTGCTATTATGGTATTGCAAATGAAAAAGGAGGATGACATATATGCAAGCAATCAAAACAACCCAGCTTGTTAAGCGGTACAAAAATCTGACTGCTGTAGACAAGCTGGGTTTAGAAATTCAGCAGGGCGAATTGTTCTCTCTTCTCGGCGTGAACGGTGCCGGAAAGACTACGGTTATTAAAATGCTTTCTTGCCTGACAAAACCTACGAGTGGAGATGCTATTGTAGGTGGATATAGCATTACAAACGAACCCGTACAGGTAAAGCGCTTGATTGGTGTATCTCCGCAAGAAACCGCCGTTGCTCCTAACCTTTCCGTAAAAGAGAATTTAGAACTAATCTGCGGTATCCACGGTTTTTCAAAAGAAAAAACAAAAGCAAAGATACAGGAACTTTCTGAGCGGTTTTCTTTGGACAGTGTTCTTCAAAGAAAGTCCGGTAAATTATCCGGCGGTTGGCAACGGCGTGTCAGCATTGCTATGGCATTGATTAGCGAACCCCGAATTCTATTCTTGGACGAACCCACGCTTGGTTTGGATGTCCTTGCAAGGCACGATCTTTGGGAAGTGATTCGTTCTTTGAAAGGAAAGATTACGATCATACTAACCACACATTATATGGAAGAAGCCGAAGCTCTCTCCGACCGCATCGGTATTATGAAAAATGGAAAACTCCTTGCGCAAGGTACGGTAGCGGAACTCACCGCAAAAGCGAATACAAATGATTTTGAATCGGCGTTCGTTTCCATTGTAAAGGAGGGTGTGTGATGAGAATGGTGACATTTGCCAAACGATGCGCCAAAGAGATTTTGAGAGATCCGATCAATCTTGCTTTCGGGTTGGGATTCCCCTTGGTTTTATTGGTACTCTTAAGTGCTATTCAGGCAAACATTCCGGTAAAGTTATTTGAAATCAATACGTTGACTCCGGGTATTACCGTATTTGGGCTGTCGTTTATGACCTTGTTTTCGGCGACATTGATTGCAAAAGACCGTGAAAGTGCTCTCTTGCAAAGGCTATATACTACCCCACTTACAGGATTTGACTTTATTATGGGTTATATGCTTCCGATTTTGCCTATTGCAATCGGACAGACGGTGATCTGCTATTTGTTTGCAATTCCCTTGGGACTTGAAGTTAGCGTAAATATTATTTATGACTTAATTGGTATCATCCCTATGGCAATATTTAATATTGCGCTTGGACTTTTGTGCGGTAGCGTTTTGGGTGTGAAGCAGGTTGGCGGCATTTGCGGTGCACTACTTACCAATCTGTCCGCTTGGTTTTCGGGCGTTTGGTTTGATTTGAATCTTGTAGGCGGTGCTTTCAAAAGAATTGCAAATGCACTTCCGTTTGTTCACACCGCAGAATTAGAAAAAGCGTTGTTTAACGGGAATTTTGAGGGCGCAGTTTCACATATCCTGCCGATTATTCTGTATAGCGTAGTAATAACGGCGATTGCTGTGTTCTGCTTCCTCAGGCAAATGAAAAAACAGTAAGGATTTTGAAGATGAAATACAAGCTTATTATCGACAAAAATGCAGACGAAGAGATCATAGCGATCGTTCATGCGCCATCTTCTCTTACACAGCAGATCGAAGATCTTGTCTGTGGTTATTCCGGTGCGCAGAGCATTATGGGATACAACGATGATGAGATGCGGAAGCTGGAGTTTTCGGAAATCGAATGTATTACCATAATTGACAGAAAAGTAATTGCCATTGATACGGACGGCAAGCAATATTCACTTAAAGAAAGGCTTCGTGATTTGGAAGAAGTTTTGCCTTCTTATTTTATCCGCATAAATAAATCTACTCTTGCCAATGAACATCGCATTCAAAGATTTGACGCAATATTCAGCGGTGGCGTAGATGCCGTGTTTCGGTGCGGCTATCGGGAATATGTTTCAAGGCGTTGTTTTGCGGAAATCAAAAGGAGGTACGAAGGAATATGAAGAAATTTGTTTTAGAATTTTTGCGTCGTGGCTTGATTGCTGCCGGTATTGGTCCGATTGTTTTGGCCATTGTATATCTAATATTGCAGCAGACTGCCACTGTTGAAACGCTATCTGTAAATCAGGTTTGCATTGGTATCTTTTCAATCACTGCACTTGCCTTTATTGCAGGCGGTATGAATGCTATTTATCAAATCGAACGATTGCCTTTGATGGTTGATATTTTGATTCACGGTGGCATTTTATATATCAGCTACCTCGTCACATATCTGCTCAACGATTGGCTTGACTTTGGTGCACTACCGATTATAGTCTTCTCAGCAGTTTTTGTTGTAGGCTATATCGTTATTTGGGCGATCATTTATTCCATTATCAAAAGGAATACGGATAAGCTTAACAAAATGCTAAAACAAAAGCAACAAAGCGTAAAAGAAGATTTATAAAACGGATAATTAAAGATGTCTTTTTCAACACCCTGTCGGTCTCGGCAGGGTGCTTTTCAACGCAGCGTAGGTTGTGATATTTATCACAGCGTACTATATATATTATAGCATGTTTTAATAAAAAAGAAAGCCTTTGATATTAATCAAAAAACAGGTCAAGTACGATTTAAAAGCCATACTTGACCAAGTTAGGTGTTATTCGAACTCATCACTTGAATCGTCCATCGCTTCAAACATAAAGCGTAATCCAAGTTTGAATCCGCGGATGAAGGCTTCTTTTTCGCTGATGTCGCAGAGCTTGGAGTTTGTTTCGTTAAACTTATCGAATAGTGATTTCTGTTCGTCGGAAAGAGTTGCGGTCAGATTGTCTTCATTCTTGCTCAGCTTATTCAGCGCTTTAGCAAAAAGTCCCGTCTGCTTCACAATGTTTTCGTGCGGGCTGATGTTACCGTAATAAAAATTCTCAAGAGTAGTCATGTTGCACCTCACTATTTTGACAACAGTTTAATCAGTTTATCTATATCAGTGGTATCTATGCCTTGCACCAAAACTTTATTTCTGAAGTTCAGCATAGCGTTAAGGCACAGGCGCCACTCTTTTGCGGTAAGTTCAAGTACATACTTATTTTTCATACATATATCAGCTCCGAGTTAACAATTTCGGTTGCACGGTTTCGGATGTTATTCATTCTGCAAACCCACTCCATCTGATTTTCGGCTTTGAGTTGTTCGGTAATACCTTCATTTTCGGCAAGTTGTTTTACGAGCCGAAGAAACATGTCCTCTGCTTGCTCATTCAAATCTGCGAGGTAGGTATTTAACGTGCTGTTCATCTGCATAATTGTAAAGATTGCTTTCTTGTGTTCCATTAAATAACGCTTGTGTCGTTTACCCCATATTCCGATTGGTCTATGCTCTTTTTCGGGTGGTAAAGTTATATCAGGTATAAGATAATCGCCGACTTTTGTGTATGTGATTTCCATAAAGATAACCTCCTTGAATTCGGTAACTTGATTGTACCAATTTCAGGGAGGTTTGTTAATTGTGCGATTTATTATATTACTTGCTTATCATACTTCGCACTGAGGGACATATATATGTTTACCGTCCTCGGATGGGCGGTTGTGACATCATAGAGCTTGTCCGTGCCGGAAATGCGTTTTTTCTTCTCATTTTGAATAAAACAGTCCGCAAATATGTCAAAGCGGGGAAAAATCTCCGTTTTTTGCTCCAAATGTACCACCGGCGTTACAGATATAGGTACCGAGGAGCTTGGGCATCTTGAGATGATTGGTGCAATCGTGCATCAGCTGACAAGAAATCTCAGCGCAGAGGAAATCAAGCGCAGCGGTTTTGATGCATACTTTGTTGACCATACCGCAGGCGTTTACCCGACAGCGGCAAGCGGATTCCCTTGGACGGCGGCAAGTATGCAGTCAAAGGGCGATGTTATAACCGACCTTTCCGAGGATATGGGTGCGGAACAGAAGGCACGTACAACGTATGACAACATTCTTCGTCTTGTTGACGACCCCGATGTACGCGACGTTATCAAGTTCCTGCGCGAACGTGAAATCGTCCACTATCAGCGCTTCGGCGAAGCTCTTCGCCTTGCAACAGACAAAATGAATGACAAAAACTTCTATGCAATAAATCCTGCATTTGACAAATAAAAAACGGGGCTGCCACATTCGGCAGCCTCTATTGCATATAAATATCCGTTTGACAAACTCTGCCAAACAATTTATACTGTTTTATATCAATAAACGCAGGAGAATGCTTATGCTCACACAAAGACTCGGAAGTCACACACAAAAAAACAGAGAATTTATTGATTCACTCATAAAGGAAATAACCGCACACCCGGGAAGCTGTGACGAGGTATGGTTCGCAACAGACTACGGCTTTCCTCCGCTCGAAAAGCACCGCAAAAGTGCCGAGGTGTTGAGTGAAAGCGCAGAAAAATTCAGAAAAGCTGACATCAGAGTTTCGCTTCAGCTGAGCAACTCTATCGGTCACGGAGAATATATGCGCTCCCAGGACTGCACGGGTCTTGTTTCGCCCGAGTCCGAGGTTCGGCACATGGTCGACGCTGACGGCACAGCTGCAGGCTACTGCTTCTGCTGGAACGATGAGGTTTTCCGCAAATACACATTTTCCGCTCTGCGTTATTATCTGCGTGCGGTCAAGCCGCATACCGTCTGGGTTGATGATGACCTCAGAGCTACCAACCACGCTCCTGTTAAGCACGGCTGTTTCTGCGACAGCTGTATTGCCGAATTCAACCGCAGATACAGCACGGATTTCGACCGTGAAGCACTTGTGAATACAATACACAATGACATCGACATACGCAAAAAACACATTGAGTTTCTGCGCTCAACGCTGTACGATTTCACATATCAGCTCGGACTTGTCATTCACGAGGAGCTACCCGATTGCCGTATGGCACTCCAGGGCTGTGCTAACGGAGGCTACACGGGATACGGATATGAATTTATCTACGATGCAATGAAAAACGCAACAGGTCACGCGCCGTCCTACCGTGCAGGCGGCGGTGCTTATAATGATTATTCACCGAAGGATTTTATTGATAAATCTTCGTTCATTGCATATCAGAACAGGATGCTGCCGCCGTATGTTAAGGACAAGCGACCCGAGATTGAAAGCCTGCCCGACGTTGTTTTCGGTAAAAGCATTGCAGGAACGTGTTTTGAAACGACCTGCTATCTCGCTAACGGCAGCACGGCGATGAGCTATGCAATTCTTATGAATGATTACGAGCCGATGAACTGGCACGGACAGATGCTTGACGCATTTTCTCAGCACAGGGCGTACTGGGAAAAGCTTTCCGAGGTGTCAAAAAATGCAACCATTTCGGGACTTACTCCGTATTTTCCGAAAACCGCGCATTTCGCCGAAAGCAAGGAGCCGTTCGACTACTCAAAAGAAGAAATCTTCTTTGCCGAGAGCCTGAGATACTGTGCTGTTCCCTTGGCATTTACGAACAAAGAAGCCTCAGTATACACTATTAACGGCAGAATTGCCGAGACGCTCAATGATGACGAGATAAAATATCTGCTCGGCAAAAATGTTGTCTGTGACGGTAAGGCTGTTGAGGTTCTGAACAGCAGAGGTTACATTAAAAATGTTTCCGCACAGAAAATCAGCGTGCAGGAGCTTCGCGAAAGGTTTACAGATCACACAATAAATAAAGGCTTCAAGAACCGCACATGGGGCGGACAGATCTGGCGCAGCGAGGACTATCTGCTCCTCGGCGACAGCCTTGAGGTTATTTCGGAATACATCAACCGCAGTTCGGGCGAGCTTCGCACAGCAGGCACAGCGTCAGCCGTTTTCACAACGGACAAGGGTGCAAAGTGGGCGGTCTTCGGCTTTGACCTCTTTGAGAGAACCAAAAGCACCGAAAAGCGCAGTCAACTGCTCAACGCCTGCCGATATATCAGCGGAAAAGGCTTTGCCGCCGAGCTGATTACACCGATACAGGCGTGTGTCTACCCTGCTGTCAATGAACAGAATCAATGCGTTGCGGTCAGCGTAATCAACTGCACCGTCGGTGAAAGCGGAGAGCTGAAGTTGAAAATCTGCAATCCCGTTTCTGATAGTTTCACATTCATGGCGCAGTACAAAGCACCGACAACAATTGAAGTCGAAAAGACAGGCGAAAATGATTACACCGTAACCCTGCCGTCGATAAACGGCTGGTCGGTCGGCACGGTGTTCTGCGGATAGCAAAACAATCGGGCTCAGCTGCGGCTGAACCCGATTTTATCAATAAAAGATTTTTACAATTATTTGCTTTCCGTAACAGTAACTTCTCCGCCCTTTACGGTGATTATGTAACGGATTACATCTCCCTCTTCATTACAAACAGTAATATCGCCACTGCCTTTTCTGCCATGCTCTATTGTGAAAGTATCATCATCTATAAAGGCTACGTTCACTCTGTCGTAGGTACCGACTTGCATAGACCACTTACCCTCATGCTCAATGTCATATTCATATGTACCGGAGGAAGCATTATCGCAAATTGTATATCCGCCAAAGCCTATCATGCTCGCCAGCACAATTGACAGGTATAAAACGCGCTTTTTACCGTCGCAGAAAATAAATCCTAAAAGAACGGCTACCGCTGCAAAAAAGAGGCCGTCGACTATAAATGATACATTACCTTCAAAAGCCGCATTTAAAAATCTTCCGATGCCGGTGACTCCGAGAAATACACCTGCTACCGCCAGAATCAAGGCACTCCAGATTTCCTTGCGTTTAATAAAAAATGCCAGAATGCCTCCCGGGAAGGTAAGCAGAGTTATTATGAACCATTTTCCGTAATACAGCTGAAGCAGGTTATCTGAAGCAAAGGGCTGCTGAATCAGGTATATCAGCGGTTGGCTGATTAAAAAAAACACGAAGCATTTCATATACAAGCCTCACCTTCTAAAATCCTTTGACATTTCAAACGCATATGTCAAATCTATCACGCTTGAAAAACTGACAAAAAAATGGTAAAATAATGTCAGCTTTATCTGGAGGAATATGTATGATATCAAGGATTATTGCGTTTTTTACTTCCATAGCCGTTGCAATCGGCAGTTTTTTCTGTCTGTTCAAGCCTGCTGTTCCGAAAGCGATTTCGAGCGATGAGCTGATAAACATGGACGGCATTTTTGAAAAGCACGAAATAGCTGACACGGTCTATGCCGCCCGATTTAATCTGCTTAATTCAGACGAACGTATGATACTCAGATGTCTTCAGGGTCTTGTAAACAGGGACAAAATTCACCTGTTTCTTATGCAATGCGGTCAGGATTCTAAATATATCCAACAGCTTGCTGAGTCGGGCAAAGAAATTGTCAACATAACGTGGACATTACCCGAGCTTATTGATTTCTTTTCCGAATACATAACCGACAGCGGATATGTTCTGTACCGAAACTCAGAGTATGCGGAGGGTCTGAACACCGCCTGCAACTATGCGGCAATCAAAGGCTGGCTCCCCGTTCCCGTTGAGGCAAAGGAAACCGTTGAAAAATGCGGTCTGAAAATGATGAAGGACATTTCCAACGAGGAATACAACTATAAATTTCTTAAAAAGTTCTTCAACGAGTACAAGGACGAATTCAGCGACGCAGGTATTGCTCACATCAAGACCTCTGCGGCGGGTCTGCGCGACTTTGCAATTCAGCAAAAGCTTTTCCTCTGCTACACAAAAAGCGATGCTGCAGGTGACAGACTCCTTAAGAAGGTTCTTAACAAAACAGCTGACAACGGTATTGTTATCGGATGGTGCGAACAAGAGAAACATTTCGTTGAACTGATTTCAAAATGCGGATTTTCAATAATTCCTGCCGACCACAGCGCAAATCTGAGCGTGCTGAACAGCCTTGAATGTGAAATTTCCGACAACACATCCAAAACCGCGGTTACACCCGACCCCGATAAGCATTATATCTCTCTTATTTTTTCAGACGGCGACAATGTTCAATGGATGACAAACGGATACAGCGAATTTTACCGTGGTCAGAACATCGAAAGAGATTACCCGATTACATGGGGCATTCCCGAGCTCTGTCAGGAGCTCAGCTCCGCTACTGCATTTAATATAAAAACCGCCGTAAAGCACGAGGGCGACAGCTTTATCGCAGGCCCGTCCGGTATCGGCTATGCCCTGCCCTCGGTTTACGAAGAAAAGAGCATGGACACCTACACAACTCTTTCGGCATCGGCAATGCTCAAGAGCAAGGTTAGCATTGCGTGCCTGCTTGACGACAAGCCGAGTGCATTCAAAGAAGCTGCATTCGCTCGAAAGTTTGACTTTTACTCAAGATTTGACAACATTGACGGCGGAATTATTTTCCTTGACCCCTCAATGTACAGCGCAGGTCAGGGTCGCATATGGTTCAGCAATGACAAGCCGTTCCTTACCGTCAAAAAGACGCTTTGGTCACCTGATGGTTATGACGGAATTACTCCCGAATGGATGCAGGAGCAGGCGGACATAATCAACTCTTATGCTGCCGACAACCACAGCATAAACGGCTATTCTGCAATCTGTATTCACGCGTGGTCGCTCACTCCCGAAAACCTCGACAAGCTTGTCAGTATGCTCGACAGCCATATCGAAATTGTAACCACAGATGAGCTGATTCAGATGATAACCGAAAATGTTCCTCACAAAGACGCAAAACCCAACTAAAGATTAAGCGGAGATGATTCACACCATCTCCGCTGTTTTTTATAATTATTTATTTTTCAGTCCTGTCATTCTGAACGGAGTGAAAAATCTCAGCTTACTGCTTTCTGAGATTCTTCGGCATAAATACCTCAGAATGACACGGTTTAATTTCTGTCATTGCGAGGGAGTGTAACGACCGTGGCAATCCACGCTTACTGATAGTCTGCGTTGTGGATTGCTTCGCTGTGCTCGCAATGACAAGTGTTTTATTATAACCTTTTCCCTTTTGTGATACCCTCAAATGCCATTACAAGTATCGGAATAAGGACGATATGAAGAATTATTCCCGGAACCGCATTTGTAAATCCGCCTGCGATAAAAGCCGCAAAGCCGAACGGAGCCTTGCCGAGGCCGTAAATAACTGTTCTTGCAGCTCCCCACACAAATCGACCTGCAAGCATTGCGGTAATGAGCGAAACATATATATACGGCTTTTTCTTCGGCAGAGCGTTATACATAACACCTGCGATAAGTCCGTACACCGCAAGCTCAAAGCACATCGAAATGCCTATGGGCATAATCGGCGGCATTGAGAAAATAAGAAATCTCAGCAAAGGTGCAATAAATCCGATTGCAAGTCCGTACAACGGACCGCAGATAAATCCGCAGAGCAGAACGGGAATGTGCATCGGGCAGAGTGCGTTGCCGAGCTGTTGAAGCTGACCCGTAAGCAACGGCAGTACCATTGCAAGCGCAAGAAACATAGCCGCAAGCACTAATTTAACTAAACTGTTTTTCTTCGATAACATCTTTGCACCTCTTTACTGTTTGTGTAACTGATTATATCATATCTGTGCCTTTACCGCAACAGAACAAGGCTTTACACTTTTAAATTATTGTCCTGCTCCGAGATCTTCGCCGAGGTCGCAGGTATACAAAAATCGGATTGAATCTCCGTCTTTCACCTTGTACTGACTGCATCCGTAATTCGGGAAAGCACCGTTCACGCAATACATCCAGCCCGACTGAGTTCCGCAGTCCTTTTCATAAATCTGATGTATTCCGCGTATGTAGTAGTTTTCATACCCCGGGGTGTAAACATAATCAAGCTGTATGCCGTTCTTTTTGCAGTAAGCGCATCCGTCTGTGCAGACATTATCCGCACAGGCTTTTTTTATCACATCAAAGGCTGTGCTTCCCTCGGGAACTGTCACCTTTACGCTGTTCAGAATCGCACCGTTTTTCGGCAAAAACGCTTCCTTGTTTTCTTTTAAATTATCTTTATTTTTTAAAATATTTTCGCAGGAAATTCCAAGCATACAGGTAATCATTTTAACAGGCTTTGCCGTTGTTTTTTCCGTCACCTTCTGAGTTGTTTTCTGCGTGGTTGCTTCAGTCTTAATTTCAGTTGTGCTTTCTTCCGTTTTTTTCTCAGTAATTTCAGTTGTATTTTCCTCTGACTTTTTCTCTGTTTGTGTTTCTGTTTCCGAAAGAATTTCTGAAGCTTTTTTGGTGGCAGTATTGTCTGTCTGAGTGACGGTAAGGCCGCACGAACACAGCATAAAAATCAAGACAAAAATTAAATTTAGCGAAACTATTTTTTTCATATTTTTTCTCCGAACAATCCGTATTTTATTTTAATTCTGTCAAGCTTTTCATTTATCTCGGGCTGAACAAGAATAACGATGACACCTGTTGTCACACCGTGAACAATATTAAACGGCAGACCCGAAAGATAAATTGATAAAATTGATTTAAAATTAAATTCAGAAAGCATCATAAAGACTGAGCTTAAGTCAACAATTATTCCGTAGACGGCAAAGCAGAAAATGCCGCTTATAATTCCGACAATAAATCGGTTTTTTATTTTAAAAGTGCGGATAACTACTGCCGAAAGAAAGACCGTCATCGCCATTGCAAGCATCTGAAACGGCGTCCACATCCCCTGCCCGTAAATAAAATTTGAAATGAGCATTGTCAACGCTCCGCTGACAAATCCGAACTCCGCACCGAAAGCCACCGAAGTGATTATGAGAATTGCACACATCGGTTTTGCCTGCTGCAAGAAGAAAAAAACCGCCCTTGAAACAACCGCAATCGCAATTACACTTGCCATAATTACAAGCTCTCTTACCTGAAGCTTTTTGCGTTCAAGTGAGAGAAAAAACGGAAGCATTGACAAGCCGATAATTATAAGACTTGTGAAGTAATACTGTTTTCCCTTTGCGAGGAAGAATCCGCCCACCACAACGGCAGGTATCAGCACGCAAAGGACAATCACCGACATTATTTTTCGTTTAGACATAAGCAAATTTCCTCATCCGTGACAACATTTTTTATAATTCCCCTTGTCATTCTGTTTGCTGAGGTGGTATAGAATCTGTTTCTGTTAAAGAAGCTGTGCGCCGACGAACAGGCGGAGATTTCGCCGTCAAAAAGCATGGCGCAGACGTCGGCATATTTCGCACAGAATTCGACGTCGTGTGAAATCATTATTACGGTGCATCCGCTCTCAACAAGTGAGCGAATAACTGACGCAAAAACATTTTTAAATTCAGCGTCCATTCCCTTAGTCGGCTCGTCAAACAGAAGGATTTTCGGCTCACACAACAGCACCTTTGCAAGTGCCGCACGCTGCTGTTCGCCGCCGCTTAAATCAAACGGGTGTTTATTAAGCAGATTTTCTATATAAAGCTGCTTTGAAATCCGCATAATTTTTTCTTCATTTTTTTCTGTTGATTTCAAGTCAAGCATAACTGTTTTTTCTGTAAAAATCGCCTGCACATCCTGCGGAAGAACTGCGATTTTTGTTTCGCATTTTTTCGGTTTCTGACCGAAGATTTTCACCTTGCCGCTGTAAGGAGCAAGAAGTGAAGAAATAATTTTCATCAGCGTGGTTTTTCCTGCGCCGTTGCCGCCGAGAATTGCAAAAAAAGATTTCTCGGGAATTTTCAGCGAAAGATTTTTCAGAATATCCTTTTCGTTTTTATTGTAGCGGAAGCAAATATCTTTTAGCTCAACCGCTTTTTTTTCGCTGACGGTTTTTTCTTCAAAAATAAACTCTTTTTCACATTCCTTTCCCCTCAGCCAGCCTCTGCCGTCACGCACGGTAACAGGACAAACACCGCTGTCACCGACGCGGTTAAAAATTCTCATTGCCGTCGGTGCGGCACTTTTCAGAAACGTCGGAAGTGTGCTGAGCTTTTCGCCGACTTTTTCGGGAGTGCCGTCAAAAGCAATACCGCCGTTATCCATAACAACAATTCGGTCAGCATAGGCAAAAGCTTCCTCAAGCCGCTGTTCGGTAAGAATTACCGTTGTGCCGAGTTCGCGGTTTATCTTGCTGAGAGTGAAGAGAAAATTTTCCGCCGCAATCGGGTCAAGCTGTGAGGTCGGCTCGTCAAGAATGAGAATATCGGGGTGCATTGCCATAACGGAAGCGAGGTTGAGCATCTGCTTCTGTCCGCCCGAAAGCTCGTTTGTTTTTTTATTGAACCACTCGTTAATGCCGAAATATGATACCATTTCCGCAGTGCGCAGACGGATTTCCGCCGTGTCAAGCCCGAGGTTTTCAAGCCCGAAAGCAAGCTCGTGCCACACCTTGTCGGTGACAATCTGCAGGTCGGGATTCTGCATTACAAAGCCGACCTTTTCCGCACTTTCACGAAGAGGCATTTCATCGGATTTCTGTCCGTCAATATAAATTTTTCCCGACTTTTCGCCGTGCGGTGCAAGCTCTTTTTTCAGCTGACGCAGGAGCGTTGTTTTACCGCATCCGCTTTTTCCGCAGAGCAGAATAAACTCGCCGCCGTCAATGCTGAGTGACAGATTATCTATCGCTTTTTTATCGGAAAGAGGATAGGAAAAGCTCAGATTTTCGATTTTAATCTGTTCCATTTTATATCCTCCCTCAAGTCAATTATTATCGGCAGAAAGCACAGAACCGTGAACGCCGAAAGAGTAAGTATTCCGAGCGGTGAAATCGGGTTGAGCGTCAGGTTCAGCTCATTGACAAAATATGTTTTTCCGAAATCCGCTGACGGATTGATTATCACATACGGATTGTAAATGCAGTAAACCGATTTTTTCACATAGCCGACAAGCATAACAATGTCAAGCAAAATCATAAGCAAAGCTGTGATTACATCCTTTGTGCTCCATCTGAATTTGCCGTAATTTTTTCGTCCTTTCAGACCGTATCCCCTCGCCCTCATCGAGTCGGAGGTTTCAATTGCATTTTCGAGCGACCACGTTATCAGAATCGAAAGAATTTTTCCGCCGTTTTTTATGCGCTGTTTTACCGTGCCTGTCTTATAATCACAGCCGATACCGCGCTGAGCCTCGGCGATTGTCCGCAGTCGGTTTTTATACAGCGGAATAAAGCGCAGAGCCATCGAAAAAACAAGTGCGGCGGCAGGCAGAACTCTGCCGAAAACAAACATAAACTTGTCCGCCGTCACAACCTCGCTGTAACAGAAAAACCACATAATAATTGTGACTGTCGAAAGTCCGAGCACAAAGCCGTAAATCAGCGATTCAAACGTGAGGCTGTTGCCGTCGGGCAGAGTCATCAGCGGAGTTGTGCCGTAGTGAGCAAACAGACCGTTGATAACAAGCACAAAAAGGAGCATCGGCAGAAGAAAAAGCAAAAATGATTTCAGCACCTTTCTGCCGCACAGCCGAATGTAGTAACAGAGTGCGGCGGCGAAGCAAACGGCAAGGGTAACAGGGTGCTTAAAAAGCAGACCGAACACCACAATGCTCGCAAAAAATATTAAGTTTGCAATGGGGTGATACCCTTTAAAACCGATTTCCATATTATTTTACCTGAACAAGTTTCTGAAAAAGTCTGCTATCTTTTTTAAAAATCGCACGAACCAATTGTCTTTGCCTCGGTTTTTGTTACCGACAGCAAAAATATAGCCCGAATCATTTTTGTAGAAAAGCGTGCCGTTTTCGTCAGCCGCAATCGTGCTGACCGAGTAATTCGCCTTATCGGAATCGGGCGTAAACAGCTCCGATTTTACCGCCTTTGTCTGATTTGCGGAGTCGGTATAAATGCTTATTCCGCCGGGTGCGGAGTTGTAGGTGGTGTAGATATAAACCTTGCCCGTGTCTCCAAAATACGCGTCGCTGACGAGCACGGAATTTTGCGGATAGCCGTTGGCAGGTGCGGAATAAATCACCGTCAGCTTTGACGCGTCAACAACCTTAACCGAGCCTTCCTTGACGGACTTACCCTGCACACCGACATAAAGGCGGTTGTTGTAAATAACAGGCGTTGAGGTTGAAGCTCCGCCGAGCGCAAGACGCTTCATATTTGCAGAATCGAACTTGCCGTTATTGACCCTGACGCTGTAAAGATAGCCTGCTTTTGTAACGAAATACGCAGTATTGCCGTTCATCGCAATGCCCGAGCGCTGGTCGCCGATTATCGAAGCTGAATCATTCAGCTTGCCTGTATTCTTATTGATGCTCAGCAGCTTTGAGCTTTTATTTGCGTAAACTGTGCCGTCATCCGTGCCGACAATCACATAATCGCCCACAACTGCACAGACTGCCCAGTAGAAGCCGCCGAGACTTTTGTAAGTCCATTTTGCGTTTTTGGCTTCGTGAGTGTCGCGCTTGTTTTCGTCCTTGACATCAATACAAACAAAGTTTGCGTAAGCGTCCTCGTCATTCCAGAAACCTGTGTAGATACAGCCGTCAGAATACACAATCGGGCTCAGCGACTGACCGCCGAGCTTATCCTTATACACCCAAAGGGATTTAAGCGTTTTGTAGTTGAAAGCCTGCACAGTTCCGTTGTCAAGCGGACAGTACACGACACCGTCGGCATAAACAGGAGCGGTGTAGCTGTAACTCGGAATGTCAGCCATCTCAGCCTGTTTAATAATTTTGCCGTTTTCGGCATTGAGCTTATACAATGTATTTTTGCTCATAACAAGAAGCGTATCGTCAACAACCGTCATTGTGCTCGGAGCGTTTTTATATGATGTTCCAAACTGTTTTTCCCATATCAGCTCAGCCTCGCTCGCCGAAACAGGAGTTTTTGCGCTTGTGATTCCGCCCGAAGCATTGGCGGCAAAGCACTCCGCAGGTGACATCACAAAGAGCACCGTCAGCAATATTAAAAGTGATTTTTTTAATGCTTTCATTTTATCTCCTTACTTCCCTATCCATCCGAAAAGGAAATTGAACACCTTGACAAACCAATTTTTTATCGAATTCCAGATGTGTTTTACCCACTCGATAAAGCCGTGCGGCTTACCGTCACCCTGTGCAGGGTTCACGGTGACAACGGCATAATTTGTGATTATCGGGCTTCCGTCCTCGGTTTCACCCTCAGAGAAAATCACATATTCACCCTCGCCCGTCAGATTAAGCCTTGCGTTTCCGTTTTTATCCGTTGTGCCGACAAGAACCTTTTCACCGTCTATTTCGGCATAGATTTCTATACCCTCAAGCGGCTCGGCATATTTATCAAGAATTGTCTGCCACTCGTTTATGCCGTAGTATATTGCGCAGTAGCCCGAAAGATTAACCGTCATATCATCATCAGCGTTGAATGAATACGTATCGCAGTCGAACCACGAATAACAATCTGAAAAGAATTTTGAATCCTTGTAGAAAAAGTATGTTACGCTGTCGCCGTCATTTACAACAGCCGTGTCGCAGGCGTAACCCGTACAGCCGTTGAAATCAGCATTGTAGATTCCGTCATTCGGCATAACTCCATTTACAATAAAGCCCGAAGCGGCGGCATTCCTGCCGTAAGCTTTCATAATGAAGCTTGAGCCCATAATCAGATAATTTTCGGGATTGTTTTTAAAACTGTCGCCGTAAAGCTCCTCGTGTGAGGCAACGATAACATCGAACACCGTTACGCCGTCAATCTTAACGCCGTTGTGGTCTTTTTTTGCAGTTTCATAGCCGTATTTTTCGGCAATGTCGGAGCTGACGGTGATTTCATGCTTCATAATCTGATTATCAGTTCCGCTCATGCTGAACGAAACAGTTGCGCTGACAGGCTCAGCTTCATCCTCTTTTTCGGGCGGTGTGATATCCGTATGCGGATTGCCCTTGCCCGTGTTTATGTAATAAATCAGCGGCTCACAGTTGTCCGACTGAACAATAACTCTGACGATACCCTTTTCGGTCTGAGAACTGAAGTGTCTTGAAGTGCCGTAAGCGTTGTTTATGTATACGTTTGCGTCTGTGCCGACATTTATATCAAAATCGCCGTCAACATCAACCTCAAAATAATCGCTGTCACCGCCGAGGTCAAGTGCCGTTCCGTCAACGGTTATGTACTCGGGTGCGGAGGTTTTTCCGACAGGTTCTTTGGCTTCATCTGCAAGCGCAACGGACGAAATCTCGGTTGACTTTTCGCCGTAAAGTGCGCCGTCAATAAAGGTCGCAGTCTGCACCTTTACATATTTAATCCAGTTGAGCTCAACGCCGTATCCGTCTTTGTCAACCGCCCACGAAATATCGAACTGTCCGTCACGACCGTCTGCGGCGTGATTCTCGCAATATGGATTGGGAGAAGCACCCGAATTTTTATGAGTATCGACATAGCCGAAGGATGTCTGAATGCCGTTATCCATTGATGGGGTTCTCTGCTTTCTGAGAAGAATACCCGAGAGTGTGAGGTCATTTTCGGGAATAACAACAATCGGATAGTTTTCACTCACAGGATATTCAGCAGGCGATACTGTACCGCTGTCGCCGAGAGAATCGGTGAATGTGCATTTTCTCTCTTCAAGCTTTGTGTATGTAATTGAATAGTCCCACACGGTTTCATCCTCGTAATGCTCACTGCCTGCAAGTGCAAACCAGTTTTCGCCGTCCTGCGAAACCCAGACCTGACCCGGCTCCTGAGTTGTGAGTGCGGCATTGAACGCATTGCCCGAAACAATAAAATCGACGCCGTAAGCGTGCTTGTCGGAGTTCATCACAGGCTCGTTGAATTCATAAACAACATAGCCGCCGAAATTGCCGAGCGAGGTTACTTTTCCGTCAAGGGTGCTGTCAATGTTAATTCCGAATGCACCGTTATTGGTGTACTGGCTCGGAGCGTTGAGGTATTCTGTCACCCTTGCGATTGCTTCGTTTTCGGCAAATGCGAAAAGTGAAACAACTGATGTCAGCATAAGCACAGCCAGCAGAATGCTGATAATTCTTTTGATTTTCATATCTTGTCCTCCTTGGTATCACTCTGAGCCGATTTGAACTGTTTTCGTCTTTCGTGTGAGCGCAGATGCTTTTCTCTGTTTTTCTCCTTGCGTGCTTCCTGCTTGGATTCCTTAAGCCCCGCCGCTTCAAGTGCCCACGGCCACGGGCCGAAAATACCCTTGATACGGTTCACATCGTCCTGTGAAAAATCGGATTTTTTCGGCAGTCTGCCCTCTTTCTCAGCGACCTCACACAGGAGTGAAATATAGTATTCTTTTGTATTTTCCATTGCGGTCACCTCAAAAAATAAACGCCCCCGTACAAAACGAGGGCGCAGAAATACAGACCGAATCCGTTAAGGAAACAGACGATACAACTTTCTTGCCCAAAGTTTACGTTTTTATAACAGGTAATCAGGTCTTCCGGCTCTGTGAATACTCACTTACGGTAATGGCTGTTGCGACGGATTTGCACCGAACTTCCCGCTGAATTGCCTTTTGTAAATTTTACTACTATATATGATACTTGTCAAGGAAAAAGGTAGATTGTTGATGGACCACCATGTAAAATTAACAATATAGCAGTCCACCGGACGGTTTTCTTCCGCAGGCTTGCCCGCTCCCTCCCTGTTCGAATTTCTCAACATAAAAAAATCCAAGGAGCAACAGGCGTTGTTTCCTTGGTTTTGGCCGGGGAGGCGGGAAACAGTCTTTGCGGCGCAAAGCCTTGCATCCTCGGCGACCGTTGCTTCACAACAGTGCCCGCCTCGGACTTCGGAGCTAAAAACAACTCACCAAGTTGTTTTTTACGCTCCTCACCCTCTCAGGATTCGAATCCCTCATTCTAAAAATAACGAGCACAACTGTTGTTGTACTCGTTATTTTGGCTGGGGAGGCGGGATTCGAACCCACGCATACAGCAGTCAAAGTGCTGTGTCTTACCGCTTGACGACTCCCCAATATTCTTTTTATAAACATAAATCTGCAAGAACGGGTTCTTGCAGATTTACTGAGTGGGGTGGATAGTCGGATTCGAACCGACGGTCTCCAGTGCCACAAACTGGCGCTTTAACCAACTAAGCTATACCCACCATATGGCGCGCTTGAAGGGACTCGAACCCCTGACCCACTGCTTAGAAGGCAGTTGCTCTATCCACCTGAGCTACAAGCGCAAAATGTAACCTCATTGCAGAACTGAGGAAATGGAGCGGGTGATGGGAATCGAACCCACACGACCAGCTTGGAAGGCTGGAATTCTACCACTAAACTACACCCGCATGTGTCTGCAACGCTGATTATTTTATCAAAGTTTCCCCTGTTTGTCAATAGAAATTACACTTTTTTTCAAAAATTTTTTATTATTGATTTTCAGAAAAAACTCCCTGCGATTCGTCGCAGGAAGTTTTGCTTTTTTATTTGATTATGCGAAATTTACCTATAACCGGAAGCTCCTTGGCTTTGCCGCTGACAGCATTATAAACGCCGAAAACAATAAGAGCAAATATTACCAGGCTTATCACAAGACGTACAAGAGACTTTACGGAAGCAATAATTGCAAAATAATTGCAAATACCGCTAAGAAATGACGTAACCGCAATAAGTGCAGCATTTACAATAAATAGTATCAATCCCTGATTGGTATGGAAACGTGCATACGGCGAGTCCTTAGCCGCAAGCAACGGTACTATAAACAGAATGCCGAGATACGCAAACAACGACGTTATCTTGTTAGCCTCAATATCCTCAGGAGCAAACTCCGAGGTTGAATCGGGAGTATCGGTAATTTCATTTATCTTTTCCTGAAAGTCAAAGTTCTCATTATTCTTCTTTTCTGTCTCAACCTTTGCTCCGCAATTGGGGCAAAAAGCTGCGCTGTCCTCAAGTCTTGTTCCGCAATTTCTGCAAAAAGCCATTTTCTCACTCCATTTCTCTGATTTTAATTTATTATAACACATCAATGCGATTTTAGCAAGATGTTACCATCTGAGTTTCATCAGTATCGGCATAATCTCTCCTTTAGGTGTAATATCTATCACCGCATAGCTGTCCTGTCTGATACTGCCCGGATTCACAAGCCACACACCGTCACAATAAGTTGTGTCGGGAACATGGGTATGACCATATAATGCAATAGACGCTTTGTTGTCCTCTGCCCTCTCAATAAGCGTTTGCTTAGTATATTTCACCTGTTCAAGATATCCGTGCGTTGCGTAAACTCTTACTCCGTCCACCTCATCAACAATATATGCAGGCAGACTGCTGCCGTAATCGCAGTTTCCCTTTACCTTGTGAACGAACAGACCTGTCTGTGCACCGTCAAGGAAAACTGTATCATACTCGCCGTCACCCAGGAAAAACAAGACTTTTGCTGTCGGCTGTTCGGCAATAGCCTGCCTTACTGCATATGAATCACCGTGTGAATCGGAAATAACGAGAATGCGCACACATAAAACCCCTTCGCTTCTAATATAAATAAATTATAACCCATCGGAGTGTGATTGTAAATGACAAATAATCAGCAGGGAGATTTTTCTTCAATTCTCAACAACCTCAAAACCGCACAGGACAGACAGCAGACCGCAAATAATCTTATGTCATCCATGAGTGCCGAGGACAACAAAAAGCTTTTTGAAATCCTCGGAGATAAAGAAAAGCTGTCTGCGATTCTGAACTCCCCTGCCGCTCAGGCAATAATGCAAAAAATAAATGGACAGCATAAATGATATTCTTGCCTCCCTGACACCCGATGATATCAAGGCGCTCAAGGATACCGCCGACGCACTTTTCGGGTCAGGCGGATTTGATTCTTCGTCACCGCCAAACAGCAACAATGCTCCGCCACCTCCTCCGCCGATGGGTGGATTTGACTTTGGTAAAATTGACCCCGAAATGTTTTCAAAGCTCGGAAGCATTATGTCCGCAATGAATTCTGACGGCGGTAAAAGATGCAGGCTGATCGAGGCATTGAAGCCAAATCTCAGTCCATACAGGCAGAAAAAAGCTGATGAAGCGATACAGATACTGAAAATGCTTGAGGTTTTGCCGTTAATAACCAACTTAACGAACCGAGATGATTGATATTCCGCAGAATGAATTTGATATGATGCAGGCTCAGGCGATAAGGTTTGCCCGTGAGCTTCATCAGAGGGCAACACCTCAGCGCGTTCCCGAACAGCCGGTAACACCTCCGCCGGTTGAGGCGCAATTTCAGCCCCCGAAGTATCCGCCGCCCAACGAGATTTTCGGTCACAGAAACCCGTGGACTCAAAAGCAGGAAACACCGTTCTGCAAGGGAGCCTGTCCGATAAAGAATCTGCTCGGATTCAGCGGTAATAACAGCAAGAGCGGTGACGGAGATATGCTTCTGCTTATGGCTCTTCTGCTTGTTTTATCAAGTGACGGCGGTGACAGGATGCTTATGCTTGCATTGCTATATATTATGACTTGACAAATTGTTTGTTTTGAATTATCATAAGGAAAATGTTTTCGGAGGTAATTTAAAATGACTTACACATATAAGACAACAGGTACCTGTTCAAGAGCAATTCAGTTTGATATTGAGGACGGCATTGTTTCAAACGTAAAGTTCACAGGCGGATGCAACGGCAACCTTAAGGGTATTGCAACTCTCGTTGAGGGAATGAGCGTTGAAGAGATTTCAAACAAGCTCAGCGGTATGACCTGCGGCTTCAAGAACACATCATGTCCCGACCAGCTTGCTAAGGCAGTAGTTGAGGCATACAACGCTGAGTAAATTCAGCTTAATAACTGACGGCGGTAGTTTTACTGCCGTTTTCTTTTTTGAATAAGAATGGTTTTTCTGTCAAAAATTACTATTGAGGTGATGTCTGATGACAGATAAAGCTATTCGGAAAACAAGCAGACAGCTAAACCAAGGAACATATCTGAAATCAATCAGCATTGTTGCTTTCACTTTTTTCTGCTCTGCTTTATTGACGATAATTCCATTTTCTGCGATAAAGCTTGCAGATTATACGGAGCTGAGAGAAAAAACATTTTCAATCAGTCCGTTACTTTTTCCTGCGGTGTTTATATTCTTAATGATACTGCTGTGTTTGGCTCAGTTCATTCTGCTCAGCACAGCTTCAATCGGAGAAAAAGCGTGGTATTCGGGCAGGTTAACAAGGAAACAGCAATGCGGCAAGCGTCTGCGTTTCTGGTTCAAGCCGTCACGCTCATTCAAAGCGTTCAGACTCAGTTCGCTGATATTTTTATTGAAGCTTATATGGACGGTTGTACTGCTCTCACCCGCAATTCTGATGTTTGTATCTGTTGTTTTGATTTCATTTTACGGCGGGATTGAATTGTATCTCTTTATCTCACTTACCGCAGGCGGTACGATTTTTCTGCTGATTGGTCTTGCATTCAGGTTTATTATCATTCAGCGATATTTTCTTGCTCCGTATCTGATGGCAGACAATCCTAAGCTCAGAGTTGTTCAAGCGGTTAAACAAAGCAAAAATCTGTCAGAGGGTCAGCTTTTTCGCATTGTGAAATTCAAATTAAAATATACTCCTGTATTTTTTACCTATCTGCTTGTTTTTCCTGCAATATTTTTTCACCCAAACTACAAACAAGGGTGTTCGGTTATTGCAAAAGAATTGTATTTGTGATAGAATTAGAAATAATGTAATTCTGTGATTACGGAGATGTATAAAAATGAAAGATATTCACAAGTGGTCAAAAAGTAAAACCGCGCTGATAATCGTTGACTGTATCCTCTGTCTCGCGATTATTGTCAGCTCAATTCTTATTGTCGTTGACCGTTCACGAATGAAAAACGGGGTTCAGTACAAGGACAGCCACCCTGAAAAAACAGTTGCAGCGGACGCAACGGAGTCAAAACCTACGGGCACAACAACAGCACGTCTGATGTGCGCAGGTGACAATCTTATTCACCGCAGTATTTATAATCAGGCTCATAACAGAGCTGACGGTGACGGATATGATTTCTCATACGCTTATGAACAGGTTAAGGAAATTATCAGCCTTTCGGATATTGCATTTATAAATCAGGAAACACTTATTGATCCCGAAAGAGAGCCGTCAACATTCCCCTGCTTCAACTCTCCTACCGAGCTTCTCGGTGAGATGAAAGGCTTAGGCTTCAACGTATTTAATCAGGCAACCAACCACGTTCTTGACCAGGGTGAGAAAGGCGCAAGACGCAACCTCGAATATATTAAGTCAAAAAATGTACTTCTTACAGGTCTTTATGAGAGCCGTGAAGCAATGCTCAAGCCTCAGACAAAATCAGTCAACGGAATCACATTCTCCTTTGTCGGATTTACGCAGTATCTTAACGGCTTCAGACTTGCTTCCGATTCGGACTTAGGTCTTCTTTCACTTGATGATAAAAGATTTACAAAAGAAGAACACTATGAGCTGATGAAAAAAATGATTGACAACGCAAAGGCAAATTCCGATGTTGTATGTGTTTCAATGCATTGGCAGGAAGAGGATATTACAGAGCCAAACAGCTCACAGCAGGAAGTAATGGATAAGCTGATGGAATATGGTGCAGACATTGTTATCGGTACAGGCCCTCACGTACTTCAGCCCATTGAATACCGTCAGAACGGTGACGGCGATAACGCACTCATAATCTGGTCGCTCGGCAACTTCATCTCATGTCAGGATAAGACAAACAATCTTCTCGGCGGTATTGCTGATGTCGTTGTTAAAAAGGATTATGACAACAACAGTAAGGTTACAGTTGAGTCCGCAAAGCTTATCCCGACAATAACACATTACACAAGCGGTTTCAGCAATGTTCGTATTATTCCGTTCAAGAATTACGACGAATCTCTTGCAGACAACCACGGCGTAAACAGCAGTAAATTCTCATACGATTATATTGACAACTTCTATAAAGAGATGTTCGGCGATAAGCTCGAAACAAGCTGGAAATAAAGAAAATCCGGGGAACACTTCGCAAAAGTGAACCTCGGATATTTTTTATGACGCTTTAAGCTGTAAGCGGAGTTTGTCCGCTATCATTGCGATAAACTCTGAGTTTGTCGGCTTACCTCGTGAGGACTGGATTGTATAGCCGAAATAAGACGAAAGAACATCAACATCTCCCCTGTCCCACGCAACCTCAATAGCGTGGCGGATTGCGCGTTCAACTCTTGAAGAGGTCGTCTTGTATGTTTTCGCAACAGTCGGATATAGAATTTTTGTTACGGAACCCATCATTTCTGTGTCATTTATTGATAGAATGATAGCTTCTCTGAGATACTGATATCCTTTGATATGTGCAGGAACGCCTATCTGATGCATTATCTCAGAAACAATGACCTCAAGGTCTTCGCTGTTATCTTTCTTGCCGATTCCTTTCTTCCAGCCTGTAAGCTGAGAGATTCTCTGAGCAAGTATTTCAACATCCACGGGTTTAAGGAAATAATAATCTGCACCGCCAGACAGCAGTTCGTTTTCAAAATGAGAATTGTCTACACCTGAAAGAACCACTACAATCGGTTTCTTTATATCGGTCATCTCATTTAACCTTTTCATCACACCGAGCGCATCAATATGAAGCATAAAAGCGTCAACTATCAGCACATCGGGCGTATCATATTTTATACGGGTAAGAACCTGTGAACCGTCCTTTTCTGTTAACGTCACGCTGTAACCGTATGAAGCAAGCGCACGGCTGCAGCTTTGACCGAAATCATTGTTTTCGGCTATCATGATTTTCTTGGTTTTTTCCATTGTCTTTCCTCCGTGAATTATTTTCACCCATATATTACCATTTTTTGGTAATTGTGTCAAGCCTTTTTTACAAAATTTTTAATATTAGCAATTTTTGAGCTTTCGGGAAAGACAAAACTCAGTTTTTACACATTTATGACGCCTTTTGAAGGAAATTTTCAAGCTTTTTCGCAGTATCTGTCATATTCTCGGCAAATATACCGTAGCCCTCTGTCGGATCGTCAACAAAAACGTGTGTTACCGCACCCACAAGCATACCGTTCTGTACTATGGGGCTTCCGCTCATCCCCTGCACTATTCCGCCTGTTCTCTCAATCAGACTGCTGTCGGTAATCTTTATTGTCATATTACGCTGACTGTCAGCGTTTGAATTATAAATCTTTGTTATTTCCGCATCGTAATACTGCGGTCCGTTTTCATCAACCGTACAAATAATCTTGACAGCGCCCGTTTTTACCTCCTGACGCAATGCAACAGGTAAAACGGAGCTTTTTGCGTCACAGGAATTCATAACACCGTATACTCCCGTATCGGAATTCACGTACAGATTTCCTATTGTTCCGCTGGAAAATATTCCGCAAAGCTCTCCGGCGCTGCCGGATTTGCCCTTATAACAGCCCTGCACTTTGGCCTCGACTGCATCGCCTCCCGAGAGAGGCATTACTTCTCCTGTATCAACATCGCATACCGCGTGCCCAAGTCCTGCAAAGATTCCGTTTGAGCGATCGTACCAGGTCACCGTCCCGATACCTGCCGTGCTGTCACGAATCCACAGTCCGCCTTTATATGTGGATTCATCCGATAATGCCGGCGTAAAATTCAATTCTTTCTCTTCACCGTTTCGCTCAACTACAAGCTTCAGGCATTTCCCGTTGCTTGAAGCAAATGCGGAGGATAATTCCTTGTTGCGTGTTATCTGTACGCCGTCAACGGATATTATCATATCTCCCTCTTTCAGTCCTGCAATCCTGCCCGGACTGATGTTACCCGACGGGGTCGTTACCTCGTCTATGCGGATAACCATGACGCCTCTTGTATACAGGCGTATTCCGAATACATTGCCGCCCGGCACTACATATTTTCTCTTGCTGACGTTTACTTTTGCGTTTTTTACAGGAAAAATATTAAAGAGCTTAACGGAGGTGATATATGAGCTTTCGTTTGTCAGCGCAGTTGAATTTGAGCTCAATGCCTGACAAACATATGTTTTACCGACATTGATTTCATCGTATTCATTTACCGTCATTTCATCTGGGATACGCACATATCCTATCATCATAAGCATAAGTACTGTTCCCGAAAGAAAAAAACAGATTGCACTGAAAACACGAATGCACTTTTTCATAAAATGCACCTCCGTGATTTAATGTAACCTGTTTTAATTAAAATATTATGTTTTCAAAATTTTTATATACAAAATTTGAATATGCCTACAAACTGCAATATACTTCCCGCAACAATAAAAATATGGAAAATACTGTGAAAATATCTTTTCTTTATTCCTATTGTAAAGAAAATCATTCCGAGGGTATAAACTATTCCGCCCGAAAGAAGCCAGAACATAAACTCGTGCGGAAACGCGTCGAGCAACTGTCTGTAAGCAAAAATAATGCTCCATCCGATCACAAAATAGCCGCCCATCGCAATTACAGCGTATCGGTGAAAGTCAATAGCAGTAAATGTCACACCGAGAGCTGTTCCGATTGTAAGAACAGCTATAAGAATTAAAAACAGCTTTTTACTGTAGCTGTAAATCCCCGTAAACAGAATCGGCATATACGTTCCCGCTATCATTGCATATATGGAGCAGTGGTCAAGCACCTGTAAAACCTTTTTTGCTCTTTTCGGCTTGAGTCCGTGATATACACTTGAAATTGTGTAAACAAATATCATCATCAGTCCGTAAATTATTCCGCCTGCAAGTCCTGCATAATTTTTGTGAGAAACAGAAAATATAATACACAGTATCAGCGCCGCTATCGCAAATGCACCGCCTGTAATATGCGTCACCATATTGAATACTTCTTCTCCGCGTGTATAGGATGGCAGCTTTCTGTCCTCAATTTTTGTCCTCTTCATTTCATAACACCTCCGTTGAATTTTCGGTTTTATTCTAACAAAGAAGCTGATAAAAATCACTCTACAACCGTCAAAAGCCGTTCTACTGTTAATTATTCTGCTCAACTCGCAGTAGATATCAAAAATATAATTATAAAAACGAAAAATGAGTCCAAAATCGGACTCATTTTCTATTATTTCTGCTTTTTATCGTAATTTCTGAGAATCTTAAGCGTCGTTGTTTTCGGGAACTCGGTATCTCGGGTCTTTACCCTTGCAACCTGCTTATACATCGGCATTTTCTTGTTTATCTCATTTACATCGGCCTTGATTCTTTCCTTAGCATCGGGAACAGCGAGTGTATCAAGCCAGAACTCTGCCGTAATAAAGTTGTTTTCTTCATATACAACAACTTCCTTAACATAGTCAATAGTTGAGAGCTTATCCTCAATCTCCTCGGGTGAAACATTCTTGCCGTTTGAAAGAACGATAAGATTTTTCTTTCTTCCACGGAAGAAGAGAAAACCGTCCTCGTCAATGTAACCGTAGTCACCTGTCTTGAACCAGCCGTCGTTAAAAGCTTCTTGGGTTGCCTTCGGGTCATCGTAGTAACCCATCATAACATTTGAACCGCGTACATATATTTCGCCGACACCGTCCTCGTCGGGATCATTGATTTTAATCTCATTACAGTCAATCGGACGGCCTGCGCTGCCGAACTTGAAGTTATCAAGTGAGTTGCAGGTAACGGTCGGAGAACACTCTGTTATACCGTATCCGTTGATAATCTGAATACCGAGGTCATACATACCTTTTTCGTATTTCTCATCAAGATATGCACCGCCGCAGATAATCAGCTCCAGCTCACCGCCGAGATTATCAATAACCTGCTTAAAGAGCTTCCTTCTGATATCAATACCGAATTTCATTAGAAACGCGCTGAGCTTAAGACCCTTTTTGAGTTTTTCTTCTCTGCCTGTCTTTTTAGCTGTATACCAGACTTTTTTATAAATTGTTTCAACCGCAAGCGGAACAGCGGAGAAATTCTGCGGATGATATGTAGCCATATCATGCTGAATGTCCTTGAGGGAACGGCACACAAAGCCCCACTCGGAAAGAAGACAGCTTGAGAACAAAGCACCAACCCAGCAAAGACAATGATGAAGCGGAAGGAAACCGATTGCGTGACCGCCTGTAAGGTTTCGGCAGCATGAGCAGGTAACGGAAGCAACATTCTTCTGTGAGAGCATAACACCCTTGCTCTTGCCTGTTGTGCCCGAAGTGAATACGATAAACGCAAGATCCCCGGGGCGAACTTCATCATCAAGATAGTTCATCGCACCGTTCTTAAGATCCTCGTGACCCTCTTCAATTACAGAATCAAAGTCCTCAATCTTGATATATTCCTGAAGAACAACGCCCTCAGATTTTTTCATCATCTCAACTGCGCCCTCAAATTCCTCAGCGTAGTAGATTGCATCACACTTACTTCTGACCATAAGCTCGGTAAGCTCTTCAAACGGAAGCTTCGGGTCAAGCGGAATCGCAGTCATATTACCTGTGATAATTGAGTAATAGCAGGCAATCCAGTAATAGCTGTTCTCGCTGAGAATAGCTACTTTCTTTCCCTTCATTCCCTTTTTATAGAGATACTGACCAAGACCTGTCAGGTCGTGAAAAACCTGATTAAATGTCTTTGACTCAACCTCACCCGCGAAGTTATAAAACATAAATTGCTTCTTATCCTGACCGTGCTCATGTCCGTAAAGCACAATGTCCTTGACGGTATCAATCTCGGGGAAAGAAGCAAAATTTCTATACTGTACCTTTGTTTTCATACTATATGAACTCCTTTCGGATGTTATTTAAATAATTATATCACAACAGATAAAAAATACAATAGTTATTTTCGGACAAAAAGCAGGAACCGTCAATGATGACGGCTCCCTAATTTTAAAACATATTTATAATACCGTTGCGTATCAATTCACAGAATGCCCATACGCACCAGACAAGACCTCTGAAAATAACCATATTCTACCTCCTCAGACCGGCAACTTCGGAATAACTCCGACCCAGCCAAGAATCTTTTCGATAATAGTATCAGCTAATGTAACGCTTAAGCGCTGATACCACAGCCAGAAAAGTCTGCCAAAGAAATTATCGGGGATTGGTGACTCGGGAATTTCCTTGTCAACCCTGCCCTCATACTGAAGCTCGAAAGCCTGTGAATAAGTAACACCGTGCTCGGGACTCTTCAGTTCAAATCGCACATAGCAACCGAGATCATCCTGATAATCATTAAGATCAAGTGTATAGCTGCAAGAGCCTGTGTTATCCTCTGCAATAACCTTGCCGTCAGCAATCCACTCAATTGTATCACAGCCTCTTGTCTTGTCACATTCAACCGTGATTTTGTTGCCGTCGATTTTAATATCGGTAACAAGAGGAACAAGTCCGTCACCTGCAATTTCATCTGTTCTTGAAGGATTCTTCTGGAACTTACTTGCAGCGAAGAACGAGCCTGAAATCATAGCCTGCTTAACATTTTCCTCGTTATTCTCGGCAAGCGGGAACAACTCAAACGAACGTCCGACTTCATCCCTGTACTCAGAATCGTCATCGGCAAATGCCCAGATGTTTCTGCCTTTAGGTATTACAACCTGCAAAAGCTCATCCCAAAGCTCACGGTCTGCACGTGTGCAGTTATCGGTATTGTTGATAATTTCCATACCGAGGCAGGTTTTGTACTTAGTGAAAATATTCGCAAAATAGTTAATATAAAACGGATTGTGTGAACGGTCGGGATAATTGTTTGAATTCACCCAGTCACCTACATGATTAAGCACGCTGTAACCGCCTGACTTTTCAATTTCACGAGGTGCGGTTTCATAATCGTTTTCTTTACCCCATACACCCTGTCCGTATGTCGTCCAGTAACCGTTGACGTGTGTCTTTGAAACAACAGCCATATTGCACTCAATGCCACCCGTGATGTCGGTCATACCTCTGCCGTTTCGGTCAGCACCTGTTGTAATGCGCTCATACTCCTCGTCGGTAAGCTTTGTAACCTTTTTGAAGCCGTTGAAAATGCCGTTTGTGCGTCTGTCCTGATTCCATCCGTTATTGATAACACCGTGGTCGGTTACGGCAAGAATATCATATCCTGCGTCATAATACAGACCGAGCCACTCGGGGAGATCAACCTTGCCGTCACTTGCAACCGTATGGCAATGCAGGCAAGCCTTATAGGTATCACTTGTATCCCAGTCAACACTTTCGTACGGATTGATTACGGTATAATCAATCTTTTTCTCCGCCGCACTTACAGCAGGAATTGTTGCGCCTGCAAGAAGTGACACAGCGGTAAAAACCGATAACAGCTTTTTAAATTTCATTTTTCTTCCTCACTTTACTCTGAACTGAAGCTCTATTCCTCCAAAGGAAATGCAGTCACCGTCATTGACAATCAGCGGTTCTTTTGCCTTTTTACGGTTGACATATGTACCGCCGCTTGAGTTTGTATCGGTAACTACCCAGCCCTTTTTATGCTTTGAAATAACAGCATGAAAACGAGAAACGGCAGCATAATCAAGTACAATGTCACATGCATTGCTTCGACCGATCGACGTTTCCCAGTTTGTTATAAGGTATTCCTTACCTGTTGTTTCATCAATAAGGCAGGCAGGGTTGACCTTCGGAGCCTTGCTTGAAAGGAGATGCTTTATACAGTAAGAAACTACAATAATGACAATCGCAGGTATTATATACCTGAGCAGCGACATCATGTCATCCATTTAAGCACCTCCAAGCAATAAATTGCTATATAATTATATAATTTATACAAAAAATTGTCAATAATTTTTCCCTAATAATAGATTAAATATTTTGAATAATTATGGTATACTATTCTTGTATAAATTGCTTTAATAGCAAAGAAAGAGGTAAAAGTATGAAAAGAATACTTGCAGTTATTCTGACAGCGGCAATTCTTGTTTCCGCCGCAGTCTTTTCGGCAGGCGCAGTAACAGGTTATGACGAATGGGCAAAGAGTTGGGAAAGCATAAGAAGCTCTGACGGATATATAATTCTCACTCCGGGTGCGGACAAGACGAAGATGAATTTCTCATGGCAGTCTCCGTTTTTCTCTCATAAGGGCGATATAATCATCGGCAAGGCGGCTGATCTCTCAGACGGAACAGAGCTTAAGGTTTCACGTTCACTCAGCCTTATCGGTATGGAATGGTCAAACGAGGCAACAGCTTCAGAACTGAGCGAAAATACAATCTACTACTATCAGTATTTCGTTGACGGCACAGGCAGTGAGATTTACTCATTCAGGACTGATGCTGACAATCAGACAAAGGTTGCATTTTTCACCGATTCGCAGATTGGTCGCTGGCGCGGAAGTGACGATAAGGAAGAAGTTTATCTCCACGATACATACGGCTGGAACTCAACGCTTGAAACAGTTTTTGAAAACAACGACGGCATTGACTTCATTCTTTCATCAGGCGATCAGGTTGAGGATTCATACTCAGAGGTACAGTATTCAATGTTTGAGTCTCCTGAGTGTCTGAGAAGCGTTCCTGTCGCTCCCTGCGTCGGCAATCACGATTTCTACACAACCAACTTCTCACACCACTTCAATACTCCGAATGACAAGACTTTTGTTCCTGCAAGATGGCCCGGCAGCAACGGATATTATTTCTGCTACAATGATGTGCTTTTCATTATGCTTGATTCAAACAACATTGTTCCTGCTTCGTTTAACGCAGTAATCAAAAAAGCTGTTAAAGCATATCCCGACGCAAAGTGGCGTGTTGTTATGATGCACCACAGCCCGTACGACGCTAATGCGCACAAATATTTCCAGAGCAAGCTCACAAGAACAACCATTGCTCCGAGCATTGATAAGTATGGCATTGACCTTGTTCTCAGCGGCCACGACCATTACTATTCACGCTCATACATTATCAAAAACAACAAGGTTAGTGATGACAAGGCAATTGACAATGTTTACACCAATCCAAACGGAACGCTTTATATCTCCGGCAACACATCGTCAGGCTGTAATTACAGCGGAATTGATGAAAGCAATGTCGGTGAGTGTTGTAACCTCTATATTCAGAACCGTATTCCGACATATTCAATAGTTGATTTTGCAGACGGAAAGCTTACAGTTTCAACCTATGAGATTGAGGGAAATAAGATGATTGATACGGTTTCAATCGTTAAATAATCTTTGGGACTTTCTGCATCTAAATGCGAAAGTCCCTTTTTGGCAAAGCAAAAGCCGAAGGATTGATTCCTTCGGCTTGCTTTTACAATAAATTAAGATTACTGCTCAACGGGATAAACGCTGACCTTCTTGCGATCCTTGCCCCAGCGCTCGTACTTAACTGTACCGTCAATAAGAGCGAAGAGAGTATCGTCAGAACCCTTGCCAACATTGTTGCCCGGATGGATATGTGTTCCACGCTGCTTGTAAAGGATGTTTCCTGCAAGAACAAACTGTCCGTCAGCACGCTTAGCACCGAGTCTCTTTGATTCGGAATCACGGCCGTTACGGGTTGAACCCATACCTTTCTTATGAGCGAAAAGCTGAATGTTAATCTTAAGCATTTTGACACCTCCGAATTTGTGAAGTAGTTACTTTAATGTTTTTGGGGTAATCCCCTGCAAGACTTTCAAGATGAAGCCTCAAGCCTTTTAAAACAGGCTGCGCGTCGGATAATTTTTCGTCAAGAACGATTTTCATATAACCGTCTTTAACATCAATCTGAGCGTTGATAAACAGCACATCGGTTACGGTGTTGGCCGCCATGTAAGCCGCCGACGATACGCTTGCGCAGATAATATCCTCGCCCGCGTTTGCCGAACCCGAATGTCCGCTGATTTCATATCCGCAGATTAAATCATCCGAAAGGTAAAAATTGACCTTAATCATAGCAATTATGCATTGATTGCAGCGATTTCAACCTTAGTGTAGGGCTGTCTGTGACCCTTCTTGCGCTTCTCGTTCTTCTTTGCTTTGTAGGTAAATACAACTACCTTCTTAGCCTTACCATTCTTGATAGCCTTTGCTGTTACAGTAGCACCTTCAACATAAGGAGCGCCTACAACAATGCCATCTTCCTTACCAACAGCTACTACCTTGTCAAAAACAACTTCGCTGTCAGCCTCAACGTCAAGCTTCTCGATATAAACTGTATCTCCAGCCTCTACCTTGTACTGCTTGCCGCCGGTAACGATGATTGCGTACATTCTTCTAACCTTCCTTTATTATGGACTCGCTACGTAGGGCGGATTTCTCACTTGTACTGCAATAGCAGTGCCCGAAATATGCGGTATTACGGATTATAACACAAAGGTCAAATTTTGTCAACCTTTATTCTGAATTTCAGCGGCAGTAATTGTGTTCTGCATCAAAGTTGCGATTGTCATCGGACCTACGCCGCCGGGAACGGGTGTGATGTAGCTTGACTTCTCACAGCAGGCATCAAAATCAACGTCACCGCAGAGCTTGCCGTCCTCTCCCCTGTTGATGCCGACATCAATAATAATTGCGCCGTCCTTGACCATATCGGCTGTCACAAACCTCGGTCTGCCGACAGCGGCAACAATAACGTCAGCCTGCTTTACGATTTCTTTAAGGTTAGCTGTGTGCGAATGGCAGACGGTAACGGTTGCGTTTTCCTTAAGCATGAGCATCGCCATAGGCTTACCGACAATGTTGCTTCTGCCGATAATTACGCAATGTTTACTGTCAAGGCTGATATTCTCAGACTTGAGCATTTCCATAATGCCCGCAGGTGTGCAGGGAAGAAAATTGAAATCGCCTATCATTATATGACCGACGTTTTCGGGATGAAACGCGTCAACATCCTTTTCAGGCTTAATAAGATTAAGAACTGTCTTTTCATCAATGTGTTTCGGAAGCGGAAGCTGACAAAGTATTCCGTTTACGGAGCTGTCACCGTTCAGCTTTTCGATAAGTTCAACAAGCTCGTCCTGCGTTGTTTCCTCAGGCAGAACATACTCAAGCGAACGTATTCCGCAGAATTCACAGGCCTTCTTTTTGTTATTTACATATACCTTTGATGCAGGGTCCTCACCGACGAGAATAACCGCAAGGCAGGGCTCGATACCCTCTGCTTTGAACTCCCTGACTTTTTCTGCAACTCTTTCCTTAACCGCAAGAGATACCTCTTTACCGCTTATAATTTTATACATCTGTTTCTTTCTCCTCGCTGTCAGTTGTAACTTCTATTGTAATATCTGCTTTATTTCTGTCTTCCTTTTGCTTTTTAAGCTCCTCTTCAAGAAAGAAATCAACACCGTCAATAGGTTTCGGGTGCTTTTTGAATTTTATAAGCAAAGCAATCAGAACAATAAGGCAAACCAATGTAAGTGCCGCAGAAAGCACCTGTGAAACGCGGAGGGTTGTACCTGCGATATAAAGGCTGTCAGTTCTCAGTCCCTCGACAACCGCTCTTTCAAGTCCGTACCATACGCCGTAGGTAAGGAAAATCTGACCGCTGAACTTTCTTGCTTTTCGTGTGATTATATAAAGAACAAGGAAGCCGAGCAGACACCAGATTGATTCGTAAAGGAATGTGGGATGTACCGCCTGATTCGGGTCAACCTTAATTCCGTTTGCGGTTATCTCCTCAAAGTTCGAGTGGAGATACATATATGTTTTACTGCTCCACATACCCCACGGAAGCGTTGTGTTTGTGCCGAATGCCTCCTGGTTGGCAAAATTGCCCCATCTGCCAATGCCCTGTCCGATAAGAAGGCTCATTCCGACAAGATCCATAAGATTCCAGAAATTCATCTTGCGCACCTTGCATACAACAAACGCAGCGGCAAGTCCGCCGATAATTCCACCGTAGATAGCAAGTCCACCGTTCCATATCTGAATAATTTCAACCGGATTATCCTTATATAAGTCCCATTTAAACAGACAGTAATAAAGTCTTGCACCGATAATGCCGAAAATCGTTCCGTAGATAAGCACGTCAAGCATCTTGTCAATGCTCATTTTCCATTTATAAGCCATTCTGCCGCCGAAAAGAACGGCAAGCAGGAAGCCGAACGCAATAATAGCACCGTACCAGCGGATAGTGAATTCATGTCCGAAAACAGTAAAATCAGCAAGAACAGAAGATACGTTAATCGGATTACTCAGTCCGTTGAAATAAACGGCTACGGTATCGCTCATATTATCACCCTTTATTATGTAATGCTGTGCGGACAGAACATCCGCACATTTTTATTTGCTCGGTTTGATGACGGAAAGAACGCTGTAATTCTCGTCAAGAGTTTTTGACAGCATATCCTTCACATCGTCAACTGTAACAGTTTTATAGATTTCAAAATCTGTGAAAATCGTTTCGTCGGCAAAGTAGGAAACAACCATATTGTTTGCAATATTGTCAACATCGTTCATTCCCATAATCATTCTGCCGTAAAGCTTTTTCTTTGTGCGTTCGAATGTTTTTTCATCAATTCCGTTTTCGCGGAACTTTCTGATTTCCTTTTTTATTTCATCGGCTACCGCCTTTGGGTCAGCACTTTCGCCTGAGAAAAGCACACACGAATAATTGAACCCGGTAAAATACTCGGCACCGAATCCGCTGTTGATAAGCTTCATATCAAACAGTCTGCGGTAAAGTTCTGAGGAAGAACCCGAGAGCATATCCATAAGAATTTCCATTGTAATTTCTTCTTTGGTGGTTCTTTCGGGAGTGTCCCAATGCTCCTTAAAGCCGAGCATAAACTGCGGTGTTGCAACGGAAAGAGTTTCCTCGCAATAGTCGCTGATAACCTCCTTCGGCTCGTCAATAATTTTGCGCTGTGCCATTTTTCCCTCAACGGGTTTAAGCACGGCATCAGCCACCTCAATAACATCTTCAACAGTTGTGTTACCTGCAACAGCAAGCACCATATTATTGAGATTGTAAAAATTCTTATAGCAGCCGTAAAGGACATCCGCAGAAATCTGTGCGATAGACTCCTGTGTGCCTGCGATATCAATTCTGACAGGAAGATTGTGATACATTGTTCTCAGACAGTTGAACATAACCTCCCAGTCGGGTACATCCTTATACATATCAATTTCCTGACCGATAATACCCTGCTCCTTTTCAACAGTCGCCTGCGTGAAGTAGGGATTCTGAACAAAGTCAAGAAGAATTTCAAGATTTTTCTTAAAATTAGCTGAACAGGAGAAAAGATAGCCTGTGCGGTCAAAGCTTGTGTAAGCATTTGCCGAAGCACCTGTCTTTGCGAAACGCTCAAAAGCGTCAAGATCCTCACTCTCAAAGAGCTTATGCTCAAGGAAGTGTGCAGTTCCCTCGGGAATCTGCTTGAATGAACCGTCCTCAAGCTGTATCATTGTATCAATCGAACCGTACTTTGTTGCAAAAATAGCATAGGTGCTCTCATACCCTGCCTTGGGCATAACGAGAATCTTAAGTCCCGAGGGATGGTCAATATCAAAATAAACGTCATTCAGCTGTTCGTTTCTGATTTCACTGATCTTCATTTTCGCTTACCTCCCCCTCTGATTTAAGCATAAACACAGTATCGAGCATAATAGTTTTTGCTGCGCTTACAACCTGCTGCCTGTCAACAGCCTTAAGCTCCTCGACATAAGCTTCGGGAGTCTTGATATTGGTACGCATAAGCTGATTTGAATACCATGCGCAGATTGTTTCGGGTGTATCGTTGTTGCTGATGATAGAATCAGAAATACTCTTTATCGAAGCGGAGAAATCGTCGTCTGAAAATTCGCCTGCGGCAACGAGTGAAAGCTGATTGATAATCTCTTTCTTCGCCTTTTCTTCGTTTGCGTCTTCAATTCCGCTTCTGACGATAACCACGCCCTTGGAATTAAACAGACCTGCTGAGCAGTAATAGCAGAGGCTCATTTTCTCACGGACAACAGAGAACAGCTTTGAATATGTGCCGCCACCGAAAATATCAACGGCAATACGCATCGGAGCTGCATTATCATCCTCGTTTCTCATTCCGGTTCTGAAGCCCATAACAAGCTTGCCCTGCTTTAGCGGCATGGTCTCGCAGACATATTCCGGCTTTGGAACTGCGGTAATGAACTGAGTTTTTATTTCAGCCGGATTACGGTGAATTTCCGCAAAACGAGCCTTAAACATCTCAACAACAGGTTCAACATCCATACTGCCGACCATTGTAATCTGAACGGTTGCCTCGCGAAGCTCCTCCTCCCACGCATCGTAAACATCCTGAGGTGTCAGAGCCTTGACCTCGTCAGCCTTACCCATATGATTGATGCTGTATGCCTCGTCGGCAAACATTATCTCCTCACAACGTCTTGTTGCATAACGGCGTTTGTCGTTAATTTCGTTTTCGATGTCCTCAACAAGCAGATGCTTTTCCTGCTCAATGATATTCTCAGGGAAGCTTTCGCCCTGCTTAATAGGGTCAAAAATCATATCGGCAAGAAGCTCAGCACACTCAAGCGCAACCTTATCACCGTTGAGAGCAAAGCGGTCATCAATAGCAGTAAGACTCATTGAGATAATCTGAGCCTCGCCCTTTTTATGCACACCGCCTGAAATTGACGCACCGTAAAGCTCGTCAAGCTGACGGTTCAAGGCTGTGAAATCGGGATATTTTGCACAGCGTCTGTGGAGAAAATAAGGAAGAACAGCACGGGCGGATGCATTGGAATCAAGAGGCATCGCCATGCTGATATTTATGCGGCAGGTCTTGAATTTATCTGTCGGGACAGCGCAAAGACGTACACCGTCTGCAATATCAAATTTCTGCATTTTATCACACTTTCATAAAGTTTTACATTTTATTATACCACAATGCGAATTAAAATAAAAGTATTTTTACGAAATTCTTGAATTTGAACAACAGAGAAAAAGGGCGAAATTCCGCCCTTTAATTAGTCTTTCCTTCTTTTTTCATCACATCATAACGCACTATTGCAACGATTATCGAAGTAAATGCGAATAACTCATTCGCCATTCCCGCCCATGAACCGTTAACAGTATTATATGTAAACCAGCAAATACAAACAGGAATTGTGAGATATCGAAGCTTTTTCGGGTCAGTCTGCCACGTGCTTATTACTGCAAAAACAGAGGCTGCAAGCGGTACAATGCTCCAGAGATTTTCATACGTAACAACAGTCAATATTGCTGACAGAAGAATAAAAGCCGCAGGTACAAGCTTACTGCCGACCCACTTTTTATCACGGAAGCAGAAAACCGCACTTCTTACCACGTTAAGCCCATTCATTGCAACTGCTGTCCAATGTCCAAGCAATCCAAAATGAACACACCACAGCGTACAGCAAAGTACCATAAGCATAAGTATGTTTTTGTGCTTATTATTCTGATACATTATTATTGCGACTGCCATAGCACAGAAGCCGATAATCTGAGCTATCAGATTTAAATGTTCCGTAAAAAATCCCATTGTTTTTCCTCTGCTTTCAAAGTTAAAATGCAGAAGCAGTTTTCCGCTTCTGCACTCAAAATCATTTTTTTATTATATCGTACTTCTTAAGGAATTCGATTGCAGCATTGATAATTGCGGCAATATCCTTGAAAAAGTTTACAATCGACTTAAGCGGTCCTGTGAGGACTGTTGACTCTCCGCCTTCGTCGGCTGTATCTGCGCTTTCGCTGACAACTGCGGGTGCTGAACTGCTTTCACCTGTCTCAACAACCTCAACAGCACTTGCACTCACGCTGAAATCAGCACGTACTGACGGAACAGCCATAAACAGCATTACCGCTGTCATAACAGCTGCAAGCATTCTTGTAATTCTGCTTTTCATTCTTCTCTCCCCTTTCGATATAATACAGACTAATATTATATAATCTTTAAAGAGGAAAATCAAGTTCTTTCAGCTTTTTATTTTTTCAGCTTTTTATTTTTTTCAGTGCACCTTTTTCCAGTCGACTGACCTGAGCCTGCGATATTCCTATCTCATCTGCAACCTCGGTCTGTGTTTTTCCGAGCATAAAACGCAGATTAAGAATATGCTTTTCACGCTCGGAAAGATTCATAATCGCATCTTTTAACAATATCTCATCCATCCAGCTGTCAGCGGTATTCTTATCACCAATCTGATCCATAACATAAATCGCCTCGCCGCCCTCGGAATAAACAGGCTCATACAATGACACAGGCTCAACAATCGCCTCAAGCGCGATAACAACCTGTTCTTTTTTCAGTTCAAGCTCTTTTGCTATCTCATCCACCGTCGGCTCACGGTTCATCTCGTTTGAAAGACGCTCACGAACCTGTATTGCACGGTAGGCAATATCACGCATTGAACGGCTGACTCGGACAGAATTATTATCTCGAAGATAACGGCGCACCTCACCGATAATCATCGGCACAGCATACGTTGAGAATCTGACACCGAGATTCACATCAAAATTATCAATCGCTTTAATAAGTCCGATACATCCCACCTGAAACAAATCGTCAAGCGGTTCACCCCTGTTTGTAAAACGCTGAATAACGCTCAGAACAAGCTTAAGATTGCCATTGATAAGCTCTTCCCGTGCGGCTGAATCGCCGTCACGAGCTTTTTTCAGAAGCTCTGTTTTTTTGCTTTCTTTCAGAACAACAAGCTTTGAAGTATCAACACCGCATATTTCAACCTTATTAAACTGCATTAAAAAACCTCCCTACGGTAAAATTTTTACCAAAGGAAGGTTTTGTTATTCACTTATATTTTATCTTGTTACAGTTTCGCGCGCTTTTGCTTCAACAGGAACAGGGATTTCTTCGTTCCTGTGGCTGATTATTCTGCCGAAGAAGCCGAAAACCTCTTTAAAGAAATCCGCAGGTGAAGAGACAAGCGCCATAAAGCCCATACCCGCAGCCGCAAAAGGATTTCTGTTTCTGAGATATGCTACAACCATAACCGCATAATGTCTGAACTTTACAAATCTGATTTCCGATTTTGAAAGGCGGTTAAAATAACTCTTTTTAAACTCATAGAGTGCGTTTTCACCGTCAATTTTGTTTCTGCCCTGAGATATTCCGCCGCTGTTGTGTTTATAAACCTTGATGTCACAGGTTTCAACGTATCTGATTTCAAGACCGCTTTCGATAGCTTTGAGCATCATATAGAAATCCTGACCCATCTTTGCGTCGGGGAATCCGCCGATTTTACGCAGCTTTTCAGTTTTGAACATAAACGTAGGTGTTCCGCTGAGATTTTTTGTCAGATGATAGCGAAGAAGAGTATTGTTTTTAAAATCAGCAATACCGGGATGGTCGCGGTAGTCAACAACCTTACCTGCGTCGTTATACATAATCATATTGCAGAACGACATATCGCAGCCGTTATCGAGCATAAAGCTCACCTGATTTTCAACCTTTTTCGGAAGATATTCATCATCATCGTCAAGGAAGGTAATATACTCACCCTTTGCGGCAAAAATACCGACATTGCGGGAAAGTGAACCGCCCATAGGTTCCTTATTCTGAATATACTGCACACCGCCGCTTGCATTTACAGTACCGATATATTCGGCAATCTTCGCCCTCTCGGAATAATCGGCAGGACTGTCATCGACAACAACAATTTCAACGTCATCATATGTCTGGCATGCCACCGAGTCAACCGCTCTTTTTACAAGGCGCAGCTCACGCTTATGCGTCGGTATTATTACTGAAACCTTATGCTGCATTTATACTACCCTCTCCGTCAAATACGTTTCATACAAAATAATTATTTCGACAAAACATTATATCATTTTAACAAAATCCCGTCAAGTAATCAGTATCTGTCAATTGTTAAAAATACTGTCAAGCCAGTCTACGCTTCGCTGAACCCAGTACTTCACAGGCTCATATTTGCTCAGGATGTCAGAATCTGCAATAACAACTTTTGTACCTGTTGAAAAGCCGTGACCGCCTTCATTGAAAATATGGATTTCAAAGGGAATTTTATTTTTTTCAAGCTCAAGCGCATATTTTAACGTATTTTCAATCGGAACACATTTATCGTCAGATGCCGCAAAAATAAATGTGGGAGGAGTTTCCGCCGATACCTCCGTTTCAAGTCCCGGAATCGGGCAAGGAAGTATTTTTTCCATATTCTTAAGAATACATGGGTATCCGAGCAAGCAGGCATTCGGCTTTTCCTCTCCCATTGTCGAAAGCGCGGCCGCAAGATGTCCGCCTGCAGAAAATCCGATAACCGCAACCTTTTCAGGCTCAATATACCACTTGTCGGCATTGGCTCTTATCGTCTTAAGAGCCTTAACCGCATCATCAAGAGGTCTCGGAAACTCTGCCTTTTCGTTAAGAGAATACCTGAGAACAAAAGCATTGTAGCCCTTTGCAACGTATTCCAAAACAATCGGCTCCGCCTCTCTGTCCGAACAGAAGCGGTATGCTCCGCCGGGTAAAACGAGCATTGCAGGTCTTTTATACATATTTTTCATTTCCTCTGACGGTTCACATACATACGCTGTAAGTGTAACGTCGGGATCGTCAGTAAGATTTATCTTTTCAATAAACATTGTATCACTCCTCATATTCGTCAGCATCCATAAGTGACTTGAAAACATAGCCGTTCTCGGTAAGAAGCTTCATATCATCAAGCATTATTCCGATTCCGTCAACTACGCAGCGGACGGGATTTTCCGCACGTACTGTGCGTATACCTGTTCTTTCTTCGATATATTCATCAATTCCTCTGAGCAGCGAGCTGCCGCCTGTAAGAACAATTCCGTTCTGTGAAACATCAGAAAGAAGCTCGGGCGGAAGCTTACGCATAAGAGCCTTTATGCTCTCGCATATCTTTTCCAAATGCTCTCTTACACAGAGAAAAACATCAGTTGAGGTTATTTCGATACTGCGCGGCAATTTAGAAAAATAATCCTTTCCGACAGCTCGTACAGCAAGCTCGGCATCAAGGAATCGTGCCGCACCTATCTGTCTTTTAACCTTTTCGGCAGTAATCTTTCCGAGAATTATATCACGTTCACGTCTTGCAAAACGGATAATCGCATCATCAAAGGTATCGCCTGCAATCGGAAGTGAATCCGACAGAGCTATACATCCGCGTGTAACAACAGCGATATCGGTTGTACCGCCGCCGATATCAACAACCATTGTACCCTTATGCTCCGCAGAACCAACTCCTGCTCCGAGTGCCGCCGCAAGAGGTTCTTCAATAACGCAGGCTCTTGCCGCACCGGCATCAGTCACGAGGTCAAGCACGGCTTTTTTATCAAGCTCCGTAACATTTGACGGAACGCAGATAATCACATTGGGCTTTAATATTCTGTTACCGCAGAGCTTCTGAATATAATAGGCAAGCATCTGCTGAACAGCATTGTAATCCTGAATAGCGCCCTCCCTTATCGGTCGAACAACGGTAAGTGAATCGGGTGAACGACCCAGCATTTTATATGCTTCCTTACCGATAGCCTTAACCTTTCCGCTGAAAGCGTCATAGGCTATTACAGAGGGTTCTGAAACTCTGACGCCCTTATCGTCAACAAGCGCAAGTATTGTGGATGTTCCGAGATCTATTCCTATTTTTGCACCGAGCATCGGTTACCCTCCTTTATCAGTCGTTATACTCTATTTTACTATTAACCATCGCCGCAGTCAAGCAGAAAACACGTTCTGCGCCGCGAAGATATAACATTTTTCCGCATTCGTTAAGTGTTGAACCCGACGTTTTGATATCATCGACAAGAAGAATGTTCTTTTCTCTGACATCATAAGCATTATTTATATCGAACGCACCGAGCAGATTGCCCTTTCTTTCAATCTCGGTACACTCGTGCTGAACATCGGTTTCATATAATTTTATAATCAGTTTATCTCCAAAAGGTATATTCAGATTTTCGGACAGCCGCTGTGCAAGCAGACGGCTCTGATTATACCCTCTGCGCTTTTCTCTTTTTCTGTCCATCGGAACATAAGCAATATAATCAAATGCGATACCCGCATACCGCTCGTGAAAGGTTTCTGTCATTATGTCGGCAATTCCTTTATACGCGAGCTTGTCCGAAGCAAATTTGAAGCGATGCATACACTCACGCACATCATCGACATAATAAAGCGAGGACGCGGTTGCGTCATAAAAGCTGCCGTGCTTTTTACCGCACTTGCAGTCATTCCTTGAGGCTCCGCAGTACGGGCAGATTTCGCCCCTTATCCACGGCAGATTCTCTTCACAGTCATCACAGATATTTTCAAACGGCGGCATAACTTTATTGCAGAAAAGACATCTGTTCGGAAAGAAAACGCAGGCGAGAAATTCACGGATATCAGAAGTTATCTTCATCGTCTTCGTCCTCTTCCTCACATAGCATAAAATGCTTTAGCGCAGAATAACGCTTCATCCTGCTGTCATTTTCCGTCATAGCCTGCACCACATCCTGCGCTCCGACAAGAATCATAAGCTTTTTGGCTCTTGTAACAGCTGTATAAAGCAGATTGCGGTAGCAGAGATTGGGCACAACAGAAAACACAGGCATTACAACCGCATTGAACTCATTGCCCTGACTTTTGTGTACCGTCATTGCGTATGCGTGTTCCAGCTCTGCCGCACCGTCAAATGTATACATAGCCTTTTTTTCATCATCAAAAACTATTGTCATTGTTGAAGAGATTCGGTCAATGCTTTCAATAATACCAATATCGCCGTTGAAAACACCTGTACCCTCTTCATCATTTTTCGTCCAGATAATATCGTAGTTATTCTTTATCTGCATAACCTTGTCACCCTCACGGAACACACGTCCGCCTGTGGCAAGCTCTTTTTTGCCGTCAGACTGAGGATTGAGTACAGCCTGAAGCGCTTTATTGAGATTGACCGAGCCTGTTTCGCCCTTTCTCGACGGGCAAAGCACCTGTATATCTGTAAGCGGCGAATAATCGTATGCCTTGGGAAGTCGCTTTGAGCAAAGCTCAACAACTGTTCTGAGAACATTGTGATTATTGAACCGCTCCATAAAAAAGAAGTCGTTATCCTTCGATGAAAGATCGGGCATTTTGCCGTTTACAATATCGTGTGCGTTGGTAACAATTCGGCTTTTCATCGCCTGTCTGAAAACCTTGTTCAGCTCAACAACGGGAAGCTTGCCCGAGCCGATAAGGTCATGAAGTACATTTCCAGCACCTACCGCAGGAAGCTGGTCAGAGTCGCCGACCATTATAAGACGGCACCCGAGCGGAAGTGCGTCAAGCAGACTTGCAAAAAGCACAACATCAACCATTGAAAGCTCGTCCACCACTACCGCATCGGCTTTTATCGGATTTTTAAGATTTCTCGCAAAGCACGGATTGTCGTTTTTATCCCACTCAACCTCAAGCAGTCGGTGAATAGTCTTCGCCTCTCTGCCTGTGATTTCGCTCATTCGTTTCGCCGCACGTCCTGTCGGTGCGGCAAGGGCAACATTGAGTCCGTCACGCTCGAACAGCTTTATAATTCCGTTGAGCGTTGTTGTCTTACCTGTACCCGGTCCGCCTGTCAGAATGAGCATACCTTTCTCAACCGCAGTTACAATGGCACTGCGCTGATTTTCGTCATATATAATACATTCCTCACGCTCGATATTTTCAATATCCTGCATAAGTGTAGGTCTGCCTGCGGGAGGAAATTTCATCATTATTTTAAGCCTGTCCGCCGCCGAAGCCTCGGCAATATAAATGTGCGGAAGCATAAGAAATTCCGTATCGTCAATATTAAGGCTGATAAGTCTTTTATCCTCAATAAGATTGTCAATTATCAGCTCAATTGTATCATTTTGCGCATTCAGAAGAGCTGAACACGGAGCAATCATTTTAAAACGTGGCAGACAGGTATGACCGTTATTGAGATTATGCTTCACCACATGAAGCACGCCTGCCTGAATACGGAAGTCCTCGGACGGCTTTTCGTCAAGTGAGGCGGCAATGGCTTCCGCACGCTCAAAGCTCATTCCTGCGATTTCCGTGCATAAAAGATATGGATTCGTTTTTATCATATCGGCTGCCGCCGCACCGAAAGTTCGATATGCCTTAAGACACTCTGTCGGTGTCATGCCGTATCGCTCAAGTGAAATCATTATCTGTCTTACGGCAAACTGTTCGTTAAAAGAGCGGCTCATTTTCTCGGCGCGTGAAAGAGAAATACCCTTGATTGCGGCAAGCTTTTCGGGATGTTTTTCAAGCACCTCAAACGTATCATCGCCAAAACGCTCAATAATTTTCTGCGCAGTTTTCGCACCGATTCCCGTAACTGCACCCGAGGCGAGATATTTATATAATTCAGCGGCCGTGGACGGCATACTTCTCTCGCAAAGCTCTGCACGGAACTGTCGGCCGAAGGTCTGGTGTGTTACCCAGTTTCCCCTCAGCCTCAGCTCTTCGCCTGCGTTCACCTCAGGCAGAACGCCGACGACGGTTATATATTCATCCTCTGTTGACAGCTCCAGAACAGTAAAGCCACTCTCTTCCTTACGGAAGATAACGTCTTCAACAGTACCGAAAATTTCAACAAGCTCCGCTTCCATCGCTTTCCTTTCCCGAAATACATCTCAATCCGTATTCCGTTGCTGAACGTGCGACTGCCTGACAGCATTCTTCATTCAAGCCGCTGTAAACAACCACAACGTCGTCGCAGATTAGGTCACCGAAAATAATCCGTCTGAGATGTGCTCCGCAGACAAGGCGTTCAATCTCGTCACAGGATACATTTTCAGGTATCGTTAATATGTAATTGCCGCTTCCCTTTGGCTTGTAAAAGTGCATAACCGTCAGGCATACGACTGACACAAAGCCTATAAATGTCAAGGCGGCAATCAGACCGTACCAAACAGCCTCTATCATAAAATCACCTCACTGACATTATATTCAGTGAGGGTGATTGTGTGCGGGCAGATCTGTAAGCCGAGTTCTGTCATTTAAGGCAATTATCTATCCAGACTGGGGGTTGCCCCTCAGTTCAAGCCACCCGTCGGATTAAGCCGAGCAAGCCTTACTCCTGTCGGTGTTGCCCCGAATAGGGTTTACATGGTTTCTTTCAGCAGTTTCCTGTCAACCGGTGAGCTCTTACCTCGCCTTTCCACCCTTACCGCAAATGCGGCGGTATATCTCTGTTGCACTGTCCC